>CAJUDQ010000008.1:0-95798 GCA_910585215.1 uncultured Lachnospiraceae bacterium | reverse complement strand
TTTCACAAAAAAATTTATACGAATTTTTTTAATTGGAGAAACCTCACCGCAAAAAAATCCCACTTAAAGGGTGAAGGACCTTCAAACAAAGCATTTAATGGATATATGCAGAATGAGGATAAATATGGAAGATAAAGAAATTATACAATTATATTTTACCCGCGATGAATGTGCACTGGAAGAAACCAGTAAAAAGTACGGGAGTATACTTACACATATATCAGAAAATATTTTAAAGGATGTTCATGAAGCTGGAGAATGTTTAAATGATACACTTTTAAGTGCATGGAATCAGATTCCGCCTACAAAACCGGAAAATTTTTTGGCATATCTGGCAAAAAGCATCCGCTATATTTCTTTGGGGAGACTGGATTATCACAATGCCAAAAAGCGTCGGGCAGAAATTGTAGAATTATCTGAAGAACTGGAAAACAGCGGAATAGTCACAGACAATGGAAGTTCACAGATAGAAGAACAGGAATTATCAGAGCTTGTAAGTAATTTTCTGCGACAGAATACCTATGAACAGCGTGTTGTATTTCTGCGAAGATACTGGTATGGTGATTCTATTTCCGAAATTTCCGAGCTTATGGGAATCAGTGAGGGAAAAATCAAGACCATATTATTCCGAATGAGAAAAAAACTGAAACTGTATTTAGAGAAAGAAGGTGTAGTTTTATGAAAGGAATTGAATTTTTGAAAAAAATCGGGCATATTGAGGAAGGGATGATAAGTGAAGCTGCCAGTCCAGTAAAGAAAAGCAGAAAATGGAACGGAAATATGATAAAATTTGCCGGTCTTGCCGCATGTATTGCAGTTTTTGTAGGAGCTATCTGTGTCAGCAGAATAGGAGTTTCCCAGAAAAAAGAGAAAGGCGCTATGAACAATGTAGAATCTGATACCAGCGGAGAAAGTACAACAGAATATCTGGAAAATTCAGAAGGCAGTTTAGAAAATACAAATACACAGGAAGAAACCATGGCAAATCAAAATGGGCCGATATCTGTACGTATGATAATGCTGGAAGGAAAACTTTATACAGATGTTGGAAAAAGTGATATAGAAGGAAGATGTGGAATAATGGATGGCAGTATTGCATCTTCTGTAGAAAGTGGACAATATCCGACACAAGATTATCAGTCAAATTTTGGCAGCGGTTATGGATTTCAATATGTAAAGGAGGGCGGCATTGATGTAAATATAGACGGACAGTGGATACGCTTTGAGACATCAGACAGTGGAGAACAGGAAGCGCCATTTGAGTATCCATTGGAGTCTGATGAAACAGGAGAGAGAATTACAGAGCCTTCTGGACAGACAAATATAAATTCTGAAGTTCCAGATGAAGCAAATACATCTGCCGGATTTGAAATTTCCTTAAAAACAGATACGCTTACTTCTGAGGGTGCTCAATTTATCATTTTTAATTCGGGATATCAAACAGCCACTACTGGAATGGACTTTTCTATTGAAAAGCTGGAAAATGGAACCTGGAAGGAATGTGAGTATATTTCTGAAGATGTCGCATGGCAGGAGATTGCAAGGATTCTGCAGCCAAATGAAAATATATTTTCAGCAGACTGGTCTAAAGTATATGGAAATCTGGAAAAGGGAACTTACCGTTTCAAAAAAACAATTTATGCAGATGAAAAGAAAGAAATTTACTGTGAATTTACTTTGTAAAAAGCAGTCGCACATTGTCAGTTTTATTGGCAATGTGCATTTTTTATTTTTTACAAAAAACTGTTTTCTCTCTTATCGGAAAAGAAGCTGTGAACTATTTTCCACTTAAAGAAGTGTGGGTATTTTTGCCAGAATTTGATAAAAATATCATACAAAACAAAATCATAAAATAATCTGATATTAAAAGAAAAAAGTGAAAAACTAAAATGAAACCTTCCTATGAAATTTCCCACTTATATAGTGAGGGCCTTTAGGGAGAGAATAAAAAATTAATATTGGAGGTTTAGGAACATGCAAAAATTACTCAGACAAAAAATCAACAAAAGAAGAAAACGTCGAAGAATACAGAGAATTGTTTTTACTGCCTGCTTTGTGGTGGGAATTATATTTCTGACGATAAATATTACAGGAAAAGCAAAAACAATAAAACTTCCACAAAAGACACCAGAACTAAAGGAACAGGAGGTAGATTTAGACGAAAAGTCAAATGAGGTCAGTCTGTCAAAACTTACATGGGATAAAAGTATTTATATTTATCATAATGACCAGAAGATGCTTTCACAGTTAAAAGACAGAATGAATACAGATTTTGAAAATCGTGAAAAATTGCAGTTTATTATTAAAAATCAGGGAGCATATCCGCCTGAAATGATAGAATTTCTTGTAAAATACGACGAAGTTCTTGACTTTGTTCTGAAATATCCTGAAGAAATCCGCAAAAAACACAGCAGTATTGTTGATATTTCAGAGGATTATGTAAAGGGGAGCGTACCGAGTTTTATTCAGTGGGATGAGCGTTGGGGATATCTTCACTATGGGGATAATGTGATTGGAGATTCCGGCTGCGGTCCCTGCTGCCTTTCTATGGCAGTAACCGCACTTACAGGAAAAACGCAGTATACACCTGCTGCGCTGTGTCAGTTTGCGGAAGATAATGGATACTATGTAGATGGAGTGGGAACTGCATGGGATTTAATGCTTGGAGGTGCGCAAAAATTGGGACTTTCCTCAGAAAATATTCATATAGAGGAAGATAGCATAAAAAGAAAACTGGAAGAAGGAAAGCTTGTGATTCTAAGTATGGGACCCGGAATATTTACAAAAGGAGGTCACTTTATTCTGCTCTATAAATATGAAAATGGAAAATTTTATGTCAAAGACCCAAACAGCCGGCTTCGGACAGACAAAGGATATACGTATGAGGAATTTGGCAGCCAGATAAAAAATGGATGGGCAGTATGGAATGACTCTTCTCAGAAAAAAATTCCGGAGAGGATAACAACAAAAAAATAAACTAAAATGAGGAAACGTTATGGAAGATAAAGACATTATTGATTTGTACTTTGCCCGCAATGAATCTGCATTGGAGGAAACCAGCAAAAAATATGAAGCTGGACTTACGCATATATCAAAAAATATTTTAAAAGATGTGCATGAGGCAGGAGAGTGTTTTAATGACACTCTTCTTGCTGCATGGAATCATATTCCACCGGAGAGGCCTGATAACTTATTTGCCTATCTGGCAAAAATGGTTCGTTATATTTCTTTTGGAAGACTGGATTATCACAATGCACAGAAGCGGAGCGCAAATCTTGTGGAGCTGTCTGAAGAGATTGAAAATCACATTTTGACGCATATAGATGATGAAGTAAAATTGGAGGGCAAGGAGATTTCAAGAACCGTGAGTGTCTTTTTAAAATCCATAAAATATGAACATCGCATTATTTTTGTCCGGCGGTACTGGTATGGAGACAGTATTACAGCTATCGCCGGGATAATGCACATGAGTGAGGGAAAGATAAAGTCTGTATTATTCCGGACAAGAAACAAGCTGAAGGAATACCTTGAAAAGGAGGGAATTAGTATATGAAAGGGGAAGATTTTTTAAAGGAACTGAATGACCTTGAGGCAGATATTATAGAAGAAGCAAGAAACCCAATGATAAGAGAAAAGAAAAAAGTGAACGGAAATATCATTAAGTTCATTGCACTTGCAGCATGTATTACTGTATTTACTGGAGCAGTAATTCTAAGAAGTATCAGCGTACAGCCACAGAAAAACATTCATCCGGCAGAGAAAAATACAAGTGAAGAAAAGGAATTTCAAACACAGGAGGAAACGACAGAACTGTCAGATATAGAAGTAACAGAGAAAAAGCAGATTATATGGTTAGATTATGATGTAACTCGGGATGGAATCAATGATAAAATTACCATTGATATTCCGGCAGAGTATGAATCAAGAATGACCGAGTGTACAATTACAGACGGAAGCAATGAGAACGTGATTTATCATGCTGCATTTTCACCTGCCTATCCAAACTGGGGTGAATTATATCTCAGTGAAAAAGAAGGAATTGTTTCTTTTATTGAATATAATCCTGTTTTATCTCAGGGAACAGGAGACTATCACTATGAAGTTTTTGTACTTACCGGAGGGGAAAAAACAATATTAAATGAAAACAATATGTTTTTTAATCTGTCTGATATGGAAAATTATATGGAAACTATTGATAAAATGGGCACATTTTATTATGAAATTAATGATTATATTTCCAATTCTATGCTTTTAATCAGTACAGTCAATGGTGAGATACAGTACAGTGAAAAGCCAAACAGACTTTTTAAGCAGGAAGAATATGAATTTTTATATGAAAATAATCTTCATTATACACAGGAAAATATGTATGAAAGGCTGAGAGAGTATTTTTTATATTGGAGCGAGCAGATACAATATGCAAAAACTCATATTTCACTGGCTGTTTTGGAGAATACGCTTACCCCTTCAGGGGCATCCTTTCAGATTATCAATACAAGTGGTACAAATGGATACAGCGAAGAGGTTTATTATGTTGAAAAATATAGAAACAGGCAGTGGGAAATATGTGATTATGTCAACGATGATATAGAATTTCGGGATATAAAATCTCTAGTTATGGACGGCGAATCCTATTCATTTACAGTTGACTGGTCGAACGTTTATGGAGAACTTGACAGTGGTTCCTATCGAATGGTAAAAAAAGTTTCGCTCAGTGAAAATATATGCATAGAAGCAGTTTGTGATTTTGAAATCTTGAAGGAAACAAATACACAAAATACTACAGAATAAAGACTGCTATAAAAAATAGAATATATCAGCAAGAAAAAAATTCTATGGAAATATAGCAAACAGAAAATAGAGTATATAATAAATGAATTTACCGAAATAAGATTCTGTAAAGTACCGATAAAAATACAAAAAAACAAAAATTTACATCAAAAAATAAGAAAAAATGTGATATAATAGGTACGAAATGAATTGCGGCAGCAGAGAATGGCAAAAAATGGTAAACTTAAAAAAAGAACAGAAGGATAAAAGAGGTGGATGTAAAATGAGCGAAAGGGAAAAAAGAAACAGAAGAAACAGAAAAAGCAGAAGAAAAATAAGGCATCGAAACAGATTGCTCAAACTGCTGATACTGGTGGCTGCGATTGTGCTGGTCTGTGGGGCGACCTTTGCAGGAGTGCAGGAAAAACATGTGGAAATTATAATCAAAGCAGAAAATCTTTCCATAATGCAGGAGGCTCAAGTTCCTGTATTGACAGCTGAGATAAGTCTTCAGGGTAAAGGAAAAATTATTCTTGATACCAAAAACAAGTTCAGTGCAAATGATTTGCTGGATAGGCTGAAAAACGGAGAAGGTTATACGCTTTCCTGTGAAACTGACGGAATATCGGAAGGAGAATATCCGATTACAGTACAGCTGGATTCCGAACTGGAAGAGCTGCTTTTGGGAGAATGGAAGGATAAGGTGGTAATTTCCACACAGGATGCAGTTCTCACTGTTGAGAACAAATATGGAAGCTGGGAGGAAAACCGGTTTAAACGGACAGACGGAAGCTATGTAACAAATGATTTCATTGTTTCAAAAGGAAGTACTTATTATTTTAATGCGGACGGAATCATGGCAGTTGGATGGCAGGAAACGAACGATGGAAAATATCATTTTGATGAAAATGGTATTATGACTGTGGGCTGGTATAAGGAAAACGGACATACTTATTACTTGGATGACGATGGAAAAATGCATACCGGCTGGTATGAGGAAAACGACAAAAAGTATTATTTTGCCAGCACAGGAGAGATGGTTGTGGGAGAATTAAAAGTTGGAATCAGTGTTTATACGTTTGATGAAAATGGAGTTATGGTGTCTGAGAAAAAAGAAATTGACCCGACAAAGCCGATGATTGCTCTGACTTTTGATGATGGACCGGGTGAAAAGACAATGGATTTGCTCAATGCCTTGGAGAAGTATAAGGCTCATGCAACATTTTTCATGTGTGGTACCAGCCTTTCAAAAAAAGAGATTGATGCAGATGCGATTTTGAAAAAAATGGATGCAATCGGATGCGATACTTCCAATCATACAATGACACATCCAAAGCTGGACAGTCTTTCACCGGAGCAAATTATATCAGAGGTGCAGGGAGTCAGCAATATTATTTCCAGTCATATTGGACATGGTGCAGTTTCTTTAAGGCCGCCTTATGGAAGCGGGATTCATGAGGAAAAGGTGACAAAAAATGTAGGACTTCCTATGATTTACTGGTCTGTAGATACTTTGGACTGGAAGACAAAAAGTAAGGAAAAAACCGTAGAGTCGGTGCTTTCAGAAGCGCGCGATGGAAGTATTATATTAATGCATGATATTCATGAATGGTCTGTGGAAGCGGCGATAGAAGTGATTCCAAAGCTGATTGAACAGGGATACCAGCTTGTAACTGTATCCGAATTGGCAGCAGCGAGAGGAATTACACTGGAACCTGGAGTTACTTATTTTAATTTTTATCCGACAAATTAGGCAACTGATAATGATAAATTTTCGCTGGTTATATGGCTTATATTGATTGCCAAGATAAAAAATGAACTGTCGTATTAAGTGATTGTGCTTAATGCGACAGTTCGTTTTTGGTATATAATGAATTGGTAAAAATTATTTAATATTTTGTGCCCCACAGAGTAGAATTATTATTTCCAACTGCACTGAATACCATACAATCTACACCATTTTCATCCTTCATTTCACAGATAACACCCTGATATTCTGCAGCACCCACTTTGAAATGAATATAGCATGTACCGTCTTTTACATCCCATGTGCCAGTTAAATAACCGGAAAGAGTGCCATCTTCTTTCAGTTCCACAGCTTCATACTGTACCGCTACTTTGTTGTCTGTCGGGTCCTGTTTTATTGCGAAATAAACTCCACTGACATCGGAAGCTTTATATCCGTCTGTTTTTACTGTTTCCCCTTTATATTCATACGGAAGAGTACAAGGCCAGTTTTCTGAATTCATAAGCATTTGATGAACTCTTAATTCATGAGCTTCCGTTCCATTGCTGAATCTCTGATGATAAACAAGATAACGTTTTCCGTCATCATCGACAAACGCAGAATTGTGTCCTGGTGCCATATAGCTATACATCAGACATGGAAGATTGTGAGAACCCATGACCTTAACACCGACATTGTTGTGTCCGGCAGTACCCCATGTAGCTTCATTTCCGGCTGCATCCACATATGGACCGTCAGGCTTTTCAGAACGGAACATTCGAATATTGTAGCCCTCATTTGCGGTTAAAAAGCCATAGGACATATACAGATAATAATAGTTTGTTTCCTTGTCATACATAATATAAGGACCTTCGCCAGATTGTCCATAACCTCCGGCAATCTTTTTTCCAAAATAAATATCTGTCAGATGATTTCCTTCTGCAGTATTTTCAGTCGGATGAATTGTTTTTCCTGTTTTTGGGTCAAGCTCTAAAAGATAGATGCCACCAGACCATGAACCGTATGTCATCCAGAATTTGCCTTCTGTATCAAAGAAAATAGTCGGGTCAATGGCATTTGGAAACAGACTTGTATTATATGTATTTCCATTAAAATAAGTAGCTGTCAGGTCATTTACTGTGATATCGGCTTTTCCTGTAGCCTGTTTGTAAATATCCACAATATTTGTATTTGTATATTGCGTATCTACTGTTTTGGTTCCCATATTGCTGGTGGTGGTCACTGGATTGCTGTTTTTGGTAAAACCGGAATAAATCAGTGTATCCACATATTCATATGGGCCGTCTACCTTTTTGCTGACTCCGTAACCAATGCAGGAACGGAAGGCTGTGGAAGAGGTAGAGTAATACATCATATAGGCGCCTTTTGTTCCATCACTCCATTCATAGGATTCATTGTAGATAATGTCAGGAGCCCATACTGCATAGCCGTTTTTGCAATCTTCGTCATTTAAGCCGGCCCACGCAAAAGAACCTGCAAGACTGTCGGCAAGTGGTCCATATAAAGAACTGTTTGTATATCCCTGTGTGCCAAGATAACTCCATTTGATTAGGTCCTTTGAAGAAGCCTGCGCCAGATGGGAACCGAATACATAATAAGTACCATCCGTATCCTTAAAAATAGAAGGGTCATGTACAGACACCCCTGTCAGACCTATCTGGGCATTTCCAAGCATTTTATTTACAGACGGTGTTTCGATTTCTGTTTTATTTGAAGGCTTTTTTGATGCTTCTTTTTTTGTGCCTTCCTCAGAATCTTTGTCAGATGAACTGCAGCCTGTCAGAGCCAATGCGCCAATAAGGCCAAAGCATAATAATGTGTTTTTAAAACGTTTCATAAAATTCCTCCAATACATTCATAATTTATACTATTATACATTGATTTCCCGATTTCTTTAACGGAAAATCTGATATTTTTTGCTGTCATACTGTATAAAAGTTATGTCAGTGGTAAGAGTAAACAAGATCTTGTATTTATGTAGTTACAATATCTATTATAATTATCTGACAGAGATAAGTCCATGATGTTAGTAGTTTAATTTTTGATTTTTTTAGCTTTTTAAGAGGATAAAAAAAGATAGGAATTGAAAGATAGGAATTGAAAAATAGGAATTGAAAAATAGGAATTGAAAAATAGGAATGATAAAACAAGAATAAATAAAAACAAAGTAGCCAATACTAACATAGAAAATATAAAATAATTTTTAAGGAATAAAAATATCAGGAGGCTTTTATGGGAAAGAAAAAGGAAAAGAAGATAGATTTACATAAGATTAAGCCGGAGGAACAGTTAAAATATGAAATTGCAGAGGAACTCGGTCTGCTTGACAAAGTGGTAAAAAGCGGATGGAGGTCTTTATCTGCCAAGGAATCCGGAAAAATAGGGGGAATCGTGGCAAGCCGCAAGAAGGAGCTTGCAAAAAATAATTTTAGTGACAATACCTGAAAAATTTGCTATAATATGCCCGTAGCAACTATATACTAGATAGAATAATCAGGAGGAATCATGTTAGAATTACAGAATATATCCTTTTCCGTAACAGAAGAAAACGGAACTACAAAGGATATTATAAAGGATTTGAGCCTTAAAATAGATGATAAAAAATTTGTGGTAATTACAGGACCAAATGGCAGTGGAAAATCAACCCTTGCAAAACTGATTGCAGGGATTGAACAGGTGACATCGGGAAAAATTTTTTACAATGGCGAAGATATTACAAATAAGAGTATTACAGAAAGGGCAAAGCTTGGTATCAGCTTTGCGTTTCAACAGCCGGTCAGATTTAAGGGAATTAAGGTAAAGGACCTTCTAAAGCTTGCCGCCGGTGAAAATTTCAGAAAAGGCGCCTGCGATTATCTTGGCGAAGTAGGTCTGTGTGCAAGAGATTATTTGAATCGTGATATAGATGGAAGTCTTTCCGGAGGTGAGTTAAAGCGTATTGAAATTGCAACTATTATCGCAAGAAATACGCCGCTGTCTATTTTTGATGAACCGGAGGCGGGCATTGACTTATGGAGCTTTAAAAATTTGATTAAGGTATTTGAAAAGCTTCATAAGCAACAGGAAAATTCCATTATGATTATTTCTCATCAGGAGAGAATTTTAAATATTGCAGATGAAATTGTTGTCATTGCAGCGGGAAAAATAAAAGCTACAGGCAAAAAAGAAGATATTCTTCCCGAACTGCTCGAAGGCACAAGCTGCCGGTTTTATAATGAAGACTAAAAAGTGAGGTGTAAGACATGGATGAAATACAAAAAACCTTGTTGGAAGAGGTGGCAGGACTTCATGAGGTGCCTGCCGGGGCATATAATATCAGGGCGAACGGGGGTCTGGACAGCAGAAATACGACTGCAAATATTGATATTGTTACAAAAAAGGACCAGCCGGGAATTGATATCATAATAAAATCGGGAACAAAAAAAGAAAGCGTACATATTCCTGTATTGTTAAGTCAGAGTGGATTGCAGGACATGGTGTATAATGATTTTTATATAGGCGATGACTGTGATGTTGTGATTGTGGCCGGTTGCGGGATTCACAATGGCGGTGATAAGTTGACAAAACATGACGGAATCCATACCTTTCATATTGGAAAGAATGCTCATATAAAGTATGTGGAGAAGCATTATGGCTCAGGGGAAGGGACAGGAGAAAATGTAATGAATCCACAGACGATTGTGTATATTGAAGACGGGGGATTTATGGAAATGGAAACGGTCCAGATTCGAGGGATTGATTCTACAGAGAGAGTGACAAAGGCAAAGCTTGGGGCTCATGCGCGGATTGTAATTACGGAAAAAATCATGACACATGGCAGGCAGTATGCAAAGACGGAATTTGAGGTTGATATGGACGGAGAAGGGTCCAGTACAAATGTAATTTCGCGTTCAGTGGCAAAGGATGATTCTTCACAGTTGTTTGTATCAAAAATAAATGGAAATAATAAATGCGCAGGACATACGGAGTGTGATGCGATTATTATGGACAGAGCACATATCAGTGCAGTACCAGAGATTACGGCAAATGATTTGGAAGCGGAGCTGATTCATGAGGCGGCGATTGGGAAAATTGCAGGGGAGCAGATTGTGAAGCTGATGACTTTGGGGCTTACAGAGGCAGAGGCAGAGGAGCAGATTGTGAATGGGTTTTTGAAATAAGAGAATTTTTTTGGCATCATGACGCAGCAGGGATTGCACAAAGTCCGCTTGTCTCTGTGCAATCCCTGTTGCTGATTTGTGGTAAAAATTTACGTATTTGTTTGAATGTTTTAAGTATATTGGTTATTATGAAATACAGCAGATGAATGTGGAGGACAGCGAGTGGAGTCCCTATGGAATGAGCTTTGGAGATTCTCCAGCACATGAAATGGGACTCCGCCTGCTGTCCTCCACATTCATTTGCGTCACTCGAACAGTTCAATACTCAAATATTAAAAGAAAGGATTTGTACATTTATGTATCATTCATCACTTATTTTAGAAGGCGGAGGTATGAGAGGTCTGTTTACTTCCGGAGTACTTGATTACTTTTTGGATAAAAAAATAGAATTTGAAAAAATCTACGCTGTTTCCGCCGGCACCGGCAACGCTTCCAATTATCTTGCAAAGCAGAAGGGCAGGGCGTATACAATAAATACAAAATACAGAAGTGATAAACACTTTGCCAGCTTCTACAGTCTGATAACTACCGGAGATTATTTTGGAAAGGAATTTCAGTTAAAAACGCTTCCCGAAAAACTGTATCCATATGATTATGAAACATTTGAGAGAAGCAATACAGAATTTTATGCAGTGGCAACAAATTGTGATTCAGGAAAAGCGGAATATTTTAAAGTAAAGCATTTACCAAAGGATATGGAATATATCTGGGCATCGAGTTCTCTTCCACTGCTGGCAAGGCTTGTAAATATTAACGGTGGAAAGTATCTTGACGGCGGAGTCAGTGATTCTGTTCCGATAATAAAATCTTTAAAGGATGGCAATAAGAAAAATGTGATTGTTTTGACAAGGGACAAGGAGTACCGAAAAGAACCGAGCAAAATGATACATATTATAGAAAAGAAGTATAAAAAATATCCAAATCTTGTAGAAGCAATCAAAAAGCGGCATATTATATATAACAGGACTTTGGAATTTATTGAAAAACATGAGAAGGCGGGACATATTTTCGTAATACGCCCGCAGGAAAAAGTAAACATAGGACGGCTGGAAAAGGATGAAAAAAAGCTGAAGGCGCTGTATGAAGCCGGTTATAAAACCGCTAAGGACTGTTATAACGATATGCTGGAATATCTTCTTACGCCATTTAAAAAGAAAATTTAAGCGTGAGAGTCTGTGTCGCATCCAAAAAGATTTTTTAACTGTTTGTTATAGGCTCTTGTAAAAGTGGAATAATTTTTATAGCCACACTGAAAACAGGCTTCTGTACGGTTACATCCATTTTCTATCAGATGCCTCGCAAGAATCAATCTTTTATTGGCAATATATTGCCCGATGCTTGTTCCGGTTTTTTCCTTAAAAAAGTGCATAAGCCTAGAACGGCTTAAATACAGTGAAGAAGCAAGCGTATCAATATTGATATCTTCTGTGATATGATTGTTTATATAGTGAATTATATGGAACAGTTTTTCATCACAGCTAATCACATCGCCAAATTCAATCATATTTTTTCGAACAGCTCTTATCAAAAGGACAAAAAATTCCGAAAAAACAGCTTCTCTATATAATTCGCTGCCAAATTCATTTTCGATTACTGCGCTGTGCAGGCGGTAAATAGAATGAATCAAATTTGCATTTATGTGCATGGAAGGGCGCAGAACATTTGACGGGAAACTTGACAGAGAAAAGGGGATGTCTGTATTCGAACAGCGCTGTTCAAAAGAATGAATATAGCGCTCGGATATGTAAATAATAATGCGCTCATAATCAGAATCTTTTGTCAGTTCAGGCCGGTGAACATCTCCCGCCCGAACAAAGATAATATCATAGGGAAACAGGCGGAATTTTCTGCCTTCGATATTATAATTTATATTTCCGTTAATAAAAATTAATATTTTATGAAAGTCATGATAATGAAAAGGGATTTCTTCCGTCTTGGAATAATGAAGATGAAATATTTTAAAATCATTGTATAGATAACCGGATTTTTTATAAGCTGTCGTAGTTTTATTCATAATAAAGAACCTCCTTTATGAGCAGTGTGGTACATAGAAAGATTATAGCACAATTTGCAAGAAAAGAAGCAGAAATGTAGTATTTTTATAAAAATAGTGATGATATAATTATCATAAGTAGAAATTTTGCAAGATAATTTTTCTATGGAGTAATCAGATATGGTATGTGATATAACAGATTTTAAGGCAATAGGTTTTAGAATGGCAGATTTTTAGAAAAGGAGAATACTATGGAATTTGCAAAAATGCAGGGATGTGGAAATGATTATATTTATGTAAATTGTTTTAAGGAAACAGTGGAAAATCCAAGGGAAACAGCCATAAAGGTAAGCGACAGACATTTCGGAATAGGTTCTGACGGGCTGATATTGATTTATCCGTCAAAGGTTGCGGATTTTAAAATGGTGATGTATAATGCAGACGGCTCTGAGGGAAAAATGTGTGGAAACGGTATTCGCTGTGTGGCAAAATATGTGTATGATTTTGGACTTACAGATAAGACAGAACTGAAGATAGAAACGCTGTCAGGTATCAAAACTTTAAAGCTGAATATCAAAGACAAAAAAGTGGATACGGTTCAGGTTGATATGGGAAGTCCGATTCTTGTACCAGAACAGATACCGGTAAACTTTGAAGGAGAAATCATGGTAGATGAACCTGTGTCAGTGAACGGACTGGAATATCATCTGACCTGCGTTTCTATGGGAAATCCTCACGCAGTTGTTTTTGTGGATAATATAAAAATATTAAATCTGGAAAAAATAGGACCGGATTTTGAACAGCATCCGATTTTTCCTGATAAAGTAAATACAGAATTTATACATATTATCGATAAAAATACAATAGAAATGCGTGTCTGGGAACGTGGTTCCGGAGAAACACTTGCCTGTGGAACAGGGGCCTGTGCCAGTGTGGTTGCCTGTGTATGGAATGGTCTTACTGCGGATGAAGTACTGGTACATCTTGTGGGTGGAGATTTAAAAATCAAATATGACAGAGAAAAAAATACTGTACTGATGACAGGGCCGGCAGAGTTTGTCTGTACAGGGGAAATTCAGATATAATGGGAGAGAAAAATTATGTTGTTAAAAGATATGCTGGAAAGGCTGGATTATATAGTTTTAAATGGAAGTGTTGACATTGAAGTAAATAATCTTGTTATGGATTCCAGAAAAGCGGAACAGGGAGACGTATTTGTCTGTATTACCGGTGCGGTCAGAGATTCGCATGAATTTGCATCGGATGTAATTGAAAAAGGGGTATCGGCGCTTGTTGTGGAAAAAGATATAAAATGCCTTGAAAATATAATGCTGAAAAATATAACACTGATAAAGGTAAAAAGCACAAGATATGCGCTTGCATGCATGTCAGCAGCGTATTTTGGATATCCGGCGGAAAAATTAAAGACTATCGGAATTACGGGTACAAAGGGAAAAACAACCGCCGCGTATATGATTCATTCCGTTTTGGAGAGTGTCGGTATAAAAACAGGATTAATTGGCACAATAGAAACGGTTATAGAGGATATTAAAATTCCTTCTGAAAATACAACACCCGAGTCTTTTCTTGTGCAAAAATATTTTGCACAGATGGTAGAAAAGGGCTGCGAGGCGGTTGTGATGGAGGTTTCTTCACAGGGGCTTATGCTTGACAGAGTTGCGGGATTTATGTTTGATTATGGTATATTTACAAATCTTTCTCCTGACCATATCGCGCCGGGTGAACATAAAGACTTTGAAGATTATCTAAGCTGCAAGGCAAAGCTGTTTAAAAATTGCAGGCATGGAATTTTTAATATAGATGATGAATATGCAGACAGAATGATTGAAGGCTGTGTGTGTGATGTGGAAACCTATGGAGTAGGAACTGAAAATCATGCAGATATGCAGGCGGAGCATATTCATCTGTTTACCAAACCAGGGCTTTTGGGAGTTTCTTATGATTTGTCGGGAAAGCTTGAAATGCAGGTTGAAATTCATGTACCGGGAGAATTCAGCGTGTATAATTCCCTTGCTGCTATTGCTGTATGCAGGCATTTTACAGAGGATAAAAAGAAGATAGAAAAAGCACTTCTGGATATCAAGGTAAAAGGAAGGGTTGAACTTCTGTCTGTTTCGCCAAAATTTACGCTGATGATTGATTATGCGCACAATGCTATGAGTCTGGAGAGTCTGTTGACAAATCTGAGAAAATATAAGCCGCACAGAATTGTCACTCTGTTTGGCTGTGGAGGAAACAGAGATAAACACAGAAGATATGAGATGGGGGAGGTTTCTTCAAGACTTTCAGATTTGTCTGTCATTACCTCTGATAATCCAAGAAATGAACAGCCGATGGCAATTATTGAAGATATTTTAACGGGCGTGAAACGTGCAAATGGAGCTTATGTTACAATTCCAGACCGAAAACAGGCGATTAAATATGCCATTGAACATGGAGAAGACGGAGATATTATTGTGCTTGCAGGAAAAGGCCATGAGGATTATCAGATTATTCAGGGAGTAAAATATCATATGGATGAAAGAGAGCTTGTAGAAGAAGTGAAAACGGAACTTGGGCTTGTATGAATTTCTTTGATGAATTATATGGATAAAACTTGAAATTGAAGGGGAAAGTATGGTAAACTGTGCCTGTGCAGAGCTGGAGCAGTGTAAGTCCAGCATCACAGGAAATGAGCAAAGGTTATGCAGGCAGCAGGAGAAATGTTTCCTGTGAAATGAAAAAGGCCCAGACAGGCGGAATTGGAGATAAAAGAAAATGTGTGGATTTAGCGGATTTGCAGGAACAAACTGTAACAGAGAGGATGTACTGAAAAGAATGACAGACAAAATTGCCCACAGAGGACCTGACCAGGAAGGAGCGTTTTTGTCAGAGCAGGCAGCTCTCGGCTTTCGCAGGCTCAGTATTATAGATTTGGAAAATGGTTCGCAGCCAATGTATAATGAAGATAAAAAGATTGTAATAACCTTTAACGGAGAAATTTACAATCATCTTGAAATCAGAAAGGAACTGATAGAAAAAGGACATGTGTTTGAAAATAATTCGGATACGGAATGTCTGATTCACGGATATGAGGAGTACGGAACAGACTTGCTTTACAAGCTTCGCGGAATGTTTGCATTTGTGATTTATGATTCAAAGAAAGACATTATTTTTGGCGCAAGGGATTTTTTTGGAATTAAGCCTTTTTATTATGGTACGGCGCCTGACGGAAATCTTGTATTCAGCTCGGAAATAAAAAGCATTCTGGAATATCCCGATATGAAGAGAGAATTGAATGAAGCAGCGTTGGAGCAATATTTGAGTTTCCAGTATTCTGTTCTTCCAGAAACCTTTTTTAAAGGTATCTACAGGCTTCCCGCAGGACATTTTTTCCTTTATAAAGACGGAAAAATGGATGTGAAGAGATATTTTGACCCTATGATGAGTCCTGATTCAAAAGAAGGACTTTCGCTTGAACAGGTGGTAGCTGATATTGAGAATATTGTACATGAAACAACAAACGCACATATGATTAGCGATGTGGAGGTTGGTTCATTATTGTCAAGCGGTGTGGATTCAAGTTATGTGGTTGCTGAGTTTCCGGGAAAAAAGACTTTTACGGTAGGGTTTCTGGATAAAAACAGTAAATACAATGAAATAAGATATGCCGAAGGACTTACAAAAGCATTAAAGAACAAGGAAAATTATAATAAAAATATTTCGAGTGAGGAGTATTTTGATTCGATTCCAAAGGTAATGTACTATATGGATGAGCCTCTGGCAGACCCGTCGTGTATTGCGCTTTACTTTGTGGACAAGCTGGCGGCAGAGCAGCTTAAAGTAGTGCTTTCAGGCGAAGGGGCAGATGAATTTTTCGGCGGCTATAATATTTATCATGAACCGATTTCACTCAGAGGCTTTCGATATGTGCCAAAATTTATTAAAAAACCGATAGCTGCGTTATGCAGAAAACTTCCGGATTTTAAGGGAAGGGATTTTCTGATACGGGGAAGCAAAACAGTAGAAGAGCGTTTTATTGGAAATGCAAATCTTTTCTCTGTGGAAGAGAGGGAAAAACTGTTGAAAACAAGGCTTACACATATAAAGCCAATGGAGATTGTAGCACCATATTATAAAAAAGTAAAAGGATTAAATGATATTGCAAAAATGCAGTATATCGATATTAATTTCTGGCTTCAGGGAGATATTTTATTAAAGGCTGATAAAATGAGCATGGCACATTCGCTGGAGTCAAGGGTTCCATTCTTGGATATCAATGTGTTTCGTTATACCAAAAATATGCCGGTTGATTACAGGTGCAATAAAGAAGCTACAAAAAGAGCCTTTCGGATTGCAGCAAAAAGGCATCTGCCGGAAGCGACTGCCAATAAGAAGAAACTCGGCTTTCCAGTGCCGGTCAGGGTGTGGTTAAAGGAGGAGAAATACTATAACAGGGTGCTTGATAAGCTGACAGGGGAGACAGCAAAAAAATATTTTGATACGAATGCGCTTAAAAAACTTATGGAGGAACATAGAGAAGGGAAAGCAGATAACAGCAGAAAAATATGGGCTGTTTATGTGTTTTTAATCTGGCATGAAATTTATATGGAAGCGGAGAAAGTAACCGTTCCGGCGTAAAATATAAAAAACAGAGGGATATATTGATAAAAACAAAGAGTATTTATAAAGTTTTATAAGCAGACTTTACAAATACTCTTTTTACATTTTAAATATGGAGTAGACGAGAGTCGAACTCGTGTCCAAAAACCAATTCCCCGTTCTTCTACTATTATAGTCAGTTTTTTAACATTCCCTCCACTGTCCGAAAACTAACATCCTGACAGCTTCAGTAGCTTCATAATACGCCCATATACGCAAAGCTTAGTATATGTCGTTTCCTGCAGAGTCGATGCCTTAGTCTGTGTGGCAGGTCACACAGATAAGACAGCTGCCTTTAGGCAGCGTAAGCTAAATTGTCTTCAGCGTTTATATTTAATTTTGCCATTTAACGCATCGCATGCGAATAGCTTCACCGGCTGCATAGTCCCTGTCGAAACCTTTACTACCCCGTAAGATACCTTGCGGTTTTTTTATCATAATTCATTTTTGCAATAAAGTCAAGAGAGAAATAAAAAACTTTTACTGACAGAATATTTATCTCGAAAAATAATAGATACTTGACAAAATCTTTTGATAATGCTATGCTAAATTTTGGTGATGTGGCGGAACTGGAAGACGCAGTAAACAATGTAATCAACCTTTGGCTGATTACTCTTGATGGTTATGATAATAACCATAACAGCAAATTATTTGGATTTACCGGAAAACCATGTGCAGGTTCGAATCCTGCCATCACCATAAAACGATGCTTGCAGCAATTTTATGCGTATGACTTATAATCATAAAGGCAAAAAGGCATCGTGTTTTTTTGGATTTGTTTAAACAGTTTATTCAGGTTTAAATTGGCTGTTATTATAAACGATGCTTACAGCAATCTTATTATATGATTCAAAATCATGAAAAAACGGCATCGTGAATATGGAGGAAAAGAAATTGGGAAAGATTATTTTAACGGGAGACAGACCGACAGGAAGGCTTCATATAGGACATTATGTGGGTTCTTTAAAATGGAGGGTGGAGCTTCAAAATTCAGGAGAATATGATAAAATATATATTATGATTGCGGATGCGCAGGCTTTGACGGACAATATAGAAACTCCTGAAAAGGTCCGTCAAAATATTATAGAGGTAGCGCTTGACTATTTATCCTGCGGACTGGACCCTGAAAAGTCTACCATGTTTATTCAGTCGCAGATTCCAGAGCTGACAGAATTGACCTTTTATTATATGGACCTTGTGACAGTGGCGAGATTGCAGCGAAATCCTACCGTAAAATCCGAGATTCAGATGCGAAATTTTGAAGCAAGTATTCCGGTAGGATTTTTTACTTATCCAATTAGTCAGGCATCGGATATTACTGCGTTTAAAGCGACCACCGTACCGGTGGGGGAAGACCAGCTTCCCATGATAGAGCAGGCAAGGGAGATTGTGAGAAAATTTAATTCTGTCTATGAGGAGGTGCTTGT
Organism: uncultured Lachnospiraceae bacterium; assembly: GCA_910585215.1. Lineage (GTDB taxonomy): Bacteria > Bacillota > Clostridia > Lachnospirales > Lachnospiraceae > CAG-303. The sequence continues at coordinate 77,039 of CAJUDQ010000008.1, read as the reverse complement.
GGAACCAGAAGCATTTATTTCTCAAAATGAGGCATGTTTACGTCTTCCGGGTACAGACGGAAAAGCAAAGATGAGCAAGTCTCTTGGAAATTGTATTTATCTGGCAGATACTGCGGAAGAAGTAAAAAAGAAGGTTATGAACATGTATACGGACCCGACTCATATTCAGGTCAGCGACCCTGGACATATTGAAGGAAATACCGTATTTACTTATCTGGATGCATTCAGCAGGCCGGAGCATTTTGAGAAATATCTGCCTGATTATGCAGGACTTTCGGAATTAAAGGAACATTATCAAAGAGGCGGGCTTGGAGATGTCAAAGTAAAGAAATTTTTAATTCGTATTTTGGAAGAAGAATTAGAGCCGATTCGCGCAAGAAGAAAGGAATATGAAGCGGATATTCCAAGAGTTTATGAGATTTTGAAAAAGGGAAGCGAGGCGGCAAAAGAGGTAGCTGCACAGACACTGGCGGAAGTGAAGGCGGCCATGAAGATTAATTATTTTGATGATATGGAGTTAATCAAAGAACAGGCAGAGAAGTATAAAAAAGAAAGCAATTAAATTGAGTAAAAAATAAAAATATAAAGTTTTAAACAACCTTAAAAAAGTCAAGACAGATAAAGCCATAAAAGATATAATAAACTCACATCGCGATGAAAGAGGAGTTTTGATATGAGTTACCCATCAGCTGTAAAAGCTGTTATATGTTATATTGAGGCGCATATAAAGGATGAGAAATTTAATTATAATGAATTGGAAAGGCGTATAGGCTTTTCAAATGCGTATATCAGGGAACTTTTTGGCAGGAATACCGGGTGTTCCTTGGTTAAGTATATTAGAATGCGCAAGATTAAATGTTCCGCATATGAGCTGCTTTATACGGATATGTCGATTTTGGAGATTGCGTATTTGTATGGATTTTCTAATCCGGAAACTTACACAAGAGCTTTTCACAAGATTGTAAATATGACGCCAAGTACATTCCGAAATATCAGACCAATCATTGGAAAAGAAGAGCTTTCAGTAGGTGTGTACGGTATCGGACTCCTTGAAAAAAAAGAGCGAAGGAGCGATATTTTTATGGACAAGAATGTGTACAAAAGTAATGAAAGCACCGTTTTGTATGGTGTGCCAAAGGTTGCATATGGGGTGTATGGCGGAGGTACGCCGTATCCAATCTGCTTAAAGTCATGCTCGGAATATCTGGGTGAAGACTTGGAGTATTATTTCACTATGGTTTCAAGCGCGGCAGCATTTCGTCTGGTGTGGAATACACAGTGTTGGGATTTGAGTAATGTAGATATATTTCATACCTTGGAAGAAACGAATGAAATATATGGATTTGCTGCAAAAGCACTAGGCAGGGAATTTTCTTTTCAGGGAAGAGAGAAGGACACGACAAAAGAAGAATTTGTGAACTTTATTAAGACGCATATTGATGAAGGCTATCCCTGTATTGCATTAGGAATTATAGGACCACCGGAACCATGTATTATTACCGGATATCGAAAGAACGGGGAAGAATTGTTAGGGTGGAATTTTTTCCAAAATGACCCGGAATTTGCAGCAAATATTGAGATTGATGAGTCTGGATATTTTGTGTGCAACAATTGGTGGGAAAATACAGATACACAGGCAGTTATGTGTATGGGCGCCATTAAGGGAGAAAAAATTTCCAATGCGGAAATTATATCCAATGCTATAAAAATACTTATTGGCAGGAAAGAATATGGCTATTGCAAAGGAATTGCAGCATATGATGCATGGAAAAGCGCATTAAAAAAAGACAGCGATTTTATGGTTAGCGATAATCTGTTTGTATTATTTGAAAAAATGTTATGCCAGATGGATGCTATGACATGCATTACAGACGGACGTATAAATGCAGCGAAGTTTTTCAGAAAACTGGCAGAAACAGGTGAGACAAATAAAGAGAAGTCTAACAAAATTGCGGATGCATTTACAAAATGCGCAAAAACTGTAGAACAGATGCAGGCATTATTTGGAGATATGTCTGATATGGAAGGGATGTTGAAAAAGCTTGCAGATAAATCAGTACGTGATGAAGTGTGCAAATTGATTGATATAGCAAAGGAATCAGACAGTGAGGCATTATCAGTGCTGAAGAATTTGAATGAAAAATAAAATCGTTATGCTGTGTTGATGACTTTTCTAATAGAAGGATTGCAGGTAACTATAATATCTGCAATCTTTTTTTGCTGGAAAAGCTGCATGGTTCTGTTTTATTCAAATTGACAGGCTTGACAAAGTTCTTCTGTAATGTTATGCTAAATTCCAACAATTCAGTGGAAAAAGACAGGTGTTTTATGGAAAAATGGGGAATATGTTTTTGGAATATTCATGATGTGCATCCGGACGATGTGGAAGGTTATGTAAAAAACAAGCTGCCCAGATTATATATGAATCGAGATATTATTTATGACATTTCGATAGAAGAATTGTTAGAGACATATAACAATTGGCTGAATATCTATAAACAGGCAGAGCAAATGAAAAAGGGACTTTTGATAATTTTTTTTGAGGAAAAATCAATTTATCAGTGGATGTTAATGGAGAGTTAAATGGGTGAGTATGCAAAACAACAGAAAAAAAATAGAAGTGAGAGAAAAAATTTTCTTCAAAATCAGGTAAAGCAGAGCAAAAGAAGAAATGCAGTTCCAAAGTTAATTCCCCGCCCAATCGCGCAGGAATTTGAGCAGAAAACAGGATACAGTAGCGCGAATATCCGCGTTGTCGAATCAGATATGCCGGATTTATTTGGCGCAAGGGCGGCTACACAGGGAAATGAAATTCATTTTCCAAGAGGTCAATATCAGCCGGAAACAGCAGAGGGAAGAAGAATTTTAAAGCATGAAATGAGACATACCATTCAGCAGACAAAAAATGAAGTTACAGCGAATGTAGATGGAATCGTGAATAACGAGAAAGGGAAAGAGGCTGAGGCTGATAGGGGATTTGAAGGTGTTAAAATGTCTGGATGGAATAGTTGTTATACGGTCTCAATGGGATTAAACAATTCTCCCATACAATGTTGTGGCGGAGCTACGCGATTTTTCAGTGAAGAAGAATTAAGGCAGTATGTTGTTGAACAGGCAAGCGAAAAAGCAAAAGAGATTAGAGAAAAGCAATCAAGAACAAAAGCAGGTCCATGTTTATCAACAGTATATGATCCAGTATTAAATCAGATTTATTTTGGTCAAAATTTTCAAAGTGGAAATGCGACAGAATATAGAGCTTATCAGAAATGGTTACGCGAAGAGGCACATCCAATTATTCAAACACGGACAGAAGAATATCAAAGTGCTATTGATAGAGGAGAAGTACCAGATTTAACGGGTTCACGTGATATAAGACTGGCGGCTCATTCTGAAATCAGAGCCTTGGACCAGGCACTGAGGAAAAGAGAAGCCTCAGGAAAATCAGTTGATGAACGTACTATTTCAGAGATGTATCTTCATAATATTGATTTACGCCAATTATATAGAGCTGGTGAAATTAATTTTAAGAAAAGATGTGAAAATTGTAAAAGGATAACAGACGGAATAAAAGTATTAGGAGATGAATCAGATTAAGATGAATTGTAACGACTTATATTATGGAAAAGAGATTAATAATAATTCAACATTTTATATAGATGAAAATTGTACAATACCATATACAGGTCATGTTGAAGATTATTTTAATGGTAAATTATCATGGGAATGTGATATAGTAAATGGAATACAAAATGGAATTGAGAAAGTGTATTATGATTTTACAGGTGAATTGGAAAGAATAAATGAGATTAAAAATAATAGGGGCTATGGTTTATGTATTGAATATTATAAAAATGGGAAAATAAGCAGTATTTCCATATTAATTTATGATGTAAATGCAGATAGTTATTCTTATGATGAAACAGGAAAATTAGAAGAAATACATATTATAGATAAAGATAATGCAATTGGAATAAACTATTCTTTTATTGAAGATGAAATATTGGAATTAAGAAAAAAATATGATTTAAAGAAATTGAATGAAGAAATTCTGAAATATGGAAAACCAATTAAATATGGAAAACCATTATATTAAGATACAAAAGCATTGTCAAAAATCTGTTTCTGTACATACAAAATACTGTAGATGATTTTGTATGTATAACTTGTGCATATTTAGGAAGTGCATAAATATGTCTGTGTATAGGAAGATTTTTGTTATTGATTTTTTATCTGTTTTTATGTTAAAATATAGCCAGTTTGCTATCACTAAAGATTATTTAACATAAGTTATATGAGAATATATAATATTTATTTGGAGGAACTTGTGAAAAAGCAGAAATTGATGCCAATATTCGAAATGGGAAAATTTTTTTATAAAGATCCATGTTTTCAATATAATAGTAAAGGAAATATGGAGATAATTTATAAATATTGTTATGGGCCTATAGAAGTATTGATATATGGAATCACTAAAAAGAAAGAATTTTATTTTGATTGGACTTTTCCCGAATGTTATCCTGGTGACAGCGAACTGGAAAGAGAGTATAAGATTATATCAAAAGAAAGACTTCTCGAGGCTGTTAATATAGAAATAGCTGCATGTGAAAAAGAGGAAAATAATGAATTGGCTGAAAAATACAGATTGGCTGTTGAAATGATTGAGGCAGGTAGCTACTAATATTTTCTTATTGCTTTTTCTTTTATTATTATAGTATAATGATGTTGATTTATATTTGTATTGAATCTCTTACGACTAAAGTAGACAGAAATCAGATAAATAACCAAAATATGGAGGAACCTATGAAAAAGCAAAAATTCTTTGCAGTAATCTTTACTTTTCTGATAATGGCTTTTGTCATAATAAATGCTCATGCAGATAATGATTTATCTGATGATATTGCGGCAGGTGAAGAGCAGTTAAACGAAATGCAAAGTTTGTATGAGGAGATGCAAAAAAAAATAGATGAACTTGAAGTTAACAAAGAAAACTTAAGCAGTTATCTTGCTTCTCTCAATCAGAGCCATGATGCCGCGCAGATGTTAATTGCTACATATAATGGACAGATAGAATCCAAGCAGGCAGACATAGACTTAATCAATCAGAAGCTTGTCGAGGCGGAAAGCCAGAAATTCGACCAGTATGAAGCCATGAAGCTTCGGATTCAGTATATGTACGAATCCGGCGATATGGATATTGCAAATGTCATTATGTCGGATAATTCATTGGGAGATATTTTAAATCAGGCGGAATATATCAGCAAAATTCTTGAATATGACCGTTCTAAAATGGAAGATTATGAAAATCTTCTTCTTACCATCACCGTAATGAAAAATCAGGCAGAAACAGAGATGAAGAATCTCAACACATTAAAATCCGAACAGGAATCTGTGATAAATGATTTATCTAAGCTTATGGCAGATGCCTCAAGCAATATCAAGCGTCATCAGGAGCAAATCAGTGCAGCGGAGCAGAAAGCGCTTGAATACGAAGAAAAAATCAAAAAGCAGAAAGATTCTGTTGAGGAACTGAAGCGGGAGGAATCAAGGCGTATTTCTGAATCCATTCGGGAATCAGAGGAGGCTTCGAGACGGCAGGCATTAATCGATGCAGGTCAGAAACCGGAGGAAACAACTGCTTTTCATTATGTTCCTCAGACAGATGATTTAACCAAGCTTGCGGCAATTATTTACTGCGAGGCCGGCGGTGAACCGTATGAGGGACAGCTTGCAGTTGGAACGGTTGTTATGAACAGAGTAGCCAGTCCAAAGTATGGAAATACGATTGAGGAAGTGCTTATGCAGCCATATCAGTTTACTCCTGTGGGCAGCGGAAGATATGCTATCGCTCTGGCCAGGGAGCCTGACCCAAGCTGTTTAAAGGCGGCTACGGAGGTTTTAATCAACGGAGTGCGTACCGGAAAATGGCTTTATTTCAGAACTGTAAATAATATTGTCAAAGGAGATGTGATCGGGAATCAGGTTTTTTACTGATTTTATGATTGGAAACCTTGATTATTTGAATAATAAAGAAAGCGCATTATATCCGCATATGGAAATAATGTGCTTTCTTTTTACGCCTTGCAGCGCACGTTTCTAAATGATACAGTGCACATATCAGCATGACTTTGGGTGCATTTTTTAATGGAACCTTTTTATTCCGAGAAACAAAAAATATTATTCCTTTTAAATTGATATTATTCCGAAAATAAGATATAATGTTTTGGAAAGCGAGGTGTTCTTTTTATGTATATGACAGTAAAACAGGCTGCAGAGAAATGGGGAATTTCTGACAGGCGTGTGCGTATTTTATGTGCGCAAGGTAAGGTTTCAGGCGTTACCCGTGAAGGACGCAGTTGGATGATTCCAACAGACGCAAGAAAACCAGAGGATGGACGTTTTAAAACAACAGAAAATTTATTGACATCTATAGACGGAAAGAAAAAGGAACTGGATACCAGACGCCCGCTGACTGAGGGTGAACTGGAACGTTTGACTGAGGAATTTATTATTGAGTATACTTATAATTCCAATGCAATTGAAGGAAATACTCTAACCTTGCGTGAAACGGATATGGTTTTGCGTGGCCTGACGATTGACAGAAAGCCGTTGAAGGATCATATGGAAGCAGTCGGGCATAAAGAGGCATTTGATTTTGTGCGGGATTTGGTAAAAGAACAGATACCCTTATCAGAGAGTATCATCAAGCAGATACACTATCTTGTATTAGCAGATAAACGGGAGGATCGGGGTATTTACAGAAGAGTTCCCGTCCGGATCATGGGTGCGAAACATGAACCAGTACAGCCCTATTTGATCCAGCCTAAAATGGAACAGTTGTTGGAAGCTTATAGGAATAGTACAGATCATATTATTCCTCGGCTTGCATGGTTTCATATTGAATTTGAGGGGATTCATCCTTTTATAGATGGAAACGGCAGAACCGGAAGACTGCTTGTAAATTTAGAATTGATGAAAGCAGGATATCCGCCAATTGACATTAAGTTTGCAGACCGGATTTCGTATTACAATGCATTTGATGAATACCACGTAAAGCATAATCTTGGTGCAATGGAAAAGCTGTTTGCAGGTTATGTGAATGCAAGGCTGGACAGTTGCTTAATGATTTTAGAGAAATAATCTTTGCAAAAAAGGTTGAAAAAACCTATGATATCATGTATAATCTATACAATTTGAGCTTATTTCGACATTGGTGGAAAAAGCTTAAAAGCATCCAATACAAAGCATAAACACGGAGGAAGATATGAAAGCTTTTCTGATATTAGAAGACGGACACATATTTGAAGGAGTATCTATCGGAGCAAAAAAAGAAATTATCAGTGAAATCGTATTTAATACATCCATGACAGGATATCTGGAAGTGCTTACCGACCCATCCTACACCGGACAGGCAGTCTGCATGACCTATCCGCTGATTGGAAACTATGGCATATCCTATCAGGATATGGAATCGATAAGACCATGGCCGGATGGATATATTGTAAGAGAACTGTCGCGTATTCCGAGTAATTTCAGAAGTGAAGGAACCATACAGGACTTCCTCGAAAAAAATGATATTCCGGGAATCGCAGGCATTGATACAAGAAGTCTGACCAAGATTTTAAGGGAAAAAGGAACCATGAATGGTATGATTACAACCAATCAGGACTACAGTCTTGATGAAATTCTGCCAAAATTAAAAGAGTATACAGTTAAAGATGCGGTAAAGCGTTCGACCTGCACAGAAATTTCTCATTTAAAGGGCGATGGATTTAAAGTTGCCCTGATGGATTTTGGCGCCAAAAATAATATAGCAAAATCTTTAAATAACAGAGGCTGTGATGTAACCGTTTATCCAGCATTTACATCGGCAGAACAGATTCTTGAAGCAAGCCCTGACGGCATTATGCTCTCAAATGGTCCGGGCGACCCGAAAGAATGTGTTTCTATTATAGAAGAATTAAAGAAATTATATAAAAGCAATGTCCCGATTTTTGCCATTTGCCTTGGCCACCAGCTTATGGCTCTGGCTACAGGTGCAGACACCCACAAGATGAAATATGGCCACAGAGGCGCAAATCATCCTGTAAAGGATTTGGTAAGCGGAAGGGTATATATTTCATCACAAAATCATGGATATGTTGTAGATGAAACAACTATCAATCCCGATATAGCGGAAGTAGGATTTATCAATGTAAATGACAAGACCGTAGAAGGTTTAAGATATAAGAACAAAGACATCTTTACAGTACAGTTTCACCCTGAAGCATGTCCGGGACCACAGGATTCGAATGTGCTGTTTCAGGAATTTATCAATATGATGGAAAGCAGGAGGAATTAAGGATGCCAAAGGATAATCGTATAAAAAAAGTATTAGTAATCGGTTCTGGTCCTATTGTAATTGGGCAGGCGGCCGAGTTTGACTATGCCGGTACACAGGCATGCCGTTCTTTGAAGGAAGAGGGAATTGAGGTAGTCCTTGTCAATTCAAATCCTGCTACCATTATGACTGACGGAGATATTGCGGATAAGGTATATATTGAACCACTTACAGCTAAAGTTCTGGAAAAGCTGATATTAAAGGAAAAGCCGGACAGTGTTCTTCCGACACTGGGAGGTCAGGCCGGACTGAATCTTGGCATGGAGCTTGCTGAATCAGGTTTTCTTAGCAAACATGGGGTGAGATTAATCGGTACTACGGCAGAAACAATTAAGCGTGCAGAAGACCGTCTGGAATTTAAAAATACAATGGAAAAAATCGGCGAGCCGGTTGCCCCTTCTCTTGTGGTGGAGAATGTGGAGGACGGAATTGCCTTTACAAATAAAATCGGTTATCCCGTTGTTTTAAGACCAGCCTATACACTGGGTGGAAGCGGCGGCGGAATCGCTCACAATCTTCAGGAATTAACTGATATTCTTGAAAACGGGCTGCGTCTTTCCCGTGTGGGACAGGTGCTTGTAGAACGTTGCATTGCAGGCTGGAAGGAAATTGAATATGAAGTTATGCGTGACGGCGCCGGAAATTGTATTACCGTCTGCAATATGGAAAATATTGACCCTGTGGGCGTACATACAGGTGATTCTATTGTTGTGGCGCCTTCTCAGACATTGGGCGATAAGGAATATCAGATGCTTCGTACCTCTGCATTGAATATTATTAATGAGTTAAAAATAACAGGTGGCTGTAACGTTCAGTATGCCCTGAAACCGGACAGCTTTGAATATTGCGTAATAGAAGTAAATCCACGTGTCAGCCGTTCTTCAGCGCTTGCCTCCAAAGCCACCGGATATCCAATTGCAAAAGTTGCAGCAAAGATTGCTGTCGGATATACATTAGATGAAATAAAAAATGCGATTACCGGAAAGACCTATGCAAGCTTTGAGCCTGCACTTGATTACTGTGTGGTTAAAATTCCGCGTCTTCCGTTTGATAAATTTCTTACTGCGAAGAGAACTCTTACTACGCAGATGAAGGCTACTGGTGAAGTAATGAGTATCTGCACCAATTTTGAGGGCGCACTTATGAAAGCTATCCGTTCTCTTGAGCAGCATGTAGAAAGCCTAATGGATTATGATTTTACAGGCCTTGACAATGAGCAGCTGGAAGAACAGCTTCATGTAGTGGATGACCGGAGAATCTGGGTGATTGCCGAAGCGTTAAGACGGGGCATCCGTCAGCAAAAGATTCATGAAATTACTCTGATTGACCTCTGGTTTATAGATAAAATAGCCATTCTTGTAGAAATGGAGAAGGCATTAAAGGAAATTGCCTCAGGAGAAAATATCTCAAGGGAAACTATATTGACAAGGGAGCTTCTTTATGAGGCAAAAAGAATTGAATTTCCTGATACGGTGATTGCGAAGCTGACAGAAAAGAATACAGAGGAAATCAAGGCGCTTCGTATGGAATATGGCATTACTGCGGGCTTTAAAATGGTTGATACCTGCGCAGCGGAGTTTGAGGCGACAACGCCGTATTATTATTCTGCTTACTGCACAGACAATGAAGCGATTGAAACAAAACCGGAAAAGAAAGTATTAGTGCTTGGTTCAGGCCCGATTCGAATAGGTCAGGGAATTGAATTTGACTATTGCAGTGTTCACAGTACATGGGCCTTTAAGGCGGCGGGATATGAGACTATTATTGTTAATAATAATCCTGAAACCGTCAGCACGGATTTTGATATTGCGGACAAGCTTTATTTTGAACCTCTGACACCGGAGGATGTGGAAAATATTGTAAATATAGAAAAGCCTGACGGAGCCGTTGTGCAGTTTGGTGGACAGACGGCGATTAAGCTGACAGAAGCGCTTATGAAAATGGGCGTGCCGATTCTTGGTACAAAGGCAGAAGATGTGGATGCCGCGGAGGACAGAGAGTTATTTGATGAAATTCTGCAGAAAACCGAAATTCCGCGGGCAGCAGGAGGTACGGTGTTTACGGCAGAAGAGGCGAAGAAGGTGGCAAATGAGCTTGGTTATCCAGTGCTTGTCAGACCTTCCTATGTGCTTGGCGGACAGGGCATGCAGATAGCGACCTGTGACCAGGAAATAGAAGAGTTTATGGAAATTATTAACCGGATTGCACAGGACCACCCGATTCTGGTAGACAAGTATCTAATGGGTAAAGAAATCGAGGTAGATGCGGTATGCGATGGAGAAGATATTCTGATTCCGGGTATTATGGAACATATCGAAAGAGCAGGCGTTCATTCCGGTGACAGTATTTCCGTTTATCCGGCACAGTCTATCTCACAGGAAATTGTTGACAAGATTGAGGAATATACAAAAAGACTGGCAAGGGCGCTTCATGTCAGAGGTATGATTAATATTCAGTTTATTGTATATCAGAATGAAGTGTATGTGATTGAGGTAAATCCTCGTTCAAGCCGTACAGTTCCATATATCAGCAAGGTAACAGGTATTCCGATTGTAAAGCTTGCAACCAGAGTAATTATCGGTGAAACAATCAGAGGCATGGGGTATGAACCTGGCTTGCAGAAAAACGGAGATTATATCGCAATCAAGATGCCGGTATTTTCCTTTGAAAAATTGCGTGGAGCAGAAATCAGTCTTGGACCTGAAATGAAATCTACAGGAGAATGTCTTGGTATTGCGGCTACCTTTGAAGAAGCATTGTATAAAGCGTTTCTTGGTGCAGGAGTAAATCTTCCAAAGCACAAAAAGATGATTATTACGGTAAATGATGCAGATAAGAAGGATGCAATATCTATTGGAAGACGTTTTGAAAAGCTTGGCTATGAGGTCTATGCGACAAGAAGCACTGCAAAGGTGTTGAATGAAAACGGAGTTCATGCGATTAAGGTAAACAAGCTTTCACAGGAAGCACCTACTGTAATTGATTTGATTCTGGAGCACAAGATAGATATTGTGGTAGATACTCCGACACAGGGCAGAGACAAGACCAGAGACGGATTTTTAATCAGGCGTTATGCGATTGAGACAGGAGTGAACTGTTTTACCTCGCTGGATACGGTAAATGCACTGCTGACCAGTCTTGAGAGCGCAAAGATAGAGAATCTGGAGTTGATTGATATTGCTAAAGTGGAAAAAAGAGGAAATTTATAAAAAATTTATATTTTTTCTGCAACACTTTTGACAGAAAATCGTACTTATAAGTAGAAGGATATTTTGTTATCTCAAAATAAATAAATTTTATAATGTAAGTAATCAGAATTTTGATAGATAAGGGGTTACGCGGCAATGGAATTTGAATGAAGTAAAGTTTCGTTGTCGTGCCTTTTTGTTTTTGGAGGTTTTTATGTATAAAATGATATTGGAGGAAATCAGAGGTCTTGCCGATGAAGAATACAAGAAGTTTCACGGCGGCCTGATTCCCGGAGTAAAGACAGAGTTTCTCGGGGTGCGTGTTCCAAAGCTTCGGGCGGTGGCGAAAAGAATTACAAAGGAAGAATGGAGGGAGTTTTTGAAAGAGTATGAAAACAGTACTATTTATGAGATCATTATGCTGTATGGCATGGTTCTGGCAAAAGCAGACTGTGAGTTTGAAGAAAAGCTTGGATATGTCAGAAAATTTATTCCCCAAATTGACAACTGGGCGGTCTGTGATGTAGTATGCGGGGATTTGAAGGATATAAAAAAGAATCGGAAAAAAATGTATGAATTTTTACAGCCTTATTTTCTGTCAGACAGGGAATATGAGGTAAGATTTGCAGTAGTAGTGCTTATGCAGTATTATATTACAGAGGAGTATATTGATACAGTACTCGACTGGTATGGAAAGATATGCGTGGATGCATATTATGTAAAAATGGCGGTGGCATGGGGATTGTCTGTCTGTTTTGTAAAATTTCGGGATAAAACACTTGCATTTCTGCAAAACTGTGAGATAGACAGATTTACATATAATAAAGCGATTCAGAAGATACAGGAATCCTGTCGCGTGAGTGAAGAGGATAAAAAAATGCTGAAAAATATGAAAAAATAAATTGATTGCCATAAACAGAATAAAAACAGAGCCATATAAGAATTTTCAGGCTCTGTTTTTACAGAAAACAGTATCAGCAATATTGTCTGTAATGACTGCATGATTTATACGAAATACTATGTATCTGAAAATTGTGCAGATTTTTTACTGATTTCGACAGGAGCATTTCAAAAGCTGCTGCATCTGCAAAATCCCCCGTTTTTGTGAAGTAATAATCGACTGCAGAATTGGTATCAGCTCCTTACAGGTACAAAATAGCAAAGCAGTTTCCGACATTTTCACAGCACCTTCATGGTGGGGAATCATTTCTTTGATAAAGCTGATATTCAAATTATTTGAATAAGGAGACAATCCCATAGAAGAAAACATTGTCTGCATAATCTGGTCAATTCGGCGCTGATAAAGAAATAAATCCTGGTCTGAATTTATCAGATTTTCACATTCACACAGGATATTTTTCATATGTTCAATGCTTTGTGTCTGTTCAGCTACAATCTGGGAAGCAATATTTTTCAAGGGTTGAAATGAAGTATAGTTTAAAATATTTTTTGACAGTTCAATTGCTGCCTTATGATGTGGAATCATCTGTACAATAAAATTATGAGAAATACTGCCGTTCAATTCGACTTCAGTCATTCCCTGAATCATTTCATCTAAAATACAGTAAAAGCGGGTAAAATAATCCTTTGCCGCATTGTTTAAGTGAAAGTTTATCTGCATGGCCTTCCTCGTTATTTAAAAATCTTTTATAATATATGCCACAGCATCTTTTGGAATGACAGAAATATCTGAAAGGAAAACAATTGATACTATAAAGGTACAGGTGAGTATTTCTCACAAAATATAAAATCGGGTCAAAAACAGCAAAAAATTCAGATAATAAACAGGAGAGAATAGGATGGAAATAAAACGCAGTAACAGAAAAACCCTTTCTATTGAGGTGACAAAAGATGCCCGAATAATTGTGCGGGCTCCATATAGTCTGCCTCTGTCTGAAATAAAAAAACTGGTGGAACACAAATCGGACTGGATAGAAAAACATATAAAAAAACAGCAGGAAAAACAGCCAAATCATGCAGCTCCAAACCAAAAGCTTACCGCGGAGCAGATAAAAGTTTTAGCTGAACAGGCACGCCAGATAATACCAAAAAGAGTAAAATATTTTGCCGAAAAACTGCATATTACCTATGGACGTATTACTATAAAAAATCAAAAGACACTTTGGGGAAGCTGCAGCGACAGAGGAAATCTGAATTTTAACTGTCTGCTTATGCTTGCTCCTCCCAAAGTGCTGGATTATGTGATTGTACATGAACTGTGTCACCGCAGACAAATGAATCATTCCAAGCAGTTTTGGCATGAGGTGGAAAAGGCTCTTCCAGATTATAAAGTCTGGGAAGAATGGCTGAAAGAAAATGGTGCAGAACTGATAAGCAAATCCTTTCGAAGCCCTTTGGGATAATGGTTTTTTATGGTTCCCGCGGAGAGTTTTCCCCACCCTGCTGAATAACCATTGATGCAGACAAGACACCATCCTTTGTTTGCATTTATAGGGAGTGACTCACAATCAAAGGCTTCTCCTTTGAAATACATTTCTGTCTGCACATCCGACAAAGAGAGAAATACATTATTTTTTACATGTTCACTCCCTAAAAACAATGCCAGAGCATGTGCTGGTTTAAAAATATTTTTTGTAAAGCTTCCAATATGAAGTCCCGGTCGAAGTACACGAAGACCGGAAAGGTCAGGAGACTCATCAGGCAATCGGTAAAGCTGTTCTCCAAATAATACAAAATCTCCAGATAAAACGAAATCTTCCATTTGTTTTGATAATGTTTGAGAAGTAAATCTTTTTAACTCTTCAAATAACTTTTTTTCTGTTTGGAAAATATTTTTGTTGTTCTTCTTTTTTTTATGGTCTTTAATAAAATTTTTCTCCAAACTGTCTTCGTCAGATGCTCTTTCGTTTTTTTGCAGAAGTGCGACAAAGTGACCCTCTCCATGAAGACGATGTGGCCACAGGCGAAAAGTATGGGACAGCTCTTTCATATCATTTCCCCAATCAGGGCAGCCGTGGGAGAAATAAGGAATTTCCCTGTGAGTAATGGAAAATTCCGGATGAGTTTCTAAAAAACGTCCGATAATCCCTTCATTTTCTTCAGGAGAAAATGTACATGTCGAATAAACCATAGTTCCACCCGATATCAGCATTTTTGCAGCATTTTCAAGAATGTCAAATTGACGTTTTGCGCAAATTTCTACCTGTTTTTCACTCCACTCCAAGGCAGCTTCAGGATTTTTTCGAAACATTCCTTCCCCGCTGCATGGTGCATCCACAAGAATTTTATGAAAATATTCAGGAAAACGCTTGGCCAGTGTTTCACTGTCTTCATTTGTAACAATGGCATTGGCGATTCCTGACCGTTCAATATTCTGGGATAAAATTTTGCATCGTGTTGGATGGATTTCATTGCAGACAAAAAGTCCCTTCTGATTTAAAAAAGAGGCAAGCTGTGTAGATTTTCCTCCGGGAGCTGCACACAAATCCAGCACCCGTTCACCAGGCAATGGAGCCAGAAGTTCTGCTGCACACATGGCGCTTGGTTCCTGAATATAATACAATCCCATTTCATGATAGGGATGTCTGCCTGGTCTGGCTTCCTCCGGATAATAATAGGCATGCTTGGCCCACAAGACAGGCTCTGTTTTTTGAATCCCCAAATCAGAGAGAAGCTGTTCGTAATCCTGTCTGTATAAACCATGTTTTAGGGGATTAAAACGTAAAGCTTGATACTTGTTGTTTTGGTAGCAGTTTTCAAATTCTTCCCATTCTGATAAAAGAAGTGCCTGCATTTTTTTCACAAAATCTGGTGGTAAAGTAAATAAATCCATAATAAAATCCTCTGTAGTTTTCTGATTTTTGTCAGGAAATGGACAGTTATTCAAATCGGATTGAATATTCTGCGTAAAAATCCTTTCTTGTTTTGATTGCAGTATTGTATGTTTTGATTGCATAAACTTTATTATAATAGAAAGAAAGAAGAATTGCAATTTTGTTTTTATAATTGCTTTTATCCGCTATTTTTGATATTTATCTTCTGATATTTATCTTTGCAATTATCTTTTATCTGCTATCTTCCACTATTTATTATTGTATTTTTTTCCAACAGGCTTTATAATAAATATAATATAAATATAAGGAGGCATATAGTATGGTTCATCATGTGATTTTGTGGAAATTAAAAGAAGGTTTATCAGAACAGGAAAAAAAGGAGGTATTAAAAAATATCAAGGAAAATTTGGAAGCGCTTGACGGCAAAATACCAGGGCTTGTCAGTATTACGGTTATCACACATCCGCTTGCATCTTCAAATGCAGATGTTATGCTTGACAGTCTGTTGGAAAATGAGGAAGCACTAAAGGGATATCAGATACATCCAAAGCATGTAAAAGTGGCAGATACCTATGTCCGCCCGTATACAGAAGTGCGCATGTGCATGGATTACGAGGATAAATAAGAAAACGCACAAATGGGAAAGATATTGTGCAAAAAAGCAGATAAGGACTAATTGCTGTGACAATATTTTTAGAAGGAGGAAATTGTTATGTTGAAAGACTGGAAAAAAATACAGGGTCCGGAAGAACAGGAGCTTGAAAAACGCCTGCACAATGCAAGAGAACTGCTTGCCAAAAAACAGATAGAAATCAAAGAAAGAAAGCTTCCGGTACTGGTAGTGCTTGAAGGCTGGAATGCAGCAGGAAAAGGAAGTGTACTGGGAAAAGTAATTCGCAATATGGACCCCCGTTTTTTTAAAGTAGCTGTAATGGACAAGATAACAGAAGAAGAATTGAGAAAACCGTTTTTGTATCGCTATTTTATCAAAATACCGGAAGCCGGTAAATTTATGTTTTTAGACGGAAGCTGGATGGACGAGGTGACAAAAGGATATCTGAAGGGCGAATTGAAAGAACAGGAATATAAGAAAAGACTTCAGAGCATTAAACGTTTTGAACGTCAGCTTACAGATAATGGATATCTTTTAATGAAATTCTTTTTTCAAATTGATGAAAAAGAGCAAAAAAAGCGGCTGGAACTTCTTTTAAATGATAAAAATACAAAATGGCGCGTAGGGGAAGATGATTTGTGGCAAAACAGAAATTATAAGGGGTGTATGGAGCTTTATGAAGAATATCTGGATGACACAAATCAGGGTACTGCACCATGGTATTTTATAGATGCGAAAAATAAAAAATGGGCAGAGCTTCAAATGCTGGAAACTCTGATAAAAAATATTGATATTGCTCTTACAAATAGCAGTCATGCAGTTCATATACTGCAAAATCTGTTTCCGATAAATCCAATTGCAGATTTGGCGGATATTTCTTTGGATAAAATGCTGTCAGCCGAGGAATATTCCAAGCAGCTTCAGAAATATCAAAAGAAATTAAGAGAGCTCCATAACGAACTGTATCGTAAAAAAGTGCCGGTAATTATTGCCTATGAAGGCTGGGATGCAGCGGGCAAGGGTGGAAATATCAAAAGAATCGCAGGGGCATTGGACCCACGGGGATATGAAGTGCATCCAATTGCAAGTCCCGAACCTCATGAAAAAGCACGCCATTATCTGTGGCGTTTCTGGAATCGTCTGCCAAAAACAGGGCATGTTGCAATTTATGACCGGACATGGTATGGACGTGTTATGGTGGAACGTCTGGAAGGTTTTTGCAGTGAAAATGACTGGCAAAGAGCCTATAATGAAATCAATGAATTTGAAAAGGAACTGTACGACTGGGGGGCAGTAATTATTAAATTCTGGGTACAGATAGACAATGAAACACAGCTTGCACGTTTTACAGACCGTCAGAATACACCGGAAAAACAGTGGAAAATTACAGAAGAGGACTGGCGTAACAGAGAAAAGTGGGATTTGTATGAAGATGCTGTAAATGAAATGCTGCAAAAAACAAATACATCCTTTGCGCCATGGCATGTTCTGGAATCAAATGATAAAAAATATGCCAGAATCAAGGCTTTGAAAATTGTGATTCATGAAATTGAAAAACGTCTTTAAGCTGGCAGTGTGAATTATAAACGGGTATCCAATTTTTTGCCCAGTTTTTCCCCCATCTTTACAGGCAGTTCCTTTCCATACTTTGTCATAGCAAAGAAATTTTGAGGAAGTTTTATGGTATCTTTTTCAAATAAAAGGATAATGGTGCTGCCTCCGTAAAGAAACATGCCTTTTTCCTGGCCTTTGACAAATGAGGTCCTGTTATGATGATTTTTGATTTTGCCTACCAGCATGGCTCCGACTTCTACCTGTGTCACTCTGCCAAAGTTTTCTGTTTTCATTATTGTATATTCTCGGCAGTTTTGCGTAAATACCGGAACCGTTTCCAGTGCAATTGGTCTGACAGTGTGAAGTTTTCCGGAAATAAAAAAGTTTTTTCCTTTTACCCCGTTATCAATATAACAATATCTGTGATAATGATGAACACACAGCCGAAACACCAGACAAATTCCATTTTGGTATAAGCGGGAAAGCCGGCGGTTTTTCAGAAGCATATCAACTGTATATTGACTTTGTTTAACAGGAAGAATTGTTTTATCTGTAATGTGGTAGACACTTAAAAAACCATCACAGGGAGAAATCAGACTTTCAGGGGACTCGTCAACTGGACGCAGTCCCTGTTTTATTTTTCTTGAAAAACAGTCATTAAAGCATTTGAAATTGTCGCATATATATTCTGTAATATTAATATGATTTTTGCGGATAAAAGGCTTAATGAGAGGCTTTGAAAAGCGGGAATCAAGAAAGGCAGCACACAAGCGCGATATCCATCTGCTGCTTAATATTTTCAGTAACATTCTTCCAGAAACTGTATGGTAAAGAAAGTTAAGGGTTTTTTCTTCCTCTTTTTTTATATATGTCATAGTATTTTTTTCCTTTTTTAAATGAAATGGTTCTAAATAATCGGTGTTATGTAAATTGTGCCGGATACTATTTGTGAAGAAATTTTTTTGAAAGAATTAACAGGATAAATTCTATGACACCAATCGCCACCATAATCAGGATTCCTTTTAATTCCGGCTTTTTGATATGAAATTTTGAGACAAACGCAATTCCGGTAAAAAGTACAACAAGTATATATAAAAGAGTGACATCGGCAGGAATAATATACTGTAAAAGCAGAATAGTGGGAAAAATAAGAGCCGCCGAAGTAACAGGAAGTCCTGTATATTCAGTTCTTGTACAAGCCTCCATTTTCTGTCGCTCTTCTTCTGTAACATTAAAATATGCCAGTCGAATCAGTGCTGCAAGAATATACAAAATCAATATGGAAAAAAGCGAAAAGCGTATCAATGTGCCATACCATATACCGCAGTTGATTTTCAGAGTGTTTATCAAAAAAGGAGAGGTGCGTATCATTGCTGCACCGATACATGCCGGCAATACTCCAAAGGCAATAACATCCGAAAGTGAATCAATTTGTATACCAAAATTTCTTTCCATATCAGACCGATTTTTCTTTGTTCTTGCAACCTTGCCGTCAAATGCATCACACAGACCGCAAAATAACAGAAAAAATACGCCGAAATAGGGGTGGCCTTTTCCACTTAAAGAAATCATAATGCCAATACCAGATGATATAAGGGAAAGATAGGTTAATATTACGGTATAATCATAAAAGCCAATCATGTTTTGCTTCTCCTTTTCAGTAGGTAATATTTTAAAATAACAGAAATGCCACAGATAAAAATACAGCAGTAGAAAGACAAAGTTCTGCTGAGCAGCTCTAAATTGGTAGCCTGCTGTGATTCCATCAATTTGCCAAATCCGTCAAGCATTAAATAGTCTGTGATTCCGATAGCTCCCGGAATTGGTATACAGGAAGCACCGATAACTACAAAGTTTTGAATCGACCATATGTCAAGTGCCTGCCCGAGGATTCCTCCAGTAGCAAGAAATACAAACATAGTAACAGCGATTTGGGCAAAACGCTGAAGAACATTCAAAAGCAGGGTTTTTACAATCATTCGGCGCTGTTTTTTCAGTATATTTGAATAACTGTGATATTCTTCCATTGTCTTATTTAGCTTGGCAAGCTTTTTTTCTACATTGTTTACCAGATGGATTTTTCCAAACAGACGCAGTGTGTTATTGCATATTCGATGCAGAAAATCTTTTTTGTATAATACAAAGTAAAAAAGAAGAGCCAGACCAAGCTGGAGAATATAGCCAATCGCAATTAATGCCATTGAAATCGGATGAAAACAGAAAAAAGTTTTCGGATTGACAATCATAATGATAATACCGATTAAAATCAAAGAAAGTGTATACATCATTACATTTAACAGCAAGGTAACTGTGGCAATTGCGCCGGGTACTTTATCCTTTACCATAAAATAGGCACATGCTGGCTGACCTCCGGTAGCAGATGGAGTAATAGCCGAAAAATAAATATCCGATGCAGAGTAAAGAAATCCGTTTTTCCATTTACATTTATATCCGAGCCCTTTGCACAGATAAATAATTGCATATGCCTCCACTACAATATATGCAATCATGGAAAGAACAGCAGCAAAAATCCATACAGGAGAAGCATTTGACAGATAGGATAAAAAATCTTTTATTGAAAAATCTCTGTTTTGTGATGTTACTGCCCAGATGCTTGCAGCCGCGATTGCGATAAAAAGAATGGTCCATAGAAGCTTATTCTGTTTTTTTGGAGCTTCCGGCGGCTGTTTTGAACTGCTTTCAATTGTATTTAATGGAAAATCGTTGTTTTGCCCTTTCATTGTTACTCTCCTTTAGGTTAAAAAATAATTGCTTTACCATAATAACATAAAAATCTTGTTTCTTCAACAAAATATATTTAGAAAATGGCGCAAATACAGAAAAACATATTTTTTCAATAAGTGTTTGAAACAGGTAAATTTAGATTTGAAATTTAAAAAATATCTTGCTATTTTCTCCTTTTTGTGCTAAAATATGGTATTTAAACTACTTCTATTTTCAGGTAGAAAATGTTTGAAAATATTTCAAGGATAAGGAGGAAATAATGAAAAGAAAAATTGCCTATCTATTGGCAGCAGTTCTGACTTTTTCAAGTATTTTTCCCGTATACGCAGCGGATAGTATTGTGAAAAATACAGAAGAGGCAGCTGTCAGACAACAGCCGGAGAAAGAAGCAACGGCAAGTGATGGCGAAGAGAAACCTGAAAAACCGGAGGAACCTGAAAAAGTTACATCGGAACCGGAGAATCAGGATTCGCCAGAGAAGGAACAAACAGACAAAGAGGATATACCGGTATCCTCGTCAAAGAAAAATGTAGTAAAAGTTTCTATGGCAACTGCCTACAATCTGGTAAATCCGGAAATTTATCAGATTAAATTGCAGGGAGAAGGTACAGAAGAAACGAAAGAACTTCGCCTGGAACTGGATCAAGAAGAATCAGAATCAGGAAATACGTATGTGGCTTTTGAAATAGAGCCAGGTGATTATATACTGGAAGTCAGCAATCCGCGATATTTGACTTATAAGCAGGAACTTTCAGTAGAAGCGGAATATAATTATTCCATTGCTGTTTCAAATGGATGGCTGGCAGGATATGAATATCAAAGAGATGCTGTTCATCCGGGAGTTATTAAACGGGGTGATGTCAATCAGGACGGAAGTCTGGACGATGAAGATGTAGATTTGATTATCAGAGCTATTGAGGAAAATGCAGAAAGTACTTCTGATTGTAATCTGAACAATGACGATAAAGTCAGTCTTGCAGATTTGCAATGTCTTGCACAGAGTCTTTATTATGAGGGAGATAATATTTCCTCTGTGGAAAAAAGTATTTCTGAAAGAGTACTGTCAGTAGAGCTTGATGCCGCTGATAAGGATAAAATCGAGATTGTAGACGGAGAACTTGGCAACATTCTCAGGGCATCCTCTGACGGAATCAAGTTGAAATGGAAGGAAGATACTCCTATTTCTGAAGAAAGTCCAATTAAAGTGGCTTTTCCTGTTATAGAAGATAAGTCTAAAGAAATGGGTGGACTTACTTTAAGGGGTAACAAAGATAATCCAATTACACAAGGAACTATTGAAGTAGAAGTAGAGACAGAAGATGGCGGTACAGAGATGATACCGATTTCCATTCCAAATCCAAATCCGCAGGCAGCAATGTTCGCAATGCTTCGCAGCGGAGGACCTTCTGCCAAATGGGAAAATGGAGTTCTGGTAGTAGATTTTGCAGGTCAGATAGCCGTAAAGAAAGTAACAATTGTAATTACGGGTACACAGAGCAATAATCTGGCTGAAATATCAACCGTAGAGTTTTTAAACAATATGGAAGAGCGTATTCCGGCACCACAGATGGATATTCCACAGAATCTTTCTGTTGTGGAAGCAGATAAGAAGTTTACTGTTTCATGGGACCCATGTGTGAATATTACCGGTTATGAAGTTGAAATCTCTGCTGAAATTGAAGATGGAACAATTGTAACCGAAACAAAGAGAACCGCACAGACAACTCTGGATGTTGGTTCATTTAACGGAGATGAACTGGTAAATAAAACAGTATATACTGTTCGTGTACAGTCTATCAATGGAGAATGGAAGAGTGGTTATGGTGAAGAAGTGACTGCAGTTCCATTTACTACAAAGAAACCGGATGCTCCTGATAATCTGACTTTAAAAGGTGGATATCGTACCATTACAGCCGGATGGAAAAAGATGGAGGATACAGATACTTACAACCTGTTTTATAAGAAAGAGACAGATACCGAATTTACAAAAATTACCGGTATTGAGGCAAACAGCTATCAAATCACAGGTTTGGAAGATTTGGTTTCCTATGAAGTTTATGTTACAGGTGTAAATGAGAATGGAGAAGGTCCTGCATCGATTCATTCTCAGATAGCAACGATTGCTATTGAGGCAGCAAAGCTTCCAGAATATCGTTTAATTAATGTCTCCTCGGGAGAAGGAACTCTGAGCAGCCATATTGTAAATGCAGTAATACAAGGGTCAAATATAAGAAGTATGGTTGACAGTCCTCTGGATGCAGAAAATGTAAAATCAGCGCTTGGAGTTTTTGATAATCTTTATACTTCTTATTATAACATTGCTGACTGGGATGATGGATGTTCTTATTATGGAAGTGATAAGGGAATTACTGTAACTCTGGATAAGGCTTACAATATCGGATACATCAGCTTTGCTCAGGCAATTGAAAAAAATGGTCTTTCTAGTGTAAGAGTACTGGCAGATGGAACAGATGTAAAGGGAATTTCTCTAGTAAAACGGCTGGATGAAAATAACAGAGCATGGTATCTGATTAAATTCCCTGAAGGTGTTCAGGCAACAAAATTCCAGATATGTATTCAGTCTTATGGAAGAGGTTTGAGTATTGCAGAAATGCGTTTCCACGAATATGACAGTCTGGAAAATGATATTTATAATCTGTTTAGTGACGATTTGTATACCACCTTGAGAGAAGATGTGACACAGGCAGATTTGGATGCACTTCAGACACGTCTGGATACGCAGGTAAACAATGAATATCATATCGACAGAGATATGATTCAGAAAGAACTGGATAATGCAAAGAGTATTTTTGCACAACAGGGATTGGGAAATATTGTAAATATTCACACCAGTCTTACTTCAAAGAAGGATGGCGGCAAAGGCTTTGGAGGATTAAATTCATGGCAGCCAATTGGTGTTTCCGCATATGCAAATGAAAGCGTTGTAATTTATGTAGGAAGCAACAAAGGAAAAACAGGAGATGCAACAGATTTATATCTCTATGCAACTCAGTATCACTCAGAGTCCGGCGGATTTGTAACACAGGTTGCCAGACTGAAGGTGGGAAGAAATGAAGTTTCTATTCCAAAACAGACAGACCGTATGTTTGAAAAAGGTGGTTCCTTATATGTAGGATACAATGGAAATAACCAGAATGACAGATATGCAGTGCGTGTCAGCGGTGGTACAGATATTCCAGTATTAGACCTTTATCAAATTGAAGAGGACAGTGAAGAGTGGAATACAAGAATTACCGCTTATGTAGAGGCACTTGAAAAGAAAGTACCTGAGCTGGAAACTATTCATAATACTCAGCATAAAGGAAATGTTTCTGTTGATTATGATTATGACAAGATGAACTGTATTGCAGGTGCAACAGAGATTATGCTGGATTTAATGATGTATTCAGTTTCTTCTGAACAGATTCTGGCAGGTCTTGGTACAGGTACTGTACAACAAAAGGCAGAAAAGTTAAGTTCTTCACTGACAGCAATGAATCAGATGATGTATCTGTATTATCAGCATAAGGGATTGAATGACAATGCAGAAAACCAGGTAGATAAACTTCCATCACAGCATCTCAATATTCGTTATCACAGAATGTTTGCAGGCGCATTTATGTATGCAGGTGGCAATCATATTGGTATCGAATGGGGTTCTGTAAGTGGTCTTTCTTCAGGCCAGAAGCTTGTAGAGGAAAATGGAAAATATATCAGCGGCCAGATGTTTGGCTGGGGTATTGGTCATGAAATCGGTCATGATATTAATCAGGGCACTTATGCAATTGCAGAGATTACCAATAACTATTTTGCACAGCTTTCAACTCGTGGCGCAGAGGTGAACAGTACAGCAAGATTTGCATATCAGAGTGTATATGACCATGTAACTTCCGGTTCTATAGGACGTCCGGGAAATGGAAAGGTAGCACTCGCAATGTACTGGCAACTTCATCTTGCTTATGACAGAGGCTATAATTACAAGACCTATGAAAATTATGAAGAACAGCTGGCAAATCTGTTCTATGCACGTGTGGATACCTATTCAAGAACTCCTTCCAAAGCACCGACAGGTAGTGGCGAAATAGCGCTTGCTTTGAATGGGGGAACAGAACAGAACTTTATCAGACTTGCAAGTGCAGCGGCAGAAAAAGATTTGACTGATTTCTTTGTACATTGGGGATATATTCCAGATGAAGAAACAACTGCTTATATCAGCCAGTTTGAGCCGGAAACCAGAGCAATTTATTATGTAAATGATGAATCCCGTGTATATGAGATAGAAAATGGCACAGCGGCTACGATAAAAGGTCAGGATATTCTGAATGACATGCAGGCAGTTGTAGATACAAATGTAAAGAATGATGTTAAGATTGAGCTTGGACACAATGCAAATCCAGAAGTAGTACTTGGATATGAAATTACCAGATGTATTATATCAGATGGTAAAGTACAGGAACAGGTAGTTGGATTTACTACAGAAAGTGAATTTACCGACCATGTAACTGCAATTAATAACCGTGTACTTACCTATAAGGTTGCTGCAGTAGACCACTTTATGAACCGTTCAGCAGTAAAAACACTGGCTCCGGTGAAAATAGAGCATGACGGCGACCACGGAAAGACTTTGTGGGAAGTAGAATTAAATAATATTACACCAATAGAAGAGCAGGTGAAGAACCCTGAAAATACAGAGGATTATCCGGATGAAGAGCTTACTGAAGATGGAAGAAACAACATTATTGACAATGATGCAGCAACTATTTTCAAGGGAACTGCTTCTGTTGGAAAAGAAGTTTCTGTTGTTCTTGATTTCCATCAGTCACTGACTGTTACAGGTGTTCGTTACCGTGCAGGCGGAGAGAGCAGCGTTGGCAGTTATAAAGTATATATCAGTGAGGATAAGACAAACTGGAAGCTGGTATCAGAAGGTGAATTAAATGCACTGGAAAAAGACCAGAAGATTTATTTTCAGGAGGGTGATGACCCGTGGATTTGCACTTATAAAGCTGCTTATTTGAAATTTGTTATCGAAGGAAGGGATGGAAAGGAAATTACCATACCTGAACTTGATGTATTAGGACCAAGTGGAGATAATGTAGATTTCAGAGCAGCAGATGATGGTCAGCCGATTATTGGAATACTGAAGAATGATTATGTTGCTGACAGTGCAAAGGATGAGAAAATCCCAGCAGGTTCACTTGTCTTTATTGGTAAATATAAAGGAAATCCGGCATATAATGTGGGAATCCTTTATGATGAAAATGGAACCATTGTCGGTGGAATTACAGAGGCCGGAGAATTGAAAGCTGAACAGGTAATACTTGCGGATGTTCCTGATAAAGGCGAGCTTGGAGAAACCAGCGACGGAACATGGATTTACTGGATTACTCCTGAAAATCTTGACGAAAACAATCTTCCGAAAAAAGTACGTGCAGAGCTTTACCGTGTAAACAATGCACTTACAAATGAGGGACAGCGTTTAGTCAGTGACAGCATGTTCTATGATGTGCCGGCAGTACTGCCAGAGATTGAATTGACAAATCAATAGAATAGAGGTAAAAATGAAGAAATATAAAATTCATATACTTGTTGTTATGCTGATTGTAGTCGCTGCGCTTGGTACATTGCTGGTACAGGCAAATGACAAATCAGAAACCGGCAACAATGATATTATTTTGAATATTCTCGAAACAACAGGAGTTTCCGATATTAATTCTCTTGTTTTCAGTGTGGATGTGAAAAATGTTTCCGACCAGGCACAGGTGTCTGTTGATTTTAACAAAGAGCTGCCTGAAAAGGCTATTAAGAAATATACTTATAAAGATAAGAAGCTGAATATTTATATTTCGGGTATCAGCGGATTGTTTATAAACGGGACAGATTTAAACATCGGAACTGTGAGAGTAGACAATGATAAAGAGGGAGCAAAAAATATAAAAGTTGCTCTGATTCCTGAATCAGTTGAATTTATTAACGGATTTATGCAGCCGATTTCATTTCAGGATGACGAAGTTGAACTGTTAGGAAAAATTGCAGAAGAACCGGAAACTCCGGCTGATGTAAACAAAGAGGCGTTAGATGCTCTGTTGAAGGATTACAGCGAACTTGTAAAGACTGAATATACAGAAGAAAGCTGGAATGCCTTTGAAGGAGTTCGAAAAGAGGCAGAACTTGTTCTGGCAGATAAAAATGCGGACCAGCAGAAAGTAGATGAAATGACAGAAAGATTAAAGCTTGCATTTAAGGCTTTGGTCAGAATTTCAGATTCTGCAGAGGAGGCAAAGGCTTCTCTTGAAAAGCTGTTAAATGAGCTGAATAAGATTCTTTCCTCCGAGTATACAGCAGAAAGCTGGAATAATCTGTATCATCTTATGCAACAGGCACAGCTTATGCTTGATAATGGTGCAACCAAAGAAGAACTGGAAGATATGCTTACAAAACTGAAAACGGCACAAAATGCGCTGGTAAAAGAAGAGGAAAGCACTACTCCAAAACCGACACAGACAGGTGCTTCGGATAATGGTACTGCATCAAAAACAGGCGATGAAAGCAATATTGTATTGTGGGTAATTGTTGCAGTTGCAGCACTTGCAGGAGCAGGAATCGTTCTGTTTCTTACAAAAAAGAAAGAGAAATAAAAGAATCTAAAATGTATTCAGGGATTGGCACACTGAGAAATCGGTGTGCCGATTTTTGACTTTACAGGAAATTGCTTTGTAAATTTTCTATAAAGTCAACTATTGAAAAAAATTTCAAAAATAAGGTTGTAAAATCATGAAGTATATTATAAAATAATTACTGTTTCAACAATTAAAATGCGTGGATTTCCTATTGTTTTAATCATAGAGGAGAGACAGGAAAGAATTAATTAAAAAAATAAACTGGAGGAATATCATGAAAAAAGTAGTGAAATTTGGCGGGAGTTCTCTTGCCAGCGCAGAGCAGTTTAAAAAGGTAGGTGAAATTATCAGGGCTGACGAGGGAAGACGATATGTGATTCCATCAGCTCCAGGAAAAAGATTTAATGAAGATATAAAGGTTACGGATATGCTGTACCAGTGCTATGCGCTTGCACAGGAGGGGAAAAATTTTGACAAAGAACTTATGGCAATTAAGACAAGGTATGATGAAATTATTTCAGGACTTGAACTAAATTTGTCGTTAGATGAAGAATTTGAGATAATAAAAAGGAATTTTCATGAATTGGCAGGCAGCGATTATGCCGCATCCCGCGGAGAATATCTAAACGGAATTGTTATGGCGAATTATCTGGGATATGAATTTATCGATGCTGCTGATTATATTTTCTTTCATGATGATGGGACTTACAATCCAGTAAAAACAGAGGAGATATTGGGTATAAAACTGGATGAAACAGAAAGAGCAGTTATTCCCGGATTTTATGGTTCTTATGATGACGGAAGAGTAAAAACCTTTTCCAGAGGCGGTTCCGATGTGACTGGTTCTATTGTAGCGGCTGCCGCAAAGGTAGATATGTATGAGAACTGGACAGATGTATCTGGTTTTTTAATTGCAGACCCGCGGATTATACATAATCCTAAAACAATTAAATCTATTACTTATAAGGAACTTCGAGAGCTTGCATATATGGGAGCGACAGTTCTTCATGAGGATGCGATTTTTCCGGTAAGAAAGGAAGGGATTCCGATTAATATTAAAAATACCAATAAACCGGAAGACGAAGGTACCATGATTGTAGAAAGTACCTGCAGAAGTTCGGAATATACAATTACAGGTATTGCCGGAAAAAAAGGCTTTGTGTCAATTAATATTGAAAAGGATATGATGAATTCAGAAATCGGCTTTGGAAGAAAGGTATTAGAGGCATTTGAAAAACATGGAATTTCATTTGAACATATGCCTTCTGGAATTGATACAATGACGATTTTTGTACATCAGCCGGAATTTGAAGGAAAAGAACAGCAGGTGCTGGCGGATATTCACAGGCTGGCACATCCGGATTCAATTGATATCGAGTCTGATTTGGCGCTGATTGCAGTAGTGGGACGCGGAATGAAGGCGGCAAAGGGAACTGCCGGAAGAATTTTTTCTGCGCTGGCGCATGCAAGAATTAATGTGAAAATGATAGACCAGGGGTCAAGCGAGCTGAATATTATTATCGGGGTAAAAAATTGTGATTTTGAGGGAGCAATTAAGTCAATTTATGATATTTTTGTGGAGACACAATTATAAATAAAAAGTGAGAAAAACTGCTTTGTATTTTCATGGTATTTTGATAAAAACCGAAGATACAGGCAGTTTTTCACATTTTTGACAAAATTCTTAATATATAAGGAGAAAAGTGATGAGTGTAAGATATGATTTAACGGCGGCGGATATTTTAAGAATATTGGGGTTTTCAAAAGTACAGAATCCCGAAACAATAAAAAAGTATGAGGCTTTGGAGAAGAAACTGAATCTGACTTTTCCAAAGAGTTATAAAAATTTTCTGGTGGATGCTTCAGAACTGTTATTGCTAAAGGATTCTTTTTTGTTTTTGAATGAAGATAAAATAACTACATTAAATAACGTATTTAAAAATAAATGTGATATTGACAAACAATATTATTTTCGTATAAAATCGTTTGAAGATATTTCCAAATATGATACAGATATTGTGGAAGATGATTCGGAATGGGACACAGATATTTTAGAAAACGATTATGAATGGGAAGTAGATATTTCAGAGGATTATCTTTTAATTGGAAGCAATACTTCACAGATATGGGATTCTGATGATTATGAATGGTATGCAGTTATGTTTGGAATACGAAGAAAGGATTTAAAGAAAAAGAATCCGCCGGTTTATATTAATTATCATTATCATAATTATAAGGTATGGCATAAATTCTGTGATACGCTGTCTGAATTTTTATTAACCATTGTCTGTGATGCGTTAATTGGAAAGAAGAATAAAAATGTTTCTAAGGGGTTAAAAAGCGAGGGATGGAATAAATATCAATACAAAAATATTTATGATATTCAAACGTTGCTTTTTGTAAAGGAAATTGAACTGAATAAAATGAAAGACACCGGAAGAAGAGTAAAGTCCATTGCTCCACCGAAGGATTATTCCGCTGCTTTTTTGATGTCCTGCTGTTATGATAAGGAAGAAGGTTCACTTTATATCATACAGTATGTCGGCAGAGCAGTACAAATAGATGTAATATCAAAAAATCATGAGGTAGTTCATGCAGATAAGAATTCTTCTTTTTATAAAGAAATGTTTGGTTCTCCACTAAAACTTTTTACCATGCAGGATTTTGTAGAGGTTCTGCATCCAAATTTTATATATACAGGGTATGAGAGAATTACGCAAAATGGTGATGATAAGGTGGTAATTAATGTTTATGCGTGTGATAAGAGTTCAAAATGTTCGCTGTGTAACAACATAGAAGAAAGCAGAATGGGAGGAGCATGTAAAAAGAAAGTGATATGTCCGTTTTGTGGCGAACCTGTATATGGCTCTGGCCAGCTTTTTTCCGTGGAACAATGGCTTGGTCTGCGTATCAAAGGAGTTGCTATTTTGTTAAAACGAACCTGTATGACCTATTATTGTGAAAATCCTAATTGTTTCAGCAAAAAAGAACCATTAAAAGGAGAATTTAATTCTTTAAATATAAAAAATGATATGGAACATATTGATGAAATATATACAGATTTTATGGAAGACAAATGGAATTATAGACAGGTTTTGGAATTGCTTGGAATCGAAGACGGCCAAAAATAAAAATATATTTATAAATTTTATTTCTTATATAAATAAAAATTAGTTGCTTTTTGAGAAAAAACATATTATAATAAAGGAGAAACATAAAATAAATTATGTATACATAAAGTGAAAGGGGACTGATAACAATGGACGCAAAAGATTTGGAAGCTATAAGACAAATAGTAAAAGAGGAAACGAATGAAATCAGACAGGAGCTCAAAAGAGAAACAAGTGAAATCAGACAGGAATTGAAAAGAGAAACAAGTGAAATCAAACAGGAAACGAAAAATATTTATACAAGATTAGAAGCAGTAGAGGAAGAAACAAGAAAAACACGTATTATGCTTGAAAATGAAACCAATCCGAATATAAAAGCAATTGCTGAAGGGCATTTGGATTTGTCACGAAAACTGCATGAAGCAATAAAAATTGATAATGAAAAAGAAATGATGAAAATACGTTTAAATATTCTGGAAGGTGAAATGAAAATCTTAAAAGAACAACTGGCATAGACAATATAATATATGGATAAAAAGCTGATTTAAGAGGCTGTTGTACAAAATATCAAAAAGATATAGAAGCATGGATGAAAGCTACTATATTTTTTGGGATATTTTGTACAACAGCCTCTTGTGGCAGAAAAATCTGTAATTATTGAATATGGCAGAAAGGATAATAAAATTTATTTCTTGACTTTTTAAAATAAAGCTGATATTATATATATGACTGAAATATTATTTTGAGTCATTGAAAGAAGAAAATATAAAAAGAGGAAAATATATGGCAAGGAGTTTTACAGAACGGGAAAAAGAAAATATAAAAAGAAATTTACAGAAAGCCTGTAATCAGAGCTGGACACAGTATGGTTATAAGAAAACAAGCATAGACCAGCTTTGCAGAGAGGTAGGTATTTCAAAGGGAGCATTTTATCTTTTTTTTGAATCAAAAGAAGCTCTTTTTTGTGACGTTTTATGTACTGTTCAAAAACAAATCTGTGATGCAGCTTCTAAGATAATGGAAAAGCAAAAAGATAAGTATGGTGTTGCAGAAGCATTAAAATTGATTTATCGGGAATATAATAAAAACAATTTTTTATATCATGCGGACAATATGGATTTTATTATTTTGATGAATAAGTTATCGGAGGAGCAGACAAAAAAAATTGAGGAGTCTAATAATATGAGCCGTCAGCTTTTTGTAAAGCACCCATATTTGAAATATAAAGTGGACGCAGATATGGTGTTATCTGTTATTTATTCCTTGATTATGAATATTAAAAACAAGGATATTCTTCCATATAATCATATAGAAACCTTTGATTTTATGGTTGACCAGTTGATTGACAGTTTATATGAATAAGGAGAGAAAAATGAAAACAGAAGTGATGAAAAAAAATAATATGGAAATTGCAGTTGTAAACAGTGATAAGATATTGATTACCGATGTTCAGTCTGCTCTGGATTTTATTATGACAATAAAATATGAAACAGGCTGTACAAATATAGCTGTAAATAAGGAGGCAATTGTAGAAGATTTCTTTGTTTTAAGCACCTGTCTGGCAGGAGAAATATTGCAGAAATTTATAAATTATGGCATAAGATTTGCAATATATGGAGATTTTACAAAATACACAAGTAAGCCTTTGAAGGATTTTATGTATGAAAGCAATCAGGGAAAAGATATTTATTTTCAGCCGGATGCTTCTTTTGCCGTTGATAAGCTTTCTGGATATGTCAGATACACTTGAAACAAAAGAATTATTTTTCAATTATCCAAAAAACTATATTTTAAGAAAGAAAAGGAAGGAACGAAATGGAAAAATTATTACTGACAGCCTGTCAAAACGGGCAAAAGGGAGTAGTTGCCACTTTTTTGAAGAAAGATGGAATCAATATAAACGCAGTAGATGAAACTGGCATGGCTCCGCTTCATTATGCCAGCAGAAAGGGTTATCGGGATATTGTCAAACTGCTGGTAGAAAAGGGGGCAGATGTAAATCTTATATCAAATAAAAGTATTACACCGCTTCATCTTGCGGTTACTTCTGGAAATCGGGAAATTATCAAACTGCTTTTTGATAGTGGTGCAGATATAGATGCCACAGATAAGGAAGGAAAAACGCCGCTGATTTATGGGGTAGAAGCAAAAAAGGCAGATGCCGTAAAATATCTGATAGAGCTTGGTGCTGATGTCTCAATTCTGGATAACAAGCATCATACGGCACTTGATTATGCAAATGCACTTGGATTGACTCAGTTAATCGGGGAAATGTCAAAATACAGTACAGGAACTACAGACGCTTATGGAAATACGCCTCTTCATCAGTCCTGCTATAATGGCCAGAGCGAAGTGGTGAAGGCAATGCTTGCTGAAAAAACTGTAGATATTAATGTATGCAACGATGAGGGTATCACTCCATTGTATTTCGCAGTTATGAGAAACAATCTGTTTATTACAGAGCTTCTTCTGGAAGCAGGTGCCGATGCAGACAAAAAAGATAATCATGGAAATACGCCTCTTCATCTGGCAGCAAGAAATGAAAATGAGCATATTGTAAAGAGACTTTTGGAGCATGGAGCAGATGCAAATGCGCGTACAGAAAGAGGAGAAACGGCGCTGATTGCCGCTGCCAAAACAGGAAATAATTATGTAGCTGCAGCACTTCTTTCAGCTTTGGCAGATGTTTCCTGCAAGGATACCTCTGGACATACAGCTTTATATTATGCAGCAGAGGGAGGATATAACGATATTGTAGAAAAACTGCTTGCAGCAGGCGCAGAAGAATAGAGGAAATGGTATGAATGAAAATGAACTGATAAAACTGCTTGTGCAGTCATGTGAAAGTAATCAAAATAAATATATTCCTTGGTGGAACACAGATAAGGAACATTTCAGAAGATATGATATATTTTCAAGAGAAGAAATAGAGCATGTGACAGAATTTGTAAATCAATGCGACAAAGAAACTTTAATAACACCTGTAGGGAGCTTTGGATTTACTCTGTTTCATCTGCTTGTCTGGCATAATTTTTTTGATGCAGTCAAACTGGCATTGGAAAAGGGAATAGATGTAAATAAAACCATAACAGAGGGAACGGGAAATTTTCAGGATATTTGTACAAATGCAACAGCTCTTATGCTTTCCTGTTATATGGGAAATCCTGTTATGGTAAAGCTTTTGCTTGAAAAAGGGGCAGATGCTTCTCTCTGTGACAAAAATGGAAGGAATGCCTGTCATTATCTGGCCAAAAGCTATATCAAAAATCTGGTTATTCCATATGAATGCAGAAAGCAGAGTATTTCTGCAAGAGAACAGATTGCAGAATTGCTTTCCTGTGATATCAATGCAGAAGACAGTGAAAAAATGACACCGCTTGAATATCTGCTATATGGAAATGATTCCAATTATTCATGGGCTCTGACAAAAGTATTTCTGCAAAAAGGAGCAGATATCGGGCGTGTGGATAACAACGGAAATTCTCTTCTTATAACAGCCATAAAAAATCATCACATTACTGCCGCTTTGCTGCTTATGCAGAACAAAGAACTTTTAAATAAACAAAATCATGAAGGACAAACTCCTCTTCATCTGGCAGTACAGTATCAGAATACAGAGCTTTGTATTGCGCTGCTCGACAGCAAAGCAGAAAATCTTGCAGATAAAACGGGAATGTTTCCGAAAGATTATGTAACAGAACATTATGACAAAACATTAAGAGAGTTTTTTCAGTCTGGAAAAATTGAACCTGCAACGCTTAGCAGATATACCAGCAATGCATTTGCCGGATATTCATCAGACAGAAGAGATACAATCAGCATGGCTCTCTGGCTTGCAAAAAAGCTGATAAATGAAATAGATATAGATGATGATGAAGAAATGGAAAATATTTTGGGGATTCTTTACAGCGGGCTTCTAGAAGATGAAAAATGTCAGGTTCTTGACCTGTGCAATGAGGCAGGGATAGATTTTGTCATGCCGGTTTACAGCGGCAGCAGTGTCACATGTATTCGTGATTATTGTCTTGGTGGAAATTATGGGGTAAAGGTAATTCAAAAGTTTATAGATATGGGAATTGACATGAATCGGGCAGTTATAAATGGAAGAACTCCCGCAAATCAGGTTGCATCGCTTCAAAAGAGAAACATGCTATTTGGAGAAAAAGATGATTATTTTGAAAAGGCCGCAGAATTTTTTTCGGCAGAATCCATGATGCAGACAGATAACAGAGGGGTAACTGCAATGCATGAAGCAGCCAAAAATAATCATCTGGAAATGCTTCAGGTTATGACAAAAAAGGGCGCGGATGTCAATATTACACAGGATGAACCAGCAGGAGCAGGAGATACTCCGCTTCACCTTGCATGCAGTTATGGAAATGCAGAGGTGGTAAAATTTCTGATTGAAGCAGGAGCAGACGATACGATTCAGAATATCAATGGAGAAATACCGGCACATTATGCGGTAAAAAAGAAAAGGTTTCGAGAAGAGAGAAAAGGGGAAAAAATAGCAGAAGTGCTTGGCGCTCTGTCTTCTGTAGATATTGCAGATAATAATGGAACTACTCCTCTTATGCTTTTGCAATATCTCGATATCAATACAACGATTCAGGTGCTTCCTGTTTTTCTGGAAAAAGGAGCAGATGTGAATCATGTAAATCAGAATGGAGATACGGCACTTTTAATTCACACACAGTATCAATGTTATAAAGGGACTGTAAAAGAACTGGTACGCGCGGGAGCAGATGTCAATGCTGTAAACAGATATGGGAGCACCCCTCTTTTGGAAGCGTTGAGATATGGAAACCAGGAAGTGGCCAGATTTCTTATAAAAAAAGGAGCAGACTATCATCATGCGGATAACAGAGGGATAACCGCGGCACAACTGGCAGCAGAGCGCGGATATGACGCAGTACTTTCGCTTATGATGTAAAAGATTTTCTGAACAAAAGTTTTCCATAAAACAAAGAGAGTGTTACAAAAGAATCTTCAACTGCAAGGGAATGTAGATATAAAACATAGTTTGTATCTGTATTTTGTAATCTGGATTATTTTTGCAACACTTTTTTGTTTTATATGAAATACAGGGTTTGGAAAGTGCAGGATAAATAAAAGCTGTTTATCGCAGGTCTTCTAGTCTCTGTTTTATCGTATCAGAGGTTTCTGCCAGAATATCTACAGAAGCCGCAATCTGCTGTGTCGCAGATGCAAGGTTTTGTGTTCTGTCATTTACTGTTGATACAATAGTAATCAAAGTAGATGCTTCCTTTAAAATTTCCTGAATGGCATTTTGGATTTTGTTCTGGCTTTTATCGCTGCTCTGTGCAGTATCTTTTGAATTTTGTGCAAGATGATTAATTTCATCGGCAACCACAGCAAAGCCTTTTCCTGCTTCACCGGCTCTGGCAGCCTCAATGGAGGCGTTTAATGCCAGAAGATTCGTCTGGGATGCAATGGAAACTACTTCTGAATTATTTGCGGTAAGCTCGTCTAAGAGCAGTGTGATTTCATTCAGAGCATTTTGCAGCTTTTCACAGAAGAAACTGATATTTTGCATTTGCTGTGATATATGAGTGCTTTCTGTAGCGTTTTCCATATTTCCCTTTGCCATCTGTTCAATAGAGACATGAAATTTTTCAAAGACCCTGTTGATTTCATTGATTGTAGAAATCATGCGTTCATGCTGCTGTTCTACAGACAGTTTATCTTTATTTAATTCATTTGCATAATACTGTGTTTTTTCTTTTTCCAGTTCTGCCAGTCTTTTTAAGTAAAAAATGCAGTTTTCCTTGTGATTAAATCCGTTAAAAATTGCTTTTGCCATATCTTCACAACTGTTATATCCACAGTTAGAACAGTTGATTTCTCTGGATTCGCGGGAATTTTTATCCATACTGCAAAATATTTCATCAAGCTCTTTTGCAGAAGGCTCTTTATACGTGCAGAGTTTAGAGCAGTCTGTGTAATGACGGATAAAATCATTCAAGTCCAGCCGTGCAAACTGTTTATTAAATAATTTAAGGCGTTGTTTTGGTGATAATTTGCGGGACCAGCTGCTGTGAGAGTGGTTCTTTTTGCTTTTTTCACGGATTTCCAGAAGATTGTAGAGATTGTCATCCGTTTCCATTTTGGAATCTTCTACTGCAGTTCCATATAGACAGCCGGAAGAGCAGTTCAGAGCATCGATAAAAAGATAAGGGGTGCTTCCATCAATAATTCGCTTCTTATTTTTCTGAAGAAATTCATACATGTGTTTTTCACCTTCAATTTGACGGATAAAAACACTTTCTCCACAGAACCAGTAGATATTTTCCTTTAATCCTCCTGGTGTCGGGTAAATAGAACCAAGTCCATATTCAATTTCATCCTTGCAGGATGGACCGGAAATATGGTTTGCTCTTATGTATTTCATCAGATGGTCAAAAGTGACATTATAGGAAACATAACCATTACAGTTTACATCGTCGATTTCATATTTTTTAGCAATACAGGGGCTTATAAAGGCGAATTTATCTGTGATATTCATATATTTTCTGGCATAAATAGCTCCGCACATCAGAGGACTGTGCACTGGAAAGAGCTTTGGAAGAAGTTCCGGCTGATAGCGTTCAATATATCGAACCACTGCCGGACAGGGCTGTGAAATTCCGCCCTTATAGTTGTATTTTGTAATATAATTTAAATAACCCCATGTAGTAATATCTGCTCCAAATGAAATACTGATAATATGATTGACTCCGAGCTTTTTTAAGCCCCCAAGCACAGATTCGTACTCTTTGGGATAATTTGCCATAAAAGCTGGTGCAATCAGAAGTGAAATATGTTCTCCTTTTTGAAGGTCTGCAAAAAATCTTTCTGTATCATCCTGATACTCTCTTGCATTATGCTCGCAGGCATCTATACAGGCACCGCAGGCAATGCATTTTTCTTCGTCTACCATGATTACATTCTGTCCCTGATATTGGTCCGCAATATTCGCGCCCATACAGGCGCATGCCTTAATGCACTTATTGCAGCCTACACAGTTATCGTTTGTAAAAACTAAAGATTTCATTGTATTTGTCTCCTTTTTACGTGATAAGCTAAAGATTTTAAATTTTGATTTTAATTTTGAAATTATATACTTTGTTCATTGTACGATTCACAACAAATTTAGATAAAATTATTATAACTTTTTCGGGGAAAGATTGCAAGTAAAAGTTCTTTTGATAATTTATAAGATAAAGTATAAAAACTTTTTTTCAGAAGATACTAGTAGGGCAATACAATATAAGGAGGCAATACAATGACACAGTTATCAGAAAGAGAATTATCTGCACTGAAGGATTTATTAAGCGAAGAAGACCTTCTGGTCAAAAAGTTCCAGATGCTTTCCGAGCATGCCGAGACAATGGAGCTGAAGAGCAAAATGATGGATATTTCCAATATGCATCAGGGACATTTTAACGAGCTGTATTCAAAATTATCTTAGGAGGGAGCAACAATGGCAGGAATTTATACAGAAAAAGAAATACTTGGAGATGCACTGGCAGCAGAGAAAGCGGCTACAAATGCATTTAATACTTTTTCAAATGAGTGTGTGCATGATGAGGTAAGAAATACTTTTCTGCACATTCTGGGACAGGAGCATCAGATTCAGCAGGATGTATTTAATATGATGCATGAACAGGGACTTTATCCGACACCGACAGCACAGGAAGATAAGGTTCAGGAGCTGAAACAGCAGTACAGCCAGTGTGTAAAATAGGCGGACTGTAATTAATGAAGCAGTCTTTTTATTTGATAATATTTCTCATTTCATGAAATACAGCCGGCATGAAATGTACAGTGGTTTTCCGTCAAGATACTGTACATGTAATGCCGGTATTTTTTCTGACAAAATTCTTGTGGTACTCTGTTTTCTATGATAAAATAATAAATATTTTGGAAGAGGAAAGGAGATTTATATGTTTGAACCAATTATAAAGGATATGCCGCATATCCTTCACGGTGGAGATTATAATCCGGACCAGTGGCTTGATATGCCGGAAGTTTTAAAGGAGGATGTCAGACTGATGAAGCTTGCCGGTATCAATGTTGTTTCTATTGGTATTTTTGCATGGAAAGCACTGGAGCCGGAGGAGGGAGTTTATACCTTTGAAT
Source organism: uncultured Lachnospiraceae bacterium (assembly GCA_910585215.1). Lineage (GTDB taxonomy): Bacteria > Bacillota > Clostridia > Lachnospirales > Lachnospiraceae > CAG-303. The sequence continues at coordinate 38,896 of CAJUDQ010000008.1, read as the reverse complement.
GGCTGGATGAGCTTTTTGAACGGCTGGAAGCAAATGGAATCGGTGCATTTCTGGCTACCCCTTCAGGGGCAAGACCGGCATGGATGGACAAAAATCATCCTGAGGTGCTTCGCATGAACTCAGACCGTACAAGAAATCTTCATGGAGAGAGACACAATCATTGTTATACAGCTCCATATTACAGAGAAAAAACTGCACAGATGAATAAGATGCTGGCAGAGCGTTATGGGAAACGAAAAGCTTTAAAACTCTGGCATATATCCAACGAATATGGAGGAGAATGTCATTGTCCACTGTGTCAGAATGCTTTTCGGGAATGGCTGAAAAACAGGTATCACAATGATATTCATGAGTTGAACAGCAGATGGTGGACAAGATTCTGGAGTCATGAGTTTTCAGATTTTGACGAAATTGAATCTCCATGTCCACATGGAGAAATGGAAATTCATGGACTGAACATTGACTGGATGCGCTTTGTTACTTATCAGACAACAGAGTTTATGAAAAATGAAATAAGACCGTTAAAAGAAATTACACCGGATATTCCGGTTACTACAAATCTTATGGGAACATTTCCGGGATTTGACCAGTGGTATTTGTCAAAGTATATTGATGTTGTGTCATGGGACAGCTATCCGGACTGGCATAATGATTATGAATCCTTTGCAGATACTGCGGCAAGGACAGCATTTCTTCATGATTTAAACCGTTCTTTAAAGCACAAACCGTTTCTTCTTATGGAAAGCACACCAAGTCAGGTAAACTGGCAGAGGGTATGTAAGTTAAAAAGACCGGGAGTACATGAACTGGCGTCTATACAGGCAGTTGCACATGGTTCAGACAGTGTACAGTATTTTCAGTGGAGAAAAGGCCGCGGAGCAAGTGAAAAATTTCACGGGGCAGTGGTAGACCACTATGGAAAGGAAGATACAAGGGTATTTCGTGAGGTGGCGAAGCTTGGTGAAAATTTAAAAAAGCTGGATAAGATTGTGGGTACATCTCCGGATACAGAGGTAGCAGTTATTTATGACTGGGAAAACCGATGGGCAATTGATAATCTTCAGGGGTTGAATGATAGAAGAAATTATGAGCAGACCTGTAAAAAGCATCACAGGGCATTCTGGAATATGGGAATTTCCACAGATGTGAATGATATGACGCAGGAACTGACCGGCTATAAGCTGGTGGTAGCTCCAATGCTTTATATGCTGAAGCCCCAAACGGCGGAACGAATCAAAAAATACATATATAATGGCGGAAATGTAGTATTTACCTACTGCACTGGAAATGTAGATGAGACAGACCGCTGCTTTATGGGCGGTTTTCCGGGAGACGGACTGATGGAGGCAGCAGGTATCTGGGCAGAGGAAATAGACCCTTTATATGGTACAGATGTAAATCAGATACAGGTAAAAGAGGAATATGCCAAATATTTTAAAAATACTTCTTATAAATGCAGAGATTTTTGTGAAATTATTCATGCGAAAGAAGGAACAGAGGTAATTGCATGCTATGGAGATGATTTTTATAAGGGAATGCCGGCTGTCACAAAACATTCGTATGGAAAGGGAACCTGTTATTATATTGCCACACGGACAGAGGATGATTTTCTTCAGGAATTTTATCATTCATTAGTAAAAACAATTGGTATTTCGACACCGCCGGTAAAAGAAATGAAAAAGGGAGTTTCTATAACCAGACGCTGCAGTGAGGATAAAGAATATCTGTTTTTTATGAATTACAGTGAAGGTCCACAGGAAATAGAGCTTGAAGATAGTGTTAGGAACAGTTCACCTGTCAGCCTGATAAGCGGGGAAAAAATCGCAGGGGAAGCCATGACACAGACTCTTCATTTGGAGAAATATGGATATGATATTATAGAGATTCAGAAAGAATCGTAAAATTGCTTTATGGAGGAAGAACAGTATAAAATGAGTGTTATTAATGTAGATAAGGATAAATGTGTAGGTTGTAATGCATGTGTGCGTGCCTGTCCAGTGGAGGATGCAAATATTGCCAGAAAAGATGAAGAAGGAAAGCTTCGTATTCTGATTGACGATGAGAAATGTATTCGCTGCGGAGAATGTATCCGCACCTGCTCACATGGCTCCCGTAGCTTTGAAGATGATATTGATGCATTTCTGGAGGATTTGAAAGCGAAAAAGGAAATTGCAGTGATTGCGGCGCCTTCGATAAAGATTGCGTTTGACGGAAACTGGCGACATGTTCTGCAGTGGCTTAGAAATCAGGGAATCGAAAAGATTTATGATGTATCCTATGGTGCGGATATCTGTACATGGGCGCATATCAGATATCTTCAGGCTCATTCGGGTGCGAAGCTGATTTCACAGCCATGTGCGGCAGTGGTAAATTATGTGTTGCGCCATAAGCCGGAACTTCTGAAAAATCTGTCACCAGTACACAGCCCGATGGCATGTCTGGCGGTTTATATTAAGAAAGTGCTGGGATTTAAGGGAAAAATAGCCGCTTTGTCACCTTGTATCGCAAAGGTAGATGAATTTCATGAAACAGGACTGATTGATTACAATGTTACAATGGCACATTTAAAAACGTACTTTGAAAAAACAGGAGTGGAGCTTCCGAAAATAAAAATATACAGTGAATTTGAATTTGATGAATATCAGGGATTGGAGGGAGCGATTTATCCAAAGCCGGGCGGACTGATGAAAAATCTTCTGATTCACAATCCTGAAATGGAAGTAATTACCTCGGAAGGAGCAAACAGGCTGTATCATGATTTGGACCTTTATCTGGACCAGAAACAGGAGTTTTTGCCGGATGTGTTTGATGTGCTGAACTGTGAGACAGGATGCAATGGGGGTCCAGCGACAGGAGTTCATTATCAGCGGTTTGAGATGAATGATATTATGCATCATGTGGAAACTTATGCCAGAAAAGTTCGTCGAGCAAATATGACCAAAAAGGGTGTGGATAAACAGTTTGCAGATTTTGACAAAAATCTGAAGCTGGAGGATTTTATACGGCAGTATAGACCACACAATGTACAGAGAATCAAGGTGTCTGAAAAGATGATAGAACAGTCTTATCAGGAAATGGAAAAATATACGGATACAGAGCGAAACTTTGACTGTCATGCATGTGGATATGCATCGTGCCGTGAGATGGCAGCAGCACTGGCGAGGGGAATTAATGAAAAGGAAAACTGCAATCAGTATATGATGAAAATGGTCCGTAAGGAGCGCCAGAAGGTAGCGGAGGTAAATACAGAAGTACTCTCAATGAATCAGGAGCTTTTGACGATTTTTGGAGAACTTACAGATAATATTCTGCTGGTAAAGGAGCAGGCGGCCCAAATCTGGGAATCAGGACAGAACAGTACAGACAATATGGGAACTGTTGTGGAGCATATGGGAGAATTAAATACGCTGAATCAGAATATTGTGGATTCCATGAAGGATATTAATCAAAATATTCAAAAATATAATCAGATGACACAGGATGTGGAAAAAATAGCAGGAAAGATAAATCTGCTTTCATTAAATGCAGCAATTGAGGCGGCAAGAGCAGGAGAAGTAGGAAGAGGATTTTCCGTGGTAGCGACAAATATCAGAGAATTGTCGGAAAATTCAAAGGCATCTGTGGGAAGCGCAAAGGAGAATGACCAAGGGATTCATCAGGCGATTGACAAGGTAAATGTTGTAGTGGAAAATTTTAACAATGAAATTGCGGAGCTGATGAAGGTGGTAAACACAACAATAGACAATGTGAATCTGTCTTCCGATAAGGGCAGAGGCATACAGGAAACAATGCTGAAGGTATCAGAGATTGCAAACAGGGTACAGGAAGTAATCGACAGAACAAGTATGATTTTGCAATAAATGATATACCAGATAATAACAAATTTTCCTAAAAAGTTCTTGAAATATTTATGATTTTCATGTATATTAAATATATCTGTTCGTATGACTGGCGGAAAAGCTGACAATGTCAGCAGCAGGGGAACCTGTAGGGAGTACGAATAAAAAAATGCCGACCGCCTGGGCGTGTACGAATTTGTGCGCCCAGAAGGCCGGTATTTTTATTTTACATGAAAGTGTTTCGCAAATTTCCTATAAGCAGTCTGAAAGGTGGCTTAGGTTGTTTGCATGTCAAAACCAAAAATTTTACATGCCGAAATGGCAGAAAGAGAGGAAAGAAATGAAAAAAATGTCATTGTATCATGAGTTAAAGGAAAACGCATATCCGGGCAGAGGAATTTTGATTGGAAGGTCAAAAGACGGAAAGACGGCAGTTATGGCGTATTTTATTATGGGGAGAAGTTCAAACAGCAGAAACAGAGTATTTGTAGAGGATGGAGAAGGAATCCGTACACAGGCGTTTGACCCTTCGAAATTGGAGGACCCAAGTCTGATTATCTATGCGCCGGTGAGAGTAATGGGAAATCAGACGATTGTGACAAACGGCGACCAGACAGATACAATTTATGAAAAAATGAGCGAGGGACTTACATTTGAGCAGGCGTTGAGAACGCGTGAATTTGAGCCGGATGGTCCAAATTTCACTCCAAGAATTTCAAGTATTCTTCAGGTGGAGAATGGAAAATTTGAATATTCCATGTCTATTTTGAAAAGTGATAATGGAAATCCGGACTGCTGCAACAGATATACATTTTCTTATGATAATCCTCTGGCAGGCGAGGGGCGTTTTCTGCATACTTACATGCATGACGGAAATCCGCTGCCAAGTTTCGAGGGTGAGCCGAAGCTTGTGGAAATAAGAAGTGATGATATTGATACTGTGGCAAATGTAATATGGACAAATTTGAATGAGGATAACCGAGTATCGCTGTTTGTGAGATTTATTGATATTGAAAGCGGAGCATATGAAACAAGAATTATAAATAAAAATAAATAAGGGTGTGGGGATAAGGAGTATAATTTGGAAAAGACAGGCGGGAATTTATACAAAATAATTAGAAGAAAAGGAGCAGAATTATGAACGAAATTCAGTTAAAATATGGATGTAATCCAAATCAGAAGCCTTCAAGAATTTTTATGGAGGATGGAAGTGAGCTTCCAGTGACAGTGTTAAACGGGAAACCAGGATATATTAACTTTCTTGATGCATTTAACGGCTGGCAGCTTGTTTCGGAACTAAAGGCAGCAACAAAGCTTCCGGCAGCAACATCTTTTAAGCATGTTTCACCGGCAGGAGCAGCAGTAGGACTTCCTCTGGATGACACGCTGGCAAAAATTTACTGGGTAGATGATTTAGGAGACCTTTCACCACTTGCAAGTGCTTATGCAAGGGCAAGAGGAGCAGACAGAATGTCGTCGTTTGGAGATTTTATTGCGCTGTCTGATGTTTGTGATGTGGATACTGCGAGGCTGATTAAGCGGGAGGTTTCTGACGGAGTGATTGCGCCGGGATATACAGATGAGGCGCTGGCGCTGCTAAAAGAAAAGAAGAAAGGAAATTATAATGTAATTCAGATAGACCCTTCTTATGTGCCGGCAGAGCTGGAGAAAAAGCAGGTGTTTGGCATAACATTTGAGCAGGGGCGCAATGAGCTGGATGTCAATGGAGATTTGTTGTCGAATATTGTGACAAAGAATAAGGAAATACCGGCATCTGCGCTGATTGATATGAAGATTTCACTGATTACTTTAAAGTATACACAGTCAAATTCTGTGTGTTATGTAAAGAACGGGCAGGCAATAGGAATCGGTGCAGGACAACAGTCAAGGATTCATTGTACCAGACTGGCAGGACAGAAGGCGGATAACTGGTTTCTGCGTCAGTCGCCGCAGGTTTTGGGACTGAAGTTTGTGGAGAAACTGGGACGTGCAGACAGAGATAATGCGATAGATTTGTATATTGGCGATGAATATATGGATGTGCTTGCTGATGGTGCATGGCAGAAGATATTTAAGGAGAAGCCTCCGGTATTTACGGCAGAGGAGAAGAGAGCATGGCTGGATAAGAATCAGGATGTTATCTGTGGTTCAGATGCATTTTTCCCGTTTTCTGATAATATTGAAAGGGCACATAAGAGTGGTGTGAAATATATCGCGCAGCCGGGAGGGTCCGTAAGAGATGATTTGGTGATTGAGTGTGCGGATAAATATGATATGGTAATGGCGTTTACAGGGATTCGGCTGTTTCATCATTAAAAATATGGGGAAAAATGTTGTATGATTTTTGAAAGTATGAAAGAAAATATACAGTATTTTATTTGAAACAAAATTAAGTGACAGACAGTTCACTGTGGGAGATTGAGCAAATGGATATTTTCACTCTTTGCACGCAAATCAATTTGCAGCCGGAAATAAAAAATCGTGTGATTGATTTTTGTAACAATTTTAACTTTGATACAGTTGAGAAACAGTTAAAAGAATTTTTAATATATGAAAAAATGAAGGATGCACGAACAGAGTTACGGGCTATTCTTGGAGAAGATGTTGATGGTATAAAAATACTTGCCTGTATGTTGAAAGCATCTGCTGATATCCATGATATTTATCAGTTAAAAGGAATAAGTGATGATATCTATTTTGATACAATGAAGTGCTATACAAGATTTATAGATGAAACTTATGAAATGATGGGGAAGTTATATTTTAACAGAGATTGGTGGACTGCTCGTCAGTCTGGCGGGCATTTGTTTCGAATTGGTGCGCTTGAATATGAAATGAAGCATATGGATGATACAGTTGTTATTTCTATTCATATTCCCTCTGATGCTGATTTTTCACCAGCTGCTGTAGATAAATCAGTAGCAGAGGCTAAGGAATTTTTCAAGAGATATTATCCGGAATTGGAAAATGCAGAATATCATTGTCATTCTTGGTTGCTTGATAAACAGTTGCAGAATATGTTGAATGAAGAATCGAATATTGTCCGTTTCCAAAACCGTTTTGAAATAGTTGATGAAGGTGAAGTGGATATGGAATTTATGGAATGGCTATTTCATACAAAAGCTGCTGATTTACAAAAACTTCCTGAAAAAACTTCTCTTCAAAGAAATGTGAAGAAACATTTACTTTCTGGCGGGGTGATTAGGAGTGCTTATGGGAAGATGTATTTTTTACATATATATAGATATTAAGAGGGAAAAATTGAGATGATAGATATGTTTCTTTATACTAATTATGTAGGGACGGTAGTAATGCTTTCCTACAAAAAACCTACAGCGTAATCAACGTAACAGTGGAGCTAGGAAAGGGCGAAAGCAGAATGCCGATTGATAATATCGTAAAAAGCCGAAGGAGCGAATCACCTACAGGATGGTTAAAGAGTACATAGAAGCGAAATATGGCTTTAAAATACATACCACATATATCGCAGAGGTAAAGAGGGAATTAGGATTGCCGATGTATGATACTCCTAATGTGGTAGAGGAATTGAAACAGCTGAGAAAGTATCCAATGGTGGAGAAAGTGGAAGCGATAAAAGATGCGTTGACTTATTATTACGGAACTGTTTTGTCCAAAACTAGGTGGAACTTATTAATAGAAGTAAAACTAAGGAGAAAAGAAAGATGGCTAGTAGAAATTCTGAGTTTTCATCATATGTCTATATTAGAAATGATTTGGAAAAATTAAATTGGAATATAAAGAATCCAGAGAGAGATCCTCAGGGACAATTATATACTCAACAAGAATGTTTAGATAATATTTTAATAGGTCCATATTTAGGTAGACAAAAACCAGAATATGTTGTTAAAGTAGAAGAGGATGTTTTTTGGGTAATAGAAGCCAAGGCTATGCATGCACAATTAGAACAAGCATTCAGTGAGGCTGTAGAATATGCTCAATGTATAAATAAGAATCCAATGTGTAGAGCCTTTATTGTGAGTGGTGTTGCGGGGAATGAAGTTGATAAATATCTAATAAAAACAGCAGTTATATTTGGTAATGGAGAAATCAAATCTGTAATGTATAATGATAAAGAAATAACAAGTCTTTTATCTGTTGAACAGGCAAAGTATTTAGTAGAAAATCGAACAAATCAATTAAATGAACTTATTGAAGAAGAAAATATTTTATTGGATATTGCTGAGGAAATTAATGAAGAGTTGCATAAAGCATCCATAAATAAAGACCAAAGATCGTCAGTTATGGCATCTGTGTTACTTTCTATGATTTCTGATACATTGCCTAATTTTGATGCTTCACCAGAAGTTTTTATCAAAGATATAAATAATAGAGCAGAAGATGTGTTAATAGAGCATTCAAAAAGAGAATATGCTGAACAAATAGAGTTGAAGCTTCCTCAAGAAAACTCAGCTAAAGCCAAATATAAAGCAGCAATAGTAAAAGTATTCTTTTTATTAAGAAAAATAAATGTTAAAGCGGCAATGAATAGTAGTAATGATGTGCTAGGAAAGTTTTATGAAGTATTTTTAAAATATGGTAATGGAGCCAAAGATATAGGAATTGTTTTAACCCCTAGACATATTACAAATTTTGCGTGCCAAATTTTGGATATTAATGCTTCAGATATTATTTTTGACCCTGCTTGTGGAACAGGCGGATTTTTAGTTGCTGCATATGATAAAGTAAAGTTAGAATATCCAGAACATATACAATATTTTAAAAAGCATAAAATTTTTGGAATTGAACAGCAAGCTAGTGTTGCAGTTCTAGCTATTGTAAATATGATTTTTAGAGGTGATGGAAAAAATAATATTATTAACGAGAATTGTTTTGCTATAAACCTTCAGAGACATGAAAGGAATGGCGATTTGAGTGCAAAATATATACATGAGAAAAATTCAAGACCACCAGTAACAAAAACATTGATGAATCCGCCCTTTGCTCTAAAAAAGGGTGATGAACAAGAACATGTTTTTATTGATTATGCTTTGAACCAGATGCAAAATAATGGACTGTTATTTGCTGTATTGCCTGTCTCAGTCATGTATTCGGGAGCAGATTTTAATTGGAGAAAAAATTTATTGAAAAATAATATGTTAGTTTCAGTTATTTCTTTTCCCCAAGAGTTATTCTATCCTCAAGCATCAGTAGAATCTATAGGAGTAATTATAAAAAAAGGCATCCCACATCCTATAGAAAAGGAAATTTTATGGTTGAAAATAACTAATGATGGATTTAAGAAACATAAAAAGAGACGAGTTCATAATAACGCAAAGAGTGAATTAGATATATATTCATCGAAAATAAAAGAATATATAATAAATGATATTATTCCAAAACAAGAAGTAGGGATATGTCAAAATATTGCTATTAAGAAGGATGATATTAAACTTGAATTGATACCTCAAAATTATCTAGGAACGGAAAAAGTAGATTTTTATTTGGTTAATGAACAAATGAAAAAAGAATATTTTGAAATGTTATTGCAACAAATGAGAAAGGATTTATAAAGTATGAAAATATCTCAGTTGTTTAATATAAGTGTTGCAAAATCTTCTGGTGTTGAAGATTATGATTTTGGGGAAATACCATTTATAACAAGTACAACATTAAATAACGGTGTTGCACGTTATGTAGATCCATTTAATGAAGATAAAGTTTTTGAGGGGCCTGCCATTTGTATATCAGGACTTGGTTATGCAACTGTGCAAAATGGTAAATTTTTACCTAAAGGTAATGGTGGAGATTCGGTTACTATTTTGATTCCAAGAAACAAGATGTCTTATGAGGAGTTGTTATATTATGCATCACTATTTAACCTTATACATACTTGGCGTTTCTCTTTTGGAAGGAAAGCAAGCAAATATAGATTAAAAGACTTAGAATTGCTTCCAGAGTTCAAAGAATTTAATAAAGAAATTAAATTTGAATTAGAAGCCGTGGGAAGAGAAATGTCAGATAGATTTTCTGATCTTATACAGAAAGAAAAATAAGGTTATTTATCAGCATGTTTTAACGCAGCATAGGTAGCTATCAAAAGTAGATAGGTTTTTTATATTTGAGTTGTTATTTTGTTTTAAACAAGGTAATAGGAAAGTGAATATAGATCTTCTAGTTATATTTCAGAAAAATTACAAGATAAGTTATCATCAATTGTAAATATGAAAATTTAATTAAAATATTATATTAAGGTGGTGCAAAATTTATATGAGTATGTATTTGTGAGAAAGGGATTGTATGAACAGTCTTAGTATTGTAAAAATGTTTCTCATATTTTCGTGATTTCGTGGGAATATGTTTTGATTTGGTATTCATGTGGAGACGATTGTAATGCTTTCCCACAAAAAACCCGACAGCGTAATCAACGTAAAAGTCGAGTTTGGCGAGGGTGAGGGCAAAGTGCCGCTTGATAATATCGCCAAGAGAGCTGAAGCATACAAGCCGAAAGAGTGTGTTACTTACAAAATGATTAAGGAGTACATAGAAGCGAAATATGGCTTCAAAGTACATACCACATATATCGCAGAGGTCAAGAGGGAGTCAGGATTGCCGATTTATGATGCTCCTAATGCGGTAGAGGAATTGAAACGGCCGAGGAAACATCCGACAGCGGAAACGATAAAGGATGCGTTGAAGCATTTTGGGATTATTTAATATTGCAGGGAGGTTGATATAAAAATATGTTAAAAATTAGTACAAATGGCTTTTTGGTTTCTGTTGATGGACCAAATGGTGTTGGTAAATCGACACTTATAGAGTCAGTTAAAACAAGACTAGAATTTAGAGGATATGCTACATATACGACAAAAGAACCAACTAATACGGAATGTGGTTCTTTTGTAAGAAAATTCGCTGAAAATCATTCGGGGATAAGTTTAGCTTGTTTGGTTGCAGCAGATAGGTATGAGCATATAGAAAATGAGATTCTGCCCGAATTGAAAAAGGGAAAAATTGTTATTACAGATAGATATATTTTATCATCTTTGATTTTGCAGCAAATGGATTGTGTTAATAGTGGTTTTCTTTTGGAGTTAAATTCAAAGATTATAAAACCTGATTTACAGGTGGCTGTGTTTGCGGATGAGAATGTATTACAAAAAAGGCTGTCAGAAAGAAAAGTATTAACAAGATTTGAAAAGGGAAACCAATCATATAATGAACTTTTTTATATGGATAAAGGGATTTTAGAATTAGAGAAAAGAAATGTAGATGTTTTATGCATTAATAATAATGCTGATTTGAAAAACAATGTTGAAGAGATTGTTTCTTACATTATAAAAAAATGGAGGGCGAAATGAAAAAGTTTGTACTAATTAATTCTCCTATTTTTTGGGATTCCACAAATGAAAATGAACAATATTTATCTCCATTGGGTCTGGGGTATATAGCAACATATTTGGAAAGGATTAATGATATAGATGTTGAAATTATAGATTGTGTAAAAGAAAGAAAATCTGTGCCAAATATAATTTCCTATATAAATAAAACTAAACCTGATTTTGTAGGTATTAATATTTTTACACAAAATTATGAGTTGGTTAAAAATATTGTTGAAAGCATTCATGTAAACTGTAAGTGTTTTATAGGGGGACAGGCTGTTAAAAGTATTTATTATAAAATTTTAAATTGGAATGTTTCCAATACATTAAATATTATTATTGGTGAAGGTGAATTTATTATTCCCCAAATTGTTTCAGAAAATTGCAGTCAAAAGCCAGAAGAACAAATGGATTCGAAATTTGTTTATAGGGTAAATAGAAATTCCATATATTTTCCCGAGGATATATCAAACATTTTTTTGAATCGAAAATACCTGGGAAATGAAATAGTCATAAATCATTATGGGGAGAAAGAAATTGCAATTATTACATCAAGAGGGTGTATGTTTGATTGTGCATTTTGCGGTGGGGCTAGGAGCTTAAATAAAGACGTGACGATTAGGATTCGTACAGAAGAGAGTGTTATAAAAGAAATTCATGAAATTTTATCTACATATCCAGATATACAAAGTGTTCGCATTTTGGATGATTTGTTTTTACGCAGTAGTAGGAGTATAGATATGGCGAATCATATCTTTTCTCAATTTACACAGTTGAGTTGGAGAGGAATGGTACATGTATTATCATTAGTAAACGCAATTGAAAAAATAAAAGAGCTTCGAGTTGGAGGATGTAAAGAATTGTTTATTGGTATCGAATCTGGTTCGAAATCAGTAAGAAATAGAATAAACAAATTGGGAGATTATAATGATATTATAAAAGTTTCTCAAGAAATTTTGCGAAATGGAATTGATTTAAAGGGTTATTTTATATATGGATTTCCTAAAGAAACAAAGGAGGACTTTCAAAAGACATTTGAATTGGCAAAGGAATTAAAGGAATTTTCACTAAGAACAGACGGAACATTTAGAACAAGTGTGTTTCAGTTCAGACCTTATGATGGTACACAACTATATAATGAGATTATGCAAGATACGGGTATAATTCAGAATTGCCAGTTTAATGATACAATAAGTCAGTTTAAAGGAAGGTCTCAGTTTAATTTTGATTTTGGAAATTATAGTATGGAATCTGACGAAGTATTGAATGAATATATACTAAAAACACAAAGGTTAACAGGAGAAGGATAATGATCGAACAAATACGAAAGTGTCAAAAATGTGGCTTATGCTTTAACCAAAAGCCATTACTAGATGTAGAAAAGGAATGTCAAATTTTTTGGGTTGGTTTATCAGCTAAAAAAGTGATATCTGATACTGAATTACCATTATCGCCAGAAACGAATACGGGCATGATAATCCACAAAATTGAAAAAAAGTGTGAAGAAGTAATTGCATATAAAACTAATTTAGTTAAATGCTTACCTTTAACAGAGCAGCAAAAGCTTCGTTATCCTGATAAAAGTGAAATTGATTGTTGTTTTGAACATTTGTTAAGTGAAATACATACAATGTCTCCTAAAATTATTTTTTTATTGGGAGAAAAGGTATATTCAGCAGTTGCGAAAAAAAAGAAAATTGGATTTGAAAAATGGAATGGTTTTGAATATCATTATGAAAAAATTGAAGGAATCTATTATGTTCCTATACACCATCCCTCATATATTCATGTTTATAAAAGAAAAAATATGCAGGATTACATTGAGGGGGTAGAAAAGATAATTAGACAGCTATTATAGATGTTATGATTTTAATAAGTTAGCAAAATAGTTTGCGCAATTAAAATATACTTTATGGATAAGGAAGGATGGGGAAGTGAATGAACATATCTATTATTGTGCTAATTCTAATTTTGATGTTAGTGTTTAACATTGTATGGAAAAATGAGTTGACAAAGAGTTTATTTTTTACAATTTGTTTTATTATAATTTTATGGATAAATATACCTTGCTTTGTTAGTTTGTCAAGTTTAGAACAAGAAAATAATTTGTCTATGATTCCCTTTTATCTTAATGCCAAATTCGGAATTTTATATATTATATTTGCCAACTTACTGTTGGGTATTATTTTGTTCTTACAATCTAAGTTGACTAATAAAGTAGAGTATACTCACGGGGAAATAAAAAATATATATGATAGTTTTGGTGACGATGCGGTAGAATTGTACGTTATTGGAAAAGATTTAGATTTTTTATATGAAAAAGACTATAAAAAACAAACCGATAGAATTGAACATTTAAAAAAACATTGTACATTATTGTGTGAATCAACAACAGATGAAAAATTGTTGAATTTATATAAAAAGGTTTCTGTGCATGGGGTGAAAATTAGATTTTATATACAAAAAGATAATGTAACAGGCTTAAAAGGACAAATTAAAACAGATCAAAATGGAATCATGAGGGCTATTTTTACTCCGAGAGTAAACAAAAAATATCATTTGATAAGTACTGATAATCAATTTTTGGTGTCGACAATTTTAAATCGATGTAAAAAAGTATACGAGAAAAAAGATGTGTTATAAAAAAATGGTTTTTCAACAATAGATAAAGGATTTTTGGGAAATGGGTTGCACGAACGGTATTACTACTGTATAAATATTGCCTATATTTCCGCGATTTTGTGGGAATATGTTCTAATTTTGTACTCATGTTGAGTGTATCGCGTTGATGTCATGGTGAAAAAGTAGGTGTGTGAAAAGGCTTTGAATGATTTGATAGTGGCTATAATGGAATCCATTGCACAAGCTGAAAATGAGTTCAGAAGCGAAAATATTAAATGGGGCATTAAGCAACATACAGTACAGGGAACTTCAAAACTTTATAATAGAAAGTGCTATGGCTATAAATATAATAATGGTATTCATTTATCAATTGATAAAGAAAAAGCTAAAAATGTTAAGTTGATATTTAATTTGTATCTTGATGGACAAAGCGTTATAGGTATTATCAAAGAACTTGAAAAACGAAAAATTTTCTCGCCAACAGGAAAAGTGAAGCTCATTATTTGGCATCAGGTAGCAATTCTGCTATAATATCAAAGCAACTTTTTGAGGTTGTTCAGAAAGAAAAAAGACGGTGGAGTAATGTGGTGAAAGATGAAAATGGAATTAAGATGAAAAGTGAGAAATATAGTTCAAAAAGAAAGTAGATGATTCTCAATTATAGTTAAGGATAAGAAATATATGTACAAAGAAGTTTTGTGTTTAGAAATACAGATTAGAGGACAATATGGTTACAAAGACTAATTTACAAATAGATGAACAAATTTTAAATACAGATAAAGTTATATGCCGTCATATAAGCAATATGGGAAATTTACCAAGAGGACAGATTTCACAAGACATTCTTTCTCAACTTCGACATTTTGTGGAACATATTATGCTAAAAGTCTATGCTAACGGTGATGATATAGAAGATTCACATGAAAATCTTCAAAAAGCTGTAAAATATGTAAAAAACGAGAGTTTTTTGCGTCATTTGTCACGTTTTCATCATTTTTTGCAAGTATCTGTTTCTCATCGTACTTTAGAAGAAGAAAATTCTGAACGATTGATGTTTAAATATTATGAATATCTTTTCCGCATAAGAAATTTTTTGCATAAAGAATATTCGTTGGATGTACTTTCCAATCTTGAACAGTTTCCGTTAGAGGCAGATGATAGTTTTAAAGAATACTATGAGAAAATTGCTCAAAAGGTAGATCAATACAAAACTCCTATTCAAAATGGTTTTCGTTTTGATCGTTTTTACATTCAGAAAATTAAGCCATTCTTTTTTGGCGATAAAATATATTATGAGATTGCTTTTATTCCTGCAAATGATAGAGCAAGTAAAACAGACCGCATTATTGCTTTTACAGATATTGAAATTACAGACTTTTATGCGGTTAAATTCGCTCTTGCCGATAATTATATTGAGTTATTTGACAAGCAAATGCCGATTAGGATTATTGTTGATTGGGAGGTAAGCATACGACCATGTGAGTTTAAGAATTTGGCAAAATTGTTCGATGGAAATGGATTTACCCCAGGTAATGCGGAACAGCGAAATCTTGCTAAATATTTAACTGAAACAGGATTAAATTTATCAGAAATTATTATGTTTTCAGACACACATTATCAAGAAGTACATGAGTGTATAGTACCCAAGACAGATACAAGACATTTTTGGCATATACTTGATAAATGTCGTGCAATCATTAGTGAAGGAGCACCCAGCAGTAATGTTCTTTGTTATTTGCTTTACCATATGACGAACAGAATTATTAAAGATCAATATGAAGAACAATGGAAATGGGATTATTATGAGCAAAGAAGCAAGTATATAGGGAGGAATAATTTGCTATCAAATCTGTATTTATCTAATAAATGTATTCCCTTTGACACAATGCCCTTCTGTTCTGCTTTAAAAGGACATGTTCCAAGCCTGTCAGATTTATTTGATTGTCTTGATGTAAATGGACATGAATATGAACTTTTGGCATGGACTATTAGGAATAATACAGAACAAAAGGGAATACTCTTTACTCCATTGGAAAAAAATAAAAACGGACATTACAAATTAGGTTTTTTTGATGACATAGATACTCTTGTTAATATATATAATGGTAAGTTACATACCAATAAAAAACAGCAAGCTCGAAAGTTACTAATAAAGAATAATCATATTTTTATGGAGGGTTATAAAGACGATACAGTTGCAATTATTCAAAGAATAAAAAGTTTGGCGGTTAGTGGTGTAAAAAACTATTCTAATATGGTAAACCATTGGCTTCAAAATACAGATTACCAAATTGATTCTGATGAAAAAAAGGTGGCATTGATAAATATGTTTACTAAGTCACAAGTTTCTGTTATATACGGATCTGCAGGAACAGGTAAAACAACTCTTATAAATCATATTGCGCATCTTTTTAAAAATTATTCCAGACTCTATTTGGCTCACACTAATCCTGCAGTGAATAATCTTAAGCGAAAAGTTGTTGCATCATCAAATTGCGAATTTATGACAATTACTAAGTTTATAAATACAAAGGATTTAAAACAAGATTATGATATCCTTGTGATTGATGAGTGTAGCACTGTAAGTAATCAAAATATGAAAGAACTGCTTGAACAAGCAAAATTTAAGCTTCTTATTTTGGTTGGAGATACATACCAAATAGAGGCTATTGAATTTGGTAATTGGTTTGATGCTGTTCGTAATTTTTTGCCGAAAACAGCTGTTTGTGAATTAACAAAACCTTATAGAAGTAACAGCAAGCAATTACTGGCATTGTGGGACAATGTGCGAAAAATGGAAGATGATGTACTTGACAGATTACAAGGGGGCGAATTCTCTGCTAACCTTGATCCATCTATTTTTACTTCTGCAGAGGAAAATGAAATAATTCTTTGCTTGAATTATGGTGGACTATACGGAATTAATAACATTAATCATTTTATGCAAGAAAACAATAATAGCAAAGAGATATGGAGAGGCATACAACGATATAAGGTTGGTGATCCAATTCTATTTAATGATTCTGCTGATAAATTTTTTAGTCAACATAAAGATCAAGTACCGATAATTCATAATAACATGAAGGCTCGAATTGTAGACTTTACCATTATTGATGCAGACAAACCAACAGAACGTATTCAATTTGATATAGAAATTGATAGACCGCTTATTGATTTAAATGAAGATGACTATGATTTTGAGATTATTGGAAATGCTGAAAATGGCAATTCAATTATCCGGTTTGAAGTAAATAAAAATAGAAGTACAGATGAAGATGATGATAGTGTTTCAAAGGCAATTGTTCCATTTCAAATTGCATATGCTGTATCAATTCACAAAGCGCAAGGCCTAGAATATGATTCTGTAAAAATTATTATAACGGATGAGATTGACGAATTGATAACTCATAGTATATTTTACACTGCTATTACACGAGCAAGAAAGAAATTAAAGATTTATTGGACGCAGGTAGTGGAAAAGAAGGTTCTTGATAGAATAAAGCCGAAAAATAATAACCATGATGTTGGTTTGCTCAAGAGTGAAATAAAATAATATTTGGATTGTTAACACTTTTTTAGAAATTTTTTTAAGGTTGTTTTGCCTGTACTGTATAGGGGTTTGATATCCTAAAAAGGAATGTACTTTGTGATAGTTATCAGTGTACATAATCCCATAACTTTACAGATAACAAGATATTTCGTAGTGAGATAGAATCAGTCGACTTCAGAAATTTGATAGGTCGTGTAGGCAGAATAAGTTTTAATCTTTTCGGAAACGTCTACTTTGTTAGCGAGGAGGCAGAAAAGGTAGAATTGGATGATTATGTTAGGATGTTGCCGAAGCAGGCACTTTCTATTGCTAGCAATCCAAAAGATAAAGATGAGAATAACATCCGTAAGAAATTCAAAAATGCACAGATAATTCCAGATGACGATATAAACACATCTGTTGATCAGACAAAACGGCTCATTATGGCCATAAAAAAGATAACCTCCACTATCCAGAAGTGAAGGATGGTAGCACTGGAAAATTGAAACTAAAGGCCTCATTATCAAAGTATGGTCGAACGAGCATAGAGAACGAAGTCGAATACATTCGGCAGAATGTTCTAGGAATCTTTGTTAGCAAGGAGGAGTAAAAATGAAGGGTTCTGAATGCAAATTCGTTAAATATCTGGAGGGCTCCAACAAGAGGTTTGTCATTCCAGTTTACCAGAGGAATTATGACTGGAAGACCGAGAACTGCAAACAGCTGTATGATGACCTCGTAAAAATCATCAAGGGACACCAGAAGAGTCACTTCTTCGGGAGCTTTGTTTCCGTATATAATCCGGATGGTCACAATGAGGAGTTTTTGATTATCGACGGTCAGCAGCGTCTTACTACGGTATCGCTGCTATTCCTCGCAATGTATAACCTGATTGACAAGGGTATCATTGTGCCAGAGACAGCCAATCTTAAACAACGTATTTTCGAGGAATACCTCGTAGATAAATGGAAGCCGGAAGACATTCGTATCAAGCTCAAGCTGGTCAAAAACGACCAGACGGCTTTTGGCAAGCTGTTCTCTGATCCGACAGAACACGTTCGCGAGTCAAATTTGACCGTAAACTACGACTATTTTTATGACCGGATTCAGAAGCAGGAAATTACTATCGACCAGCTTTACGATGCGATCTGCGGTTTGGAGATCATCAATATCTGGCTAGATATGGATGATAATCTGCAGCTCATTTTTGAAAGCCTGAACTCAACTGGCCTCGATCTTAGCGAAGGTGATAATATCAGGAACTTCATCCTGATGAGTTTGCCGTCCAAGGAGCAAGAGAACTATTACGACAAATATTGGAATAAGATAGAGGTCTGCACGAAATATGATGTTAGTGCTTTCATCAGGGATTACCTGAGTGTAAAGCAGCAGGCTATTCCACAGCAGAAGAAAATCTACATCAATTTTAAGGATTTTGTGGAGCTCGGAAAGATCGAGACAGAACAGCTGCTTGTTGAGATGCTGGCCTACGCAAAACGCTATCAAATTCTCCTTGATGGTAATTCCGATAGCGCTGTACTTGACGCATGTATCGACCGGCTGAACCGTTTGGAGACGACGGTAACAAGGCCGTACTTCCTTGAAGTGCTGCGTCTTTATAGCGAAAATAAGCTGACGCTGGCACAGGTCACAGAGATTTTCCTGACCACAGAGAATTACCTGTTCCGCAGGACAATGTGTGACTTGCCGACAAATGCTTTGAATAAAATCTTCCTCATGCTGCACAGAGAGATTATCCGATACGACGGCACTGAGGAAAACTATGTTGAGAAACTCAAATATGCACTGTTGTCAAAGAAAGAGCGTACTCGTTTCCCTGATGATGAGGAGTTTAAGGCGGCATTTGAGGAACGCCTGGTGCATTTGAGGAACAGCAAGAATAAGGTTTATATTCTTGAACGGTTTGAGAACTTTGGCTCTTCGGAGGACAAGGATGTATACCGTCATTGCGATGATGGTACATATTCAATTGAGCATATTATGCCGCAGCATCTTACATTAGTATGGCAGAAAGAACTGGGCGATGACTATGAGCAGATACATGAGTTGTGGCTGCATCGTATGGCAAATCTGACACTGATTGCCTATAACTCAAAATACAACAATAGCTCATTTACGAAAAAGAAAACTATGCAGAATGGTTTTGATGATAGCGGTATCCGCATAAATACTTGGATTGCCAAAAAGAATAAATGGACGCTGGCAGAGTTGGAAGAACGCAGTGCATATCTCATGGGCAGAGCATTGACGATCTGGACAGCGCCTGTAACAGAATATAAATCGGAAAAAAACAGCTCGACACCTATACCCTTGAGGACGAGAGTGAGCTAACCAGTCGCCTGATCGCTAAGTTTACCTTTAAGAATACAGAGCAGCCGGTAACAAGCTGGGTCGAGATGTTCCAGAAAGTTATTCAGATTCTTTATGTGGAGGATAAAACCATCATAACAAAACTAGCTATGTCGGAGGAGGAAAACATCGCACTCCACTTCAATACCAATCCAGATGCATTTACAAAATCGCTAGAGATCGGAGATGACATTTATGTGTGGATAAATACCAGTACCCAGAGCAAGCTGTCTGTTTTGAGCCGTCTGTTCAAATTGTACGGTGAAAATCGAGCAGATTTGATGTTCTATCTGCGTGATGAAAATGAAGTTCATGCCGATCAGCCGGGCAGTCGTCATGAACTCCGGAGAAAATACTGGACGTATGCACTTCCAATTATCCAGAAGGCGCATGGAGAGGATGGTTCCTTCTCAAATGTTAGTTCATCTAGAGATAACTGGATCAATGGGTTCTTTGGAATCGGCGGATTCTATCTTTACTGCGTAGCGAACTATGATGCGGCACGAGCAGAGGTTGTCTTTGGCAGGGGAAGCAAACAGGAAAACAAGAATGCCTTTGACAGCCTTTACACGCATAAAGCTGAAATCGAATCGGTTCTGGGTACTACACTGCAATGGAATCGTGGCGATGACATCAAATCATCCAAGGTGTTCATTCAGCTGAATAATGTCAGTATCGAGAATGAGACAGAATGGCTACAGATGGCTAACTTCCATGCCGACTGGACAAAAAAGTTCTATGATGTGATTGTGCCGTATATCAAGAGATGAGGAAGTGACCAGACGAGAATCATCAAAAATCCTGCATGGGTATACTACCTGCCGATATAGCCCCACATTTCGATGAAGTAAAAGTTGGGAACTGGATGTATTGGGCATAAGCGTGTTATCGATTTTTTCATAAAGAATGACCTAATCCGGAAAATAAAAAAGTCAAGCTGTACAACATATCGTTCAAGTACGATGCACAGATGCTTGCTAGTAAGTATGATGATGATTACCATTCTAATATTAAACTGGAAGAATTCGTGAATCTTGAAATTGGAGAATGGATTAAATGACATCTGCGGAAGTGGAGGGATATTTTTTAATGAATAATGATATAAAAGCAATTGAAACTAAGTATGTGACGGATATCGATTTCGCAGTCGGCTTGAAGCTCGATGGGCTGTCTTTTTCAATACTATTGGCCTGACTTATGAATATGAGATTGAAGGCTTTGAAATGGACGGAACCAGAGACCTTCCAGACTTTTATATTCCCAACTTGAATAGATGGTTTGAGATAAAAGGTAAGCCATTGAACGCAGATGAGATAAAAAAGTGCGAAGAGTTTTGCCAGAGACTTGATAATGAGAATATAAAGTACTCAGCTCTTATTGGATTGCCAAATTTGTGCGTCGTACATGTCGGAGAATTTTTTGGAATACTGGAATATGTCTGGGAATGGCCGTATGAAAAATATCCTGACAATTGTCGTCTTCAGGCTCCGAAA
This sequence comes from uncultured Lachnospiraceae bacterium, assembly GCA_910585215.1. Taxonomy (GTDB): domain Bacteria; phylum Bacillota; class Clostridia; order Lachnospirales; family Lachnospiraceae; genus CAG-303. The sequence goes on along the minus strand of CAJUDQ010000008.1, from coordinate 17,703 downwards.
CTTGTTCCGTCAGAGCGAAGTTTTGTGGCGGTCGAAAAATCTGTAGATTTGTATATTGTAGGTAGAAGCAAGGCCTTTGACTTACTTCCGAGAATGAACAATGGTAAAAATTGGTGTGTTTTATGGCAAAAATACGTTTTGATAAATTCCCGCGAACGATCGCAAAAATCTGATATCAATCCGGAGCAATCGAGCCATGTTGAGTGTGTCGTATTGATATCAAGGGTTGAAAAGTAGGTATGTGAAAAGGCTTTGATTTCAAGGAATTTATGGCTTTTAAGTGCGATCTTACGGCGTTTTCAATCATGTCAAATGCCATAAAATTAAGGCTTTGGAAATATCGAATATCAAACTCAATTCGACAGAATGACTTTACGGGTAGGTTGTGTAGACAAAATTATTATGGTAGACAAAATTGATATGATAAGCTAGTACATAGATGTCAGATGTCCAACAAAGGTTGATTTCCATACAAATTTTTGATATAATATTCACAAAATTGTAAACAGGAGTTGATAGTATGACCAAAGAAAAACGGTTATCAGACAATGTGGCGGATTCTATACTGTCCATGATTACGATAGAGAAAAGATTTAAAGCGGGCGATAAACTCCCAAATGAAAATGAGTTATCAAAAGAGTTTGGAGTCAGCCGGACGACACTAAGAGAAGCCATAAGGATTCTGGCAGCCGGCAATATTGTCGAGATTCAAAGAGGCAAAGGGACTTTTGTGAAAGAAAATTTTGAAGAAAATTCTTTCGATGAGTTATCTGTTTTGACTACGGCAAAAATGAACGCCGATGATTTATATGAGATGCGTCTGATTTTTGAACCGGAGGCGGCCTATTATGCAACATTGCGGGCTACAGAAAGTGAACTGCAAAGAATCCTGTCAATTGGTGAAAATATAGAGCAGCTCATATTGGAGGATAAGGACAGGACTCTGGAAGAACAGGCTTTTCATCGTTCTATTGCAAAGGCAACTCATAATGATTTTATGAACAAGCTGATGCCGGTAATACAGGAAGCGATTGATAAGGGTGTAACCTTGTCCAAAAAGAAAAAAGTTGCTTCAGAGGATACGGTTACGGATCACAGAATACTTATGAATTTTATGAAAAGCAGAAATGCAGAGGGCGCAAGAAATGCTATGAGAATACATATTCTTCATGCAATAGAGAGGTTAGAATTGAAAAAAACAGAATAAAATCTGCAAAATTATGATATGAAACAAAAAAGGCGTGGTCTATTTGAACCATGTCTTTTTTGCTTCGTTTTAGCATCAATTAAAAATAATTTTACAACCAAACAAAATACAGTAGACAATATACTTGACATAAGACATCAGACATATTATAATGAAAAACAATAAATCAAGGAGGTTATGAATATGCGAAGTGATAAAATCAAAAAAGGAATATCTGCAGCTCCGCAAAGAGCCCTGTTACATGCATTAGGCGTAACGGAAAAAGAACTGGAAAAGCCGTTCATTGGCATTGTCAGTTCTTACAATGAAATTGTACCAGGGCATATGAATATTGATAAGATTGCCGAAGCTGTTAAACAGGGGGTTGCACTGGCTGGTGGAGTGCCGTTTGTTTTTCCTGCTATTGCAGTATGCGATGGCATTGCAATGGGACATGAAGGCATGAGATTTTCACTGGTTACAAGAGAGCTGATTGCTGACTCTACGGAAGCAATGGCAACAGCACACCCTTTTGACGGGCTGGTATTTATACCAAATTGTGACAAGAATGTTCCGGGGTTGCTTATGGCAGCTGCAAGGCTTAATATACCTTCCATATTTATCAGTGGTGGAGCAATGCTTGCAGGTGATTTTGAAAACAGGAAAATCAGCTATTCAAATATTTCCGAAGCTGTAAGCGAATATAAGAATGGAAAAATTGACACAGACACATTGCGTATGTATGAGAATTGTGCCTGCCCAACCTGTGGTTCCTGTTCGGGGATGTTTACGGCAAACAGCATGAACTGCCTTACAGAAGTGCTTGGAATGGCACTCAGTGGAAATGGTACAATTCCTGCTATTTACTCTGAAAGGCTTCGTCTGGCAAAAGAAACAGGAATGCAGGTTATGGAATTGGTTAAAAAAGGGATAAAGCCAAAGGATATTATGACAAAAGAGGCTTTTGAAAACGCGCTTACAATTGATATGGCATTAGGCGGTTCAACGAACAGCCTGCTTCATCTGCCTGCCATTGCACATGAATGTGACTTATGTTTAGATTTAGAGACAGCGAATAATATTTCAGCAAAAACACCGAATATATGTCATCTTGTTCCCTCAGGAAAACATTACATAGAACAGCTGCATAAAGCAGGCGGCATTGCTGCTGTAATGCATGAAATCAACAAAACAGGACTGTTGAATAAAGACTGCATTACCTGCAATGGAAAAACGATAGGAGAAATTATTTGTGGAAAAGAGATTAAGGACCATACTGTTATCAGAAGCATCGAAAACCCTTATAGTAAAGAAGGAGGAATTGCTGTTCTCAAAGGGAATCTGGCTCCAGATGGATGTGTAGTGAAACGGGCTGCTGTTGCAGAAAATATGATGCGGCATAAAGGCAGAGCTAAAGTATTTGATGGAGAAGAACCGGCATTAAATGCAATTTACGCAGGAGAAATACAGGCCGGAGATGTTGTTGTAATCAGATATGAGGGTCCAAAAGGCGGGCCGGGTATGCGTGAAATGTTAAATCCTACATCGGCTATTATGGGCAGCGGTTTGGGAGACAGTGTAGCACTTATCACAGATGGCAGATTTTCCGGTGCTACCCGTGGAGCTGCGATTGGTCATGTATCGCCAGAGGCAGCAGCTGGGGGAAACATTGCTTTGATTCAGAATGGCGATATGATAGAGATAGATATACCTGCAAATACAATTAATGTTCTGGTTTCAGATGAAGAACTGGAAAACAGGAGGAAAACATTCATTCCTTTTGAAATAAAAGTAAAAAAAGGCTATTTGGCAAGGTATTCAAAACTGGTTACATCGGGCTGCAAAGGTGCAATATTGGAGTAATCTGTCAAAAGGAGGAGGTATTTTGACTGGTGGAAAAATGGATATAGAAAAACAATTTAATCTGATTGCAGAGGAATATGACAGCAACCGGAGAAAATTTATTCCCTGCTTTGATGACTTTTACAAGAATACAACAGAATTTATTGCTTCAAATATAGAGGAGCCAAAGCAAATTGTTGATTTAGGTGCTGGAACAGGTTTATTAACATATTTCTGGTATCAGCAATGCCCTGATTCTAAATATATGCTTGTGGATATTGCCGACGAAATGCTGAATGTTGCCCAAAAAAGATTTGATGGTATTGAAAACATATCCTATCAAACCGAAAATTATATTTACAAACTTCCCGATATTATTTTTGATATGGTTATTTCAGCTTTATCCATTCATCATTTGGAGAATGAGGATAAGAAAAAGCTGTTCTCAAAAATATATGACAGCCTGCCGCATGGCGGATTGTTTATAAACTATGACCAGTTTTGTGCAGGGCAGCCAAAAATGAATCATTGGTTTAATTCTTTTTGGGAAAGTCAGTTGGCAGGCAGCGGATTAACAGATAAAGATATAGAGTTATGGAAAGAACGCAGAAAATTAGACAGGGAATGTACTGTTTGGCAGGAAGAGAATATGTTGAAAGAATGCAGGTTTAAAATTGTGAAATGCGTCTATTCCTGCCAAAAGTTTTCTGTAATTGTTGCCATTAAATAGTATATCAATATATTGAATTTTTGTTTCTTACTTTTTGATTCTAGCCTATCTTTTCGTTTGCATGATTGGTCTGTGAAAGAAACAAACAAATTTTAAATTTGTCAATCAAAAATACTTGACAAACCTTTTCATATCATGTACAATACCCCTTGTGTTTCAAACATACCTTTTTTCACCGGAGTACTGATATGGAATTAATTGTAAAAAAAGCCCTGCTCTATGATTTTTATGGCGAACTTCTGACAGACCATCAGAAAAGTATATATGCCGATTATATTCTAAATGATATCGGAATCAGTGAAATCGCTGTCGAGAGGGGAATCAGCAGACAGGGAGTGCATGAACTGGTGAAACGCTGCGATAAACTTCTTCAGGATTATGAAGATAAACTTCATCTGGTTGACAAATTTTTAAAAGCAAAAAATCTTGTTTCGGAAATCAATCAGCTTGCAGCACGTTTTGATGAAACAAAAAATCCTGCTCTTGTAAAAGAAATAATGGAAATATCAAATCATATTCTGGAAGAATTTTAACTGGAAAGTATATGTTTTATTCTTTAATAATGTAATCGCCAAAGACTGATTACAAAAAAATCTGGGAAAGGAAAAGCTAATTAACGATGAAGCAGTAACTATAAGTCGTGAGATTATAGCGAATCATCTGGCATATACATTTTTGTATATGTTTTTAGTAGCAGGTATTATATGGCATTTGAAAGCTTGTCGGATAAGCTGCAAAATATATTTAAAAAATTAAAGGGAAAAGGCAGACTGAGCGAGGCTGATGTAAAAACAGCATTAAAAGAAGTAAAAATGGCGCTTTTAGAGGCCGATGTAAGCTTCAAGGTAGTCAAGCAGTTTATCAATTCCGTTACAGAACGTGCCATTGGTCAGGATGTTATGACCAGCCTTACACCGGGGCAGATGGTGATTAAAATTGTAAATGAAGAAATGGTTTCTTTAATGGGTTCTGAAACGACAGAGCTTGCCATGAATCCTTCCAGTGAAATCACTGTCATTATGATGATGGGCCTTCAGGGCGCCGGAAAAACTACAACTGCAGCCAAACTTGCCGGAAAATACAAGTCAAAGGGCAGAAAACCTCTGCTGGTAGCATGCGATATCTACCGGCCGGCAGCAATTGAGCAGCTTCAGGTAAACGGCGAAAAGCAGGGAGTTCCTGTTTTTGCAATGGGAACAAACCATAAACCGGTAAATATTGCAAAAGCCGCATTAGAACATGCTCAGAAAAATGACTGCAATCTGGTAATTATTGATACCGCAGGTCGTCTTCATATTGATGAATCCATGATGGAGGAACTTGTGGAAATCAGGGACAATATTGATATCAAACAGACAGTTCTGGTGGTAGATGCCATGACAGGACAGGACGCTGTAAACGTTGCCTCTGTATTTGAAGAAAAAATAGGCATTGATGGTGTAATTCTTACCAAAATGGACAGTGATACCAGAGGTGGTGCGGCACTTTCGATTCGTTCTGTTACCGGAAAGCCGATTTTATATATCGGTATGGGAGAAAAGCTGTCTGATTTGGAACAGTTTTATCCTGACAGAATGGCTTCACGTATTCTTGGCATGGGCGATGTGCTGACTCTGATTGAAAAAGCGGAAGCGGCAGTCGATGAGGAAAAAGCGAAGGAGATGGAGAAGAAGTTTAAAAAAGCAGAATTTGGCTTTGACGACTATCTCGAATCTATGGCGCAAATCAGGAAAATGGGCGGTCTCGAAGATGTTATGAATATGATACCGGGTCTCGGCGGACAGATAAAGGGTGCACAGATGCCGGATGAAAAGGCAATTGGAAGAACCGAAGCGATTATCTATTCCATGACACCGGAAGAAAGAGCAAATCCCTCTCTTTTAAATCCATCCAGAAAATCAAGAATTGCAAAGGGCGCAGGTGTAAATATTGCAGAGGTAAACAGACTGGTCAAGCAGTTTGAACAGTCACGAAAAATGATGAAGCAGATGTCTGGTATGATGAGTGGTAAGCGAAGCGGAGGACTGTTTGGCAAATTGAAATTGCCATTTTAAGAAAGCATGATGAAATAGACCTGCTTTGCAGGTTTATATAGAGCAGCCAAATATATTTAAACCGGCTGCATATTAAAGCAATCAACCTTTGGTTGGCTGCATATTTATACAAATCCAAGGAGGTATATTTACGATGGCAGTAAAAATAAGATTGAGAAGAATGGGAAAGAAGAAAGCTCCTTTCTATAGAATTATTGTTGCAGATTCAAGGTCTCCAAGAGACGGCAAGTTTATTGATGAAATCGGAACCTATGACCCGAATGTAGAGCCAAGTGCTGTAAAAATTAATGAAGAATCTGCAAAGAAATGGCTTTCAAACGGCGCTCAGCCAACGGAAACAGTAGCCAGATTGTTTAAACAGGCCGGCATTGAAAAATAAGGTCTGCAGGGCTGCCAATGAGTGTTGACAGTATGAGGTGCGCGATATGAAAGAGTTAGTAGAAGTAATTGCAAAAGCTCTTGTGGACAATCCCGATGAGGTGGTTGTGACAGAGGAAGATACCGACAGGGCACTTATTGTTTCTCTGAAAGTAGCAGATGACGATATGGGCAAGGTAATTGGAAAACAGGGGCGTATTGCAAAATCTATCCGTTCAGTTGTAAAAGCTGCGGCGTCTAAAGATGATAAAAAGGTTATTGTAGACATTGTTCAGTAACAAAAAGGCCGGTGCAACATGCACCGGTTTTTCACTTTATAGGAAATTTGAATATGGAGGATTTATGGAAAATTTATTGAGAGTTGGAGTAATTGCAAATACACATGGATTAAAGGGAGAGGTCAAGGTGTTTCCAACAACAGATGACCCAAAGCGTTTTAAAACACTCAAAGAGGTAATTCTTGACACCGGAAAGGAAAAACGAAATCTCACTGTACAATCTGTGCGTTTTTTTAAAAATCTGGTAATTGTAAAATTTAAAGAATATAATAATATCAACGATATTGAAAAATATAAAGGCAAAGACTTGCTTGTTACCAGAGAAAATGCAGTGCCACTGGAAGAGGGTGAATATTTTATTGCCGATTTGCTGAATCTTGATGTCTATGATGATACCGGAGTGAGGCTTGGATTTTTAGAGGATGTTCTTCAGACAGGGGCAAATGATGTATATATTGTCAAAAATGAGGAAACAAAAAAAGAGATTTTACTTCCAGCCATTGACGAATGTATTCTTGACATCAATATCGATGAAGGCAGGATTACTGTACATTTAATGGAAGGGCTTGTGGATTAAATGAAGTACTATGTAATGACATTATTTCCGGAAATGGTCCGGCAGGGTTTAAACACCAGTATTATTGGACGCGCTATCAATAGGGGGCTGTTATCTCTGGAATGTATGGATATTCGAGCATATACAACCGAAAAACATGGACATGTAGACGATTATCCTTATGGCGGGGGTGCGGGAATGGTTATGCAGGCGCAGCCGGTTTATGACTGTTATCAGGATATATGCAGAAGAACAGAATCTGCAAAAAAGCCAAGGGTTATTTATCTGACTCCTCAGGGAAAAACATTTGAGCAGAAAATGGCGGTGGAGTTTGCAGAGGAAGAAACACTGATTTTTCTGTGTGGACATTATGAGGGGATTGATGAACGGGTACTTGAAATGATTGTGACAGACAATGTTTCCATAGGCGATTATGTGCTTACTGGTGGAGAACTTGCAGCAATGGTCATGATTGATTCCATATCGAGAAATATATCAGGGGTATTAAATAATGATATCAGTGCTGAAACAGAAAGCTTTTCAGACGGACTTCTCGAATATCCACAATATACCAGACCGGAAGTATTTATGGAAAAAAGAGTACCGGAGGTGCTTTTAAGCGGACATCATGCCAATATCCGCCAGTGGAGGCGGGAACAGTCCATAAAAAGAACCTGTGAGAGAAGACCGGATTTGCTTGATAAAGCAGTGCTTGATAAAAAGGAACTGGAATTATGCAAAAAATACTTGCCAATTTCATAATTTTATGATACCATTTAGAAGTTGTGAAAAGAAGATTGATGGTCCTCTGATACGGAAAAGAGAAGTATTATTGAACATCAAAATATAGTCAGGAGGTCACACAAATGAATGAAATAATCAGAAGCATCGAAGCTGAACAGTTAAAGGAAAATGTAGGAAATTTCAGTGTCGGTGATACAGTCAGAGTTCATGCCAAAATTAAAGAAGGAAACCGTGAAAGAATTCAGGTTTTTGAAGGCGTTGTACTGAAAAGACAGGGTGGAAGTTCAAGAGAGACTTTTACAGTTCGAAAGAATTCCAACGGTATCGGCGTTGAGAAGACATGGCCGGTACATTCTCCGTCTATTGAAAAGGTTGAGGTAGTCAGACATGGTAAAGTCAGACGTGCAAAGCTGAACTATTTAAGAGGCAGAGTTGGTAAGGCTGCAAAAGTAAAAGAATTAGTTAAATAATTTCTGGAGACAGGGGCAGATACCATCTGGTATTTGTCCTGTTTTTAATGCCTGTATTATCAAAGATTTTGGAGGAATCATGAGTTATTTTAATCCAAAGCCAATGCGCAATGTATTGACAGATACAATATTAAAATGGGTAGTTGATGTAACTGTAATTGTAGCCGCCGCAGTTTTTCTTATCATATTTCTTGGGGATAAAATAAAGGTAGTTGGAAATTCCATGTCAGATAAGGTAAAAAGTGGACAGGAGATTTTGATTGATAAAATATCTTATGAGCTGCGCGATATTAAAAGATATGATGTAATTGTATATAAATCAGTTCTTTCCGGTCAGGAAGAATATGTGGTAAAGCGGGTAATAGGGCTTCCAGGAGAAGAAATACAGATTGTTGACAGTAAAATTTATATTAATGGGGAAGAAATAGAAGACAGATACTGCAAAGGAAATTTTGAAAGCGGTTCTGCGGGCAGTACAATAAAGATAAATGACAATGAATATTTTGTTATGGGAGATAATCGGAATTTAAGTCAGGACAGCAGATTTGAGTATGTAGGAAATATCAAAAGAAGTGATATTCTTGGAAGAGCATGGCTGATTATTTCGCCATTCAGCAAAATAGGAATGATAAAATAAATAGAATAAAAGGGAGACAAAGATGAATTATCAGTGGTATCCAGGTCATATGACCAAGGCAAAGCGGATGATGGAGGAAAATATAAAGTTAATTGATCTTGTGATTGAGGTGCTGGATGCAAGGATTCCAATGAGCAGCAGAAATCCTGATATTGACACTTTAGGAAAAAACAAATCAAGATTGATTCTTTTAAATAAATCAGATTTGGCAGATGAGAAGAAAAATCAGATTTGGAAAGAATGGTTTCTCAAAAAAGGTTTTTTTGTGGCGGAAATCAATTCAAGAACCGGAGCCGGCATCCGACAGATTAATCAGGTAGTAAAACAGGCCTGTAAAGAGAAAATAGAGAGAGACAGAAAAAGGGGGATTCTAAACAGGCCTGTAAGAGCAATGGTTGCGGGAATTCCAAATGTAGGAAAATCTACTTTTATTAATTCCTATGCAAAAAAGGCCTGTACAAAAACAGGAAACAAACCAGGAGTAACAAAGGGAAAACAGTGGATTAAACTGGGGAAGGAAATAGAGCTTTTGGACACACCGGGAATATTATGGCCAAAATTTGAAGACCAGACAGCAGGCTTTCGTCTTGCGCTGACAGGTTCCATTAATGATGATATCTTAAATGTGGAAGAGCTGGCGGCAGAGTTTTTAAAATTTATGGAAAAAGAATATCCAGGTGTAATAGAAGAAAGATATCATATAAAGGAAATCGATGTAAAGAATACAGATAGCATTGAAACTTCTGAAAATATTGTATATAATATAGAAGAAATAGCAAGAGTAAGAGGATGTCTTTTAAAGGGAGGAAGCTATGATATAAAAAAGGCTTCCCGTCAGCTGATTGATGATTTCAGAAACGGAAAGCTTGGAAGAATTACTCTTGATATACCACCAGTCAGCACCAGTGTTGATTGTTCGATGGAATAGGAAAAAGAAAATGAAGAAAAAAGCTTTAAAAAAGATGGTTGCTACGGTTGTTTTATATATTGTGGTGATTGTGGCTGCTGTATTGTTATTTAATAAATTTTTATATGCACCAATGAAAGTAGTGGGAGATTCCATGAATCCGTCATTGTCAGATAACGATATTCTTCTGGTAAGCAAGCTTGCCTATGAAAAAGGAGACCCACAACGCTATGATATGGTTGCGTTTTCTTATAAATATGATATTCATACATGGTATGTCAAACGTGTGATAGGGCTGCCTGGAGAAACTGTGGAAATCAAAAACAACGTAATTTACATTGATTCTCAGGAATTAAAGGAATATTATGGGATTTATGATGAAGATAAGAAGACATTGGACGATTATGGACCATATACTTTGCGTTCTGATGAATATTTTGTTCTGGGGGATAACCGTGACCACAGCTCGGACAGCCGTTCAGGAGATGTGGGACCGGTAACGCGTGATTTGTTTATCGGAAGAGCCGCTTTTCGACTATGGCCGTTTCATGCAATTGGTTCTTTGAAATATCAGTAAAAAAGGGGATTTTATGGAAGAAGAGAAAGCAAAAAAAAGTCTGAAAGCATTTCTGGAGGCCAGTTTTTATCTTTTTCTGGCAATTGCATTGATTTATTTTGTACTCGCCTTTGTAGGACAGAGAACAAGCGTAAATGGAAGCTCCATGTATCCGACACTTGAAGACGGAGACCAATTGATTGTAGAAAAGTTTTCTTATCGGTTTGCAGCACCCAAACGTTTTGATATTATTGTTTTTAATGAAATGGAGACAGGAAAAAAAGAGCCTGTGCATTATATTAAGCGCATTATCGGATTACCCGGAGAAACTATTCAGATTACTGACGGAAAGATTTATATTGACGGAGAAGAACTTGAAGAAAACTATGGATATTATCTTCATCAGGAAAAAATGGAAGGATATGACGCTTCAGAGCCTGTTCTGATTGGAGAAGATGAATACTTTGTTCTAGGGGATAATCGCAATGACAGCCTTGACAGCAGAAAAATAGGATGCAAAAAGAAGCAGGATATTATAGGAAAGGCAGTTCTTTGCATATATCCTTTTGGAAAATTTGGAGGAATAGAGTAAAAATGAAAACAGAGGAAATAAAGGAAATACTGAAAAATACAGAAGAAGCTGTTCTGGCTGAAAAACTCGAAGAGTTCCGAAACGATGAAAGACAGGGAGTGCAGAAGCTTATTTTACAGTATGAAAAAAAAGTTGAAAAATACAGGGAAGAATTAAAACGTATCGAAAATATGTGTGTTTATGAAAAAAAATACAGTCAGGCTCAATACATATGTGGAATTGACGAGGTAGGCAGAGGACCTCTGGCAGGACCTGTCGTGACCTGTGCAGTAATTCTTCCAAAAGATTGCAGAATCTTATATGTCAATGATTCTAAAAAACTTTCCGAAAAGAAAAGAGAAGAGTTGTATTCAATTCTTATGAAACAGGCATTAGATGTCAGTATTGGTGTGGAATCGCCAGAAAAAATTGATGAAATAAATATTTTGCAGGCAACCTACAGTGCCATGCGAAAATCGATTGAGGGATTAAAATACAAGCCGGATATTGTGTTGGTAGATGCAGTTACAATTCCTGGAATTTCTTATAAACAGGAGCCGATTATTAAGGGAGATGCAAAAAGTATTTCCATTGCGGCGGCAAGTATTATAGCAAAGGTGACAAGAGACAGAATGATGGCTGATTATGACAAACTGTATCCAGATTATGATTTTGCTTCAAATAAGGGCTATGGAACAGAAAAGCATATTCAGGCATTGAAGGAAAAAGGAGCGTCACCGATACATAGAAAGAGTTTTATCACAAATTTTATAGAATAGCGGTAGTGTCCAGGACAGGAGGGGAAAACGATGCAGATTACAACCAATCTCACACCGCAGGAAAACAGCCAGTTTCAGACAAATCAAACCCAGATTCAAGAAACACAGGTACAGACAAGACCGCAGGAAAAACTGGTACAGTCTGGAGAACTATCTTTATACAATGTGCCAAAGGGTTCTGTCTTTCAAGGCGAAATTTTAAATGTTCAGGGGAATCAGGTCAGCATACAGGTAGGGAAATATATGTTAAATGCGATGCTGGAAAACGGAATGAATGTCAATATTGGAGACAGGTTGTCTTTTCTGATTAAAGACAATACAGGGGCAAAAATTTTGCTAAAGCCGTTTTATGAAAACGGAGAAAGCATACAGGGAACCAATATGCAAAATTCCCTGATAAAGACACTGGAGGAAGCATCTCTTCCAGTGACAGAAAGAAGTATGGCAGCAGTAAAGGAAATGATGAGCTATGGCATGCCGATTGATAAAAATTCCATGGCAGATATTGGCAGGCTTTTGAATCAGTTTAAAAGCGCAAATGTGGAAACAATTATTTCCTTAAAAAGTCATGATATTCCAGTGACGCAGGAAAATATTACACAGTTTGAAGCATATAAAAATGCGGAAGGAAAGCTTCTTGACCAGATGAAAGAAATTGTAAAAGAACTTTCTTCCATGGTGGAAAATGCAGAAACCATGCAGTCTTTGGAAAAGACAGGCGAATTGTTTGGAAAGTTGAAAGAACTGTTTCAAACTGTGGGAAATCAGTTGGAAACTCCGGATGGAAAAATAACAGTTACCATGTCAAAAATGGAAGATACCGGTGAAATGACACAGGCAACACAGACATCAGAAAAAAATATAGAGGTTTTGAACCCGGGGAGCGATAAAATTTCGGGGGAATCTGTAAAGCCTAATCAACAAAACCCACAGCTTGACGGTAAAGCTGTACTAAATGAAACGATACAGACGGACAATAAAATAAAATCACCTGAAAACCAGCAGACAGACAGTAAAAACACATTGCATGAAAATCTTCAAATAAATAATAAAACAAATCAGCCTGAAAACCAGCAGGTTTTAAATCAGTCTGCGGACAGGACAGTTTTGGAAATAAAACATCAGTTATCCGATGAGGTAAAGAAGATAGAGACAGCAATTAAGGAAAAGCTCCTTCTTACTCCTGAACAGCTTGCAGAAAAAGGGGAAAAGGCAGTAAAAGAGTTGTATGAAAATATTACAAAAGCGGCGGACAGGATGACGGAACTTTTGGAAGCTTCGGGGGAGGGAAAGTCAAAACTTATGACTGCTGCCGGTGATTTGAAAAACAATATGAACTTTATGTCGGATTTAAATGAAATGGCTGCGTATGTACAGCTTCCAGTAAAATTAAACGGAAGAGAGCAGACAGGTGAGCTGTATGTGCTGAGCCGAAAGAAAAACAAATCATCAAAGGACGGACCTTTGACTGCATTTCTTCATCTGGATATGGAATATCTCGGAGCAACGGATATAAAGGTTTCTCTTGTCAATGGAAAGGTTTCCACAAAGTTTACTCTTGATAATGATGCGTCTATCAAGCTTGTGGAAGTACATTTGCCGGAGCTGAAAAAAAGACTGGAAGAGCTTGGATATTCTGTGTCATTATCTGTGGATGAAATCACCGAAAAAAAATTGCCATTTGAGAAAATTCTTGAAGCTGAAAAACCAACACAGAATATAAAAAGATTTTCTTTTGATGTAAGAGCATAGGAGGAGATGCATGAAGCAGGAAAAAAAAGAAAAGAAAAAAGTGGCCGTTGCCCTTGAATATAATCCTCAAAATGAAGCTCCTGTCGTAATCGCAACCGGCAAAGGTGCACTGGCAGAAAAAATATTAAGTGGAGCAAAGCAGGAGGATATTCCAGTTTATCAGGATGAAAAGCTTGCAAAGACACTGTCAAAACTGGAACTTGGTGAAATGATTCCGCCTGAATTGTATGGGGTTATTGCAGAAGTGCTTGTTTTTGTGGACAGAATGGATAAAATAAAGGAAAAGGTGACAGCAAAGCATTGAACAGACATAGGCAAAAGGGATATAAATACGAAGAAAAAGCAGCGGTTTATCTGCAAGAGAAAGGATATATCATATTAGAACAAAATTTTTATACCTTTTTTGGGGAAATTGATTTAATTGCCAGAGATAATGAAACAATTGTATTTGTAGAAGTAAAATATCGGAAAAGTATAAAAAACGGTTATCCGCAGGAGGCTGTTACCTATCAAAAGAAACAGAGGATTATCAAATCTGCACAGTATTATTTATACCAGCACAATGCCTTGGAAAAACCATGCAGATTTGATGTGATAGCAATTGTCGGAGAAGAGTTTTTACATATCGAGAATGCATTTGAGATAAAATAAAGACGATTTAGAAACAGTGAAACAGAAAATCGAAAATGAGAAATAAGAAATAGAAAAACAGGAAGTATGAAAACAGCCTGATTTGAGGTAGAAAATGCTTATAAAAACAGGAAATAAGAAAACAGAACATAAAAAAAAGAACGATATGGAAACCACTTATATAGAAGGAAAAGAGATTCCATCCATTCGTTATCGTATATTTCAGGACGTTGACTTTGTAAGAGATGGATTTTCCACAAGAGCAGGAGGCGTCAGCAGCGGGCAGTTTGAAAGCATGAATTTTTCTATAAAAATGGGTGACAGTCCTGAAAATGTCAGAAAAAATTTTTCGCTTTTTCTGGGGGCTCATGGATTTCAAAATCCGGTCATGTCCGACCAGACACATACCATAAATATAAAAAGAGTATATCGAGAGGATGCAGGAAAAAATGTATTTGTTCCAAAAGATTATTCTGATATTGACGGACTGGTAACAAATGAGAAGGGAATTACGCTTGTTACCACCTTTGCAGACTGTGTGCCGCTGTATTTTGCGGATGAAAAACACAGAGCGATAGGTCTTGCACATTCCGGCTGGAAAGGGACAATTGGAAGAATCGGCAAAGCTGTGACAGAGAGAATGAAACAGGAATTTGGCACAGAGCCGGAGGATATCAAAGCTGCGATAGGTCCATCTATCTGTGTCAATTGTTATGAAGTAAGCAAAGATCTTGCAGAGGAGTTTGCAGAGGAGTTTTGCAGTGAAATAGTTCAATGTAAAACTCCTGACAACGAAGAGAGGTTTGATGTATGGGATATGGAAAAGATTGTTTTAAAAAGAGAAGATAGTTATTATTTAAATCTGTGGGCAGCAAATCAGAGAGTACTTACGGAGGCAGGCATATTAAAGGAAAGGATTGCACTTCCTGATTTATGTACTTGCTGTAATCACAGGGATTTATTTTCACACAGGGCAAGCAGAGGGAAACGTGGAAACCTTTGTGCATTTTTTATGATAGAGGAGTAAAGATTAGGAATGGACGAAAGAAAGCAAGGAAACGGAGTTAAAATTTTTACAGGAATTCTTGTGGCTGTTCTTGTGGCTGTTATGGGAATTTCCGGTTATTTGGTGAGAAAGCATTTGCAATTGAAGGAAAATTATGAAACGCTGGAAGAAGATTATCAGTATTTAGAGGAGAACAAAAACAGCATTGTAAAACAGGAGGTATCTGCAAAGCTGGAGGAAGAGCGTGCCGAGGAAAATGAGCTTGTAATGGAGCAGTTTCGTGAGGGACTCAGCGGACAAAGCAGCGTGGTGTCTTTTTTAAGAAAGCAGTATAAAGGAAAGTATCTTGTGTATACGGGTTCACCGAATTATCAGTTTGTACCGATTTTGGATGTGGAAATGGCAGATTATTCCAGCGGTGAATTTGTGACAGATGAGACAACAGGACTTCGAAGCTTTCAGGTGGATGGAAAAGCTGTAACAAAAAATGTGATTGATGTTTCGAAATATCAGGGAGCTGTAGACTGGGAGGCTGTAAAAAATTATGGTATAGACGGTGCCATGGTCCGTGTGGGTGTCAGAGGCTATGGTTCCGGTGAAATTGTGGCGGATTCCAATTTTGACAAGAATATAAAAGGTGCATTGGCAGAGGATTTAGACACAGGGGTATATTTCTTTACTTCAGCCATTTCAGAAAAGGAAGCAGAGGAAGAGGCAGAATTTGTTTTAAAAGCGATAAAGCCTTATAAAATTAATCTTCCGGTAGTGTTTGATTTGGAAAAAATCGCAGGCGATACTGCAAGGCATGAAGCAGTACCTAAGGAGGAAATGACAAAAATTGCAAAGGCATTTATGGAAAAGATAGAGGATTCAGGGTATGAAGCAATGCTTTATGGAAATATTGCCACAATATCAGAGCTGGTTGATTTGGAGGAGCTTCAGGACTATAAACTGTGGTTTGCATATTACAGTGATGATATTTATGTGCCATATAAGGTAGATATGTGGCAGTATGCAAGTGACGGGAAAGTAGATGGAGTGACAACTGACTGTGATGTGAACATGATGTTTGTAGAGTGAGAAAATAAGAATTGGAAAAACGGCTTTTCAGGCTTATAAACAAAATAACAGCGTTATCGCATTAAGAAAAAGCATTCAAAATATAAATTATTATATTTTGAATGCTTTTTCTTAATGCAACAGTTTCTGATTTCTGTGCTGTTATGTGAAATCTGATAAAATACTGATACACAAATAGAAAAACAGAAAGTGCTTCTCGTATATTGACTAAAAAATCGATAAATGGTAAAATTCTATAATCACGAAACACCGAATCATACATGGAGGATAGAAAGATGTCAAGTACATTTATTACAGATATTACAACAATTCCAGTTGCTCCACTGAAAATCGCGGCCTTGGAGAGCTGCACCGAGCTTGCGGAAATGGTGGACAGGCATATATTTTTACAGAGGCGCCATCATTCCTCAGAGAGTTCCTCTGAGAATTCCTCACAGAGTTCTTCAAATGCTTCCTCTAAGCATTCTTCTCACAATCATTCTTCAATTGAGTTTAAAGGCTATAAATGCAATTCCTATCTTCTGCACTGCCACTGTCCAAGATTTGGCACGGGTGAGGCAAAAGGAGTTCTGGAGGAGTCAGTCAGAGGTGCAGATGTATTTATTATGGCAGATGTAGGGAATTACAGTCTTACATATACTGCATTTGGACATGAAAATCACATGTCTCCGGATAATCATTTTCAGGATATCAAGAGAATTATCGCCGCTTCAAGCACTGCAAAAAGAATCAATGTGATTATGCCTTTTATGTATGAAGGCAGACAGCACAGGCGTACAAAGAGAGAATCTCTTGACTGTGCACTGGCGCTTCAGGAGCTTGCGGATATGGGAGTGCAGAATATCATTACATTTGACGCTCATGACCCGCGGGTAGTCAACTCGATTCCAATTAACGGATTTGACAATTATATGCCGCCGTATCAATTTATCCGCACAATTTTAAAGGTAGACCGTGACCTTCAGATAGACAATGACCATATGATGATTATCAGTCCTGACGAGGGCGGAATGAACAGAGCCGTTTATTTTTCGAATGTTTTGGGAGTGGATATGGGTATGTTTTATAAACGCCGCGATTATTCCACTGTTGTAAATGGAAAAAATCCAATTGTCGCTCATGAGTTTCTTGGAACCGATGTAGCTGGAAAGGATGTCATTATTGTAGATGATATGATTGCTTCCGGCGAAAGTGTTTTAGATGTGGCGAAAAAACTCAAGGACAGAAAGGCAAAGAAAGTATTTATCTGTACTACTTTTGGACTGTTTACAGAGGGTATGGAAAAATTTGATGAATATTATGAAAAAGGATATATTAATTATGTGATTACCACCAATCTGACTTATCGCAAGCCTGAGTTGTTAAAAAAACCATATTATCTTTCTGCTGATATGAGTAAATTGATTGCTTTGATTATAGATACTTTAAATAAAGATGGTTCCACAGAACCAGTATTGTCGCCAACAGAGAGAATTAAGACACTGGTTGCACAGTATTACAATAAAGAGAAATGGCTTCAGGAAGAATAATGCAAAAAAAAAAAAGGA
>CAJUDQ010000007.1:5639-107083 GCA_910585215.1 uncultured Lachnospiraceae bacterium | reverse complement strand
AGACTGTAAATCTGCTGCAAATTGCTTCGGTGGTTCGAATCCACCTCTGCCCATTGTTTATTTTAAAAATATAGAATTTATTCGATAAGAATAAAATAATTGAAATAAACATATAATAAAAATATAATATCGCGGGGTGGAGCAGTCTGGAAGCTCGTCGGGCTCATAACCCGAAGGTCATAGGTTCAAATCCTGTCCCCGCAACTTATGCCCAGTTAGCTCAGTTGGTAGAGCAGAGGACTGAAAATCCTCGTGTCTCTGGTTCGATTCCGGAACTGGGCATTTTTTGTTTTATAAGAAATTACTTTGTAGCCTTTGTAACGCAGCTCTTAAAAAACAGCTATATTCTGAACAAAGTACAGGAAACTATATGATAAATCTGTGATATACAATCACATTTTGACTGGTTGTGTATGCCACAAGCGCTTTGTTCTATTCAAAGTAGATAAGTGAGGGAATGTATGAGCGGCATTGATAATAAAGAGTATGAAACCTTATATGAAAAGCTGGAGGAATACAGCGAATCTGATTATTATCCATTCCATATGCCCGGACATAAAAGAAATCAAAGGAATGTAGATAAATCTCCATATTTATATGATATCACTGAAATTGACGGCTTTGACTGCCTTCATTATCCAAAAGAAATTATTAAAGAACGTATCGAAAAAGTATCCGAATTTTACAAATCAAAAAAAACCTATTATTTGATTAATGGAAGTACCTGCGGTATTATGTCTGCTCTTTCTGCAGCATCTGAGAGAAAAAAAACAGTTATTATGGCAAGAAATTCTCATCAATCTTCCTATAATACTATTTTTTTATTAAATTTGAAAGTGGAATATCTCTATCCTTTTTATCTGGAAGAATATGGAATGGCTATGGATATTCAGCCAAAAGCTCTGGAAAAACTGCTTGTAGACTATGATAATATAGATGAAATTGCTGCGATTTTTATTACCTCGCCTACTTATGAAGGAGTAGTGTCCAATATAAAAGAGATTGCGCAGATTGCCCATAAAAGAAGGATTCCTTTGATTGTAGATGAGGCGCATGGGGCACATTTTGGCATGCACAATGCTTTTCCGCATTCCGCATTGGAATATGGTGCAGATATTGTGATACAAAGTCTTCATAAAACTCTGCCAAGTCTTACTCAAACGGCAATTCTTCATATTAATAAGCAGAGTTTAATTGAGCCTCAAGATTTGGAGAGATATTTGAGAATTTATCAGTCCAGCAGTCCTTCCTATGTATTACTTGCAGGAATTGACAGATGTATGGATATTTTGATGAAAGACCGTGAAACTTTATTTGAAGAATATATAGAACGACTCAATACTTTTAGAAAAAACTGCAAAGAATTTAGATATTTTAAATTATTTTCCGGCTTGGGACAGGCATATGATTATGATAAATCCAAACTGGTAATTATACCAGATTCGAGATACTATAACGGGAAAAAATTATATTATGCTTTTTTGAATAAATATCATCTGCAAATGGAGATGGCGTCTGAAAAATATGTAATAGCAATGACTTCTGTCAACGATACAGAGGAAGGTTTTGAGAGATTGTACCATGCGCTGGAGGATATGGAAAGAGAAATCAGAATTTCTATGCGTTACAGACAAATTTATTCGGATAAGTCCCAAAATGGTGGAAATGTACAGGCTTATCAGCAGGAAATAAATGATTCTGGAAAAAGGATGCATATAACATATGAAAAAGCAGTGGTATGTAAAAAAATAAGGGATGCATATGAAGAAAAATATGATATGATAGAACTGGACATGGCAAAGGGAAAAATATCAACAGAATTTATTTATCTGTATCCTCCCGGAATACCAATTCTTGCTCCTGGCGAAATTATTACAGAAAATATTATTCAAAATGTAAAAAGATATCTTGCACAGGGATGGAATGTACAGGGATTATCTGATGAGAGCTGCCGTACGATTAAAGTAATAAAAGAAAACTGGAAGCCATTTCGATTTGAAAATATATAGGAGGGATTATGAGTTATATTTTTTATTTAATGGGAAAGAGTTCTTCCGGAAAAGATACCTTATATAAAAAAATAAAACGAAAAATGCCGGAATTAAAAACAGTTATTGGATATACTACAAGACCTGTCAGAAAAAATGAAGTGGATGGGCGGGAGTATTATTTTGTGACGGAAGATAAGATGAATGAAATGATAAAAGATGGAATTGTAATTGAAAATAGAGCTTATCAAACAGTGCATGGAGTATGGAATTATTTTACGGCAGATGACGGTCAGATAGAGGATTTGGGAGACCCTTATCTTTTAATTGGAACTTTGCAGTCTTTTGTAAAGATAAGAGATTATTATGGAAAGGACAGAGTAATGCCGATTTACATAGAGGTAGAGGATGGCATCCGTTTGAAAAGAGCACTGGAGAGGGAAATGAAACAGGAAAAGCCCAGATATGCAGAGTTGTGTCGGAGGTTTCTTGCAGATGAAGAGGATTTCAAAGAAGAAAATATTTTAAACTGTGGCATTGACAGAAGATTTTATAATATTAACATGGAAAAATGTCTGAAAGAAATTTGTCAATTTATAAAAGAAATAGATTCAGGGAGGTGAAATTTTGGATAATCATATTAATAATATGAAACTGTCAGAAATTTTGACAAACCCGAACCCGGAAGTAAACAGGAATGTTCCAAGCGGAGATGATTCCTTTAAATTTATGCTGGTAAGTAATATACAGGAAAAGGAACTTCAGGAAAGAATCGGGGGTCTGATGAGTCAGATAAATGAGCAGGGAAAGAAGATATCCAAAAAGAAAGATATCAGAGATATGAGACGATACAGAGAGTTGATTAAATCTCTTTTAAATGAAGTAGTATACAGGTCTCATCAGTTTTCCAGAGAAAATTTTCTGGATAGAAGAGGCCGGCATCGTGTGTATGGAATTATCAGGCTGGTAGATAAAAATCTGGATGAACTGGCAGAAGAACTGATGAAGGATGAAAAAGATAATATTTCAATTTTAAGCAAAATAGGAGAAATTGAAGGATTATTATTGGATATATTCACTTGAATATGGGAGGAGTTATGGCTGGATTTGATGAAATATCAGGTCAGGAGAAGATTGTAGAACATTTTTTAAATGCAATCAAAAGAAATAAAATATCTCATGCCTATATATTAAATGGGGAAAGAGGCATGGGGAAAAAAACGATGGCAAAAGCTTTTGCAATGACTGTACAGTGTGAAAAAGGAGGAGATACCCCTTGTATGTCCTGTCATTCTTGCAAACAGTTTATCAGTGGAAATCATCCGGATATCAGGTGGGTGACACACGAAAAGCCCGCAAGTATTTCTGTGGAGGATATCCGAATACAGGTAAACAATGATATTATGATACGACCTTATGAATATAAAAGAAAAATTTATATTATTGATGAGGCGGAAAAAATGACTGTGGCATCTCAGAATGCGCTTTTGAAAACAATAGAAGAACCGCCGGAATATGCAGTTCTGCTTCTTTTAACTTTAAACAAAGAGATGCTTTTGCAGACTATTTTATCCAGATGTGTAGTTATGGATTTTCGACCTGTAAAAAATGAAGTCATTGTGGATTATTTAAGAAAAAAACAAAAAATTGTGGATTATCGTGCAAGAGAAGCTGCGGTATTTTCAGAGGGAAATATCGGAAGAGCAAAGGAGATGTGTGCATCGGATGATTTTTTTACATTTAAGGAAGAGGTTTTAAGAATGACCAAGAATGTAGAAAAAATGACTGCGGCAGAGATAGGAGAAAGCGTAAAAAACATAACAAAACAATACAAGGAAATAATAGGAAATTACTTTAATTTACTGGAACTTTGGTATCGGGATGTGTTAATATATAAGGTGTGCCACAGAAAAGAAGAGCTGTTATTTCAAAAAGAAGAAAAAAATATACGTGAACAGGCATTTAAACTTGGATATGACAGAATTGGGCAGATATTGGAAAATATTCACAAGGTAAGATTTCGGATAAAATCAAATGTAAATTTTGAATTGGCTCTGGAAATGCTGTTTATTCATATAAGAGACAGCTTTGTATTTGAAAACCAGATATATGGAGGTTGATAGATTATGATAAAGATAATAGGTGTGAGATTTCGAAGAGCAGGAAAGATTTATTTTTTCAGTCCGGCAGACTATGATATCAGACAGGGACAGCACGTGATTGTCGAAACTGCAAGAGGTGTTGAATATGGAAGTGTTGTTCTGGGGCCAAAGGAGATAGAAGAAGAAAAAGTGATTCAGCCACTAAAATCAGTAATAAGACTGGCAACACAGGAAGATGATGAGCAGGAATTAAGAAATAAGGAAAAAGAAAAGAAAGCTTCTGAAATCTGTCTGGAAAAGATACGTAAGCATGGTCTTGATATGAAACTGATTGGCACAGAATATACTTTTGACAATAATAAAGTGTTGTTTTATTTTACTGCGGATGGAAGAATTGATTTTAGAGAGCTTGTAAAGGATTTGGCATCTGTTTTTAAGACAAGGATTGAATTGAGACAAATAGGCGTAAGAGATGAAACAAAGGTACTGGGAGGCATCAGTATTTGTGGGCGTCCACTGTGTTGCAGCTCGTATTTGTCTGATTTTGTACCTGTTTCTATAAAAATGGCAAAAGAACAGAATTTATCTTTAAATCCTACCAAAATATCCGGTATGTGTGGAAGGCTGATGTGCTGTCTGAAAAATGAAGAAGATGCATATGAATATTTAAATTCAAAGCTTCCAAATGTAGGGGAATTTGTAACAACAAGTGACGGACTGAAAGGAGAGGTTTCTTCTGTCAATGTATTAAAACAGCTGGTTAAACTGATTGTAGAGGTAAATGATGAAAAGGAAATCAGAGAATATAAGGTGGAAGAACTGAAATTTAAAAAGAAAAAAAGACGCGAGAATGATAAAATTAATGATGCAGAATTAAAACAACTGGAGGAATTGGAGAAAAAGGAAGGAAAGTCAAAATTTGATGATTAATCTGTTGCCGGGGGAACGGGTGGATGATTTGGAAAGAAATGGTTATAAAATCATTCAAAATAAAGAAAAATTTTGTTTTGGAATGGATGCTGTACTTTTGTCGGGATTTGCAAAAGTGTACAGAGAAGAACAAGTTCTGGACCTTGGCACAGGGACAGGTATTATTCCTATTCTTTTGGAAGCAAAGACAGAGGGAAAGTATTTTAAGGCTCTGGAGATTCAAAAGGAAAGTGCTGATATGGCAAAAAGAAGCGTTCAATTGAATCATCTGGAAGAAAAAATAGAGATAATCTGTGGAGATATTAAGGAAGCCTGTGTTCTTTTTGGAAAGTCTGTTTTTGATGTAGTGACTTCAAATCCTCCTTATATCAATGACCAGCATGGTTTAAAAAATCCGGATATTCCAAAGGCTGTTGCAAGGCATGAGGTTTTGTGCAGTCTTGAGGATGTAGTAAGTCAGGCGGCAATGGTGTTAAAGCCAAATGGCAGGTTTTATATGGTGCACAGACCACACAGACTGATTGAAATTATCAATGTTTTAACAAAATATAAACTGGAACCAAAGAGGATGAAATTTGTACATCCTTATATTGACAGGGAAGCAAATATGGTTTTAATAGAAGCAGTCAGAGGGGGAAAATCTATGGTTAAACTGGAACCACCCATAGTAGTATTTAAAGAAAAAGATATTTATTCAGATGAGATAAGAGAAATTTATGGATATTAGAAAAGAGGCGGATATGGCAGGGAAATTATATTTATGTGCAACTCCCATAGGAAATCTGGAAGATATTACATACAGAGTACTGAAAACTTTGAAGGAAGTGGATTTAATAGGAGCAGAAGACACAAGACACAGTATTCATCTGATGAATCACTTTGAAATAAAAACGCCAATGACCAGCTATCATGAGTACAATAAGGTAGAAAAAGCCAAAATTCTTGTAGAACAGATGAAAGAGGGAAAAAATATTGCAATTATTACAGATGCGGGTACGCCGGGAATTTCAGACCCCGGAGAGGAAATTGTGAGACAGTGTTATGAAGCCGGAATAGAGGTGACATCCATACCTGGTCCTGCGGCATGTATTACAGCACTTACAATGTCAGGTTTAAATACAAGAAGATTTGCGTTTGAAGCGTTTTTGCCGGCTGAAAAAAAAGAAAGGCAGAGAATATTGCAGGAGCTGAAAAACGAGACAAGAACCATAGTGCTTTATGAGGCGCCGCATCATCTGGTCAGAACCTTAAAGGAGCTGCAAAAGGTTCTTGGAGACAGAGAAATAACACTGTGCAAGGAACTGACAAAAATTTATGAAAAAGCAGAAAAATCTACCATAGAAAAGCTGATTGAGAAATATGAGGATGCGGAAATAAAAGGAGAATATGTTCTGGTAATTCAGGGGAAGGCTTTTGAAGAAATTCAAAAGGAAGAGCAGGAAATTTATCTGAAAATAACTGTTGAAGAGCATATGCAGAAATATCTTTTACAGGGAATGGATAAAAAGGAAGCGATGAAGCAGGTGGCAAAGGACAGAGGAATCTCGAAAAGAGAAGTATATGCACAGGTCAATAAATTATAAAAAATAAAAGATGCCTCCGTGTATTGAAGTACAGCGGAGGTTTTTCGCTTCAAAAATATATGCAATAATATACAAATAGAAAATCAGGTATCATTTTTATGAAGGGATTGAAATAAATCTGTACGATATTTTTTTGATATGGAAAATTCCATATTACCCAGATATAATTTAGATAGAGTATATCTGGTTACATATTTCAGATTTATAATATAAGAATATTGAATTCGGACAAAACAGTTTGATATCTTCGATAAAACATGACAGGCATCTTCTATTTTATAATAGGTTGCATAGGTAATGTCCTCTGTAATAATATTCAATATCCGGCCAGATTTTTCGATATAAATGATTTTACTTAAAGGAATTTTATAAATAAAACCGTGATTTTTAAATTCGAAAAATCCATGATTTAGAAATAGCTCCTGATAAGCAGCTAAAAATTTTCTGGTAAAATCTGTGTTTTGAATTGGTTTTTTTAAGAATGCAAAAGGGTGTGTATCTATTATTTCTGATATATTATCCATAGTAAAAGCAAGGGCGGACATATAGAAAATAATATGATTTTTTTTTGAAATTTTTTGAATGTGAGAAATTGTTTCAATACCATTCATATTATTTAGAAATAATTCTATAAAAATCATATCAAAATCACAGCCTGTTTTTATATTATGATACAGTTCCATTCCATTAGAAAATTCTTCAATATCAATATAATGCTTTCCCAGAATATGTTTAATCAATTGTTCAATATAGCTGCAGATACAGGCATTACTGTCACAGACTGCTACTTTTAACATTAATTTGCCGCTTCAAATTTAATTATCTGCTTTTTCAGCATATGGCCTGTTTCTGTCAGAACATTTCTTTCTTCCTTTGTCAATCCCTCAAAGGCATGTCCAAGCATAAAATGAATTGCGCCGGATTTGTTCTTTAAAGAATCTATAAGAAGATAATCTACAGATACATTCAAAGTATTTGATATGATAATAAGATTTGAAATAGATACTTTTGAATTTCCTGTTTCAATATTTCTCAAGGTCTTAATGCTGATATTTGAAAGTCGATGAAATTCTTTATATGATAAATGTTTATCCGTCCGGCATTTTCTGATATTTTTTCCAAGCAATACATAGTCAATTGCAATAGTTTTCATGATTTACCTCCCAGTTTTTTCTTTTTAAATGTCTCAAGCATTTCAATACATGAAATCTGTTGTGTTTCATCCAAACCGTCAATAATGGCAAACTGAGGCAGAGTAAGCGGAGAATTTCCAAGAGTATTTGTAATAATATATTCTACGGGAATTCCAAGAGCATTACATATTTTTACAAGAACATCAAGGCCGGGAGGCTTTGAACCACTTTCGATATTTTTTATATGTCCTTCAGAAATGCCACATAGTTCGGCTAATGTTGCCTGAGATAGGTGTTTTGTTTTTCTGAGATTTTTTATTAGTTTTCCTGAGTTTTTTAAATCCATATAATAGTTCATTTGCATAATTTTCCTTCTATCTGTGCGATATACTGATGAAGCGAATAAGTAAAGTTTATGTGAAAAATAAAAAAAAGAAAAGTCACTATATGAGGAAATATCCTTGTATGGAGGATGAAAACTGATGAAATATACAAAATATTGACAGAATCATACAAAAGTATAAGTATCGAGTAAAAGAGTGCTATAATAAAAATATAAGACAGAAATCATTTGAATTTCTATTTTATCAATAAAAACAGGAGGAGAAGAACGGCAGTGAAAAAGAAAGGGAGTATCCTTATTATTTTGGATTTGGAAGGAATGGCAATAAAAAATTTTCTGTATATGCTGTCAGAATATCAGGGAATTGAAAAGTATGAATTAATTCTTTCCTATCAAAAAAACGAAAAAAGCTATTTTAAAGATATTATAGGACAATGTCTGGGAAATCAGGAAATATTATTTTATGAGACAGAGGATATCAGCAATCGCGGAAAAGTTTATAACTTTGCATCAGAGCTGGCACATACAGATATTTTGATTTTTCTGGATACAAGTATTGCATTAAGAGAGCACTGTCTTGACGAAATGGTATATTCACTGATTGAGGAAGATGTGCTGGCAGTACAGCCTATGATTATCCGATTTGGTTCACCGTTTGTGCAGAGTACCGGTTATGTTTTTTCGGAAAGCTGTACCGGACATGCACTGAAAAACAGAAATATGGAGGAGACAATTGTAAATCAATCCTTTGAAAGAAGTGCTCTGGTAAGCTCGATTCTGGCAATTAACCGGTTTGCATTTGAAGAATTGAAAGGTTTTAACGAGATGCTTCCCTGTGAATATATGGGGAAGGAAATTACAATGAGAATTACAAAGAGAGGATATAAAAATTTTTATAACCATCGGGCTAGGGCTTATTATATGGCAAAGGACAGAGGGGGAAATGAGTATGAAAACGGGGTTGATGTAAAATATAAAACACAGGAGGAAAGTATAGATAAAGAATTTCATGAAATAGAAGAACTGTTTCAAAGACAGATAGATAAAAATCAGCTTAGCAAAAATTATGTAGTCATTAATTTTTCTGGTATTGTGCAGGCAATAGAAGTGATGAGAAAAATTAATGTGAAGGTATCAAGAATTATAAATTGTTTTGGATATTCTCAGTATCATGCAATTCAATTTGAAAAGGTACTTCCTTTTTATCTTACAGAGGAAAGATGCGATTATATTTATTTTACGGATAATTTTTGTCAGATAAAAAATAATTATGTATGGTTTAAAAGAAGACAGCAATATGAAGATTTGATTGTGGATTTGTCTGGAAATGTACTGAAAGCATCCGAGATATGTCAAAGCTTTTAAAGGTCTAAATGGAAAAAAAGAACATAGAATAAATGGAAGTTATTTTTCTGTATGTGAGGATTGGAATGCTTAACTGGATTTGGGGAATTATGATTACAGCAGGTACGGCGTATGGAATTGTGACAGGGAATACGGCAGCAGTTGGAGAAGCAATTATGGAGGGCGCGGCCGAGGCAGTATCTTTGGCAATTACTATGGCAGGAGTATTGGGGCTCTGGTGTGGACTTATGGAAATAGCAGGCAGGTCTGGACTGTTGCGGGCCGTTACAAGGATTATGCGGCCATTTATCCGGTTTTTATTTCCAAATATTCCGGTTCATCATAAGGCGTTTGAATATATTTCTGTCAATTTTGTAGCAAACCTGTTTGGATTATCCGGTGCAGCAACACCATCTGGAATTAAGGCTATGCAGCATTTGTCAGAGCTGGAGGAAAAAAAGCTGTGTGACAGCGGAAAGTGTGGAAAAGTATCAAAAGCAAGCAGAGAAATGTGTACATTTCTTGTAATTAATGTATCTTCTTTGCAGTTGATTCCCATTAATATGGTAGCATATAGAAGCCAGTATGGAAGTGTAAGTCCTTCTGCGGTCACAGCACCTGCCATTATCGCCACTCTGGCAAGCACAGTCACGGCTGTGATTTTTTGTAAAATTATGTGTAAAATGAGCAGGTAAATGTCATGAACGGCACAGGTTTTGTCTTTATAAATGCAGTTTCAATGCCGATATAGATAATAAGATTGTATTATAGAGTTATGATTTACAGGAGTATGGCATTGAATATGCAGAAGGAGGAAGAAATATGTCGTTAATGATACAAAAAGAAAATAATTATGAAAATTACAGTACGAACTCTGTAGAAAAAGAAGGAACAAAGGCAAACAAGCAGGAAAAAATACAGGGTACAAAAAAAAGTGACAGTATCTTTGCCGGGGATTTGAACTTGATGGAAAGTCCTATTGAAAAAAAGAGAAATGAAGCAAAAAAACAGGCAATGAAGCTTATTCAGGATGCATGGGCAAATGAGCAGAAGATTGATGAATCTGTCAGTGAGAGAAAATATCATTATGAAAGAATGCAGGAGCAAAAGGGCAGTGCTCAAAAAGAACTGAATGAAATTAACAGCAACAGAGAAGAGCTCAAGGAGGCATACGGGATTACGGATGATTCTGAAGAGCAAAAGGATTTGGACCTTCTTGAAAGGCGGCAGGATGTAAACAATGGATTTGGACCTCCATTGACGGAAGAAGAAAAAGAAAAATTAAAGGAAATTGATAAAAAGCCTTTGACAGAATATCAACAGAGAATGTTGGAATATAATGATGTATCTGCAAAGTTTAGAAAAGAAGTGCAGGAAGCAGATGCCGGTATGAAAGATGATGCCGGAGATATGAGAGCTATTATGATTGAACGGTTGAAAACTCATCCTATGGTGGATGCGCAGATTGCTGCAGATAAGATTATGAAGGCAGCCAGCAAAGAAATTGTGGGTATGATGGTTGATGAGGCGAGAGAGGAAATGGATAAAAAGGCAGAGGAGGAAAAAGAGAAAACAGAAGAAAAGAAGGAAGAAAACAAGGAAAAAGAAGAAAAAGTCGAGGATTTAAGAGAAAAAATAGCTATTCAGGAAGCTTTGGTTGAAGGAACAAAGGAAGCTGTGGAAGACGCAAAAAGAGAAGTTCAGCGAAACCATGAGCCGGAAATAGATATGGATGGTATGATAGATATTGCCAAGAGTTATAAAAATCCAGAGGAGGTTCAAAAGGGGCTTGCTGATATTAAAAATAATATGAAACTTCTGGAGGCGGACTTAAAGGGAATCAAGGTAAATGAAGAAGTCTAGCAAAAATATAAAGTATGAAAAATAGAGAGAGGGAGTCTGATTTAAGATATAGAAGTGGCTGTAAAAAGATTTTATTTTGAAAATAACTGATATCTAAATAGATAGTGTTATGTTCGATATTAAAATTTCTTTTACAGCCACTTTATTTTGTAATAAATATAAACAACAGATAAGTATTTTTCCTGTCAATTATTTTGGGTTTCTTCCAGATGTTTTTTACAGATTCGGATGCATCTGAAATATGCCGGAATAAGAAAACAGTCTGCAAACAGCCATGCAAGGGGGTCTGCAAGACAGACACCGATATATCCCAGAAATGGAACAAGTCCAAAGGAAGCAACGGTTCTTGCGACCATTTCAAGAAAACCGGAAAGTATGGCAAATTTGCCAAAGCCAAGTCCCTGAATCGTAAATCTTACAATGTTTACCAGAGACAGCAATATGTACGCGGCACTTCCAAATAAGATGTACAGACCGGCATCCTTTATGATTTTTGTACTTTCAGCATTTACAAATAGCAATAAAAGCTTTGAAGAAAAAAGATTCAGTACAACAAAAATAAAAATGGAATAAACAAGAGCAATCCGGAAAGCTGTTTTTACTCCCGGACCAACTCTTTCTGTTTTTCCTGCACCAATATTTTGTCCGGCATAGGTAGCCATTGTGGTGCCAAGAGCATCATATGGACAGCAGAATATAATACTGAGTTTTTTGGCGGCAGCAACTGCAGTGACATAGGATTTTCCAAGGCTGTTGACAGCAGTTTGCAAGGTAACACTTCCAATAGCGGTTACAGAATATTGCAGTCCCATTGGTATGCCCATACCACATAAGCTGAGTGCCCAGTTTTTGTCGAAAGACAGCTCTTCTCTGGAAATTTTAAGTATAGGGAATCTTTTTTTCATGTAAATCAGACAGCAGATTCCTGAAACAGCCTGTGAAATAACAGTTGCATAGGCGGCGCCTTCTACACCTGTATGAAAAATACAGATAAATGCGATGTCCAGCACAATGTTTATTACAGAGGCAAGAGCCAGAAAATAAACAGGAGTTTTGCTGTCTCCAAGAGATCGGATAATTCCAGCTGTCATATTATAAAGATAAACAATAGGGATTCCGGCAAAAATAACAACAATATATTTATAGGAATCATCAATCAGTTCTGCAGGAGTATTCATAAAAGAAAGAATATTCCGACAGAACAGGACTGTGATAACTGTCATCACAACGGAAAAAATAATACAGAGCCAAATACTGTTGGCAACAACACGTCTTAAATTGGATTCTTTTTTTGCGCCGAACTGATGGGCAACTGGTATGGAAAATCCATTGCAGACGCCCATACAGAAGCCGATAATTAAAAAGTTTAAGGAACCGGTGGCGCCTACTGCACCAAGGGCATCTTCCCCTAAAAATTTTCCTACAATCATGGTATCTATCATACTATAAAGCTGCTGAAAGAGCATGCCGAGAAAAACAGGGAAGGCAAAGCTCAAAATCAGTCCAAAGGGACGACCTTCGGTCATACTTTTGGTAGTATCTTTTGACATGGTTTTCATCCTTTCTATCGTAAAATAGTACTTAAAATATTTATACTCAAGAAATGTATTGTAACTGTTTTTGACCAAATTGTAAATAGGAAAATAAATTATTTTGAAAATTATAAAATGGCAGCCATTAAAAAATAAAACGGTAGATGATTTATAAATCAAGTTTTAAATCATTTTCTTTAATCCATCCAATTTTTCTGAAAAATAATCCAAACAGCCATGTCAATACTGCTGGAAGAATAAAGCAGATAAGCAACATGCCGGTCCAGTCAAAGGCTGTAATCCCAGATTTTATTCCAGAAGCTACATCGTTTGCCCATCCGGTATATACACCGATTTGTCCCACAAGTCCGCAGGTGCCCATACCAGAGGCAACGGCAGCTCCATTCATCTGCAATTTAAAAATACAGGTAGAAACAGGACCAATTATAGCAGATGCGAGAATAGCCGGAAGCCAGATACGTGGATTTTTTACAATATTTCCCATCTGAAGCATGCTTGTCCCTATTCCCTGAGCAAATAAGCCTCCCCATTTGTTTTCACGAAAAGACAAAACAGCAAAGCCTACCATCTGTGCGCAGCATCCGGCAAGTGCTGCTCCACCGGCAAGGCCTGTCAGACTCAGTGCGGCACAGATAGCAGCGCTGCTGATAGGAAGAGTAAGTGCAATTCCCACAATCACAGATACAATAATACCCATAAAGAATGGTTGAAGCTCAGTCGCCCACATAATGGCACGTCCTACCGCACTGGCAGCAGTACCAATCGCAGGTGCCCACCACATGGCAAGAAGAATACCAGATGTAATCGTTACAAAAGGTGTTACAATAATGTCAATTTTTGTCTCCTTGGATACAATTTTTCCAAATTCGGCTGCAAATATAGTAACAACCAGTACAGCAAGAGGTCCGCCTGCGCCTCCAAGCTCATTGGTAGCGGCTCCAACAGCAGCCAGTGAAAATAAAACAAGCGCCGGACAGTGAAGTGCATATCCAATCGCAATTGCCATAGCAGGTCCAGTGGCGGCTTTGGCATATGTACCAATTTTTATTAAAAATTCCAGTCCTGCCTGTTCGCCTATAGTGGAGATAATGGTTCCGATTAAAAGTGAAGCGAATAGCCCCTGTGCCATGGCTCCTAATGCATCGATGCCATATCTTTTGGCAGATAATTCAATATCCTTTTTCTTTAGAAAAGCTTTTAACTTATCCATTTTAAATCCTCTTTTCTATCGTTGATAAAATTAATATAATAAAATATATGTTCTGACAAGACAGATGTATTGTCATGCAGGGGTAGTTTAGCACAATAAAAAAGGATTTGCAACTGAAATTTATTATTTTTTCAGAAACTTTTTATCTGTGTCAAAAACAGAAGTGAAAATGTAAAAAATATACATATGAAAATTACAGACAAAAATATGAAAAAAATGCAAACAGGAAAATTCAGGAAGGTTATGGTGGTTTTTCCATAATAAATATGATAAAATGTTGTTAAATTAAGTTGGATGACCCGTGCATGCAAAGTGTACTTCATTATGATAGAATATTAATATATTTTTATAATCAGGAGGAAAAAATATGTCATTTAAAATTATACCAAAAAAAGATATCATTCCTGAATTTGACCATCAGGAAATAAAATTGAAGCATATTTCGTATTATCCTAATGACGAAGAGTATGAGGAAGATGAAATCACAGAAGAGGTTATTTCGAAAATATTAAAGGAAATACCAGAAGGAATAGAGATTTATTTATCTCTGATTCCTTATGGCGAGGATGACTGGCTGGAGGTAGTGTGCGATGGGGAATGGCTGTCACTTGCCTATATGTCTGAAGAAGAATATTGTTGTTATAATGCTGATTTTCCTGATACATATAATGCTGATTTTTCTGATACAGAAAAGTGGTCACCACTTACAAGTGGAGGTCAATCGCCAATAGAAAAGTGTTTTGCAATTCAGGATATTGAAGCGGGTATAAAAGCAGTAGAGTATTTTATTCGGACAGGAGAACTTTATCCGGGAATTGACTGGGCTGTTTATCAATAATTACCAGAAAGCCTTTTTTTGAAAGCTTTTCTTCTATCATATCAAGAATTTCTTCCGATTCGGCTTCAATTGTGTGATAGTGTTCTCCGTTTGTCAGAATATTTAAGGGATTGGAATTGTTTTTTAACAGCTTTTCCATAAAATCATCTACATCTCCACGATTTTTTAAAAATAAATCTGCGGTAATCTGACCATAAACTTCGTGCTCTACTACAACATCCAATACCTTGCCGCCATAATCTACAATGGTGTATAACTCCTCTCTGATTCTGTCTGAAGTATGGAACACAGGGAGGATTCTTTTTGCACCAGAGAGAGGATTTTTTGGATTGTAAAGTATGTATCCCCGATTGGTGCTTAATATATTTTTATTTGTGGCGCGTAAAAGCGCTATGTCCTGAACGATGACCTGACGGCTGACATGAAAACTTCTGGCAAGCTCTGTGCCCGATATGGGCTGAGCCGATTTGGTTAAATAGGATATGATTTCTTCTCTTCTTTTTTCACCTTCCATTGGGAACCTCCAACATTTATTGTTTATAGTATTTTAATAATAAATCAAAAAAGGAAAAGAATCAAGAAAGAAATAAATTTCCTTGATTGTGGGTAATTTTGGTTGAAGGGAAGATATTTTTTTGATATACTTTCAAATACAATATGAAATAAGCGGAATATATCTGTTATTCAAAAGCAATATAATAGGAAATGCAGAGTCATTTTCTATAGAAGTAAACTATTCACCACTTAAAAAAGTGGGAGTATTCTTGCTGGAATTTGATAGAATGGAGATTTATTTATGAGGAAGTTAAAAAGAAAGAGCAGTATTAAGGATAAAATTATTTCCTGTGTGGTAGCTGTGCTTATTTGTTTGGGAATAGCAATTACATTGATTATGGCAGTGGCAAATTTTTTTGTTGTAAACAACACCATGCTTGATGCCATGCAGCCTATGGCAAGGGTGGCATCGCAAAATATCAGCTCAAACCTTCATCAACTGTCTGAACAGATGTATCGAATATCGGCAGATTCTGTGCTTACAGACAGTTTGACAGCGGAAAATAAGGAGGCTGTGAAACAGTTTTTGTCAGACAGAGAAAATGAAATTGAGTTTGTATGGCTTGGAGTGTATCATACAGACGGAAGTATTTATGCAGGAGATAACAATGCTCCGTCAGAAATAAAGAATAAGGAATATTATAAATTGATTCAGGAGACAGGAAACAGAGTGATTGGAAAACCTTATTCAGAAAAAGGAGTAATTCAGCTTGCAGTTATTGTTCCTGTGACAATTGAAAAGGAAATTCAATATTACGCGGTAGGAAGTTACAAGTATGATTTGTTGAATGATGTCATTGGCAGCATCAGTCTGGGAGAAACGGGAAGCTGTTATATGATTGATGAAAAAGGCACTGTGATTTGTGACAGAGAAACGAAAAAAATAGAAACAGGTGAGAATGTTTTTGCACTTTATAATAATCAGGAAAATCAGGAACTGTTTCAGCGAATTATTCACGGGCAGACCGGCTCGGATACAGCTAGGTTGAATGGAGTAAACTATTATATGGGATTTTCACCTGTAGCAGGAACAAACTGGGCGGTTGTGATAGATGTTCCAAAGACTGAATTTACAGGAGAAGCAAAGGCAGCAGTAGCGGTATGTATTGTGATAACGGTTGTTTTTATACTTCTTTCTCTTCAAATTATCAAGAAAACAGTAGCAGAAATGACAAATTCGCTCAAGACTGCCACACAGCGTCTTAAAAAGCTGGCAGAGGGAGATTTGACAACAGAAATTTCTGTAATAGACAGTGGTGATGAGCTGGAAGTGTTGACAACAGCTTTGTCAAAAACCATACATAGTTTAAAAGAATATATTACAAATATCAAATATGTTCTTCAGGAATTATCAGACGGAAATTATACAGTGGAGACAGACTATCATTTTTCAGGAGATTTTCGAGCTTTGCAGGAAGCTCTTGATACGATTGTTGCTGCTTTGAATCGAAATATGAAGGCAATGAATTATACTTCTGTGGAGGTATCAGAAAACACAAAAGAAGTGACAATATATACCGAAAAACTTTATCAGGGGTCAGATGTTCAGAAAAAAGCCATTGAACGTCTAAAACAGAGTATGAATGTGATTGATGACAATATTGGAACAATTATGGACAATGCAAGAAAGGTAAATCAGTCGGCAGATGAGACGGAAAAGAAGGTGCGGCAAAGTACGGAAGAAATGCAGGAAATGGTAAGGAGTATGGAGGAAATTGACAGAAATATGCAAGAGATTGTTAAGATTAGCAGAATGATTGAGGAAATTTCTTCTGAAACAAGTCTGCTGGCATTAAATGCATCGATAGAGGCAGCAAGAGCAGGAGAACATGGAAGAGGATTTGCAGTAGTTTCCGAGCAGATAGGCGTGCTGGCTCAGCAATCAGCAGATGCGTCGGTGCAGACGGCAGAAATTATTAATCATACACAAGGTGCTATCAGAGAGGGAGTAACTATGGTAAATCTCACAGCATCTTCACTCAGGCAGATTAAGGAAACAACAGACCAGTTTGCAATGATTACTGAAAGTCTGGAAAAGGTAATTGATAAGCAACATATGGCGGCAGAGGAAGTAAGAAAAGAGATAGGTTCTGTGGGAGATATTGCGGAAAATAATATAAAGACAGCAGAGAATACAACTAACAGCTGCAAGGAATTTTTAAATCAAGCGCAGATATTGAGGGAACTGGTGGAGCAGGTAAAGATTAAGGAGTGACAGAAAAAATGAAAAGAAAAGGTAAGTATATAACAGTTGCAGTGCTGCTGATTTGTGTGATTTTATCTGGCTGCAGGGACGGGAGAGGATATAAAGATGGATATTATACAGCACAGATGGCGGATTACAGTCATGGGTATAAGGAATATGTGTGTATTTTGATTAAGAATAATCATATTATATCGGTGGAGTTTAATGCAAAGGATTACAGCGGATATATCAAGTCGTGGGATAATGGATATATGAATCGAATGAAAAGTGCTCAGGGAACATATCCAAATGAGTATACCAGAAAATATGCGGCACAGCTTGTAGAGAATCAGGATATTGAAAAGGTGGATGCTGTGACAGGGGCAAGCAATTCGGGAAAAAATTTTGTGAGGCTTGTCAGGGCAGCACTTGAGAACGCAGCAAAGGGAAATCAGGAAGTGGCTGTGGTGGAGGAGAGTTAATTTCTATAAAGAGTTTTTATAAATATGTCAGGATGAAATGTATTGTATGATATAAATATAAAATAATAAAGAAATATAATTGTAAAAGAATGTATAAGTATTATAATATATTAATAAAATTATTAATTAAGGGAATTAGAAAGAGTGTGGCTGTTGCAAAATAATAGTCAGACACAATATATTGTTTATCAACAGGGAACTGTAACATATGTATTGTGTCTGAAGCTGTTTTTGCAACAGCCTCTGCTTTTTCTTAGTTAGTTTCTTAAAAGCTGTATTATATTCACCGAATGTGGTTTCAGCTCAACTGTCAGTTCCGCACTGCATTTTCCAACTTCGGATTTTATAATAGACACTTCATTTCTGTTAATATCATTATAAGAATCCTCTGTATTTCCACATATACTATACATTACCACATTGAATACAGCTTTTTCTGTTCCAGTATATATTTTTAATACCTGAGCTTCTGTCTGATGTTTATTTACTGCAGCAATTGCCATGCCAGCCTTGTTCTGCCATTTTGTTGCCAGTATATCCACCTGCTCTACAGATATTATATTACCATATTTATGTTTTACCGTAATCATTGGAATTTCATTTTCTGCCCATAAATCAATCACTGTATCTCCCAGATAATTTACATACAAATCAAATACATGATAAGTACTTCTAAGCACAATACCGTCTTTATAGCTGTATATACACCCGCGGGTATTTAGCACCGGTGCGAAATTTGCCATTCCCACAATATCACAGTTTCGATTCATCGCATTTAGAAAACATGCAGTAAAAACCGCATCTGCCATTGTGTAAGATGAATTGTCATCATTTTTATCCCGCGGGTCAATATAATCTTTTTTATCTCTCCCCTGCTCTACAGTATGCACATTCGGGTGATGCCAGCTTCGAAGGTTCCATTCATCAAACGCAATCTTTATCTTTTTTTCAAGATGAAGTGCTGTAAGTATTCCACGCACATCCTGCACAGTACGGTCAATCCCGGAAGTAAAGGCCATACACTGTTCATAATCTGCCAGCTCATTGTGTTCCGGCACCATATCCCAGTAACCATGAAGTGATATCCAGTTAAGATATGCGCCGCAGTTTTTCAGGAGATTTATATTCCAGTCAATGTCAGGAAGGGCTGCAGCGGACAGTTCTGTTTCAGGGTCAACATGTTTTATCATTTTTGCTGCTTCCCGTACCAGTCTCCCCCATTCGTCGGCACTTTTTGCTCCGATTTCCCAGCTTCCATAATTTTCATTTCCAATGCTCCAATACTTTACTTTATAAGGTTCTTGACAGCCATTTTCAATTCTCTGTTTTGCATATTTGCCTTCCTGTTCCAGATTGCAGTATTCTACCCAGTCGCTCATCTCTTCCGCAGTTCCGGTTCCTGCATTTGTACAGATATAAGGTTCACATTTCAGTTTTCTGCACAGTTTTATATATTCGTCAGTGCCAAAGGAATTTGGGTCTTCCACCCGCCATGCCTTGTCAAAAAAAGGTTTTCTGTCTTTTCCTACGGCATCTTTCCAGTGATACGATGAAACAAAACATCCACCCGGCCAGCGCAGAATTGGAATCTGTATCTTTTTCATTGCCTTTATAATATCTGTACGAAAGCCGTCTTCGTCTGAAAGGGGATTTTCAGGGTCATAAATACCATCATAAATCTGTCTGTGAAAATGTTCAATAAAGTGTCCATAAATCATGGGGTTTCTTTTTCCCATAATTCGTTTTTCGTTGAGATGAATGGTAAAAGTCATTTTTTATTGCCTCCTTGATAAAAGTTTTTATGACTATACCAGTTTTTTTATAAGAATGATATACAATGTCCGATATTTTTTTATTTTAAACGACTTTTATTATAATTTTATCAATTCATCGGATTTTTTGTTTTTTTCATAATAAAGTTTTCGATATTGATTCGGCGTCATTCCTGTTTCTGCTTTAAAAGCAGTGGTAAATGAACTCTGGCTGCTGAAAGAAAGATAAGTAGAGATTTCTTCAATGTGATAAACAGAATATCGCAGCAAGTCCCTGGCATGGTCTATTTTTTGCATTAAAATATATTTCTTTACAGAGATTCCCTCATATTTTTTAAACAGCCGGCACAGATAATCCCCATTTATTCCTACATGTTCCCAAAGCTTATGAATATCAATATTATGAAGATGTTTATAGATATAATCCTTTGCTGCTTCTACATAAGGGTTTAGCCCGTTATTATGTTTCAATCTGTTGACGCAAAGAGCAAATTCCGCCTCATATTGGGGAAGAACTTTTATGATTTGCTCAATGGTATTCATTTTTTCGATTGTACATATAAAATTGTCTGTCATTGAAAATGCGAGTTCCGGCGACAGACCTCCACGTATGGCGGCTCTTGACGCAAGAGTCAGAACAATAATGGACATATTTTTTTCATGCCTTAAAGGTTCATCCGCTACTTTCCCAAGTTTGCCTTCAAATTTTTCTTTCTGACATTTATGAAGCTTTCCGAGATTTCCTTCTTCAATACTTGCCAGTTTTCTCTGTTCATGACTATATGGTTGATGAGGAATCTCAAGTTCCTGCATTTCAAATATTTTTTTTACTAAATTTTTTTGATGATTATGTTTCTCCATTTTTTACCTTTCTTTTAAGCTAAGTATAAATACCCAATTTTTTACTATAATATTTTGAAATTAACAATTCCGTATGGTTTATTTTCACTTATTCTCATATCAATTTTATTTAGTCTACAATAGATTGATATAGATGTAAAGTGGTGTTTTTCTGATAAAATCGGTTTATCAAATATAAGATATGGACAAATAGTTTGTGAAAAGTATATAAAAATATACAAATAAAATTGTGAAAAAGCTACAAAAATTATTAAAAAGTACTAATTGCGACATGTGTCGTTTTTTTTATATCCTATGTTTTGTATAATTTCACCAAGATATGATTACAGCAGCAGTGAAAATTATAAAAAATCAATAAAGGAGGAGAACAATATCACAGCAAATAGCTGTAATACTTCTTAATCAGCAAATGGATTTCGATTTTGTTCAAAAATTCCAAAAAATAAAGAGGTAAAGGAAGTGGCGTTTTTTAAATATATTTATGAAAAAAATACACAATATAAGAACAATGTTTTTTAAACACACAATATAAGAACAATGAAAGGAGATAAAAAGTTATGTATCATAAATTAATGACTTGTTTAGAAAGTGTAAAAGAAAAAATCAATTTTAAGCCGGAGGTAGCTTTGATTTTGGGCTCGGGTTTAGGCGATTATGCAGATGAGATTAAAATAGAACAAACCATTGCATATACAGAAATTAAAGGGTTTCCAGTATCTACAGTAAAAGGGCACAAGGGCCGGTTTGTATTTGGATATGTAGAAAACACTCCGGTAGTGATTATGCAGGGACGTGTACATTATTATGAGGGTTATCCGATGTCGGATGTGGTTTTGCCAACTCGTCTTATGGGAATGCTTGGAGCACAAAAAATTCTTCTGACAAATGCCGCCGGTGGAGTGAATCCGTCTTATCGGGCTGGTGATTTTATGGTGATTACAGACCATATTACCACAGGGGTTCCAAGTCCGTTGATTGGTCCGAATCTTGATAAACTTGGAACAAGATTTCCAGATATGAGTGAGGTTTACAGCAGACGTTTGCAGAAGATTATTAAAAACTGTGCCAGAGAATGCAATATTGAACTTCAGGAAGGTGTTTATGTACAGTTTACAGGCCCTAATTATGAAACACCGGCAGAAGTCCGGCTTGCAAGAAACTGGGGCGGGGATGCAGTTGGTATGAGTACTGCATGTGAAGCAATGGCAGCACGTCATATGGGACTTGAAGTTTGTGGAATTTCCTGTATTACAAATATGGCGGCAGGAATATCAAAGGCAGAGCTTAATCATAAGGAAGTTCAGGAGACAGCAGACCGCGTAGCAAACGCATTTAAGGAACTGGTTACAAAAATTATAGTATCTGTATCATGATAAGCAATAGAATAGCATGCTTATAAGATGGATATTTGTAAGCAAAGTACAGGGAGGAGTTTTATAAATATGGTAATATAAGCGCTTTCTTTCGAAACAGAATCTATTTAATTGAAAAATGAAAGGAAATAGATTATAATGAAAAACTATGTAATAAAAGGAAATGTTTGTTATAGTAAATCAAAGGATGAATTTTGTATTGTTGAGAACGGTTATGTTGTCTGCGAAAATGGATATTGTGCAGGCGTATACAGAAAATTGCCCGAATGTTACGAAACCTTTCCAAATTATGATTATACAGATAAAATTATTATCCCAGGGCTTGTCGATTTGCATGTACATGCACCTCAGTATTCCTTTCGGGGGATGGGAATGGATTTGGAGCTGATTGAATGGCTAAATACACATACTTTTGTGGAAGAGGCAAAATATTCGGATATGGAATATGCCAACAGGGCTTATGATATTTTTACAGAGGACCTTTTAAACAGCGCAACTACCAGAGCATGTATTTTTGGAACCGTTCATCCACAGGCTACCAGCCTGCTAATGAAAAAAATAGAAGATTCGGGGATAAGGGCATATGTCGGAAAAGTAAATATGGACAGAAACAGTCCAGACTCTCTTTGTGAACAGAGTGTCGAGCAGGCAGTTTGTGATACAGAACAGTGGATTGTGGAGAACAGAGAGTTCGAAAATGTAAAACCGATTTTGACCCCAAGGTTTATTCCCACCTGTTCGGATAAATTAATGGAAAATTTGTCTGTATTACAGAAAAAATATCATCTGCCAGTACAATCTCACTTGTCAGAAAATCTGGGAGAAATTCAGTGGGTAAAAGAGCTTTGTCCAGATACCTCCTTTTACGGAGAAGCCTATGATAAATACGATATGTTTGGAAATGAATGTCCGACAATTATGGCGCACTGTGTACACAGTCATATTGATGAAATAAATCTGATAAAAAATCAGAATGTATTTATTGCACATTGTCCGGAGTCCAACACAAATCTTTCTTCTGGAATTGCTCCGATAAGAGCTTACCTTAATCATGGTATAAAGGTTGGTCTAGGAAGTGATATAGCGGCAGGTTCCACCTTGTCTATTTTTAAGGCAATGACCATGGCAGTTCAATGTTCGAAGCTTCGTTGGAGACTGGTTGATAAGTCACTGGCCCCGCTTACAGTTTCAGAGGTTTTTTATCTGGCTACAAAAGGAGGCGGAGAATTTTTTGGAAAGGTCGGCAGCTTTGAAAAAGGATATGAGTTTGATGCAGTGGTAATTGAAGATGCTTCCATAAAGTACCCGCAGACTTTAAGTGTGAAAGAGCGTCTGGAACGTCTTATTTATCTTGCAGAAGACAGAAATATTATCGCTAAATTCGTAAATGGGAAAAATCTTTTTGAAAAAATAAAGTAGACAAAAACAGACGTTCATTTTTAAATACTTGAATAAAAACGAAAGATGGAGGGAAAAGATGGAATCAAAAAAACAATTATTGGAGGCAGTAAGAAAATCTGAATATGACAGACGTGAATATTTAAATGCACTATTTAAATATGTGCCTGATGCAATCGTAAAAACGATATCCTGTAAAAAAATCCAGAAAGGGGAATATATTATTCATGAAGGAACACCTTGCGATATGGTATATATTATTCTTTCCGGAAATATTGTGGGAATGGATTATCAAAAGCAGGGGCGCGCCTATTACTTTATGGATTTTGCTCAAATGCACATAGTGGGAGACTTCGAGGTATTTGGAGATATTCCGGAATATTGTATATCCATCTGTGCGGCAGAAGAGTGTGAGATATTGATGCTTTCGGCAAAATATTATTCGCAATGGGTACAGCATGATGAAAATGCATTACTTTTGAGAATAAAGAACATTATGGCCATGCTGACCTTTGAAAAGAAGAATGAACGTGAATATATGTTTATGAATTGTAAGGAAAGATTAATAAAATATCTGATAAAATCTTACGAAAATAAAAAACACAAAAATACAGACCTGTATAAAGTTGAAAAGACGCAGTTGGAATTGTCTGACAGAATCGGATTTAATATTCGAAGTGTTCAGAGGAACATCGCAGCTTTGGAGAAAGAAAATCTTATTTGTATAGAAAATGGAAAAATTGCGATTTCAAAAGAACAATATTTGAGATTAAAGCAATATGAAGAAAATAAATAAAAGGAAAGGAAGATATTAAAATATGAAAAGATATAAACGTATATTTACAATTGTTCTGGATTCGCTTGGTGCGGGTGCCATGCCGGATGCAGCGGACTATGGAGATGTGGGGACAGATACACTTGGTCATATTTCGCAGGCTGTGAATGAATTTCATATTCCGAATCTTCAAAAACTGGGCATGGCAAATCTTCATCCATTAAAGCAGGTAAAGCCGGTGGAACAACCGCTTGGATATTATGCATATTTAAATGAGGCAAGTACCGGAAAGGATACCATGACCGGACACTGGGAAATGATGGGACTGCATATTACAAAGCCTTTTAAGACCTTTACGGAAACAGGATTTCCAGAGGAACTTCTGGATGAACTGTCCAGAAGAACAGGGCGGAAAATTATTGGAAATAAAAGCGCCAGTGGAACAGAAATTTTGGATGAGCTTGCAGAGGAAGAGATTGCGACTGGTCATATGATTGTATATACATCAGCCGATTCTGTTCTTCAGATTTGTGGAAATGAAGAGACCTTTGGATTGCAGGAATTATATCGCTGCTGTGAAATTGCCCGTGAAATTACCATGAAAGATGAGTGGAAAGTCGGGCGTGTCATAGCAAGACCTTATGTGGGAAAGAAAAAGGGTGAATTTAAAAGAACCAGCAATCGTCATGATTATGCATTAAAGCCATATGGAAAAACAGTGTTGAATGTTTTAAAGGATTCAGGCTATGATGTGATTTCTGTTGGAAAGATTTTTGATATTTTTGATGGTGAAGGTCTGACAGAATCCAATAAATCCAAAAGTTCTGTACATGGAATGGAGCAGACAATTGAAATTGCCAAAAGAGAGTTTGAAGGACTTTGTTTTGTCAATCTGGTGGATTTTGATGCTTTATGGGGACACCGTCGTGATGTAAAGGGCTATGCTCAGGAGCTGGAGAGGTTTGATGTAAAACTGGGAGAACTGTTAAAATTTATAAAAGAAGATGATTTGCTGATTTTAACTGCGGACCATGGAAATGACCCAACACATACAGGGACAGACCATACAAGAGAAAGGGTTCCTTTTCTTGCATATTCACCGTCTATGAAGGATTGTGGAAAATTGGACGATATGCAGAGCTTTGCAGCTATTGGTGCAACAATTGCCAGAAATTTTGGAGTTTCAATGCCAGAGGGAAGTATAGGGGAGTCGATTCTTGAAAAACTAAAATAAAACACAGAGGAAAAGGAGGCAGGAAAATGAAATTTTTATTAAACTTACTTGGAATAGCAGTAGTTTTGGGAATTTGCTGGCTGATTTCATGGGACCGTAAAAAGATAAAGTGGAAAATAGTTTTAAAAGCGCTTATAGTAGAAGTCATAATTGCTTTCCTGATAGTGAAAATTCCGGCAGGTCAAAAAGTAATTACCGTTTTATCCAATGGGCTGACAGCAGTTATTAATTGTGGAAATGAGGGATTGTCCTTTGTATTTGGAGACCTGTTTCAGGGAGAACTCAGTATTTTTATTATTCAAAGTTTAGGTAATATCATTTTTGTTTCCGCATTGGTAGGTGCTTTGTATTATCTGGGAGTTATAGGCTTTATTGTAAAATGGATTGGCAAGGCGGTAGGAAAACTGATGGGAACAACAGAAGTAGAGAGCTTTGTAGCTGTTGCAAATATGTTTTTGGGCCATACAGACAGCCCTATTCTGGTCAGCAAATATCTAAAAGATTTAACGGACAGTGAAATTTTTGTAATTCTGGTTTCAGGAATGGGAAGTATGTCTGCATCTATTTTGGGAGGATATCATGCATTGGGGATTCC
This sequence comes from uncultured Lachnospiraceae bacterium, assembly GCA_910585215.1. Taxonomy (GTDB): domain Bacteria; phylum Bacillota; class Clostridia; order Lachnospirales; family Lachnospiraceae; genus CAG-303. The sequence continues at coordinate 80,966 of CAJUDQ010000007.1, read as the reverse complement.
TATGGAATATCTGTTGATTGCAAGCGCTATGGTTCCTATAGGAAGTATTATGATTTCAAAGATGATATTGCCTCAGACAGAGGAGGTAAAGTCTATTACGGATGTTAAAATGGATAATAAAGGAAACAATTCAAATGTAATCGATGCGCTTTCAGAAGGAGCATCGACAGGCATGCAGATGGTTATCTCCATCGGTGCTTCTATTGTCGGCTTTGTTGGAATTGTTGCGCTTATTAACCTTTTTCTCGGATTTTTCCACATTACCTTATCAGATATTTTTTCCTATATATTTGCACCATTTGGATTTCTTTTGGGATTAGATACAGGGGATATTCTGATGGAAGGTTCTCTTCTGGGAAATAAATTAATTTTAAATGAATTTGTTGCATTTCAGGATTTGGGAAGCAAGCTTTCCAGTCTGGATGCAAGAACAGGAATGATTTGTGCAATTTCTCTTTGCGGCTTTGCGAATCTTTCCAGCATGGGTATGTGTATTGGAGGAATCGGCGTGCTTTGTCCAGAAAAGAGAGGTACCATTTCCCGTCTTGTATTTAAGTCTATGATTTCAGGAGTATTTGTAAGTATTATGAGTGCATTAATTGTAAGCATTGTTACTCTTTTCTAAAGAAAAGGGATGACATAAATCAGTATAAAATATAGAAGAACAGTAAAAGATTTATTGTGGAAAGGACAAGGATTTATTATGGAAAAGAAAGATATTTTAAAAATGGTAGACCATACACTGCTTGGTCAGACAGCTACCTGGGAGGATATTTGTGAAATTTTAGAGGATTCAATGAAATATGAAGCAGCCTCGGCCTGTATTCCGGCAGCTTATGTAAAACAGGCAGTGGAATATGTAGGAGGAAAATTGCCAATCTGCACAGTGATTGGATTTCCAAATGGATACCATACAACAGCCGTAAAGGTTTTTGAAACAGAGGATGCCATTGCAAATGGTGCACAGGAAATTGATATGGTAATTAATATTGGATATCTGAAGGATAAAAGATATCAGGAGGTGGAACAGGAAATCCGTGAGGTTCATAAGGCCTGTAAGGGGAGAATTTTAAAAGTAATTATTGAAACATGTCTGCTGACTGAAGAAGAAAAAATAAAAATGTGTGAGATTGTGACAACTGCAGGAGCAGAATATATTAAAACCTCCACAGGATTTTCAACTGCGGGAGCAACTTTTGAGGATGTGAAACTGATGAAGGCTCATGTCGGAAAAAATGTCAAGGTAAAAGCCGCAGGAGGAATTTCTTCTTTTGAAGATGCAGAGGAATTTATACAAGCAGGTGCAGACAGGCTAGGTACAAGCAGGCTGGTGAAAATTATAAAAAATACAGACTGTGGAACAGGATATTAATCTAGGATTTAATCTCAAAGAAAAGGGGCTGTTTTAAGGCTCCTTTTTCACAAAAGAAAGGCGGAATTTATTATGGATTTTTCAGTTATCATTGAAGTAACAGGGTATATGGGTTCTTTCCTTGTAGTGCTTTCCATGCTGATGTCTTCTATTGTAAAATTAAGAATGATTAATACAGTGGGATGCTGTATTTCAGCTACCTATGCATTGATTATTCATTCTTATCCTCTGGCGCTTATGAATATATGTTTAATAGCAATTAATATCTATAATTTAATAAAACTGTTAAAAACAGAGCAGCATTACAGTCTGGTTTGCATAGATACAAAGAACCCTCTTTTAGGTTATTTTTTAAATTTTTATAAAAATGATATAGAACAGTTTTTTACAGAAGTAAATGCAGAGCATATTTCAGCAGATACTGCATATATCGTGTGCTGTGATACGGCTCTGGCAGGTGTTTTGCTTGGCACAAAAACAGAAGAGGGAAAACTGGATATTGTGATTGATTATACAACCCCGTTTTATCGCGACTGTTCTGTAGGAAAGTTTTTATATTCAAAGCTGCCGGAAAATGGAATTCATGAGTTAATCTATTCTGGAAACTCACAAAATCATAAAGTATATCTTCAAAAGATGGGATTTGTCAATCAAAATGGAAGATATATAAAAAACGTTTGATATAACTATCACAAGTATAAAATACAGAGAAACTATCTTTATTGATTTTTAATTATGGCGGTTGGTCGAAAAACTGACCGTCATTTTATTTGCTGAATTATTACAAACTTATTATATCACAGGCAGTTATTCTTTTATTGAAAAAATGCAATAATATCTTCTATACTGACAGGCTTCATATGATTTGCATCCACTCCTACATCAAATTTTTTCAGCCCTTTTTCAAGATTTTCAAAATTATAATTTTCATGATTATGTTGATGTCCGTGAAGATGAATAGTGCCTCTGAAAAAACCATTCCATTCTTCTATCGGATAATGAAATAAAATAAATCGTTCATTTTCATAGTATAATTCATGATAATCCTTTACCCATTCAAATAAACTGCTGTTAAATTTCTCATTTTTTACAAACCGGTCATGATTCCCTTTTATCAGATATTTACATCCTTTTAACTGAGAGAGGACTTTTTCTGCAAATTCAGGCCCTTTCATGGTGACGTCTCCAAGGATATAAATTTCATCCTGTGCAGATACAGTCCGGTTCCAGTTTTCAATCAGAGCCTTATTCATCTGTTCCATATTTGAAAACGGGCGGTTGGTATGAGAAATAATATTTTGATGGTAAAAATGCAGGTCTGATGTGAAATATATCATAATATTACTTTTTCCTTTCTTTCCTTTTACAAATAGTATACACATATTTTTATGGATGTAAAGTATATTGCAGGAAAAAACAGAATACTTCTGAAATAAAATAAACGCATAAAGAAATATGTGTAAATATTAAGTTGCTGTATACAATTATTTTATTTTAAGATTTGCCCTTTTGGTTATATATTTAAAATTTTACTGGTAATTATAAAATATATTTTTTAAATAAAATTTATGATTTATTTTTATATAATTTCAATATACTGATAAGAATAAATTTGTTGACAATAATCAGAAAGCGGTTTATAATAAATAAAAATACTTTGGAGTAAAATGAGTGAATTTGTAATGATAAAGTATTTAGAATCACAATAACACATCAAGGCAGGATTATTTCTGCCCTGTTTACAAGAATGAGGAATTGTTAAAAACAAAAAGGAGGATATGTTATGAGAACATTAAAAAAATTTTCTAAAATTATTGTGAGTTGTTTATTGATTTTCAGTATCTGTTTTAATTACACATTGATTTAGAAAGACATTCAATAACCGGATATGGATATAGCTGTTTTTTAAATGATACTTCCGCAGGGATGAGAGCAATCTATGCATGGGATTCAAACGGTTCTCATATATCTTTTTTAGATACCATGACAGTAATAAATCTTGGTGGATATTCCTATAAGTGGTTTGGAAGTGTTTATTGATTTATTATATATAAAAGTTATTGTTGAATAAAGGGGTGTGGTGAATGAATATTAAAAAAGTTTTATATATTGTAATTATTTTGGCTGCAGTATTTCTTAATGCATGTAAAAAGGAGTCAAATAAAACAGAGCAGGATTCAATATCTTCAGAAACAACTGTTCCAAGCATAACTTATATGGTAGAATCAAAAAATGATATTTTTACAAATAAGTTTTTTGAAAATGTATGTATGATACGTACTCCGCCGCCTCTTGGACAATATGAAATAACAGAGTATGAAGAAATTCTGGAAGTTTGTCAGATGTTTGCTTCTTTGGAATTTATTGCCAAAAGAGAACAAAGTACGGATGATTTTGAACTGCCTTTGGGTATGGCTCATATTACTTTCTGTTATACAGATGGTACAGAATATACGATAGGATTTGGCACAGAGCTGTATTATGGCGATAATAATATTTATACAACAAAAGACGGGCAGTTTAAAAAAATACATGACAGGTTAAGAGAAATATGTTTAAAATAAAGATTTATATGGGTTATTGTCAGTTTATAATTTAAAAAATTAAAAATTTGTATATTAAAGTTCAAAAGAGTGGTTGTTAGATAAAAATGCTAACAGCCACTCTTGTCTCAAATTATCCAATAAAAAATAATTGTTTATAAAAGTTGTGCCATATTCATCGAAGGAGGTTTCTTTATTTTAAGCTGTAATTGAATAAAAATTATTTTTATACAACTTTGAAGCTACCATATAATAAGATAATCAGTCCTTTTTTATCTGTAAAGTATATTATAGGAAAGACAAAGTTCGTCTGGAAACTTTTGTATTGTAAAACTGTCGGAAATGGTCTATAATATACATAAATATATGCATTTTCAACGAGAAAGGGCACAGAGGTCCTTATTATCGCAAGTGGATGGAAACAAAAATAAAAGGAGGTTATTATCCATGTCAAAACGTTTAGACAGGGGAGCCGGAATTTTGCTCCCAATCAGCAGCCTTCCTTCTCCATATGGAATCGGAACACTGGGAAAAACAGCTTATAAATTTGTAGATAAACTGGGAAAAGCTGGCCAGAAATACTGGCAGGTTCTTCCTGTTGGACCTACAAGCTATGGTGACAGTCCATATCAGTCTTTTTCTGCTTTTGCAGGCAATCCATACTTTATAGATTTGGACAACCTGATAAAAGACGGATTATTAAAACAGGAGGAGGTCAGTTCCATAATATGGTTTACGACAGAGCAATATGTAGAATATGACCTGCTCTACAGGTATCGTTTTCCTCTTCTAAAGAAAGCTTATGAGAGATGGTGCGAAAAAAAATCTCCAACAGGCTATAAAAAATTTTTAAGGGAAAATGAATTCTGGCTTAAAGACTATGCACTGTTTATGGCTTGCAAGGAGTTTTTTGGTCAGGCAGAATGGCTGAAATGGGAAAAAGACATTAGAGACCGTGAAAAGAAGGCTCTTGAAAAATATACGAAAAAGCTTTCCAATGAAATCGGATTCTGGAAATTTGTTCAGTATCGTTTTTATAAGGAATGGAGTAAGCTCAAAAAGTATACAAATGAAAAAGGAATTCAGATTATTGGTGATATTCCTATTTATGTTGCGCTGGACAGTGCAGATGTATGGGTAAATCCTTCGCTGTTTCAGCTTGATGAGGATAAACGTCCGATTGATGTGGCAGGCTGTCCTCCAGATGAATTTGCTGAAGACGGACAAAAATGGGGAAATCCCCTGTATAACTGGAACGAAATGGAAAAAGACGGCTTTGGCTGGTGGAAGAAGAGAATAGAGGCTTCTGCAAAGCTGTATGATGTCATTAGAATCGACCATTTTATTGGAATTACAAGATATTTCTGCATACCTGCGGACAAGACCGGAAAAGAGGGCCATTTTGCCTATGGTCCGGGTGGAACTTTTACAAAGGCAATCAATACTGTGCTTGGAGATGCGAAGATTATTGCCGAAGACCTTGGAGTAGACTATCCGGCAGTGGAAGAGCTATTAAAAAGAGAGGGCTATCCGGGTATGAAGGTATTGCTTTTTGCTTTTGATGGCAGCTCGGACAATAAATATCTTCCACATAATGCGGAAAGTAATTATGTGATGTATCTTGGAACACATGATAATGATACTGTAAAGGGCTATCTTGACAAGCTGGACAAAAAGCAGCTTGTCTATGTAAAAGATTATGTCAGTGCAACAGATAAAAATATAGTCAGACAGATGATAAAGACAGCATATCTAAGTGTTGCAGATACAGTAGTTATACAGATGCAGGATGTGCTGGAAAAAGATAACAGTGCAAGAATGAATCTTCCTTCCACTTTGGGAACAAATTGGAAATGGAGACTTGCAAAAAATGAGTTTGACACCGAAAAAATAGAGTTTTTAAACAAGCTTGTAAAATTATCAGGTCGTTAGGTGGTTCAAACAGAGAAATGGAGTAGACATATGAACGGTAGATTAAAGCTGAAAGGAAGAATATTTACACATTTAATATATCCAATTATTATTTCTGTGGTATTGTTTCTGGTAGGCATCTGGATTGCCCTGAGGGACGGAGATGCCGGTTCGCTTATCTTAAGTCTTTCTATTGTATATTTTATCTTTACTGTTGTTATGTATGTGGTAAATCAAAAGCTCGTTATGCAGGAACTGGTAAAGTTTGCCTCAGATTATGCTCAGATTCAGAAAGAGCTTTTGGAGGACATGCTGATTCCCTATGGTCTGATTGACAGGCAGGGAAATATACTGTGGCAGGACGAAGAACTGACACGATTGTTAAAGAGAAACTATGGAAAGAAAGTACAGGAGGTATTTAAAGAAATTACTGACGAACAGCTGGAATTAACAGATGAAATAAAGGAAATAAATATTAACTTTAAAGAGCATTTTTACCGCGTACAGTTAAAAAAGGTAAATACTGACAATATATTTAGTAATTCAGGAATTTTACAGATAGAAAATCAGGAATATATGGCTGCAATTTATCTTCTGGATGAGACAAGGCTTCGAAGGCTGGAAAGAGAAAATATAGACCAAAAGCTGGTAGTAGGCCTGATTTATGTAGATAATTATGAAGAAGTGCTTCAAAGTGTGGAGGATGTAAGAGCTTCCCTTCTGGCAGCATTAATTGATAGAAAAATCAATAAATTTATTTCAGGACTAGACGGAATTGTGCGTAAGCTTGAAAAAGATAAATATTTTATTATCTTTAAAAGGCAGGCGCTGGATGCAGTACGGTCTGATAAATTTTCCATTATCGATGATATCAAAACAGTCAGTATAGGAAATGAGCTTCAGGTTACAGTTAGCATAGGCATTGGTGTAGGTGCTGAAACTTACAGTCAGCTGAGTGATTACTCAAGGGCAGCAATGGATTTGGCACTTGGGCGGGGAGGAGATCAAGCAGTAGTAAAGGATGGGGAAAATATTTACTATTATGGTGGAAAGACCAAACAGGTAGAGAAAAATACCAGAGTAAAGGCAAGAATTAAGGCGCATGCTTTGAGAGAGATTATAGAGTCAAAGGAAAGCCTTCTGATTATGGGACATAAAATCAGTGATATTGATGCCTTTGGCGCGGCAATTGGCATTTATAAAGCAGCAAAGGTATTGAATAAGCCTGCGCATATTATATTAAATGATATCACAGCCTCGCTTCGTCCAATGGTAGACCGCTTTATTGAACATGAAGAGTTTGGCGCAGAAGTGTTTATAAAAAGCGAGCAAGCAATAGAGATGATTGATAGTAATACACTGGTAGTAGTGGTAGATGTAAATAAGCCGTCAAGAACAGAGTGTCCGGAAATTCTTACAATGACAAAATCCATCGTTGTTTTAGACCATCACAGGCAGACCTCGGAGGTAATTGAAAATGCACTGCTTGCATATATTGAGCCGTTTGCATCTTCTACCTGTGAAATGGTGGCGGAAATTCTGCAATATATTCAAGATGGTATCCGTTTAAAGTCTCTTGAGGCAGATGCCATGTATGGCGGTATTGTGATAGATACAAATAATTTTGTACAGAAAACAGGAGTAAGAACATTTGAGGCCGCTGCGTTTCTAAAACGCCATGGAGCAGATGTGGTAAGAGTGAAAAAGCTGTTTCGGGATAATTTTAGCGATTATAAATGGAGAGCAGATTCAGTCAGCAAAGCAGAGATATTTATGGACTGTTTTGCCATTACGGTATGTGAATCAGAGGGAGTTCAGAGCCCAACAGTTTTGTGTGCACAGGTTGCAAATGAACTTTTGGATATTAATGGAATAGAGGCATCCTTTGTGCTTACAGATTATAATGATAAAATTTATATCAGTGCACGTTCATTAGATTCGATTAATGTACAGCTTATTATGGAGCGTCTTGGCGGTGGTGGACATATGAATATGGCGGGAGCCCAGATTAAGGACAGAACCATAAGAGAAGTAAAATATGAGGTAATACAGACAATAAAGCAGATGAGGGAAGATAAGGCTATTTAAAGTTTAATAAAGAAAAGAGGAAGAACAAATGGAAGTTATATTATTGGAAGATGTAAAATCTCTGGGAAAAAAAGATGAAATTGTAAAAGTAAGTGATGGATATGCCAGAAATTATGTGCTGCCAAAAAAGCTTGGAATCGAGGCGACCCCTAAAAACCTGAATGAATTGAAATTAAAAAAGGCAAATGAAGAAAAGCTGGCAAAGCAAAAATTAGAGGAAGCACAGGCATTTGCAAAGGTACTAGAAGAAAGTAGTGTGGAGCTAAAAATGAAATCCGGTGAGGGAGGGAGAACCTTTGGTTCAATTTCAAGTAAGGAAATTGCTCAGGAGGCAAAAAAGCAATTGAATTTTGAGCTTGATAAGAAAAAAATCATATTGGATGAACCGATTAAGACACTTGGTGTTCATATTGTAAAAATAAAGCTGCACAAGGATGTAACAGCTAAGCTGACAGTAAAGGTATCTGAGGCATAATAGACAGGAATGAGGAAACAGGCAATGGATGAATCATTGATAAAAAAGATTATGCCTCACAGCATAGAGGCTGAGCAGGCAGTCATTGGTTCTATGATTATGGACGAAGAGGCAGTGGAAACAGCTTTGGAACTGTTGTTACCAGAGGATTTTTATGGAAAACAGTACGGAACACTGTTTCAGGCAATGAAAGAACTGAATATGGAAAGCAAGCCTGTTGACCTTGTAACTTTGCAGGACAGGCTTAGAGAAGAAAATGTACCAGAAGAGCTTGCAGGAATGGAGTTTATCAAAGAAATGCTCAATTCTGTTCCAACATCAGCAAATATAAAATATTATGCAGGAATTGTAAAGGAAAAATCTCTGATGAGAAGGCTTATAAGAACTACAGAAGAGATTACTGCCCAGTGTTATCAAGGTACAGAAACAGTAGATGTTCTTATGGATATGACAGAAAAAAAGATTTTTCATTTGATGCAGAGCCGTGGAGGTGCAGAGTTTACACCGATTCGAAAGATTGTAATTGATGCTCTGGAAAGAATTGAGGCGGCATCCAAGCAGAATGGAAGCATTACTGGAGTTTCTACCGGATTTATTGATTTGGATTATCAAACATCAGGCATGCAGCCGTCAGATTTGATTTTAATTGCAGCCAGACCATCTATGGGAAAGACGGCCTTTGCGCTAAATATAGCACAGCATATGGCATTTAGGGCTCAAATGACAACCGCTATTTTCAGCTTAGAGATGAGTAAGGAGCAACTTGTAAATCGTTTTTTTGCATTGGAATCAAGAGTGGATGCACAGGTGTTAAGAAACGGGCGGCTGGAAGATTCTGACTGGGAAAAACTGATTGAGGGTGCGGAGATTATAGGAAATTCCAATTTGATTATTGATGATACTCCTAGTATTTCCATTACAGAGCTTCGTTCAAAGTGCAGAAAATATAAAATGGAAATGAATCTTGGAGTGATTATTATTGATTATCTCCAATTGATGTCTGGCAGCGGTGGGCGTTCCTCCAGCAGGCAGCAGGAAGTATCAGATATTTCCCGTTCTTTGAAGGCGCTTGCAAGAGAGCTGAATGTTCCTGTAATTGCATTGTCACAGCTTAGTCGTGCTGTTGAGCAAAGAGATGATAAAAGACCAATGCTGTCTGACCTTCGAGAATCAGGGGCAATCGAGCAGGATGCAGACGTGGTGATGTTTATTTATCGTGACGACTATTATAATAAGGAGTCGGAAAAAAAGAATATTGCAGAGATTATTGTTGCAAAACAGAGAAATGGTCCTGTGGGAACAGTGGAACTCGCATGGAGACCACAGTATACACAGTTTGGAAATTTGAGTAAATAATTGAGCGATTTACGAAATAAATCGTGAACTGAGATTGAGCGATTTACGAAATAAATCGTGAACTGAGATTGAGCGATTTACGAAGTAAATCGTGAACTGTAAAATTTATGTAATATTTAGCTCCTATTTCTTGCATAAAAAATATCTTTTGTTTATACTAAGAACATCAAAGGCTTGTCCGGAGATGTTTTTTCTTAATTATGCAGCTTTTGGCTGAATGCAATAAAAATAAATTTTATGACAGAAGGAGAGAGTATAAAGTATGGAAGAGAAACATTATATGATATCAGATGCAGCCAAAATGGTTGATGTTGAGTCGCATGTACTGAGGTATTGGGAAGAAGAGCTTAAAATAGATATTCCAAGAAATGAGATGGGACACAGATACTATACAGATACATATATTAATTTGTTTAAGGAGATTAAAAGTCTGAAAGAGCAGGGCTTTCTTCTAAAAGCAATCAAAACTCTTCTGCCAGGTCTTATGGAAGGAAAAAGCTTTTCCGGTGAGGAACCGCAGGTAATTTCAGAGATGATATCCAGTGAAAATGCTCTGGTTGAACCTGAAAACAGTAATGTAGCAGGGTTGAAGGAGCATGAGAGTGTAGTGTCGGGAGAAGATAAAATAGAACAGTTTCGGCTTATTCTTGGAGGAATTGTGTCAAGAGCAATAGAGGATAATAACGAAGTGCTTGGAAAAGAGGTTTCTTCAAGAGTTTCAGATTCTGTAATTAAGGAAATGGATTATTTATTAAGGCTAAAAGAGGAACGGGAAGAGGAGCGTTATAAAAAATTTGATGAAGTATTGAGAAACTATCAGAAGGGAAATAAAGAAGCAGCAGTGACTGCAGAAAAAAAAGGTTTTTTAAAACGATTCAAAAAAGGAAAACAGTAACCCGTGGAAGGTTGGCTGCTTGATAAAACAGAGAAAAAGGAGGCTGCTGCGGTATGTAGATATTCATGCAGCGGCCTCCGTGGAGCTTATTCTGCTGCAGCGATAGCACCTACTGGACAGGCATCTTCACATGCGCCGCAATCAATGCAGGCATCCGGATCTACAACATATTTGCCGTCTCCTTCAGAAATAACGCTTACAGGACATGTACCAGCGCATGCACCACAGCTAATACATTCATCTGATATTATATGAGCCATATTAAGTCCTCCTTTTGTTAAAAATTTATCACAAATTTATTTTAATATAAATGCTTGAAATTTACAAGAGGAAATTTATACAATCTTTGAGTGTATCTTTCTTGAATCTCTCATAACTAAAGTCACGAGATTCTTTGGAACAGACTTCTAACGAAATCTTATTTATCAGGTTCCCCTCCCACAGTTCCAGAGGTTTACATAACTAAAATACCTTGGATATTTTACACATAGAAAGAGCTTGGTTTTCGTACACAATTTCTTTGTGCAACCTTATATATCCAGTTGTCAATGTACTTATTATTAGCATAAGTATGGCAGACAGGAGACAGATTGCAAGCGATAATAGTTGTCAATTCATCTCATGACTAAAGTTCGAGTATTTTTGACACATCTCATAAAGATAATAGAACTTGATAAAGCTGGAAAAATATTGTATGATAAGAGAATAAAGGAGATAATCTAAAAATGAAGATAACAGTTGTATTTACAGGGGGTACAATCGGAAGCAAAGCCGGAAATGACGAGTATATTTCACTAGATAAGCAAAATCCGTACAAGCTGTTGGATATGTATCAGAAATCCTGTCAAAAAAATACACAGATATTTGATACAGAAGAACCTTTTTGCATACTCAGTGAAAATATGAATGAAGAATATTTGAACGCTTTGATTTTATGTATTCGAAAGATATTAGAGAAAGGCGAAGCAGAAGGAATCATTATTACTCATGGAACAGATACACTTCCTTATACTGCAGCAATGCTTTCTTATATATTTGGAACAGAATGTATTCCAATTGTGCTGGTGTCAAGTGATTTTCCACTGGAGGATGACAGAGCAAACGGGCTTGTAAATTTTAAATATGCAGTGGATTTTATTCAAAATGGTTACGGGAGAGGTGTTTTTGCATGTTACTGCAATCAGGAAGAATTTCCTTTGCTTCACAGAGGAACAAGACTTTTGGAGAATGTACCATATACTGCATTTGTTCGCAGTGTAAAAGATTGTTATTATGGAAAGTATAAGGGGAATAAGTATGAAAAAAATTCCGGTTATAATTGTGGTTATACAGATATTATTTCAGAGAAACAATGTTATAAGCATATGGATATGAAGCAATATGAGCTTTGTAAAAATACCGGAGAAATTATGTGGATACATCCATGTGTGGGAATGTATTATCCGGATATTACCAAGAAGACAAGGGCTGTATTGCACAGCAGTTATCATTCAGGAACAATTTGCATAAGTGATGAGCTGAGGGAGTTTATGAATCAGGCAAGGATTTATAAAGTACCTGTTTTTATTACTGGGATTGCAGGAGATGAAAAAAACTATGAGACAATAAAGGAATATCAAAATCTTGGGATTCGAATTCTTGCAGGAATCTCACCAGTTGCAGCATACTGTAAGCTTTGGCTGGCATTAAGCAATAGACTGAATATTGAACAGGTGATGGAATCCTGTATAGCAGAAGATATCTGCTGACAAAGCGAGGTAGACTGAGTTGAATAATAATACAGAAGGAAATAATATAAAAAGTGTAAGAACACAGAACAGGAAACGGATGGAAACGGGGAAGGGCAATCCTCAAAGAAATACACAGCGAGGAAATAGAACGGGAACACAGTCTGTAAACAGAAATACACAGCGAAGAAGTATGGCAGAATCGCAGTCTGCAAATCAAAGAAGCGCACAAAAGAAAAATGCACAAGGAAAAAATACAGCGGGACTGCAAACCACAGACAGACATATGCAGCAAAATAGACAGACTTCAGTGAACAAAAAAAAGCAGAACAATAAAAAAGAAGCCAGTAAAAAAAGAAAACAGAAAAAGCCAAGAACACGAAAACAGAAAATTTTTCGGGTAATAAAATATAGTTTTCTTGTACTATTTTTGGTTTTGCTGGGAGTGAGCGTGCATTATGGAAGCATAGTACTGAAATATAAAAGTGAGGCCGAGGCTTTGATAGAGGAAAAAGGAGAGAATGCTTTTACGGATTCTCTGACCACGGTTGTATTTGATGCCGATGGTGCCGAACTAGCCGAATTTAGTTCAGATAAAAATTCCTATTATCTTAAATCCGAAGAAATTCCATATATGGCAAAAAAGATATTTATTGCTGTAGAAGACAGAAAATTTGAGAAACATTCGGGAGTAGATTATGCCGCCGTTGCGAGAGCCTTTGTAGAGCTGATAAAAAATAATGGTGAAGTGACGCAGGGAGGAAGCACGATTACGCAACAGCTTGCCAGAAATGTTTTTTTGACACACGAGGTTTCAATAGAAAGAAAATTAAAAGAGATTTTTATTGCAAGAAAGCTGGAGAAAAAGTACAAGAAAGACCAGATTCTGGAATATTATATCAATGGAATTTATTTTGCAAACGGTTTTTATGGACTGGAGGCAGCTGCAAAGGGATATTTTCAAAAGAGCGCGGTAGAGTTGTCTTTGTCTGAACTAGCCTTTGTGTGTTCCATACCAAACAATCCGACACTGTATGACCCGATGACAAATATGGAAAACACATTAAAAAGACGAGACAGGGTATTAAAACAGATTTATGACCAGGGATATATTACCCAAGATACGTATAATGAGGCACTTGCAGAAGTAATTGCCTTATCTCCGGATATTAAAAACAGCAGCAATAATTATGTGGAAACCTTTATTCGTTATTCTGCAACAATTGAACTGATGAAGCAGAGAGGATTTATTTTCAGATATTCTTTTAGCAGCAGTGCCGAGGAAGAAGAATATGACAAAAATTACAGTGAAGTATATTCCGAGTGTAATCAGCTTCTTTTTACAAGTGGCTATCGAATATATACTTCTATTGACATGGGAGTGCAGGAGCTTCTTCAAAATACTCTGGATGAAACGCTTGGTGAAAGTCAGGATAAAACAGAAGACGGTATCTATAAATTTCAGGGCAGCGCTACCTGTGTGGACAATGCCACAGGATATGTGGTAGCAGTAGTTGGAGGCAGAACTCAGAATGAATATAAAGGCTATACATTAAACAGAGCATATCAGAGCTTCCGTCAGCCAGGTTCCTCTATAAAACCCATACTGGTTTATACGCCGCTTTTTGAACGTGGCTATACGCCGGCAAGTATTGTTGAAGATGAGCCTGTAAAAAATGGTCCTGTAAACGCTCCAAATGTATATTCAGGTTCTATCAGTCTGAAATATGCGATAAAGACATCAAAAAATACAGTGGCATGGAATTGTTTTGAAGAGATGGGATATAAAACCTGTATTGATTATCTGCTCAAAATGAATTTTTCACATATTGTAGAGGATGATTATACACCTGCAATGTCTATTGGAGGAATGACTTATGGTGTATCAACCTTTGAGATGGCCGCTGCCTATGCAGCGATTGAAAATCAGGGGGTGTTTCGAAACCCAACCTGCATTAAACGAATTGAAAATGCGTTTGGGGAGGTTATCTGGTCAAATGGAAGCAATGATAAAAATACAAAACAGATATATGAAAAGAAAGCAACCCTGATGATGACAGACTGCATGAAGGAAGTGCTTGACAGTGGTACAGGAAAGAATTATAAGATTGACAGCGCCATATGTGCAGCAAAAACCGGAACGACAAACGACGATAAAGATACATGGTTTGTCGGATTCAGCCATTATTATACTACGGCTGTATGGTGCGGATATGATATGCCTCGAGAAATTGAGGGAAGTCTTGTAAGGTCTGCCGGAAATACCTGGCATGACTTTATGGAAAAACTGCACGATTCTTTAAAGATAGTTGATTTTGATTCCTACTATGACGACAAGGAAGAAGAGACTACAAATCCGGAAGAAACAACACAGGAAGAAACTACCGAAGAGAGCAGAGAGGAAACTACTACCCGCAATGAGGTTTATACAAATCCGGAAGATATCACAACGCAGGAAGAAACAACAACAAAAGAAAAGGAGACTGAAACAGAAACAGAGACTGAAACGGAAACAACAACAAAAAATTTGGAAACCGACAGTACACAGATTATTACGTCACATACAGTACAAATCATTACTTCCTCAGAAAGAAATACAGAGGGTGAGGAAACTACCACTTTGCCGCAACGGGAAAACAATGAGTAAAATAAAAAAGCTGTTGTAGTAATAGTCAGGCACAATATATTGTTTATCATTAAGGAACTGTAGTATATATTGTGCTTGAGGCTATTTTTGCAACAGCCCTTTTAGGGTTATTGATATTTTCAGATTTTTGTATTATATTTGGAAAAATCCAAGCTGTTTGTTTAACTGTTCTGCCTTATTATTTAATTCTTCTGCTGTGGAAGCTACATTGTTCATTAAAGTGTTGATTTCTTCTACAGTGATATTTACTTTCTGGGTGCTGTCCACAGAGCTTTCACTGATAGAGCTTAATTCTTCTATCTCCTGTGAAATAGAAGACATTTCTTTTACAGATTTATTAATGGAAACAGTAATATGTTCAACCTTTTCAGAAGTTTCCGAAATTTCGGAAATTAATTCTTCAAAGCCTTCTATTACACTTTCAAGGTTCTTTTTCTGAGCGTTTCCATCTTCTACCGTTTCATTAATTGTTTTGATACATTCATCAAAATCATCAACAAGAGTATTAATAATATTGGTTATTTCATCTACCTGCTGATTGGTATCTTCACTGAGACCGCTGATAGAATCAGCTACCACAGCAAAGCCTTTTCCCGCTTCGCCGGCCCTTGCTGCTTCTATGGAAGCATTCAGACTGAGAAGCTGTGTCTGCGAAGAGATATCACCGATTACAGATACAATCCCTTTTACATTGTCAATTACTTGTGTAATAGCCCGTATTTTATCAGAGATATTTGCTATACTTTCATTTACTTTCTTGTTACTGTCAGACATATTGGTCATTTTCTTCTTCATGCTGTTTCCACTGCGGTTTAAAAGCTCAGAACTGTTGGATATATCTATGGCAGCAGATTTGATACCGTCAATATTCAGATTCATTTCACTCAGATTTCCCGCCATATTCTGTACAGAATCATTCTGGTTTTGCAGACCGGCAGCAATTTCTTCCATAGATTTTGTTACTTTTGTTACAGCGGATAAGGTAGTTTCAGATGCAGAATGTAGATTTTCAGAAGAAATATTGACATCTGTTCCTATCTGTGAAGTAATCTGCATAATATTAGACAACTTTTCAGACATTTGCTTTGCTGCTCTGCTGGTGTCCCCAAGCTCATCTTTCGATTTGTTTGGCAGAAGATGAGTTCCAACAGACAAATTACCTTCTGCAATCCCTTTTATACTTTTTGATACAGACTGAATCTGCTTTGCCATAGTTCCAGCCGTAAGAAATCCGATTATTCCAAATACTGCCAAAAGTACAATACAGATTGTCAGAACATACAAGGACATCCGATTCAAATTTTCTGCAACCACTGTCTGAGGTTTTCCGGCAAACAGCATACCACCGCTGATTGGCATATAATATCCATAGTAAGCAGTTCCATTTACATCTACATTTGTATCAAAATATTCTTCTTTTCCATTTAATACTGCATCGATTACCTTTTGGCTTGCCTTTGTTCCCACTGCATTTTTTATCGAACTTTCAGACCTTGTGTCTCCCTTAAATACAGTGATATCAATATTCAATTCCTGATAGGCATTGACATCGCCAGAATAACCTTCAATAGCAGTTTTTAGTATGGTTTCCTGTTCATTGTTCAAATAGTTTCTTGCAAGCTGTGTGGAGAGGATTCCGATTGCAAGTCCACTGATTAGCATGGGCATTACAATCATCAGAATAAGTTTTAATCGAATTTTCATACGTAATTCCCCCATGTTTTCAATTTTTTTATTTTCAAAATCATACTTACTACCTCCTTTTCATATTTAAAATTATTATACTTCAAACTGTGCTGTACTTCGTTTAATGACATTATAACAGAAAAAAAGAGAGAAAGATAGTATAAAAAGAAAAAAGACTGTCCGAAGACAATCTTTTTCCTGAAAATTCATATATTAATAAAATAAATTTATCATTAAGAAAGCACACAGGTGCGTGCACAGGTCATCAAACTGCGCTCCACTTTGTTTGATGACCTTATATCATATAATCAACCTTAAGTCAGCTGCATTTTATCTGGTTTCCGGTGTATGCCACTTCCAGTCACGTACTTCTGGAAGGTCTTCACCATAAGTTCCAATATGAGCCTTATGAGCAACAAGTGTATCATGCATCTGCTGAATCAGATGTGAACCCTTATTTCCTACTTGTGGCAGACTGTTGATAACATCCTCTACAAGATGGAATCTGTCAATTTCATTCTGAACTCTCATATCAAATGGAGTTGTAATTGTACCTTCTTCATGATAACCATGCACATGCAGATTCTTGTTCTCTCTGAAATAAGTCAGTTCATGAATCAGAGTCGGATAACCGTGGAAAGCAAAGATAACAGGTTTATCCTTTGTAAAGATAGCATTGTATTCTGCATCTGTCAATCCATGCGGATGGTCTGTATGAGGCTGAAGTTTCATAAGGTCAACCACATTGACAAAACGAACCTTTACATCCGGCAGATTATCTCTGATAATAGTAGTAGCAGCCAAAGCTTCCAGAGTAGGTGTATCACCACAGCATGCAATAACTACATCTGGGTCCTGTCCCTGGTCATTGGAAGCCCAATCCCAAATGCTAATACCCTGTGTACAATGTTTTACAGCCTGGTCCATAGTCAGCCACTGGAAGCTTGGATGTTTGGAGGCAATAATAACATTTACATAATTCTTGCTCTTGATACAGTGGTCAAAGCAGGATAACAGACAGTTTGCATCTGGAGGAAGATACATACGAACAACATCTGCCTTTTTATTTGAAATATGGTCTAAGAATCCAGGGTCCTGATGTGTAAATCCGTTGTGGTCCTGCTGCCATACATTTGAAGTAAGGATAAGATTCAGGGATGCAATTGGAACTCTCCAGTTCAGTTCTGAAGTAATCTTTAACCATTTTGCATGCTGAGCACACATGGAATCTACCACTCTGATAAATGCTTCATAGCTTGCAAAGAATCCATGACGGCCTGTCAGAAGATAGCCTTCCAGCCAGCCCTCACACATATGCTCACTTAAATAGCCATCCATAATACGGCCATCTACGTCCATATATTCATCATTTGGAAGAGAATCTGCATTCCATTTTCTCTTTTCTACTGTAAATGCATCATAAAGTCTGTTGGACATACATTCGTCTGGTCCAAAGATACGGAAATTCCGTGATTCCTTATTTAACTTAAATACATCTCTGACATAAGCGCCAAGTTCCTTCATATCCTGTGCTTTTACTGCACCCGGAGCAGTTACGTCGATGCCGTATTTGGTAAAGTCTGGTGTGCGCAAATCACGAAGAAGCAGACCGCCGTTTGCATGAGGATTTGCACTGATTCTCTGATTTCCCTTAGGAGGAATTTCTCTCAGCTCAGGAATTAACTGATAGTCATCTGTAAATAATTCCTCCGGCTTATAGCTTAACAGCCATTCCTTTAAGATATCAAGATGCTCTGGTTTTTCCATGGTAATAGGAACCTGATGTGCACGGAAAGAACCTTCAATTACTTCACCGTCAACTACCTTAGGACCTGTCCAGCCTTTTGGAGTTCTCATAACAATCATTGGCCAGAATGGTCTTTTCGTATTGCCGTTTTCTCTTGCGTCCTTCTGGATTTCAAGAATTTTTTCAATACATGTATCTACAGCCTCTGCCATTTTCTTATGCATAGCCATCTCGTCGTCTTCAGCAGTCTTTTCTACAAAATGAGGCTCCCATCCGCAGCCGTGGAAATAGCTTGCTACTTCATCGTGCGAAATATGAGAAAATACAGTAGGGTTGCTGATTTTGTATTCATTTAAATGAAGAATCGGAAGTACGGCACCATCTGTAGCAGCATTTAAAAATTTGTTTGAATGCCATGCAGTAGCAAGAGGACCTGTCTCAGCTTCACCGTCACCAACGATTACAGTTGTGATTAAGCCTGGATTGTCAAATACGGAACCAAAAGCATGAGCGATAGAATATCCAAGCTCACCACCTTCATTAATGGAACCTGGAGTCTCCGGAGCAACGTGGCTGGAAATTCCGCAAGGGAATGAGAACTGCTTGCAGAGTCTTGTCATACCTTCTCTGTCAAGGCTTACATTTGGATAAATCTCACTGTAGTGGCCTTCCAGATAGGAGTTTGCTACAAAGAAGTTTCCGCCGTGTCCTGGACCTGAGATTAATACCATATCAAGGTCATATTTGTTAATTGCTCTGTTCATATGAGCATAAACAAAGTTCTGACCAGGAACAGTTCCCCAGTGTCCTACGATTTTTTTCTTTACCTGGTCCCTTGTCAAAGGCTCACGTAAAAGAGGGTTGTCTAACATATAGAGCTGCGCAGCAGCAAGATAGTTAGCGGCACGCCAGTAAGCGTTTAATTTCTCAAGATATTCCTGAGAGTTAAAATCTGTGTTTGCCATTTTTGTTTCTCCTTGTGTTATATTTTTTTAACCCTTTCCTTTGGATAGGGTATAGATTAACATAGATTCATACACTATATATAATAATCCATTTTGCTGATTTTTAAAAGGAAAATTTTGTAATTTTTCATTTTTTTTCAATATTGAATAAAAAAACTTAAGAAAGCTGTTCCATTTTGTAAGTATTGATTAATCTGTGAATACGTTTCACTGGGTCTAACAGCTCACTCATCGATGCATCATGGTTGAGTGTATCAATAATCAAAGCGATATACTTGCTCATATCGCAATTAATATAATAAGGCTTTGTCAAAAGCTCCGGTGTCTGATAAATCAGATTTGTTGTAAGAATTTTATCAATCAGACCTTTTTCATAGGCTTCATCAAATTTTTCCAAGCCATTGGTAAACAGACCAAAAGTAGCGGCAACAAAAACTCTTTTTGCCTTTCGTTTTTTCAGTTCTTTTGCAACTTCCAGAACGCTTTCGCCAGAAGAAATCATATCATCAATAATAATTACATCCATTCCCTCGACCGAAGACCCCAGAAATTCATGTGCTACAATTGGATTTCTGCCGTTTACAATACGTGCATAATCACGTCTCTTATAAAACATGCCCATATCCAGTCCAAGAACGTTTGCAAGATAAACTGCACGGCTGGTACCGCCTTCGTCCGGACTGATAACCATCATATGTCTGGAGTCAATCTGCAAATCCTTTACTTCTCTTAAAAGGCCTTTGATAAACTGATATCCCGGCCGCACAGATTCAAACCCCTTGAGAGGAATTGCATTTTGCACACAGGGATTATGCACATCAAAGGTTATAATGTTTTCCACTCCCATTTTGGTCAGTTCCTGAAGTGCAAGTGCGCAGTCTAAGGATTCCCGCCTTGTTCTTTTGTCCTGACGGCTTTCATACAGGAAAGGCATAATAACAGTAATTCTTCTTGCCTTACCTCCCACGGCAGCAATGACTCTTTTTAAATCCTGATAGTGGTCATCCGGTGACATTCTGTTTTCATGGCCGCACAGGGAATAGGTCATATTATAATTTCCCACATCAACAAGAATATACAAATCCTTTCCCCTGACAGATTCATTGATAATTCCTTTTGCCTCGCCGGAACCAAATCTTGGAACCTGTGCGTTAATCAGGTAAGAATCTTTCTGGTAGCCTGAAAATGCAATCGTATGTGTATAAGTTCCCGTTCTGCTGCTGCGCCATCCAGTGATGTAATTGTCAACACTTTTTCCCTGCTCCTTAAAACTGTCCAGAGCGACAATTCCTAGAGGTCCTACAGGAATGGTTTCCAGATTCTTTTCTTTTGGCATGATAAATCCTCCTCGTATCAGGAAATCGGCAGAGCCATTTCCTATCAAATCATGTAAAAATTCTAACGAATTAATTTATATCATTATATCTTTAGGAAGTCAAGTAGAGAAATGGTCAGAATTAATATAATGATTTTATAATTCGTAAATCCTTTCCAAAAATCTTGAGCATTTTAAAATTGCTGGCGATTCTGGAAAAAATTCTGTCTGAATAAATATCTCTAAGACTTCCAAGTGCAAGATTTGTAGAAATAATCAATGGTTTTTTGCGTATGGCTCGCTCATTTATACAGTGAAAAAGCGAGGAAGATGTAAAGGCGTTTGGAAGCTCTGTTCCAAGGTCATCGATAATAAGAAGGTCACATTCATAAAAATCCCTCTGTACAGTACTCTCATACGCAGACAGATGTTCGCCTCTGTGAAACGAGGCATCTTCAAGAACGTGAAAAAACTGTATTGCTGACATGTAAATTACAGAAAAAGAACGGTCAATCAGTTCTTTTGCAATACAGTTAATCAAAAAAGTTTTTCCTACACCGATTACGCCATAGATAAGAAGATTCTGATAGTCCTCCTTAAAATTATTTACAAAATCATGACAGATATTCAAGGTTTCTATTATATTTGCTTTTGAAGAAAGACCAGTATTTTCGTCTGTCATATCATCCGAATAATATTCCATGCAAAAAGTGGAAAAATTTTCTTTTTCAAGTAATTCTTTGATAGTTGACTGTTCGTAAAGAATTTCTACAATTTTTGCATGCATACAGGTACACATTTGATTTTCAATATAACCGGTATCTTTGCATTTATTGCAGGTATAGTGCATAGCAAGATAGTCTGCAGGAAATCCGTTTTCCACCAACAGCCTTTTTTTCTGCTCAGACAAATGGATAATTTTTTCTTTCAGGGTGTTTTTGGAATCAGACGGTTTTACGTCTTCTGCCAATAATCTCGCTTTTGCTTCTCTGACGGACAAAGATGAAATTTCGTTATGTATTTCTCTGATTTCTGGAATTTTTTTATAAACCTCGGCCGTGCGCTTGTCCAGACTGTGAATATTCGAAAGTCTCAGCCGTTCATATTCACGTATTATTTGATTATATTGCTTGTTTGTAATACCCATTGATATGCCTCCATAGTGTAAATCATTAAGTGCGTTTTAACAGAGCTTTTTCCAGTTCATTGAAATCATAGTCATGTTGCGGAATATTGTTAAAGGAATTTTTCTTCAATGGAATCTGGGTTTTTGTATTTTCCGCAGTTTTTTGTTTTTGCTTTTCATGTGCAGAATCAATCGATTTCAAATCTGAAATATGACGTACATTTTTTTTATTCCAGCGTTCTAAAATAGAATCTGCATACTGAAAGCTTGGCTGATGTATTGTGCTTATCGTGCGGCTGCATGCCTCTATAATAATATCAAGGCTGAAGCCATATTGCTTGGTCCATTTGTCAATCAGTTCCTTTTCTGCCGGTGCGGGTGTCCTTCCTGAAATTCCAAAGGTTTTTAGAACAGAAAAATAAGTGTGAGAGAAGTTTGAAACATATTCCTTTGCCTGACTGGGAGTGGCTATACCTGCCTCATGCCATGAAATACCAGTTTTCTCAATATAGCGGAAGGATTTTTTATTATTTGAGGCACAATATTCAAGCAGATATTCAATTAAATCTGCAGAAAATCCAAGAGTATCATAAAAATACAAAATGGTGTTGGTTTCTGTTTCGTTTAATGTTTTTCCCATATATTTCTGTGCGATATACAAGAGCTGCTTTATCTCTGTATTATCTGCAAATTCTGCTAGTTTGGCAGAGGAAATAACTCTGGTTGCTGCTTTGGTGTGCTGCATATTATCAGAATTATTTTTTTCAAGGTCATTTATTTGAATAGCAGAGAGTACACCATCTGAAAATTCAAGAGAAAGTACACCTGTTTTTTCCCAGTATCTTAATGCGCGCATTACATCCTTTTCTGTACAGTCAAAGATATCTGCAAGAGTATTTATGGAAAGGGAAGCTCCAAGCGTTGCATCACCTAAGCAGCGCAATATATATAGGTATATTTTTACATATTCTCCATTGGCGGGAATCATATAATAATCTATAAATAAATTTTTTATCAGGGTTATTCCTGCTTTGGTAGCCTGTTTCAAACAAATATTGCTCATATTAACTCCATTTCTTCCTATATTAATATATCTTTTCTGTTTTTCTCTCAGTTTCTACAGACATAGTACCATAGATTTTCATTTCTGAAAATGGTAAATTTGACAGAAGATAAGATTTTCCACGTCGAAATTTTGTATTTGAATGTGGATAAAGTGGATAACTTTGTGGATAAGTCAAAAAACAGCGTAAAATCAGGCATTTTCAGGTGGCAGGATATGTGAAAAACTAAAAAACATATCCACATATCTTTTCCGAAAAAAATGGTGGAAAAAAATGTGGATATGTGGATAACTTATTCTGCAAGCAGGTCTTCACCGATATTTACAACGTTTCCAGCACCCATAGTTATCAACAAATCGCCATGTGTACAGTTATTTTGTACAAACTCTTCTATGGATTTAAAATCTGGAAAATAATGCACATCTGTTCCACGTTTTTTTAATTCTTCTGCAAGAAGCTGAGAACTCATACCAAGTGTATCTGTTTCTCTGGCCGCATAAATATCAGCAAGAATCAGATGTGGTACACAAGAAAGTGCGTCGACAAAACGGTCAAACAATGCCTTTAATCTGGAATAGGTATGTGGTTGCAGTATTACCCACAATTCTTTATGTGGATAATTTTGTGCCGTTTTAAGCGTAGCTGCAATTTCATCTGGATGATGTGCATAATCGTCAATAATGGTAATTCCGTTTATCTCCCCCTTATATTGAAATCTCCGGTTTGTACCAGTATATGAGAAAAGTCCTTTTTTTATAACATCAATGGACAAATCCATAGAAAAACCTACCGCGGCAGCGGCAAGGGAGTTGTAAACATTATGAAGACCCGGAACAGAAAGTTGAATTTTTGTTATTTTCTTTCCATGTTTTAATAAGGTATAATGGCAGCATCCTTTTTCATTATATTCTATCTGGTCGGCACTGTAGTCGCTTTTTTCTGGGTCAGTTCCAAAAGTAATTACATGGCAGCTTAAATCAGAGGTAAAATATTCCGGTTTATCTATATCACTGTTTATAATGACATATCCATGGTCCGGTACAAGCATGGCAAATTTTTTAAAACTGTTTCGAATATCATCAATATCCTTAAAAAAATCAAGATGGTCTTCCTCCACATTTAAAATTACAGCTGTAGTAGGAAAAAAGGAAAGAAAACTGTTTGTATATTCACAGCTTTCATTGACAAAATTTTCGGAATGTCCAATGCGAAGATTTCCACCGATAGAAGGGATAATTCCACCTACAAGAATGGTAGGGTCACAATTTCCTTCCATTAAAATATGGGAGACCATAGAGGTAGTAGTAGTTTTTCCATGAGTTCCAGCTATATTAATTGCGTTTTTATATTCCTTCATAATAAGTCCAAGAAAATCTGCACGCACCATTGTTGGAATATTCAGAGACTGTGCTGCAAGAAGTTCCGGATTATCTGAATGGATAGCAGCAGTATATACAATTAAGTCAATATCAGATGTAATATTTTTGGCAGATTGGCCATATATTATTTTAGCTCCTAAAGAAACAAGCCTGACAGTAAGCTCACTCTCTTTTGCATCGGAACCACTCACAAAAATCCCTTTTGTAATCAGGATTTCGGCCAGTGCACTCATGCTGATTCCACCAATACCGATAAAATGAACCTTTTTTAATTTTTCTAAACTGATAGTTTGCATTATAAAACGTCTCCTCCATTATCATATATAAAGTATGCTATGTAACAGGCCTTTGACTGGTTACATTCCAAGGCTACTTTATTATACTACGAATCACTTAAAAAGCAATTCAAAATTGGCAAGAAATTATGTGTAATTAGACAAATTGACCAATAAATTAAAAAACAATAGAAAAAATTGTACAATTTTATAAAAAAGTCCTTTTAATTTTAGGAATTTATGGTATAATAGTTCCCATAGAGAGTAAGGCGCAAATCGCAGCCGCCGAAAGGGTGGATGCAAAAGCAGTTTTTAAGAAAACTGCAAAAAAGAAATAGGAGTAAGCAGTTTATAAAAATAATTTTTTATAATATAGTGCTTGAATTATGAAATGCCAGCAGAAACTGCTGGTAAATATTACAGCGAGGTGATAGCGTGATAAAAAAAGAAATGATTGCCATGTTATTGGCAGGTGGACAAGGAAGCAGGTTGGGTATTCTTACATCCAAGATGGCAAAACCTGCAGTTGCATTCGGTGGAAAATACAGAATTATTGATTTTCCGCTTAGTAATTGTATAAATTCTGGCGTTGATACAGTCGGTGTCCTTACTCAGTATCAGCCATTAAGATTGAACTCACATATAGGAATTGGTATTCCATGGGATTTAGACCGTAATATCGGCGGCGTTTCTGTATTGCCGCCATACGAGAAGAGTGGAAACAGTGAGTGGTACACAGGTACAGCAAATGCCATTTATCAGAATATGGCTTATATGGAACAGTATAATCCTGACTATGTATTGATTTTATCAGGAGACCATATCTATAAGATGGATTATGAGATTATGCTTGATTATCACAAGTCAAACAAGGCGGACGTTACGATTGCTGCCATGCCTGTTCCAATGGAGGAAGCAAAGAGATTCGGTATCGTGGTAACAGATGAGGATAATCGTATTACAGATTTTCAGGAGAAGCCGGACGAGCCAAAGAGTAACCTTGCATCTATGGGTATCTACATATTTAACTGGGAGGTACTCAAAAATGCATTAATTACTTTAAAGAATCAGAGTAATTGTGATTTTGGCAAGCATATTATTCCATATTGCTTTGAGAACGGAAAGAGAATATTTGCTTATGAATACAACAGTTACTGGAAGGATGTAGGTACACTTGGTTCATACTGGGAAGCAAATATGGAGTTAATTGATATTATTCCTGTATTCAATCTTTATGAGGAATTCTGGAGAATTTATACAAAGAGTGATATTCTTCCACCACAGTATATTGCAGACAATGCAAAGATAGAGAGAAGTTTGATAAGCGAGGGCTGTGATATTCAGGGAGAGGTATATAATTCGGTAATCGGTGCGGGGGTTACAGTTGAAGAAGGTGCCGTTGTCAGAGATTCCATTATTATGAAAGATACGAAGATAGGTAAAAATGTAAAGATTTATAAATCTATTATTGCAGAGGAAGTAGTAATAGATGACAATACAGAAATCGGTATAGGCGAAGAGGCGCCGTCGAAGCTGGATAAAAAAATATATGCTTTCGGACTTGCCACAATTGGAGAAAAGACATATATACCAAAGAATGTAAAGATTGGTAAAAATACAGCAGTTATGGGACAGACAGAAGCTTCCGATTATCATAACGGAATACTTGAAAGTGGCGAATATATTATTAAGGCAGGTGAAATGTAATGAGAGCGATAGGTATTATTCTTGCAGGTGGTAACAATAAAAAAATGAAAGAGCTTTCTTACAAAAGGGCAATTGCCGCCATGCCTATTGCAGGAAGCTACAGAGCGACAGATTTTGCACTCAGTAATATGTCAAATTCGCATATACAGAAGGTTGCAGTTTTGACACAGTATAATGCAAAATCATTAAATGAACATTTGAGCTCATCAAAATGGTGGGATTTTGGTAGAAAAAATGGTGGATTGTATGTATTTACACCATCTATTACCGCAGAGAACGGGTCATGGTACAGAGGTACAGCAGACAGTATCTGGCAGAACATCAGCTTCCTGAAAAACAGCCATGAGCCATATGTAGTAATTGCACCGGGTGATGGAGTTTATAAGCTGGATTATAACAAGGTTCTTGAATATCATATTGCAAAGCGTGCAGACATTACAATTGTTTGTAAGGATATGCCGGTTGGAACAGATGTATCCAGATTCGGTGTGGTTTCCATGAACGAAGACAGCAGAATTGTAAACTTTGAAGAGAAGCCGATGGCAACACAGTCAACAACAGTTTCAACAGGTATTTATATTATCAGAAGAAGGCAGTTGATTGAGCTGATTGAGAAATGTGTAGAAGAAGAGAGATATGATTTTGTAAATGATATTCTTCTCAGATATAAAAATATTAAGAAAATTTATGGCTATAAGCTGGATACCTACTGGAGCAATATTGCCTGTGTAGATTCATATTATAAGACCAATATGGATTTCTTAAAGCCAAACATAAGAGATTACTTCTTTAAGCAGTATCCGGATGTTTATTCGAAGGTAGAAGACCTTCCGCCGGCAAAATACAATCCGGGAGCACAAATTAAGAACAGCTTGATTTCAAGCGGCTGTATTATCAATGGACAGGTCGAAAATTCTGTATTATTTAAAAAGGTTTATATAGGAAATAATTGCGTAATTAAAAATTCAGTTATTTTAAACAATGCTTATATAGGCGATAATACTGTGATTGAGAATTGTATTGTTGAAAGCAGAGGTTCCGTCAGAGCAAATACAGAATATATTACAGAACCTGGTCAGACTCCAAAAATTGTTCTGGATAAGAATGATAGATATACTATGATGTAAATCTAAATCGTAACCTGTGCACAAGTATCTTTCAGAAAATAATATGAGTTGAAAGGAAGATGATTATGCAGATTACAGACGTAAGAGTAAAAAAGGTAAATAAAGAAGGAAAGATGAAAGCGGTAGTATCTATTACCATTGATAATGAGTTTGTAGTGCATGATATCAAGGTAATAGAGGGTGACAAGGGATTGTTTATTGCTATGCCAAGCAAAAAAGCCTCCGATGGAGAATACAGAGACATAGCCCATCCGATTAATTCAGAAACCCGTGACAGAATACAGAAGGAAATTCTGGAAAAATATGAAATAGCGTTATCAGAAGAAGATTAGTTTCTTACTCCTTTCTTTTTAAAAGCCCCCGATTTTTAATCGGGGGCAAATTTTTTATGCGCAGACCTGTGCAGATGAAATATGCCGCTAATGCGGCGCACGGGTCGCGCGGCGAGTAGGGAAGATAAAACTTCCCTACTCGATTGATACAGTTCTTACAGGGCGGTCAAGTATTGTGCAAGCATTTATAATTTAGGAACAAAGTGCTTCTACAATTTCTTTTAAAGTACTTAAAATTTCACCTGTATTTTTTAATGCACGTTTTGGCACATAGGTAAAATAAGGAATGTCTTCTGCCGCAAATTTTAAATTTCCACGATATTTTTGAATAATTTCAGGGATTTTATTTACATCAATGCGCGCTTTTGGATGCATCATAAATTTTAATGAATTTTTATCTC
The DNA here is from genome assembly GCA_910585215.1 of uncultured Lachnospiraceae bacterium. GTDB lineage: Bacteria > Bacillota > Clostridia > Lachnospirales > Lachnospiraceae > CAG-303. Next base: position 52,828 of record CAJUDQ010000007.1, on the reverse strand, counting down.
CGGTAATTTCTGTAATTCCTGCGGCGTGTGCAAAGGATTTTAACAGTGCTACTTTGAGAAGATTTTCAACAGGTGCGGGAATATCGCCAAAGCGGTCAGTTAATTCATCCTGCATATCCTGATATTCCTCTGCATTTTCAATAGAGGCAATTTTTTTATAAATATTCAGTTTCTGTATTTCATTTGTAATATATTTTGGAGGAATAAAAGCATCTATTTTTACATCAATTGTTGTTTCATAAGAATCATCTTCTGTCTTTTCGCCCTTTAATAAAAGAACTGCCTCATTTAACATTTTGCAGTACAGGTCATAACCTACTGCTTCCATATGACCATGCTGCTCTGCACCGAGAATATTTCCCGCGCCACGGATTTCAAGGTCGCGCATGGCAATTTTAAACCCCGAACCGAGGTCTGTAAATTCCTTAATGGCAGCAAGGCGTTTTTCAGCGATTTCTTTTAACATTTTATCTCTTTTATACATAAGAAAAGCATAAGAGGTTCTGTTTGAACGCCCCACGCGTCCTCGAAGCTGATAGAGCTGAGAAAGACCAAATTTGTCTGCATCGTGAATAATCATAGTATTTACATTGGAAATATCGAGTCCTGTTTCTATAATTGTAGTGGATACCAGCACATCAAGTTCACCGTTGATAAACTCATACATAATCTGTTCCAGTTTGCGTTCACTCATCTGTCCATGCGCATATCCTACATTTGCTTCTGGTACAAGCTGTTGAATTTTTCCTGTGATTTCTTCGATATTATTGATTCGATTAAACACATAGTATACCTGTCCGCCTCTGGAAAGCTCACGGTGAATTGCTTCACGAATCATTTCTTCATTATATTCCATAACATACGTCTGAATCGGAAGCCGGTCAATTGGAGGTTCTTCAAGTACACTCATATCTCGAATTCCAATCAGACTCATATGAAGAGTGCGGGGAATTGGAGTAGCTGACAGGGACAGCACGTCGATATTTGATTTCATTTGCTTGATTTTTTCTTTGTGCGAAACCCCAAAACGCTGTTCTTCGTCAATAATAAGAAGTCCAAGGTCCTTAAAGGAAATGTCCTTTGATAAAAGCCGGTGTGTACCAATTACAATATCGACATATCCGCCTTTCAGGCCCTCAATCGTTTTTTTCTGCTGCGCAGGAGTACGAAAACGGCTCATTAGTTCCACAGTAATTGGAAAATCCTTCATTCTCTGAGTAAAGGTGTGATAATGCTGCTGTGCAAGAATCGTGGTAGGCACCAGAAATACAGCCTGTTTTCCATCTTGAATCGCTTTAAATGCGGCACGGATGGCAATTTCTGTTTTGCCATAGCCTACATCTCCACAAATCAGCCGGTCCATAATCTTTTTGGATTCCATATCTTTTTTTGTATCTTCAATAGCAGCAAGCTGGTCATCTGTTTCCGTGTAAGGAAATGATTCTTCAAATTCTGTTTGCCATATGGTATCAGGACTGAACTGAAAGCCGGATTTTGACTGACGTTCGGCATATAGCCTTACAAGGTCTGCGGCAATATCCCGAACAGCTTTTTTTACTCTTGATTTTGTTTTTGTCCAGTCAGCAGTTCCCAGTTTGTTAAGTTTTAATTTTGGTGCATCCGTTTCCAGACTGTTTCCGGAATGTTTTTGAATCAAGTCAAGCTGAGTTGCAGGAACATAAAGGTTTCCGCCGTCTCCGTATTCAATCTTTATATAATCGCGCGTGGTTTTATCCACAACAATTTTTTCGAGTCCTTTGTAAATTCCAAGACCATGATTTTCATGAATAACATAATCGCCGATTTTTAATTCTGAAAAGCCGCTGATTTTTTCACCGCTGTATTTTTTTCGATTTCTTTTTTTCTTTTTTTTATTTCCAAATACATCAGATTCCGAAATAACGGAAAATTTAATCATGGGATATTCAAACCCTCTGTGAATATTGCCAGAGGTAAGAAGAATTTGTCCTGGTTGAATAAGACAGTCGGGATTTTCCGTAGTAAAGGCATTCAGATGAAAATCTTGAAGAAGTGTATCTGCAAGGCGTGCTGCTTTGGAACGGGAGCCGCACATAATCAGTGTTCTCCAGCCTTCTTTTTTATAGTAGCTTAAATCTTTTACAAGAAGTTCAAAGTTATTGTTGTAGGGATTGATATTTCTTATGGAAACAGAGTATTTTTCTTTGACTGCAAAGTTTTTGATTTTCTGGTCTAAAGTAGTAAAAAGAACTGTCCGAAAGGAACAAAGCTTGGAGAGTATCAGAGCAGTAGACAAGAATACTTCTGTCTGTCCTGCCATAACATATCCGCCTTCCATACGATTTGCCATACTTTCGCGAAATTCCTGTTCCACAGTATCAGCGCGTTCCAAAATTCTGGAAGGTTCATCAATAAATAACACAGTGTCGTCAGCAGGAAAATAGTCTAAAAGAGAGGAGGTTTCCTGATAAAAATAAGGCATAAAGCTGTCAAGAAATACGCCTGTTCTGGAAATAGACAGACGTTGTATAAATTCATTTACAGAAGAAGAAAGCCTGTGCGCTTCCTCGGTTTTAAAGGCAGCTTTCAATACTTTTACACGTATGTCAAGTTCCTGTTTTATTTTTTTGATTCCATTCTCTATCTGCTGAGAAGATAAAATATACTCTGAAGCTGGATAAACAGTTATCTCATTTACATTTTCGATTGTTCTCTGGCTGAGAGGGTCAAAGGAACGAATAGAATCAATCATATCATCCCACAGCTCAATTCTGTATGGCTGGTCGCTTGTAAGTGGAAAAATATCAATAATTCCGCCACGGACAGCAAACTGTCCGGGAGCCTCTACCTGTTCCGTTCGCTCAAAACCAGAATAGACGAGAGAGTTTTTGAGTTCATTTATATCAATCTGCTCGTCATATTCTATTTTTAAAATACTTTTTTTTATATATTCTATCGGAACCAGTTTATCCATAAGTCCGTCAATTGTAGTAATAAGAGTAAATGGCTCTCCATTTACAAGCTGTGAAATAGCTTCCAGACGCTGGCTGATAATCAGGTTTCCATAGGCATCGGCAGAAAAGAAAATAAAATCCTTTGCTGGATAATAAAATGTATTTGCATCAAAGGATTTCATATCGTCATATATTTCTCTTGCACGGATATCATGAAAAGTAATAACAATTTTGTATTTTATATTACTTCCAAGAGAAGCTGCAAGATGGGTTTCACCAGAATCAGCAGCTCCCGTTATCTGAAAGGCACTTTTGCCCGAATTTTCAGCAAGCTGCTGCTGTAATAAATGAAAATCATTCAAACCTGAAAGAGGGTCAGTAAAGTAAGGATTCATAGTACCTCCCATTTTAGATAAATTTAATTATACTGGTTCATGGCTTTGTCAAACTGGTCTGATATTACCAGTTTTGTTGCCGCTTCTGTACGCTCAAAGGCATCTTCAACAAGAATACGGTCTTCTTTTGAAAAATGGCCAAGGACAAAATCAATTAAATCCCAATTTGCTGGTTTTTGTCCAACACCTATTTTAATGCGTTTAAATGTTTCAGTACCCAGACAGGCAATAATACTTTTTATACCGTTATGTCCGCCGGCACTGCCCTTTTTGCGCAGACGCAGTTTGCCAGGGTCAAGACTGATATCATCATAAATGACAAGAAGTTCTTCTTCCGGATTGATTTTATAAAATCTGACAAATTGCTGTATGGCTTCTCCACTCAAATTCATATAGGTAAGTGGTTTGACCAGCAGAACCTTCTGACCTTGAATGATACCTGAGCCAAAAAGAGCTTGAAATTTGACTGTATTTATCTGAATATCATTTTTTCTGGCAATTACGTCTAAAGCATCAAAGCCTGCGTTATGTCTGGTTTTTTCATATTGAGGAGTAGGATTTCCAAGACCTACAATAATATACATATCACACCTCCATATTTATTCTTGGTTTTTAATCTGTTCTTTGTACAGACGTATATAAGCTGTCAGATAAGAGCAGAATGCAATAATTAAAAATACCGATACAAGACTTATCAGAAAAAGAACTGCCGATTTTGAAATATTTGGAAGAAACATAAGAAGGAACATAACAGTATCAAATACAACGGTACAGAGTTTTCCGGCCCAGTTTGCACCGTTTAAATTAAATCCCTTGTGATAAATCATCAGTCCAATCACTAGCAGAATTACTTCTTTTAATAAATATTCCACAATAAGAATTAATACCAGCGGCCGGCGGAAAGCTACTACAAACAGCATGGAAAACTGCATAAGCTTGTCGGCCACAGGGTCGATAAATTTGCCCCAGTCAGTAATCATATGAAAATGTCTGGCAATATATCCGTCGGCAATATCTGTCAGAGACGCCACAATCAAAACAGCGGCAGACTGCCAGTAATATTCAGAAAGATAAAGGTATACAAAGAAAGGAACCATTAAAATTCTGATGTAGCAAAGGATATTTGGTATTTTAAATAAATCTTCTTTTCTGGCTCTTCCTCTCATATATAATCCTCCATTCATAAAACAAAGCGCCCACGGTCAAATCTTATACTGTTTATGAAGCACATAGATGCGTGCTTCTGTCACTAAACTATGTTTGATGACAGATATCAATAAGGAAGCACACGGATACGTGCTTAGATAGATACCATAGTATAATAGTATATAGGAAGAACCGGCAAAAGTCAAGAAAAGCAAAATGCACAAAAATACAGAAAAATTTCATATAAAACTTTACAAATAATGAAAAATTTGTTAAAATAGATTCAGTAGTCAGAATCAAGCAACCAACGCTTGTTATGTAATCAGCCAAAAATGATTGTGTTGATATATAATTAGTTGATTGTCTAATCAAGAATCAGTACAGGATTTGTCATATATAAGGGGCTTTATAAATAAATCTGCACAAGGGGATAGCAAATGAATGAAAGGCGTGAAAAATATATGAGAAAGTTAAAGCTTATACTTGCCGGTTCAGCGTTAGTTCTAGGAAGCTGTCTGATAGTAAAAGCTCCAGGGTATCTCATACAGAATTCTTCTGAAAGCAGAATGAGTCAATCAGATATGATTTCAGCAGAAAATCAGGATTTTGTTTATGTACTCAATGTAGGTGAAACTTCAGTGGCATTGGCATCTTTTGAAGAGGTATCACGGGTTGTTGATACAGTGAAAAATATGAATAGTGAAGATGAAAATGGCATTGTTGCAGCACAAGCAAACGGAGTGGAGTCAGAGGTTCTGGCGCGGGCAAGCATTGAACCGGAAAACAGGCCAATGGTTATGACTGCAGAAGATGAAATATTGCAGGAAACAGCAGAAACCGTTTCTTTTGAGGATAAGATAGAAGTTCTTAAAATACAATCCACAGAAATACAGACTGTGTCTGTTGATGAGGCGGTTGATATCGTAAAATCTGCTCTCTGGGCAGTTTCCGTATTGCAGGAAACACATTCTGACTATTGATTTTACGAAGACGGAGCACAAACAAAACAAAAATGAAAAACAAAACTTTACAAATGCATTTTTTGTGCTATAATCAATATACATGTGCGTAAATGCCATGTATATTGATTTTTTATTTTATTGAAAAATATAAAGTGCAAGGAAGGTGTTCGCAAGCTTATCATATGCTGCAAGTGCTTTGTTCTTCTGGGCAGTCAGCCTTTGATTGCATGATTTAAGTAATTTTTTTGGAATATTATTGCAAACAGGTGCATATAAATAGCAGACAGAGAGATTATTTGTATGCGTAAATATAGATTATAGAGGTGTATAATGAAGAAATACATTATAAAAGGCGGAACAGCGCTGGCAGGAGAAGTAGAAATCGGAGGAGCCAAAAATGCGGCTCTTGGTATAGTAGCAGCTGCGATTATGGCAGATGAAACAGTCACAATAGACAATCTTCCAGATGTAACAGATATTAATGTGTTGATAGATACAATAGAAGGAATTGGAGCAACAGTTGAACGAGTAAACAGACATTGTGTAAAAATTAATGGCAGGACAGTCGCTTCTGTCCATGCAGATAATGATTATATAAAAAAAACCAGAGGTTCTTATTATCTGGTAGGAGCTTTGCTTGGCAAGTTTGAAAAGGCAGAGGTGACACTTCCAGGTGGCTGTAACATCGGAAGCAGACCGATAGACCAGCATATCAAGGGATTTTCCATGCTGGGTGCAGATGTAAAAATTGAATATGGCATGATTGTGGCAGAAGCAGAAAAGCTCTGTGGTGCACATATCTTTTTTGACAGGGTAACCGTAGGTGCTACGATTAATGTTATGCTGGCAGCCAGCCTTGCTCAGGGAAATACGATTATTGAAAATGCTGCAAAGGAGCCTCATGTTGTAGATGTGGCAAATATGTTGAACAGTATGGGAGCAAATATTAAAGGAGCTGGTACAGATGTTATCAGAATCAAAGGTGTGGCAAAACTTCATGGAACGGAATATTCTGTGATTCCTGACCAGATAGAAGCCGGAACATTTATGTTTGCAGCGGCGGCCACCAGAGGAAATGTACTGGTAAAAAACGTAATTCCAAAGCATTTAGAAGCATTGACAGCCAAGCTTTACGAAGTGGGATGCAGTGTGGAGGAGTATGACGATGCAGTACGGGTAATAGGCAATCCGGTACAAAAATGTTCTCAGGTACAAACGCTGGTATATCCAGGATTTCCTACAGATATGCAGCCGCAGATTACAGTGATATTTGCACTGGCGCAGGGAACTAGTACTGTGACAGAGAATATTTTTGACAATCGTTTTAAATATGTAGATGAGCTGACCAAGATGGGAGCAAAAATCAGAGTGGAGGGCAATATTGCTGTTGTAGAAGGTGTAAAGGGATTTACCGGAGCCAGTGTGAATGCCCTTGATTTGCGTGCAGGTGCGGCGCTTGTGCTTGCGGGTCTCTGTGCAGATGGATATACAACCATAGACGATATTCATTATATACAGAGAGGTTATGAAAAATTTGATGAGAAGCTTCAAAGCCTTGGAGCTGTGATTGAGATAGTGGATAATGACAGAGATGAACAGAGGTTTAAGCTGAAGGCAGTATAGCAGGATTATAAAAGCGAAGTTTGATAAAATTTTGATGATATCATTGCGATTTAAAAAAGTATTATAGAATGTCTGCGGAAATCCCGCATGAAAAGGCAGGCAGTTTCAACCTGTCTTTTTGTTGATATTTTTCATCAGATAAAGATGTCATCAAACAAAGTTTGATGACATCGCACGTTTCCATGTGTTTCATTTTGGAAAATAGATAATCAGTTTTTTGGTTCTTCTGTTTTATTATAGATAGTTACAGTCTGGTGGGGAATTTCTATACCATTCTTTTTAAATTCTTTTACAAGTTTGCCGCGGATGTCGCTGCATGCCTGAAAGCTGTCGTCAAGGTTTTCAGTCCATATGGTGGTTTTTAGAATGACACCATTAAAGGTATAGCCTTTTATAAAAATTTTGTTTTCTTCTGTATTTAATGTCAGTTCATGTTGCGCACACGTTTCCCGAAGAATTTTTATTGCCAGTTCAATATCGGAATGATAGGAAATTTCTATTTCCATAAAATTTCCAATATTTTCAGTATAATTTGTATTTGTAATGACTGCGGAATCCATAACGGAATTTGGAACTATGCAGGTTTCACCATTGTATTGACGAATAATGGTATGGCGTATTGTGATATCCTTGACAATCCCTTCTGCAATAATATGCCCATTTTGAACTACTTTAATTTTTTCATCTACATTATAGGGATTTGACATGGATAATGAAAATCCGCTTATTACATTTGAAAGCGCCTGTTGGGCGGCAAAGGTGGCAATGGCTACAATCAGCGTACCACTTTCGAGCAGCTCTTTTCCAATGTCTTTTGTTACATCAAATTGCTGAACCAGTATGTAAAACATAACAATTACAACTAATACATTGATGATGCTTTTGGCAAAGCGCAGATGAACAGAATTATGTTTTTTTGACATAATTCTGAAAATCAGATTTACGATTCGGTTTATAATTAATTCAATTAAAATAAATACGCCTATTTTTAGAAGACTATTCATAAATTTTACCTTGGTCCTTTTTAAATCTGTTGCTGAAATAGCCAGAGCCGCACTGCTTTTATACTTGAAATATAATAATATAATACCTGATTGAAGCAGGGGTGTCAAGGAAGAATTGCCTTCTGTGTCTGGCAAAGAAAACTGGCACATTGGAAAATATAATGAAAAAAATTGCATAAAATCCTATTGACAGAACAAAAGATTCGAAGTACTATAATATTAAGATAAAGTTCATAAACATATTTCTTTCTTATTCAGAGAGGTGGAGATACAAGGATCTGTGAAGCCCGGCAACCCCAGAAGGAAGGTGCCAACCTGAGCGAGACATACTGCATAGGCAGTTCGAACAATAAGAGGATTTTGATTACCTTGAAAATCAGGTCCGCATAGTAATGTGGGCTTTTTCTTATTTTATAGGAAATTGCTTTGCGAATTTTCTATAAATAGCCCGAAAGGGCAGCTATTATCGAACAAAGTGCAGAGAAGATTTTCACAAATATATAGTGCTGCAGGCACTTTGTTCTTCACAGGAATTTGTTTTATAGTTTCTGTGAAGCTGCCATTGAAAAGAGGCTATATTTTGAATAAAGTGCGGGAAGGTTATTGCAGACCTATATAAGCATTTTGTTCCGGAACTGTTGTTTGATAAAAAAATAGAAAAGGAGAAAATACGATGGAAAAAAGATTATTTACATCCGAATCAGTTACCGAGGGACATCCAGACAAGGTTTGTGACGCAATTTCCGATGCGATATTAGATGCCATTATGGAACAGGATTCAAACGGGCGTGTAGCATGCGAAACATGTACCAATACAGGTTTTGTGCTTGTTATGGGTGAAATCAGTACCACAGCAAATATTGATATTCCGGCAATCGTCAGAAAGACTGTGGCAGATATTGGATATACAGATTCTTCATATGGATTTGATGCAAATACCTGTGCAGTTATGGTATCTTTGGACAAGCAGTCTGCAGACATTGCAATGGGTGTTGATAAAGCGCTTGAGGCAAAGGAAAATACAATGTCAGATTCCGAGATTGATGCTATTGGTGCAGGAGACCAGGGAATGATGTTTGGATATGCAACAAATGAAACAGAAGAATATATGCCTTATCCAATTGCCCTGGCTCACAAGCTTGCAAGAAAGCTGACAGAGGTAAGAAAAAACGGGACATTGAAATACCTTCGTCCAGACGGTAAAACACAGGTGACAGTGGAGTATGATGAAAACGGAAAGCCAGTACATCTGGATGCAGTAGTATTATCTACACAGCATGATCCGGATGTCACACAGGAACAGATACATAAAGATATCAAAAAATATGTATTTGATGAAATTCTTCCACAGGAACTGGTAGATAATGATACAAAATTCTTTATCAATCCTACCGGCCGTTTTGTAGTCGGAGGTCCAAATGGTGACAGTGGATTGACAGGACGTAAGATTATTGTGGATACCTATGGTGGATATGCACGTCATGGCGGCGGAGCATTTTCCGGCAAGGATTGTACCAAGGTAGACCGTTCTGCTGCTTATGCTGCAAGGTATGTGGCAAAAAATATTGTGGCAGCCAAACTTGCAGAGAAATGTGAAATTCAGCTTTCGTATGCAATTGGTGTAGCATATCCGACGTCTGTTATGGTAGACACCTTTGGTACAGGAAAGCTGTCAGATGAAAAGCTGGTAGAGATAATCAGAGAAAACTTTGATTTAAGACCGGCCGGAATTATCAAAATGCTTGACCTTCGAAGACCGTTATACAGACAGACAGCCGCTTATGGACATTTTGGACGAAATGATTTGGACTTGCCGTGGGAAAAGCTTGATAAGGTAGATTTATTAAAAAATTATCTGTAAGGTATTCTCGAGTTTTCTACGTGACGTGCTTCCACCACTGAAGAAGTGGGGGCTTCTCGTTCAAGTATTCCAATGAATACAGTATCATTAAAAAAGAAAACACTGTTTTGACAGTAATAAGAGAATATTGTACTTTTAAGAATTTCTGCTTCCAGTCACAGGATTATGGAAGCAGAAATTTTGTTTTGTTATTTATCCTGTTATATATCCTGTTTTGTATGTAAAATGTAACACTTTATTCCTCATCTGTCTGTATTACGGAAAGCGCATCAATGGTTATTTTCATAAGCCGTTTTATTTCATTTTCATCAAGAGAAAGCTTTTCGCAAAGCTCTTCCAAGGTAGCTTCGCGGCCGAGGTCTTGTGCAAGTTCAGTGCTTGCGTTATTCAGAGCATTTATCTGGTCCACCAGATGGTTTGAAACACGATGATGACCAAGTTCGGCATTCACTGCTGCCTGAAGAGAACTTTTTATTCTGAAACAGATATGTTCTTCGAAAATTTTTCTGTCCTCGGATTTGTTCGGAAGCGAAGCATAGTCAAGTATTGCTTCATAAAGAGAAAGATTTCCTTCTGCTACTAAATCGCTATGTGTCAATCCCATATGTTCAAAATCTTCGCAGAGTTTTATTACCAGTGGAAGATACAGCTTGGAAAGCTCACCTGCAGCATTCGCGCTGTCAGATTGACCTGTTGTCAGAGAGTGCAGAAGTTTTGGTATTGTATCAGAGGAAGGCTCTGATATGGCGTTTATTTCATCAAGATACATTTCATAAAATGCAAGCGCCTGATTGGATTCTGCTACCTCTTTATGGATAGAAAAGGCTGTCTGTTCATATCCTTCTATGGTTATTCCTGCATCTGTAAGATATTTATATATCGTATCATACATTGTTTCGTCTGTAAGAATATTCTTAAAGTGAGAATCTATTTCTTTTTTTGAAATTATATTGTCAGCTGCCGCGGCATTGTTTATTATTCTGGAGAGAGTTTCCAGAAATTCTTTTTTTTGATTGTTTTCATTCATATAGTGATACCTCTTTAAATTTTATTTATATTAAGAATATGATACTGGATGGAATATACATATCCGCGTTCATGAGTCACTTCCATATGCTATTGCCTCGATACAATGATAACATATATTTGTTCAAAAGTATAGTATTTTAAAATGGTTTTATCAATAAAATATCTTTATTATATTTATTTTTGATTTAAAAGCCCGAATCGGTTTTCTGTTTGCTGTATTAAAGCTCAACCGGAAGATATCAAAGAAACTCACATTTTAAATACAAACCTTAGGAAAAGGAAGCGGGGCAGGACTATATGGTATTAAAAAATTCAAATTCGCCTTGACTTTTTCTTTTCAATAATATATTATAATGATATCAAATTGATATCACCAAGGAGGTTTTTATTATGAACGAAAATTCAAAAAAAGAAAGTGTAACTGAAAAAATTTTACATCCCTTCAGCGGAGGAGCTGCTCTTTTACTGCTTCTTTTCGCACTTTTCGCCAGCATAGGCGCAATTGTTTACAGCGCATTTTTATTAAGCGATTCCCATATTGCTATAGGAGCGATACTTCTTACTACCGGCATTATCGCTGTACTGGTTGTATGTATTCTCCTTGCCGGTCTGAAAATTGTAGGGCCAAACGAAGCGAGAGTATTTACTCTGTTTGGAAATTATTATGGAACAATTCAGAAAGCCGGATTTTTCTATGTCAATCCTTTCGTCTGCTCCGTCAACCCTGTGAAAACAAGCACAAGCAGCATCACAATCGGGGAATCCACTGCGGCTGTTCAGGTAAAAGCAAATATTTCCACAAAGACAATGACACTCAGCAATGAAAAACAAAAAGTAAATGACGTACTCGGCAATCCTGTTATTATTGGCTCTGTCGTGATTTGGAATGTAGAAAACCCGACAAAGGCCGTATTTAACGTAGAAAACTATTCCGAATATCTTTCTATCCAGTGTGATTCAACGATACGCCATATTGCAAGGCTGTATCCTTATGACAATATTGAAACTGATTCAGAAGAAAAAACTCTTCGTGGAAGTTCTCAGGAAATTGCAGATATCATGCAGAAAGACCTTCAGGAAAGAGTTCGCGATGCAGGACTGAATATTCAGGAGGTACGTATCACACATCTGGCATACTCCGAAGAAATCGCCGCTGCAATGTTACAGAGACAGCAGGCTTCCGCAATTATTGCAGCGAGACAGAAGATTGTAGAAGGCGCTGTCAGTATGGTAAAAATGGCGATTGACCAGCTTGGAGAGGAAGAAATTGTGATACTTGACGAAGAAAGAAAAGCGGCTATGGTAAGCAATCTTTTAGTGGTATTATGTGGAAACAAAGATGCACAGCCAATTGTAAACAGTGGCAGCATTTATTAATATTTCATATGAACTAACAGTACCTATTCACATTCGCTATTTTACAGATGGGAGGTTATATGTGACAGACGAAGAACTGAAAGAAAAGGAAAATAAATTAAAAGAACGGCTAAAGTCAATTGCTGAAATGGAAGCAGAAATAAAAAAACGCGAAAAAAGTCTAAAAGAGAAGGAGAAATCAAAAAAACAAATGCTTCTTCGCCTTTCCCCTTCTCTCTGGGACGAAATCGCAGCATGGGCTGAAGTTGATTTTCGTTCGATTAATGGTCAGGTAGAATATCTTTTGACAGAATGTGTTCGAAATCGCAGAAAAAAATCAGGCAGCTGACCGATATCCTGCCGCCATTCTCTCATCAACTGCATTTCCTGCTCATAAAAAACAACGCATATAGAACAAAGAACGCCATAAGAAATACAATCGCTTTTATACGTATCTGCAATGTATTTCTATGACGTTCTTTGTTCATATCACAACTATTTTATACAGATATTATTTTTCCTTCATGTATACAAACAATTTCATCTGAAAGATATTCAAGCTCTTCTGTATCGTGACATGCCAGTATAATAACAGCTCCTCTGTCTCTCTCTCTGATAATTATTTTTTTTACTGTCTCCACTGAATCCTGGTCTAATGCATTAATTGGCTCATCCAGTATAATAATATCCGGATGTTCCATTACTGCCGCTGCAATGCCAAGCTTTTGCTTCATACCCAGCGAATATTTTTTATAGCTTTTTTTCTCCTTTGGGTCAAGTCCCAGTTCTGAAAGCACAGCCTCAATATCCTCATTACTTACACCCTCTCCCAAATCCGCCAGCATTCTCAAATTTGAAAATCCAGTTTCATTTGCAAGAAATGCCGGATTTTCTATTAATACTCCTATGCTTCTTGGAAAAGAAATATCCCTGCCAAGCACTTCATTTTCTATTATTACCTCACCGGAACTTGGTCTTATCAAACCAGATATTGCCCGCATAAGCATAGTTTTTCCCGAACCGTTTTTTCCTTTTAAACCATATATTTTTCCACTCTCAAAAACAGCGTTAATATTGTCAAGCACTGTGCTTCCTTTGATAATTTTTGTATAATTCTTTATCTCTATTTTCATTTGCAAAATTCCAACCTGTCATTTATTCTTCCGGTTCTGCCGGTTTGCTGTAATCAAAGCATGCCATCTCAATTCTGCATGGAACCCAGTTTCCATCGCGACATTCAAATCTGACAATCGCCTCACCCTGTGTACTCCCCTCATAGCTTTGCCTTACTCCCGTGAGCTGTGTCCGGCTTCCCTTTGCACTGAACGTAGTTCCAAAGACAAACCTTACGCCAAAGCTCTGACCAAACACATAGTCCAGTACTTCCGTATCATAGCTGTCAAATGTCATCGTCAAAAGAGTACTTCCATCCTCCTGATTTACTGCTGCCACCATTCCTGCATATACCTCATCTACTCCGGCCTTATCCTCATCCGATGTGAAAAATTCCTTTACTGCATCACAGCCTGCATTTGTCAAAACGCCGCTGTAAATCCCTACAATAATATCAATGGCATTATCTGAACAGGTAGTTATAATATCATTGCTCAAAGGAAGCTCTGTCGTCTGCACAATATAAGAAGAATTGCTTTCATCCCACAAAAAACTCTCCTGTGCACTGCCAGTTCCCGAAGATGACACTTCTAAAGAATGTATCCCTGCAAGCACCTCATCTAAAGTATAAGTTCGAAGACTTCCTGTTTCATCATCTGTATATGAGCAGTCTGCCAGACTGACTCCGTCCACAGTTACACTCATATTTACCGGAGCTGTAATGGTACAGTTTTTTATAATTTCCTCTTTCAGAGAAACCCGCCACTGATTAAAAATCAGCATGTTTTTCTCCTCCTGCTTTTTCATTCTCAGGGTCATTGTCCGTTTAATATCACTGCCTGTCTCCTGATAAACCACATCAATCAGATGATATGCGCCGTCACTTCCTCTGTCTACAAATTCATAAGTATCAGAGCCTCTTGCCGGCACAATATGATTCATCATTCTTCCAAAAGATTCCTCATTGATAAATTTGGAATTTTTTAAATCTGTCTTTGCATATAAAACACTCCAGCTGTGTGTCATAAAGCTCTTAAAATAATCTTTGGCATATGTCATGGAAGACCCCTCTGTCTTTGCATATGCGGCAAATACTCCTATCCCTCCTGTTACGGCCAGTATCAGCATGGAACTTACAAGCTGCCACAAATACCTGCCAAATTTCGTTTTGAAAAACTTTTTTATCTTAATCCCCGCCTTCATAAATAATATTTCTAATTTATCCTTTTTGCTGTTATACTCATTCATAACCAAACTCTTTCCTGCAATATTACTGATTGAACCTATTATACAACATTTTTCAGGTTATACAAAGAAATATTTTGTAAAACTTGTATTTTTTCTGATTTATCTGTATACTAAATACTATAATAAATACTTATTTGACTGCTATGATATAAATCGTGTATTTTATTGAATGTAAAAAACTATACAATAAATGTTTATATTTATAAAAGGAGGAAATTAATTTTGATGACAGACATAGAATATCAGACGGATTTAGAGTATCTATATCACGCATTGCAAAAGCATCCCCTGCTGATTGAAGATAAGTATCAGAAGGAATGCTTTGAGCAATTATATTTAAGGAAAAAGTGTGAAAAATATGATTATAACAGTTTTTTAGATGCGGCGACAGAGTTAACAGTTTTTTTTCATGACGGCCATACGAATATTGAAATACCATATACATTAAAAAGCCGGTGTTTGAGACTGCAATGTTGCTGGAATGAAAAAAATGCAGATGAGCTGCTGCTTGAAAGGTGGTATGATGATATTCCAGAGGGGTCAAAAATAGCTGAAATTGAAGGAATGGCAATAGAGAATGTAATTAATATGATTTCCTGCAGAATACCACATGAAAATGTTTTTTTAGTAAAAAGCAGAATGATAAAATATCCATACATAAATTATCACATTTTCAGCGAAATGAATCTGAAACTGCTGTTTGGTGAAAAAGACGAGTATCTGGTCTCTTTTTTCTCAAATGGAAAAATAATCAAAAAGAAGATTCCACTTTCATTTTATGATGGTTTTCTTGATTTTCCTAGCGATGAGGATTTTCTTTCTTATGAAATTCTGGATAACACAGTGATTATGCATTTAAATTCCTGTATCTGTAATGAAAAATATAAAGAAATGCTAAAAAAACTGGCATATATCTGCAAAGAAAAACAGATAGATTTATTTATACTGGATTTAAGCAGCAATATGGGTGGCAGTTCTGCTGTGATTGACGAGTTTATTTCGTTTACAGATATAGAATATTTCAGAAGATATGAGATGATTGACTTTTCTTCTGGAAAAGCAGAGTATATTACAAGAAGACAGGATTTGATTAGGAATCAGAAGAAAGATGTGCTTTTGCCAAAACATATATATTGTAAAGTTTCGCATCATACATTCAGCAGTGCAAGGACCTTTGCAGTTACTTTAAAGGATAATCAAATTGCAGAAATTATTGGGATTGAAACTGGTGGAAAGCCTAATTCATATGGTATGCCGCTGAAAATGAGACTGCCAGAAAGCGATATTCGCTTTAGGGTATCAAGATGTTGCTTTTTAAGACCTGATGCGGATATGGATGCGGCAATTACACTGACGCCCAATGTGATACTTTGAGTTGATATGTATTTACGAAATTACAGAATTTTAAAAATTTTTTCAAAGAACTGTTGACATACACTGGATTTTATAGTATTTTATAATTACGTAATTATAGAAATTTATAATTACGTAATTATAAAATGTTTTTTTGAAGAAAGGAAAATAAAATTATGGAAAGAGATTATGACAAGGAAATCAATGCTCTCAAAGAGCAAATGCAAAATCTTCAAAATAGGGTATCCTCGCAGCTTGATGAATTGCGGACTGTAATAACAAAGGAGAATTATCACGAGGCTTCATCAAAAAAGCTGGAAAGAGTACATGTTATGCAGGAAATGCATCCGGATAAGCGTCTGAGTGAACAGATGAAGGAGCTGTGCTGTGAAACAGAAGAGAGGGGTGTAAGCGGGCTTGTGACCTATCTTGGCGTATATACTTCCGGCGGCCGTCAGTCTAACTGGATACGAAATGCCGTTTCTGTTGATGATTTGTTATCCCTTATTGATGAGGGTGTGGCTGGTAAAGTGCTGGCCTGTGTTGGCAATGAAAGCAGACTTACGATATTGCTGGAAATACTTCGCGGACCAAAAACAGTGGCAGAGCTTGTAGAAAAATGCCATTTTGGTTCTACAGGGCAGGTTTATCATCATATGAAGCCTCTTCTTGCTGCTGATATCATTGTGGAGGATAAACAGCAGAAAGGATTATATATTGTTCAGCCCCACAGAGTACAGGGGATTGTTATGCTTCTGGCAGGCATAAGCGACATGGTAGATGAAACCTATACACAGGGAATATGGAAAACAGATGAAGTAAGTGAGAGGTAAAATTTTGATGACAGTTTATTTGGGTTAGGAGGAAATATGTCATATGTAGTATGCAGGCTAAAAAAACATGGAGTAAGTGTGTTTCTTATTGTTATTAGTACCATTATACGCAGTACTTTTGCGCTTGGAATGGCGGGTTATTCTAAATACGTTTTTGACGGAATTGAAAGCAGGTCAGCAACGTTTGGAAATGTTCTGCTCTTGGGCCTGTTTGTGACAGCATGGGGAGCTGTTGGTCTTCTCCTAAAAAATATTTGCATAGACAGCCTTGTTGGCAGGCTGTCCTATGATATGCGTTCTGCCTATATGGCGTCTGTTATTCAGTGTCCAGCAGGAAAATTAAAAGATATGGGAGAAGGGAGAATCCTGACAGATTATTCCCAAAATATAGGTGCGGTCATGGAACTGGTGCGTTCTGGCTTGGAATTAATAACGATACCTTTTGAACTGGTAATTTCCCTCATTTACTTGTACTATTGCAATTGGATACTTGCTACTGTGGTGTTGGTTACTTTTCCTGTCATTCTGCTCAGTGGAAAATTTATTGGAAAACAGATACAGAAAATTAGAAGCCGATATATGATACATGAAGATAATATAATGAATTTGATTACTAGAATCGTAAAAGGAATTGAGGTAATCAAGGTGCATAATTATCAACCAACGATGTTAAAGGAATTTCAGAATCAGATTGATGGACAGCTGGAACTGGATTTGCGCAGAGCAAAATATAATGGTATTTTTTCAGGTGTTACAGATTTTTTTATGGGACTGCCATTTACAATTGTTTATTCGGCTGCTATATTTTTAGTTACTGGAAGCAGATTTACAGTAGGAACACTGACTTTGTTTCTTCAACTGTTAAACAAAATAACGGTTCCCTTTGTTGCTTATAGTAATGTACTTATGCGCTTTAAGGGCGCCAAAGTATCGGTGGACAGGTTAGAAGAGCTGATATTAGAAGAGAAAATATCTGATACGTCCATAAGTGGATTTGATGGAGTGGCTTTTGAGAATATCACCTTTCATTATCCGAATGGGAAATTGTTGTTGAAAGATTGTACACTGTCTCTTGAAAACGGGAAATATTATGGAATTATCGGCGGAAACGGCACTGGAAAATCTACTTTATGCAAGCTGCTGATGAACTTGTACCAACCGGTAACTGGAACAGTGACATATAGGAAAAATGCGCAAAAAAAGAATAAAATAGTCTACATAGAGGATAATCCAGTTATTCTGTTTGATGATATTATCCGTAATATTGTTGTGGAGGGTCAAGCTGATGACGCAAGATTGGAACGTATTTTGCAGGAAACAGAGCTGAAGTTTGGTACTGTTGATAACATAGAAGGAAAAAGAACGGATGAGCTTTCCGCAGGGCTTCTCCAGAGAATGGCGATAGCCAGAGCGTTGTATCATGTGGGAGAGGAAGATATTCTTGTAATTGACGAGGGGTTTCGTGCATTGGATGCGGAAAATCGGAATAAAATGTATAAGCTGGTCAAAAGCTATCAGAAGAAATATCACCTGCTTGTAATGGATATTACCCACAATATAAATGAGACAGACAGATTTGACAGAGTGATTCTTGTGGAAGATGAAAAGGCACATTTTACAAACTGATGTGATGTGCTCCCACCACTTAAGAAGTGGGCTCCTCGCTCAAGGATACCAACGTATTCAGTATCAACGAGCTAGCTCTGTCTGCCCGACGGTTTTCACGAATGATGTCACCTTAAAGGTGGGAGACTTCTTGGTACAAAAAGTTAAAATTCTATAAGATTTCCATAGATTTTACCAAATATACAAAAACATTGTATATTGCCAGTAAGGATAACTCTTTATCTGTTGTAAGCAGTGATAAAAATCTTGAAATAATAACAGTAAAAGAGTTTTATGAAAGGTATTTAGAGGAGCAGAAAAAAGTCTCCTCCAAATACCTTTTTTTCAGGATTTTTCACCGCTTTTTTCATGCAAAATATGACTTGTACATAGAAAAGGATTGTAATATAATAAATGTTATATAATGGTCGGAATGTTATGAAAGTGATATTTTAAAGGAAAGAAAATCGGTTCTACATTCAGAGAGGAGATATCATATGCATAGAAGAAGTATACTGGTAGTGGAAGACCAGAAGCTAAATCAGGCGATTTTAAAGGAAATACTGGAAGGCGAATATAATGTGACATATACAGGCAACGGGCAGGAAGCGATAGAAATATTGAGGGAAGGTATCCACAGATTTAGTATGGTTCTGCTTGATATTGTCATGCCGGTAATGGATGGTTATGAAGTTTTGCAGATTATGCAAGAGGAAAATATGCTTGGACAGATTCCTGTACTTGTGGCAAGCCAGAGATTTGGAGATGACTCGGAATTAAAGGCGTTATATCTGGGAGCAAGTGATTTTGTGCCAAAGCCTTATAATCCTCCAGTACTGCTGCAGAGAATTAAAAATTTGATTGAATTGTATGAGAGTATGGAAAAAGTGGATATTCTGGAAAGAGATGATGTGACAGGACTTTATACAAAGACTGCGTTTCACAGCCGTTGTATGGAGATTCTTGAGGATTATCCCGAAAAAGAATTTGACATTATTGTATTAGATATTGAACATTTTAAACTGTTTAATGAATCCTACGGTTTTGAAGAAGGGGACATGCTGTTAAAGCATATTGGAGACAGGCTGAAAGACCTGTTAAATGATGAAACTGCCGTGTGCGCAAGAGAATATGCTGACCGGTTTCTTATTTTATGTGAGAGAAATCAGAGTGAGTTTGAACGTCTGCATAATCTTCTGGTGGAGGAGCTTGACCATTACCCTCTGGATATCAGAGTGCATTTAAACTTTGGCATATACAGAATAGAATCTGTCACAGAAGATATTCAGATTATGTGTGACCGCGCAGTGAGCGCAGTAAAATGTGGAAAAGGAAATTATGGAGAAGATATTTTTTATTATGATGAATCCATAGGAAAGCAGATGTATCTTGAACAGCAGATTACAGATGATATGATACAGGCGCTTGAAAATGGGGAGTTTCATGTTTATCTTCAGCCAAAATACGATTTGTTCAGTGAAAAAATGGCGGGAGCAGAAGCGCTTGTCCGGTGGATACATCCGACCAAAGGGTTGATACCGCCAAATGATTTTATTCCTATTTTTGAGAAAAACGGGTTTATCACAGAACTGGATATGTTTGTCTGGGAAAAGACCTGTGAAATTATCAGCCACTGGATAAGAGAAGAAAATAAATATGTGCCGGTATCGGTCAATGTTTCAAGAAAGGATATTTATAAAGAAAATCTTCCCGAAATCTTTCTGGGGCTGTTGACAAAATATGGATTAAAGCCAAAATACCTTCATCTTGAAATTACAGAAAGTGCTTATACAGAAAATCCAAAACAGTTGTTAAAGGTAGTGGATGATTTGAAAAATGCCGGATTTACTATAGAGATGGACGATTTTGGAAGCGGATATTCTTCGTTAAATATGCTGTCCAAGCTGCCAATTGACATTTTAAAGATTGATATGAAGATTATTCAGAGCTATGGAGAACGCAACAGTTCCAGAAGCATTATCAATTTTATTATGGGACTTGCAAAGTGGATGAATCTTTATGTAGTGGCAGAAGGTGTTGAGACTAAGGAGCAGATAGAGCTTTTAAAAAGCCTTGACTGTAACTATGCACAGGGCTATTATTTTGCAAAGCCTATGCCGGATAAAGAATTTGAAAATGAACTTCAGGAACTGGAGATTCTGCATATGGCAGGAGCCGAAGACGAGCTGGAAAATGCAAGGATTCTTGTGCGTGATTATGAAAAAGAGCATATCATGCTTGTCATTGATGACCTTGCCATGAATCGGGCGATTATTACAGATTATTTTAAAGATACCTTTTCTATTATTGAGGCATCTGATGGTGAAACGGCACTGGATTATTTCAGAAGAGGAGGAAAGGCGGATATTATTGTTCTGGATATTTATATGCCGCGTCTTGACGGTTTTCAGGTACTTGAAGCTCTGAAGGCGGAACAGTCGACAAAGGAGATTCCTGTGATTGTGTCCTCACAGGCCGATGATGCTACAATTGTAAAAGCATTGAAAGCCGGAGCTGCTGATTTTATGACAAAACCGTTTGCAAAAGAGGATGCATTGCGCTGTGTGAATCATGTGCTTTCCGACCTGAGCAAGAGAAAAACCAGAGAGGAGAAAGAGATTCGCGACAGAATGGATGTAATGGAAAGGCTTGCAACTACTGACTTTCTTACCGGATTGTGGAACCAGTCACAGTTTGAAAAATTGATTCGAGATTATTTTGTAAAGAATGAAAATGTGAGATGTAATTTTATTATTGTAGATATTGATAATTTTAAAGCGATTAACGATGAAGTCGGGCATCTTTTAGGAGATGAAATATTACAGAAATTTGCCACAAGACTTGAGTATTGTTTTAGAGAACATGATGTGGTTTGCCGTATGGGAGGCGATGAATTTGGCATACTAATGAAAGCAGAAATGAATAAGGATGAGCTTGCGGCGAGAATGAAAGATATGCACAAGTATATGGATTTTGAAATCAGCGGACAGCATATTACCTGTTCAAGCGGTGTGTGCTGCTATCCAGAGCATGGAACCGATTTTACGACTCTGTATCAAAATGCAGACAGAGCATTATTCAAAGCAAAGCGCAATGGGAAAAACCAAAATTTCTTGTATAAAAAATAAATGAAAAATAAGAAGATTTTCTAAACTCTATTGATTGACATTTTTTTCTGATAGAACTATAATACATCATGGAAAATCTGAAAAGAAAGGAAGTGAGGAGCAGATGGGTGATTTGGGTGAAAAACTTATGGAGGAGCTGAACTGTGAAGTCGCATTTGAGATTCCTGTCTTTGGCGGTATTCCTATCTATGAATCTGTAGTAGTCACATGGATTATTATGGCAGTAATTGTGCTTCTGTGTGTCTGTCTAGTTCGGGGTCTGAAAGTAGAAAACCCGGGGAAAATTCAGCTTTTTATGGAATCGGCCTTTAGTTGGGGCTACAAATTTTTCTATGATATTCTCGGTGAAAACGGAAAACAGTATATCGGATATCTGATAACTGTCACCTTATATATTGGATTTGCCAATATGATAGGTCTGTTTGGGCTGAAGTCCCCTACAAAGGATTTGAATATTACAATTGCGCTGGCAGTGATGAGTATTGTGCTGATTGAGTTTTCTGCACTCCGCCACAAAGGAGGCAAAAAGTTTATAAAGAGCTTTGCAGAACCAATTGCAATTGTTGCGCCAATTAATGTGCTGGAATTGTTTATTCGTCCTTTGTCGCTGTGTATGCGATTATTTGGTAATATTCTTGGTGCATTTGTGGCAATGGAGCTGATAAAATGTATAGTGCCGTTTGTTTTGCCGGTGCCTTTCAGTCTGTATTTTGACGTGTTTGATGGTCTGATTCAGGCGTATGTATTTGTCTTTCTGACATCACTGTTTATGAAGGAAGGACTTGAATAGAAAAAATTTATAATGAAAAAGGAGATTAAAATCATGGAAGTATTAGGAGCAGGTATTGCAGTATTAACAGGTTTGGGAGCAGGTGTAGGTATTGGTATTGCAACATCAAAGGCAGTAGATGCAATTGCAAGACAGCCGGAGGCAGAGAGCAAGATTTCAAAGAACCTTCTTCTGGGGTGTGCACTTGCAGAGGCAACTGCAGTGTATGGTTTCGTTATTGGTCTGTTAATTGTTATTATGAAATAATAAAAAGTACTGAGAACAGACAGTGAATGTCAATTATAAGAAGATAATAATGAAACGAGATTATGCATAAACACAGTATAATGTGAAAGGCAGGTGTAACAGGTGGACAATAACATTATCAGTATAGATTTTATGAATATACTTGCTACCGTTGTTAATTTACTGGTGCTTTTTCTTTTGGTGCAAAAGTTTCTTGTCAAGCCGATGCATAATATTATTGAAAAGAGGGAAAGTTTGATTAAATCCCAGTTTGAGGAGGCAAGGTCCACAAAGGCAGAGGCAGGCGAATTAAAATCAAAGTATGAGGACAGCCTAAAAAATGCTCATGATGAATCTGTTGCTATCGTAGATAAGGCGAGGCAGGACGCGCAGACAGAATATGACCGTATTGTCAGGGAAGCGGACCAGACAGCAAAGGATATGGTAAAAAAGGCACGTCAGAATATTGCCAGTGAGAAGGAGCAGAGCATAAAGGAAATGAAATCAGAAATTGGAGAACTGATAGCCCTTGCAGTCGGCAAGATAGAAGAAGAAAAGGTTTCTCCTGAATCAGACAAAAAGCTGATTGATAAATTTCTGGCAGATATGGACAGGGAAGAAAAATAGAACATGGAAGGAAGGTGCTATCAGTGACAGAGTTAGAACAGAAATTGCTGGCAGAAAATGAAGAATTAAAACAGCAGCTTGCTTCCATGACAGAATCAATGGAAACATTGAATCAGACTGTTCAGGAGCTGAATGGAAGACGAAACAGAGATGTGGCAGTTTTGTACGACCTTCATGTACCACAGGAACCTGTAAAAGAGGCGGTAGAGATTTTTCGTACATCGGATGAACTTGCAAAGGCACTGGACAGTTCCAGTATTCCGGCTGAAAAGAAAGAGAATATTATTGAGAAAATCTTTCAGGAGGATAAATTCCCAAAGGTTTTTACAGGCTTTTTAAAGCAGCTCTGTGAAAATCACAAAACAAAGGAAGTTGTGAATATTCTTGAAAATTATTGCCAGAACTGCGAAAAAGACAATCATATTGTTACGGCAAGATTTTTTTATGTGCATATGCCAGAGGAAGTTCAGATAGAAAAAATCAGAAAATTTCTCTGTAAAAAATACGATGCCGAGGATGCGGAAATCATATTTGAAAAGGATGAAACCTTGATTGGAGGCTTTATTCTGAATGTGAATAATACAGAGTTTGATTACAGCATCAAAGGGCGTTTAGACAAATTAAAACAGAAATTGGCATGGAGGTGAGTCGGTTGAGTGTTATCAGTTCAGAAGATATTATTTCAGTATTAAAAAGTGAAATAGAAAATTATGAATTAGAGATAAGAGGTCAGGAAGTCGGCAACGTAATCTGGGTTGGCGACGGAATCGCCACTGTGTACGGATTAGACCATGCAATGTATGGAGAAATCGTTGTATTTGACACTGGTGTAAAGGGAATGGTACAGGATATCCGAAGAAATGAAGTCGGAATTATTCTTCTTGGAAGAGATACCGGAATAAAAGAGGGTTCGAAGGTGTCCCGTACAAAAAAGAAAGCAGGCATCTCGGTAGGAGATGCTTTTATAGGAAGAGTCGTTGATGCGTTAGGCGCACCGATAGATGGAAAAGGTGCAATAGAGACAAACGAGTATCGTCCCATTGAGAATGATGCACCAGGTATTGTAGACAGAAAATCGGTAAATCAGCCATTGGAAACAGGAATTTTGACCATTGATTCCATGTTCCCGATTGGACGTGGACAAAGAGAGCTGATTATTGGAGACAGGCAGACAGGAAAGACATCCATAGCAACCGACGCAATGATTAACCAGAAGGGCAAAGATGTTATCTGTGTCTATGTGGCAATCGGACAGAAGGCATCTACAATTGCAAAAATTGTAAATACGCTGACAAAAAATGGAGCGATGGAGTATTCTATTATTGTATGCGCAACGGCAAGCGACCCTGCATCTTTGCAGTATATTGCGCCATATGCGGGAACCAGTCTTGCAGAATATTTTATGTATCAGGGCAAAGATGTACTGATTATCTATGATGATTTGTCAAAACATGCAGTGGCATATCGTGCACTGTCTTTGCTTTTGGAGCGTTCTCCAGGACGTGAGGCATATCCTGGGGATGTATTTTATCTCCATTCAAGACTTTTGGAGCGTTCTGCGAGATTAAAAGATGAGCTTGGCGGAGGTTCTATTACAGCGCTTCCGATTATTGAAACACAGGCGGGCGATGTATCCGCATATATTCCTACAAATGTTATATCAATTACAGACGGACAGATTTTCCTTGAGAGTGATTTGTTCTTTTCCGGTCAGAGACCGGCAGTAAATGTAGGTCTTTCCGTATCGCGTGTGGGTGGCGCCGCACAGACAAAAGCAATGAAAAAGGCTGCCGGAAGTATTCGTATTGACCTTGCACAGTTCAGGGAAATGGAGGTATTTACCCAGTTCAGTTCCGACCTTGATGAAGGTACAAAAGCACAGCTTCAGTATGGAAAAAGTCTGATGGAGCTGTTAAAGCAGCCGCTTACAAAGCCTTTAAGTCTGCATGAGCAGGTGATTACTCTTGTGACAGCCAGACATAAGATATTTGTGGATGTGGAAGTAAGAAAGATAAAAGAGTATCAGATGCAGATGCTTGCATGGTTTGATACTGCACATCCGGAGATTGGACAGGAGATTCATGAGAAAAAGACTTTGAGTGAGGAACTCGAAACAAGGATAGTGGATGCGGCAAAGGAATTTAAAAACAGGTAGGAGGTTCTTTTATGGCAAATGCGAGAGAAATTCAGGATAGAATAAGAAGCATTAATGATACAAAGAAAATCACAAGTGCAATGTATATGATTTCCTCATCCAAATTAAAAAAAGCAAAAAAGGCTCTTGCCAATACAGAACCGTATTTTTTTACACTTCAGTCCACAATCGCCAGAATTTTGAATCATACAGAGAGTGAAAATATAAAACAGAAATATTTTGAAGAGGGTTTGACAAAGCCTGAATCAGAGCATAAAAAAGGTTATATTGTAGTAACCGCGGATAAAGGACTGGCAGGTGCATACAATCATAATGTGATTAAGATTGCACAGGAACAGCTTGAACAATATCCGAACAATAAGCTGTATGTGGTTGGACAGGTGGGTATGCACTATTTTGAGAACAGAAGTATTGACATTGACCATAAATTTAAATATTCCATGCAAAATCCTACTATGAACAGGTCAAGAAATATTGCGGAAACCGTACTTGATGCATATTCAAAAAATCAGCTCGACGAGGTATATATTATTTATACCAAAATGATTAATTCTATGGCAAGTGAAGCGGAAATGCTGAAATTGCTGCCATTGAAAAAAGGTGATTTCAGAGAAGAAAAGCTGTTGAAAAGTGAAGAGCAGGGAATCGTATTTGACTTTATCCCCTCTGCGGATGTCGTATTTGAAACGATTGTACCAAACTGGATTTCAGGTCTTGTATATGGTGCCCTGGTAGAGGCTTACTGCAGTGAGCAAAATTCGCGTATGATGGCGATGCAGTCCTCTACAGACAGCGCCAATGAAATGCTTCGTGAACTTGGTATTGTTTACAACAGAGTCAGACAGGCAGCGATTACTCAGGAAATTACAGAGGTAATCAGCGGTGCAAAGGCGCAGAAAAAGAAAAAAATGAATAGAGAGGAGGAATCCTCACTGTAGTCAGGAAAGATGATGACAAGAGGAATGGCAAGCGGAATGGTAAAAGGAAGAATAAAAGGAAGAATTGTTCAGGTTTCCGGACCAGTGGTAGATGTGGAATTTTCGGATTCACATCTTCCATTTATAAAGGATGCCTTGGAAGTAAATAATAATGGCAAGCGATGTGTAATGGAGGCTTCACAGCATCTGGGAAACAGAGTAGTCAGATGTATTATGCTGTCCGCCAGCGAAGGTCTGTG
Organism: uncultured Lachnospiraceae bacterium; assembly: GCA_910585215.1. Classification (GTDB taxonomy): domain Bacteria; phylum Bacillota; class Clostridia; order Lachnospirales; family Lachnospiraceae; genus CAG-303. The sequence continues at coordinate 26,265 of CAJUDQ010000007.1, read as the reverse complement.
CAGGGGCATGGAGGTTTTTTCTACCGGAGAAGGCATTAAGGTGCCTGTCGGTGATAAGACACTTGGGCGTCTGTTTAATGTGCTTGGTGAGCCGATTGATGGTGGAGAAAGTCTTGAAAACGAGGAACACTGGGTAATTCACAGGGAGGCTCCTGCATTTACAGACCAGAGTCCGGTAGTAGAAATTCTTGAAACCGGAATAAAAGTCATTGACCTTCTGGCTCCATATGCAAAGGGAGGAAAAATTGGTCTGTTTGGAGGCGCCGGTGTAGGAAAAACGGTATTGATTCAGGAACTGATTCGCAATATTGCAACTGAACATGGAGGATATTCCATTTTTACCGGCGTTGGTGAACGTTCAAGAGAAGGAAACGACCTTTGGACCGAGATGAAGGAATCTGGAGTTATTGACAAAACTGCGCTGGTATTTGGACAGATGAATGAGCCACCTGGAGCACGTATGAGAGTGGCTGAGACAGGACTTACCATGGCAGAGTATTTTAGAGATGTAGAACATCAGAATGTACTTTTGTTTATTGATAATATTTTCCGTTTTGTGCAAGCAGGTTCTGAGGTTTCGGCGCTTCTTGGACGTATGCCGTCAGCAGTGGGATATCAGCCGACGCTTGCAAATGAGATGGGTGATTTACAGGAAAGAATTGCATCGACAAAAAATGGTTCTGTTACGTCTGTACAGGCGGTTTATGTGCCGGCGGACGACCTTACAGATCCTGCACCGGCAACTACGTATGCGCATTTGGATGCGACAACAGTACTTTCAAGAAAAATTGTGGAGCAGGGTATTTATCCGGCGGTGGACCCGCTTGATTCAAATTCCCGTATTCTGGAGCCAGATGTGGTAGGGGAAGAGCATTATCAGACGGCGAGACGTGTACAAGAAATTTTGCAGAAATATAAGGAGTTGCAGGATATTATTTCGATTCTTGGTATGGAGGAGCTGTCTGATGAAGATAAGCTCACGGTTTATCGTGCAAGAAAGGTTCAGAGATTTCTTTCACAGCCGTTCCATGTGGCGGAGAATTTTACGGGTGTTCCGGGCAAATATGTGCCGTTGCATGATACGATTCGCGGATTTAAGGCGATTGTAGACGGAGAGATGGATGAATATCCGGAGCAGGCGTTTTTTAATGTAGGTACAATTGAGGATGTAATCGAGAAGGCAAAGCAGACCGAAGAATAGGAGGCATGCCGGTGAATACATTTAAGTTGAAGATTATGACATCAAATAAAGTGTTTTATGATGGGAAATGTGTCAAGCTGATTATAACAGCTACAGATGGAGCACTTGAAATTATGGCGAATCATGAGGCGGCAGTGTTTGCTGTTGTTCCGGGAATTTTCAGATATACGCGCGATGATTCGGAATGGATAGAGGCGGTATCGGGAAACGGGTTTGTTATGGTATATAATAACGAAGCAATGCTAATTATTGATTCTGCGGAACTGCCAGAGGATATTGATATGGTTCGAGCAGAGGAGGCAAAGGAACGGGCGGAGGAGCAGATGCGTCAGGACAGAAGTCAGAGGGAGTATCTACATTCCAAAGCAAGTTTGGCGAGAGCGATGGCGAGGTTGAAGGCCACAAGTAAGTATAATAAGTATAATCAGTAAGAAAGATTTGAACAGGAAATGTTATGGGCTGCTGCTTTGAGTGAATCATTCGAAGAGGCAGCCTTTTTGTTGGAATTATATTTGAAGAGGGGTGAAACAGAATTTTTTAGAAATTTAAAATTTGGGAATTATGTTTGACATTGAGCAGGTGAAATGATAGAATGATAATTAATATGAGCGTGAAATAAAATTAAAGTTGAGGAAGCTATGATGGATAAAAAAATATTTATGGGATGGGCGGCGCTGTTGGTGCTGTCGTTTGTGTTGATAATGATAGGGATATCCTCGGCGACAAAGTATATATACAGCGATACAAAAAATGTGAGTGTGAGGCAGTTGGATAATTGGGAAATTACCAAGGAAGAAGAACCAAATGAAAGAGGAATGTATGTTGTCAAGTATGTGACAAAGGTTCCGTTGATACATAATGCAGGGGAAACGATTATGTTCTATACTTACCATGCAAATGTTACGGCTTATGTGGAGGGCCGGAGCATATACAGGATGCTTGTAAATCAGGAATCGGAAAGATTTTCTGTAGTGTTGGGAGATGTGTGGAATCAGTTTATTATTACAAAGGAACATGAGGGGAAGCATTTGCAGATAGTCGTGGAGACCCCATATTCGTCTTATCTGGATTATGTTCCAGTATTTTTGCTGGGGAATGAACTGGATATTGTTCTGGCGGAAATGAAGCACAGCCTGTTTTCGATTTTCCTGTCAGTAGGAATATTGATTTCGGGTGTTTATCTGGCATTGTATGCGGTGGCAATTAGCAAAAATGGAAACAATAATCGCAGTATGTTTTATTTGGGAATCTTTGCGGTGTTGATAGCGATATGGTTTCTGGTAAATATTCCGATTATTCATTTTGTAATTTCAAATGGAATTGTGCTTACTTATATATCCTATTTGCTTCTTGGGGCAATTGCAGTACCTTTTATATTATTTGAAAAGCAGATTATGAATAAAAGGTCTGGAATCCTTTTGAATTGTGTATGCATGATGGTTATGGCAGTGCAGATAGCCTGTGTTTTGATGCAGGTGCTTGGGATATACAATATGAAGGAAAGCCTTATTCTGGTACATATTACACTGGCTATATTTATAGTGATTTTTATTTTTACGGCAGCAGTAAATGTGAAGATTACAGGGATAAAAAATATCAGCAGGGTAAATCTGGTGAATATTACATGCGCAGTTCTGGCAGCAGCAGGTGTGGCAATAGATATGGCGAGATATTATTCCAATGCGAATGAGGGAAAGGAGTATCTGTTTACAAAAATTGCACTGTTGGTTTATATTCTTGCACTGGCGTATAATACAATAAAGGAAACAGAGCAGATAATGGAAAAAGCAAAGGAGGCGGAACGTTTTGAGATGCTGGCATATATGGATGAGCTTACGGGAGTATGTAACAGAACAGCTTATAATAAAATGGTGGAAGAAACAGAGGTTGAAAAATACTCTTATACAGTATTTATGTTTGATTTAAATGATTTGAAAAAATGTAATGATACATTGGGGCACCATTATGGAGATGAGTATATCAGAAGCAGTGCGCATTGTATTAAGGAGGCGTTTGAGTCTCTTGGAACCTGTTACCGCATAGGCGGGGATGAGTTTTGTATTGTTGCAAAAGAGGCAGAAGATGCTCAGATAGAAAATGCGTATGAAAAACTGAATGAAAAAATAGAGATGTATAATCAGGTGCATGATATTCTGCATATTAATGTGGCGTGCGGACACGCGAGATATGAAAAGAATGAAGATAAAAATCTGGAGGATACCAGACAGCGTGCAGATAAACAGATGTATGAAAATAAAATGAAAATGAAGCAGGAAAAAGAGAATGAGAACAGTAAAGAATAAAAAGTAAAAATAAGAGTAAAAAATATATTGACAAAAGTTCAAATTATTGGTAAAATATTGCTTGTGTTTCGGTGAACGCCGGCAAGCCCAGTTAGCTCAGTTGGTAGAGCAGAGGACTGAAAATCCTCGTGTCTCTGGTTCGATTCCGGAACTGGGCACTTCCATAAGAGAGTGAAGTGCTTATGGTAAAACCTCATCAAACTTTGTTTGATGACCTGTGCACGTCCGTGTGACGTTTCATACTATGTTATGCGCGAGTGGCTCAGTTGGTGGAGCACGACCTTGCCAAGGTCGGGGCCGCGGGTTCGAGTCCCGTCTCGCGCTTTTATTTTTTGAGAAAATCCCAAGATTGTTGGGATTTTTTATTTTATTCTTTAAATAAAAACATTCATATGTAGAAAATATTGTATTTCTATGCTATACTAATCATATTTAGAAAAATAAACAGAAAAAACTCTAAACAGCATAAAGGAGGAACTTATGCAGAATGCAGAGAATAAGTATACATATGAATATGAAAGAGAAGCTACCAGGATAAACAGAGAGCTTCAGGATTATATAGAGAACCATGAACAAGCTGCTGCGGCTGTTTATACTATGGATATTGACAATTTTAAGGTAGTAGATGAGAATCTGGGAAGACTGTTTGGAGATGAAATTCTCAAGGAGACAGAAGAGCATATCTTTCAGTCATTTCATAAAGAGGATATCGCTGGAAGACTGGGAATAGATAAATTTATTGTCTGCCAGAAGGATTATGGAAGCATAGAGGACGTGAAGAAAAAGGCAGAGATTTTATGCTCAAAAATACATGACGCATATACAGGAGAAAAACAGGATTATATTGTATCCATAAGTATAGGAATTTCTCTCTATCCTGAACATGGAAATACAGCAGAGGAGCTTTTGGAACGTGCAGACAAGGCGCTTATTTATGTAAAGAAGCATGGGAAAGACAATTATCAGATTTTTAATAAAGATATCGGAGAGAAGATGAGTGATAACAGGCTCTGGCAGGGATATTATCTGCAAAAGGAACAGGAAAACAGAGTGCGTGCTGATTTACCGGAATTTGACAGTTTTGGGTATGAGTTGATTAAGCTGGCATTTCATTTGGCAGATGATACGAAAAATATACAGAATACGATTAGTCTTTTGTTGAAAAAAGTGGGTATACACTATGATTTGGATGCGATTGCTGTCCGTGGTCTGATTCAAAAACCGCGTACTCTGCGCTATATGCATGAATATATCAGAGATAAAAGAATACCAAACCGCCTTGATTCCGAATGGCAATACAGTACACAGGACTGGGAAACATTTTTAAATCACTTTAAAGATGGCTGTTATTTATATTATCAAAGTCATGGAGATACATTTGATATCTCAGAACTGCAGAACAGCCATCTGGAATTTCAATCTTTCTGTGAGATACCGATTATCAACAATGGAGAAATTATTGGATGTATCGATTATATCTGTGTAACAAAGGAAATTCATTTTACAGAAAGTGATTTGAATACGTTGAAGATATTTACAAAGGCAATTTCTTTTTATCTGCTAAATATCAGGGATTATACAAATACATCACAAAGACTGGAGCAATCGGATGACCACGATGCACTGACAGGGCTTTTAAAATATGAGGTATTCTGCGATAAACTGAAAAAGGCGATGAATCGCTGGAGAAAGGGAAATTATATTGTTATTATCTACAGTGATTTGAAGCATTTTAAATATATTAATGAAACCTATGGCTATGATGTGGGAAACAGACTTTTGAAGAATTTCTGCAATAAAACCATTAGAGATGTAAAGGGAATGATAGGCGCAGCAAGAGTGTATTCTGACAATATTGTATTTGCTGCTGAATTTCCGGGAAGGTTTTCGGATGAAGAGATATACAGAGCTGTGGTAAGAAAAAATAATAGTATAAACAGAGAGCTTCAGATGGCTTTTGTAAATAATAATATCAGTGCATGTACGGGAGTTTTTATTGTAAAAAATCCCCAAATAGATATTGAGGTTGCAGTTTCCAATGCAAATATGGCAAGGAAAAAGGCAAAGAAGGAAGAACGCAATACCGTAGTTCTGTTTAACGATGAGATGATGCAGGCTGTGGTGCGCCAGATGCAGCTGAATGCGGAACTGCCAAATGCGATTAAAAACAGGGAAATCAAGGTATATTATCAGCCGAAGATTGAGAGTGGAACAGGAAAAATTGTAGGAGCCGAAGCGCTTGTCAGATGGCAGAAGATAGATGGAAAATTTATTTATCCAGATGAGTTTATTCCGGGATTTGAAGAAAACGGAATGATTGTTGAAATCGATTATTTTGTCTATGAGAGTGTATTTAGAAAAATTAAGGAAAGACTTGATAATGACCAGCCGATTGTACCGATTTCCATGAATATATCCAGTGTTCATTTAAGAGAAGACGAGCTGTTTATTTATATTAAATATTTATTTGAAAAGTATCAGATTCCGACAAAATATGTGGAATTTGAGCTGACGGAGAGTATTTATATTGAAAATCTGGAAAAGGCGTTAAATCTGGTGCATCAGCTTCAGGCTATGGGAATACGGATTTCAATGGATGATTTTGGCTCCGGTTATTCGTCGCTTAATTTATTAAATAATATTCCAATTGATATTTTAAAGGTAGATAAAATATTTTTGTATGGAAATAAACTTACTGTGAATCAGAAAATTATTATATCCAGTATTATTGAAATGGCATCCAAGCTGAATATCCGTGTGGTATGTGAAGGTGTGGAGACAAGTGAACAGGCAAATTTCCTGACGGTAATCGGATGTGATATGATACAGGGGTATTATTATTCCAAGCCGTTGCCGGAGGATGAATTTTGTACTTATATTGACGAACATATTAAGATTAAGGCAAAACTTGTCAGTTTTCCGCTGGATGGCAATTTTGATGATGCAGAGAAAAAGCTTTCTGGTTATTATATCGGAAATCATCCACAGTTTGGCGAAGGGCCGTTTGATGATACAAAGGCCCTGAAATGTGTCGGAGGAAGTATTTTAAGCGATATGGTAGGACTTCCGGTGGAATCCTTTACAAACAGCAGTTATACGATTACATGCTGGGCAAAGGTAGATAAAGAAAGTATGTGGTCAAGTGTTGTCTGTATGGAATTTGAAAATGGATTTAACAGTATTATGCCAAATGCAGGCGATTTAAAGGCGGATTTTCGTATTAAGCTTGACAGAGAGGTGGATATATGGCATGATACAGGTTCAGAGGTACTTCCTGACGAGGAGTGGCATTTTTATGCAGCTACTTACAATGCACAGACAAGAGTGGGGATTTTGTATGTAGACAATGTGATTGCCGGATATATAGAAAATGTTCCGATATTGAGCGGCATTACCCGTATACTGGTTGGAGGAGATGTCTATACATCACCGTTTCATGGTTTAATTGCGCAGATTAATATTTTTAATCAGTCTCTTTCAAAAATGGATATAGAGATTATCTATGAGAATGAGGAAAAACGTCTTTCAAAAAAGACAAGAGAAGGACGGGAAGCAAAAGAAAAAATTTATTCAAGATAACTTAAAATTTTATCAAAAAAACAAGACAGTTCAGTAGTACCTTCCTGTCTCTAAACAAAACCGGGACTGTTATTAAAAGGGAAACTTGTTTGTAACGGCGCGGTGAAAACTGCGCTGATTTTATTTTGATAATCAACAGTATTGATTTTTACCTGTTTTTTAACGGGTATTCGTTATACACTTGAAAGGTCTGTTCAGTCAGACAATTTGGCTGTAAGACCTGATAAATATATTATTTAACAGGAGGATTTCTTGATATGGATGTATTTTATCCATATTTTGAGTAGAAGAAGGAATATGTATATTTTAAAAACAGAACAAAGCTTTGATTCTGCGCATTTTCTTTCCGGCTATGAAGGAAAGTGTGCGAATGTTCACGGACACAGATGGCGGGTAATTATAGAGGTAAAGACAGAGCAGCTTGCCAAAGAACGGCAGCTTCGGGGGATGTATGTGGATTTTTCTACACTGAAAGCGGATTTGCTGAAGGAAACAGAAAAGCTTGACCATGCATTGATTATAGAAAAGGGGTCTTTGAAGGAAAAGACAATAGAGGCATTAAAAGAAGAAAATTTTAAAATGATTATGGTTGATTTCAGGCCAACAGCAGAAAATTTTTCAAAATATTTTTATGACAAAATGAAGCTGTATGGATATCATGTAAGATGTGCCACAGTTTATGAAACTCCGAAAAACAGTGCAGGTTATTATGAGGAATAGAAAGCGCAGAAAAGATATGCAAAAAGGCAGCAGAATGTAAGGAAATAATGGGAAATCAAAGTTATGATATGTAAAGAGGCAGTAATGTATAAGAAAGCAGAGAAAATAATGTAACAGAGAGGTGATGATATGCAAAGAGGCAGCGGGGCAGAATACAGAGTTGTAGAAAAGTTTACAAGTATTAATGGAGAAGGAAGGTGTGCAGGACAGCTTGCTGTATTTATCAGATTTCAAGGATGTAATTTAAACTGTGAATATTGTGATACTAAATGGGCAAATGAAGAACAAGTAGCTTATGAGGTGATGACAGAACAGGATATTTATAATTATATTAAAGGGACTAAAATAAAGAATGTTACGCTTACCGGCGGAGAGCCACTGTTACAGCCAGAAATAAAAGCTCTTATTCAAAGATTGTCGGAAGATGCGAAGCTTCGGCTAGAAATAGAAACAAATGGGAGCATTTGCATAAAGGAGTATCAGGAGATGGAACATCCGCCGGAATTTACAATGGATTATAAATTGCCGGCAAGCAGAATGACAGATTTTATGTGTCTGGAAAATTTTTTATACTTGAAAAGAAAGGATACAGTCAAGTTTGTTGTGGGGGGAAGGAGTGATTTGGAAATGGCAAAACAGGTAATCGAAACATATGGATTAACTGAAAAATGCAGTGTTTATTTCAGTCCTGTGTTTGGAAAAATAGAACCTGCAAAAATAGTGGAATTTATGCTGGAAAATCAGATGAATCAGGTAAATCTTCAGCTTCAGATGCATAAGTTTATCTGGGAGCCGGAAAAGCGTGGAGTTTGATAAAACAGGTTTGATAAAATAGAAATGTTTTACAGACAATATTATGGAAAATTTCAGTCAGATAATCAACTGTTGGTTAATTGTATATTAACTAAAATGTTGATTGTCTGTTGCAAAGTAATTTCCTGTAAATGTAGCAGTAGCAGAATCGTTTTGCAGAAAGGAAGAATAAATACTATGGCAATAGATACAGAAGCAGTAAAGAAGCATATCAGGGGATTGATTGAGGCATTGGGAGAAAATCCGGACAGGGAAGGACTGAAAGAAACTCCCGACAGAGTTGCGAGAATGTATGAGGAGGTTTTTGAAGGAATCGGATATACAAATCATGAAATTGCTCAAATGTATAATAAAACCTTTGAGGAGGAGCTTGAGTTTGAAAATTACAGTCAGGATGTTGTCATTGTGCGGGATATTGATATTTTCAGCTATTGTGAGCATCATCTTGCGCTGATGTACGATATGAAGGTAACAGTTGCCTATGTACCAAATGGGAAGGTAATAGGACTTAGTAAAATTGCAAGAATCGCAGATATGGTATCAAAGCGGCTGCAGCTTCAGGAGCGCATTGGAACCGATATTGCAGATATTATTTCCGAGGTGACGGATTCGCCGGATGTGGCGGTATTAATAGAAGGAAACCATAGCTGTATGAGTGCAAGGGGCATAAAGAAGCCGAATGCAAAGACGTATACAACTACTTTAAGGGGGAGATTTAAGACAGATACGGGACTTCAAATGCGTCTGAAATAAAAAAGTGGATAAATATAAACAGTAAGAACTACAAATCAAAGCCGAGAATTTTAAATAGAAAACAGTAAATATAAATAAAAACTAAGAATTTCGAATAAAAACAGTAAATAGAAATAAAAACCAGAAACTGAAAACAGAAAAAGAATACAAAAAGGAAATATCGAAAGGAAATATCAAAAAAAGTTATGATGAAAGCATTGGTATTAGTCAGTGGAGGAATAGACAGTACTACCAGTCTTGGAATGGCGGTAGAAAAATACGGAAAGGAAAATGTAGTGGCTCTTTCTATGTATTATGGACAGAAGCATACAAAAGAGATAGAGGCGGCACATAAAATCACAAAATATTATGAAGTAGAACATATTTCTCTGGATTTGACAAAAATATTTGAATACAGTGACTGTTCATTGCTATCTCACTCTGAAAAGGAAATACCTCATGAATCCTATGAAAATCAGATAGAAAAAACACAGGGAGCACCGTTGTCTACGTATGTCCCGTTTCGAAACGGACTGTTTCTTGCCTCAGCGGCAAGTATTGCGATTTCCAAAAATTGTGAGGTCATTTATTATGGAGTCCATGCAGATGATGCCGCCGGAAATGCTTATCCTGACTGCTCAGATGAATTTCATAGGGCTATGCGGGATGCAGTCCGAATAGGAAGCGGGAATCAGGTGACACTTGAAGCACCTTTTGTAAACTGGACAAAGGCACGGGTGGTGAAAAAGGGACTGGAGCTTAAAGTACCATATCAATATACATGGAGTTGCTATGAGGGGGGAGAAAAGCCATGTGGTGTCTGCGGCACCTGCAGAGACAGGGCAGAAGCGTTCAGATTAAATAAAATAGAGGACCCGGCGTTAATAAAAACGGAGGAAAAAAACAGGAATTAATCTCAATGCTTGTCAAAGCCGGAATTATGTTTCCACTGAAAATGAAATAGCAAATATACATTGTGGAGAGCAGACATATATTAAAAAAGATATATGTAAATCTAAATTTGAAACCGTTAAAATCTTAGGCTGTTACCACCCGTTATAGGGTGATATTAAAATCCTCCAAAAGCCTTGAAACTAAAGGGTTTATCGCAGTTTGCTCACCTTATCCCTTTATATGATTTCACACGAGTTTACCCTTGCTCCTGCACCTTATAAGGGCAAAAACAAGGGAAGCCAAATCTGGTAACAACCTATAACAGAGTGTGGCAATTGGAAAACTGTGGCATATGTGCGAATATATTATACTGGAGGATTTTATACTGAACAAGTATATTCTTGATAATAGCAACGGGCTTTGGTATGAACTGATCGGGGATTATTACATCCCCTGTCTTACCTTACTCGCCGAAGAAGAAAAGCTGATAGGCGTTTACGGACAGCGGCGGCAGGGAGAACAATTCTCTTTGTCGCCGCTATTTTTTGATAAAGATAAAATATTAAAAAAATATGCTATAATGTTTGTAACGAAATTCGTTTTTCTCCGTCTAACTGATGAACACAGGAGGTGATGATAAGTATGGACTACGAAAAGCTGTATAATTTGTACTATATGCAGATTTACTCTTATGTGGTTTCTATTGTCCGAAATCGTGAATTAGCAGAAGAAATAACACAAAACACCTTCTATAAAGCAATTTCTACAAAAGCAAAGTTCAAAGATAAATCGAATGAGTTAACTTGGTTATGCTCCATTGCGAAGAATCTTTATTATGATGAGTTGCGTAAGAATCAGCATATTACCGATATGAGTGAGATCAGTGAACTGCCGTCTGATGAGAACATAGAGCGCACAGTTTCTGATTCTGATATGGCTTTTCGTATACACCTTGTACTGCATCATTTAGATGAACCGTATAAAGAGGTCTTTCAGCTTCGGGTGTTCGGTGAACTTTCCTTTACACAAATTGCAACGATTTTTGGCAAGACCGAGACTTGGGCGAGAGTTACTTATCATCGTGCAAAATTAAAAATTCAAGAAAGGATGAATGAGAAATATGAGTAATCCGTGTGAAGTTGTTCAAGATTTGCTTCCTCTGTATGTAGATGGAGCTTGCAGCGAATCCAGCACGAAAATGATAAAAGAGCATTTAGAAACCTGCTCTGAATGCAGGCAAATCTATCAGCAATTGTGCTCTCATACGAGTGAGGAGATTCTGCAAAAAGAAAAAGACGGAGTAATATCCAGACATAGTCGTAAGTTAAGAAAGAAAAAAATACTAACTATTATTTGTTCTGTCGTTCTTACTCTTATAATTGTTTTTACTTGTATTAGTCTGTGGCCCGCTTCAATTGATTATGGAACTTCCGAAATATACTCTCGTCAGGATATGAGTGACGCTATTGATTTAATTAAGAAAGAGTTTTATTCGTGGGATGGTTGTAAACTGTATTCTATCAATTACACGGATGACGATTTGTGTCAAAGAGAATTAGAGTATTGTAATACTTTAGCAGAAAACGGCATTACTTATGACGAATGCATTGTTTTTAGAATGCAATTTCGTTCTCCTATTTTTGGCGGCGGTGAATGGAATACGAATTTTAGATATGACTGGAGTTGGTATCTTGCTCGAACAGAAGGCGGAGAGTGGGAGTTACTAACTTGGGGAGCGCCATAAAAAAGCTTCGCATAGTTATTACGAAAACGGAGGTTTAATATGAACACCGAATGGATATTGTGCCCTGTTTGCGGTAACAAAACCCGTAACAGAATACGTGAGGATACTGTTTTGAAAAACTATCCTCTCTACTGCCCGAAATGCAAACAGGAGACTTTGATCGAAGCAAAACATTTGCAGGTGACTGTCCTCAAAAAGCCACAGAATTAAATGCAGAGCCGATGAACTTGTGAGGAAACTCATAGAACATTGGCTCTTTCTATGTAGTATTAAGTGATACACTGGAAGCAAAATGGGTGATGGAAGCAATAGAAAAAGCGAAAAAAGGGAGACATGTGGATAAGCCGGAAGTCGTGCACAGTGACCGTGGAATCCAGTACACATGTGATGCGTACAGGGAAGCAACGGAAGGATGAAAGTTAAGTTATTCCAAAAAAGCTTATCCATGGGACAATGCGTGTATAGAATTTTTCCATGCTATATTAAAAAGGGAATGGATAAACCGTTTTCGGATAATGGGTTACGAACATGCATACAGGCTTGTATTTGAATATATCAACACATTTTATAATACGGTGGGATTACACAGCCATTGTGGCTATAAATCCCCACAGGAATACGAAAATGAATATTTGGGCTGGCTGGAAACAAAGGTGAGGAAAGCTGGATGATGTTAGTAGAAACTAACTAAGTCAAAAAAATTTCCCGATTTAATTTGTACTAAAACTTGACATAGTACCAGTTATCGGCTTTGATTTCCTCTGATTTCGAATTGTTCTTGCCGATTTTCTTGGTTGGCAGATAGATACTGTCGGGACGAAAAACCTTTAAGTGTTGTTCGGGATTAGAGATATGTCGGTTGATTAAGGCGGTGTAAATCTCTTTTATCTCATGGAGGAAAATGTCGCTTTTGAATTGCTCGTCTTTCGTGGTGAAAAGGTGCTGTTCATATATCTCGCCTTTGGGGATAACAGTACACTCTTTTCGGATTTGTCTGTCCTCGCTGGTGATCTCTTTCTTGGTGCGTACCCGTTTTCCCATTTCATCAAAGAACACGCTTCGGGTGGCAATCTTCACATCGGGTTCGAGTAACAGTTTTCTTTCGCTGAAAATAAGGTGGATGTGGTAGTTGGTCTTGCGCTTGTTGTGGTGCAGAGCCGACACACATTCCACGCCGTACCGTATGCGAAATTCCTCTGTAAAGTCCTCAAGCACCTGCTACGGCTCATACTGCGTGTAGACTTCGGGCAGGGCAATAATCAATTCCCTTGCTTCAATACACTTTCCATCTGTGCCGCTGCGCTTAAATTCTTGCTGACTTTCCTTTGCAAGATTGCTCCAAAAGGTGTTGTCTGCGGTCTGATAGGTGGCGTACAGATTTTCCTGTCTTGCGTGGCTGGTGATATAGGATTTTTTCAAGTTTTATATGTAGAAACATTTTTTCGAAAAGAGAGTTTTGTTATTGAGATAATTTCCGTCAGAACTGTTGTTTTTATATAAAATAATGATTATGGTGGGAAAGTATAAAATTTAAAATTGAGATAAAAATCCCTCTTAAATAGATTTTGGCTAGTTGCCTTGTCTATTTAAGAGGGAGCATATTATATATTATGTGTTTTTTGAAACACAAAAGCAAACATATAAGCAAAATAATAAATAATCTTTAACAAGTGGCAGCGGATGAAATAAGATTTTCCTGCTATTTGAACTTTACCGCAGTCCCATATGCCATTACTTCAGCGGCGCCCTGCATAACAGAAGCAGAGGAATAACGAACATTTACAATTGCATCTGCACCCATTTTTTCAGCTTCCTGTATCATGCGTTCTGTTGCAAGTGCTCTGGCATCGTTCATCATTTCTGTGTAGGCTTTCAGTTCTCCGCCAACTAAATTCTTAAAGCTCTGTGAAATATCACGTCCAAAGTTTTTTGACTGGATAGTGCTTCCCTTTACAAGACCTAGCATTTCAAGGTCTTTTCCACTTATATAATCAGTATTTACAATAATCATGATTTTTTCTCCTTTAGAAATAAAAAAATTTTTGTTTTGCTGATATTTATTATAAACAGGAGGAGGTGATTCGTCAAGTATAAATCAGAGAGCTCTATTTTTGTGTCTGTTTATTTCATTTTTAGTTATCATTATTTTATTGTTTTTATTTTTTATCCGTTTATATCATATAGACATAAAATAAGAATAAAACTCAATTTAAAAATGCTTTAATAAAGAAATAAAATTGATAAAAAAGAAATCTTGACATAACATGTCAGAATTACTCTGATAAAATGATACTATATGGAAATTAACCACAACAACTATAGACTATAAAAAGCGAAATATTTTTTGGTGAAGAATTATTTTTTAAAGAGATTTTTAAATAAGCTGAAAGTATACAGAGAAAGCTATACTGATATATAAAGGAGGGAGGAAATGCACTATGTAACAGCAAAAGGAATATTATCTTCAAAGAATGGAATGAATTTATATCGTGGTTGTTCTCATGGGTGTATTTATTGTGATTCCAGAAGCAAATGTTATCATATGCAGCATGATTTTGAAGATATTGAAGTGAAGGAAAACGCCATTGACCTGTTGGAATATGCTCTTATACACAAGCGAAAAAAATGTATGATAGGTACAGGCTCTATGACAGACCCGTATATTCCATTGGAAATGAAAATAGGGAATGTCAGAAAAGCTTTGCAGTTAATATATGAGCATGGGTTTGGATTTACTGTTATTACGAAATCAAATCGTATTTTGCGGGATTTGGACCTTTTACAAAAAATAAATAAAAAATCAAAATGTGTGGTGCAAATGACGTTAACTACTTGTGATGAAAACTTGTGCAGAAAAATTGAGCCCAATGTAAGTACAACAAAGGAACGGTTTGAGGTTTTAAAAAAGCTTCGCGATTTGGGAATACCTGCTGTTGTGTGGCTCACCCCTGTTTTGCCGTTTCTCAATGATACAGAAGAAAATATTTCAGGGATTTTAGATATGTGTATAGAAGCAAAGGTCTATGGTGTGATTTGTTTTGGTATGGGGCTGACGCTTCGTGAAGGAAATAGAGAATATTTTTACAGGCAGTTGGATTGTCTGTTTCCTCAGTTAAAAGAAAAATATATACGAATATATGGAAATCAGTATATGGTGGAAAGCCCAGATAATAATTATTTGATGAAGTTGTTTTATCAAAAATGTAGCAAGGCAGAAATTGTTCATGATAATGAGAAGATATTTGAGTATTTGCATACCTTTGAAGAAAAGGAGTTTGCCAGACAATTAAGCATTTGGGATTTGGAGGTGAAATGAAAGAAGGGGATGGGTATAAGATAAAAGGCTACAAATGAGAATTATATAAAGATAATCGGAAACCTTGTGCAATTCGACACAAATTGCATAGGGCCTTTTTTATTCGACAAAGTATGGTGTGACCATATTGTAATAAATCTATTAAGACCTTATACTTAAATTAATTCATTTTCATGTGTTGTAATTATAAAAAATTTTATAGATATCAATGTAATATCATAAAGGAGGAGCAATATGTATATAGACTGGTATAGTGAAAAAATGGAAAAGCAGAAAAAGTCCTTAGGTTCTGTTCCATCAAGCTATAAAATATGGAAGGATTTGGTTACTGAAACTCAATATTTTATATCAGATGAAATGTATAACCATATCTATGCTATTGGAATTGAAAAAATCAAGCAATACAAAAAACAAGGTAATTTAGAAGCTTTGGAACAGTTTTTTTTCAACAATAAAGAAAATGATGAATCCATTTTATTTCCAGAACTTCCTTATTTAATGCCAAATACTTCTAAATGTGCACGCTTGTGTGATTATGTATGCTTCAGAACTGCCTGTTTGTATGCATTAAAATACGAGTCTATAAAAAATAATCATGATATAGAGGCTCAAAAAAGAAAACTCAGGATACAGGGCCTTACATGGGGGTTTATAAATGATTCAGAAGAATCGGAAAAAGTCCCAGAACTTGAACAGATAGAGCAATTTTTGAAAGGTGCAAGAGAATCAAAAAATTGTTTGTTGAAGAATAATATAGATTTTGTAAAAGGAGGAGCAATAAAAATTAAACAATATTATCTTGAAACAAATAAAATTCCTGAAATTCGCGGTGCTAGTATACGATTAGATACAATAAATAATGAAAAGATACCAAAATTAATCAGTAAAGCCCACATAAAAGAGTGTTTGATTTATTCCGGAGGCGGAAAGATGATGGGAATTTTTCCAGCAGGAACAGGTGAGGATATTTGTAAAGATTTAGAATTGTTGGTAGAACAGGATACGATTACTGCTCAATCTAATTTTTGTAGTTGTTCTTATAAATTGGAAGAATTATTTTGTAATTATAAAAAGACTATACAGGAAACAGATTTAATACTAGAAGAACGTCAAAATATTCGGTGGAATTTTCGCATAGAACCACAGGCAGAATTAAAAGATGAAAAGAAAGAATTGTTTCCAAAAGGATATAGATATATAAAAGGAAATCGCAAAGAGTTTTGTACTTCTTGCAGAAATCGTTATGCTGTTGCAGAATATGTCAATCAACAATCAGAAGAAAGAATGTGCCAGAGTTGTTTGTATAAAAGACTAATTGGAGGCAAAAATGCAAAGCATACTATTTATCAGAGATATAGAGAATATATTAATTTAAATTATCATGAACAGATTCTTGATAATGGAGATACTTACAACACATTGGAAGATATTGCAGAAAATGGTTTTATAGGAGTAGTTTATGGAGACGCTAATAATATGAGCCGTCAAATTAATCAGCTTGAGTCTTTTATGATGATGCGTTATTTTAGTGAGGTTACATTAGATACTGTTACGGAAATTGTATTTGAAACACTTTATCATAATTTAGGCAATAAGCTTTCATTTGAAATTATTGCACTTGGTGGAGATGATATTTTTTTAATTGTTCCGGGGAAACATGCTTATAATATAGCCTGTGAAATAGGAGAACGTTTTGATGAAAAATTTTGTAATAAATCTACAGGTGAAAATAAGATGACCATGTCTATGGGAGTCTGCATTACACATGATAATTTGCCTGTACAATATTCGTTTGGAATTACACAAGAATTGTTAAAATCAGCGAAGCAAAAAGCGTGGGAGGAACAACAGAAGGGAACTATTGATTGGATGGTAATCGAGAATGAATTTGCAGGAAACGTGGATTTAGAGTATAGACGGAAAGGTCAGGAGGATAAGCCTATTAGTACTTTGCGTCCATATACATGGGAACAGGCAAAAGCAATAAAGGTATTTGTAAAACAAATAGAAAAAGAAAAAACTCTGGCATTTCAGCTAAGACAGAGTTGGTATCAACATACACAGAAAGAATCAGAATTATTTTATGAATATCAGATTTCTAGAAGAGACGAAAGTAATATTCCCGAAGCTTTAAAGCAGTTAGCGAAAGTTTTAAATGCAAAAGCAATCAAACATAATATAGAGTATCAAAATTGCTTATATTCCCCGTGGTTGGATATAATTGAAATCTGGGATTACATGGAGGGTTTAGAATGAAAAAGGTACAGATAGAGATTAAACTTATTATAGAATTTTATGATTCCTTCTTTTTTGGAGGAGGAGTTGGAACAGGGAAGATTCAATCTTATCTTTTACGTGATATTAATGGATTTCCATATATTTCAGGTGCTGCTTTAAAGGGATGTATAGCCGAATATGCTGCTTTATTATCGCAGCTTGTACCAGCATTTAATAATGGAGATAAATTGTTTGGAATAGGGGGAGTGCAGCAAGGAAGCTTATATTTTGCAAATGGCAGTTTAGTACATATGTCACAATATAATGATATGAAAGAAAATCTGATGGAGTTAAGAACAGGAATATCTATTAATCCATATACAAAGGCAAAGAAAGAAGGTCAGCTTTATACAATGGAATTAAGTGGTATGAGTGGAGAAATGATTTTTGAAAGTAGTATTTGTGGATTTATGGATGCTGATACTTATCAAAGGGACATTGCACATATTATAGCGGCTGTAAGAATGATATTTGCAATGGGAGGACGGCGCTCAGCAGGACTTGGGTGGCTTCGCTGTCCGATTCAATGTCAAGTGATGAAAGAAGTAGGAGAATCAGAAAAAGAGATAATAGAATCTAAAGATATAAATCAATGGATTAAAGATTGGATAGGTGAAACAACATGTATAAAATAAAAGCAGTCTTAAAATCACCTCTAATGATTGGAGGGAAAACATTAAGCAGCAATTATAGAGAGTCGAGAGATTATATACCGGGAAGTGTACTTCGCGCTGCTTATGCAAAAGCGCTTGTTGAAAGATGTCACTGTGAACAGAGAAATTATTGGTTGGATTATAAAGATGAGCCTCAGTGCAAAGAATGTGAATTTCGTACTATATGCCAAAGGTTCTCACAGCTTGTGTTTCCCACATTATATCCATTTGGAAGTCGCCCATATCCAATGACAGCAAGAGAAAAGAAATATAAATATAAAGAAGAAAGAAGTGTTTTAGATATTTTAAAAAGTCGTTTGTCACTATCTGAAAATGATTTAGATGAATCAGCATGGAAGCGTTTAGAAGGGGTTCATAAGGATGGAAAAACTGTAAAATTGATTCATTCAACAATTACAAGGACAGCTATAGATTATTATAGAAATACAGCAAAGGAAGGGCTGCTTTATACGCAAAATGTTATTTCAGAAAAATATTTAAAAGAAAACAAGGAATTGGCAGATGTTTACTTTTCTGGTGAAATTCAATTATCACCAGAAGAAGAAAAGGAACTTTGCAGAATCGAGATTTTACATATAGGAGCAGGTATTACAAAAGGATTTGGTGTATGTTATATGTTTTATGAGGAACAAACAGATAAGGATACATCGGAAAAGATAGAAGAAAGAGTGAAAGAGTTTAATTTGGGTATGAAAGAAGATAAGCAATTTGTAGTTTTGGATCTTCTTACAGATGCCTATTTAGGACTGGAAGAGATAGGAGATGATTCCTTATCCCAAACAGAGATTTCAACAGAACAAATGTTAGCATTTTTAGAAAAGCAGATTGGGCTTCCAAAAGAAAAATATCATTTATATAAAGTATTTAAATCTCAGGAAATTCTTACGGGATTTAATACTTCAAAAGGCACAGAAAAAGAAATGCGAAGGCGAGGACATTTGGTGGTAAAAGCAGGAGCAGTATTTGTATATCAGACTTTATCTAAATGCATTGACGGAGAAGAATTGGCAGCATTGGAAGAACGAGGAATCGGAAAACATACAGAGCATGGGTTTGGAAAAATTTGTGTTTGTGATTCATTTCATACGCAGTATGATGTTCTAAAAGGAGAAAAAAATGGATGATAAATTAAGGCTTTTGGTAGAAACTGTATTAAAAAAGAAAACGAATGAAATTTTAAAACAAATTGATTATTTAATGGACGAAAAAGGGGTTGGAGATATTTTAAAAAATGGTTCTAGAAATAATAAACGCATTCCAAGAACAACGCAATTCACAATGCTTATGAATGCTGCAACAGAGGCTTCCTGTGTAGAGGAATTGTTACTTTTTCTTGCTTATCAGCAATCTAGAAAGAATGGGTGGGAAACCCGGTGTGAAAGGAGTAATAAATCGATTGCAGAAAATATAGTGGATTCTTTGGAAGAAATTCAAATTAATCTTTATCCAAAGATTGAAAAAGGTGCAGAATATATAAATGAAGATGATGAAAGAATAATAAAATTAGAGATTGCAAGAAAATATACAGGATATTTATATTGGAAAGTGTCAACTGTATGTAAAGGAGATTAGGGAGGAAGGAATGTTTGATAAATTTGTAAACAGATA
The DNA here is from genome assembly GCA_910585215.1 of uncultured Lachnospiraceae bacterium. Taxonomy (GTDB): domain Bacteria; phylum Bacillota; class Clostridia; order Lachnospirales; family Lachnospiraceae; genus CAG-303. The sequence continues at coordinate 6,404 of CAJUDQ010000007.1, read as the reverse complement.
TATAATAGAAGCAGAATTAATACTTGTTACAGCGCTTCATATTGGAGCAGCAGAATATGTGCTTAAACCGGGGGGATGTAAAAATCCATTTTTTCGTAATGCGGCAGGACAGCCTTTGATTCCGGGGTCTTCGATAAAAGGAGCTATGCGTGGCTTTTTGGAACAATATCTTTCCAGTGAGTCAGGGAAGGAAAAATTTTCAAAAAGGGTAAATTATCGGAAAGCTATTTGTAATGAAGAAAATCCATGTGCCGATGCGAAGAACGATGAACAACTAAGAAAATTATTAAAAGGAAGAGATAAAGATTCGCAAAGGCAATTGTCTAACTATCTTTTTGGAATAGAAGAAGAGAAAAAAGAAAATGGCAAGCTTTGTATTATCTGCAGGCTTTTTGGTTCACAATATAACGCTGCAAAATTCAGCGTGCGAGATGCAGGAGTAATAAAGGAAACTTTTCAGGAAAAGTTTGAAATTCGCAGCGGTGTGGCTATTGATAGAAATTTTGGAACAAGCATTAACGGAAAAAAATTTGAAACAGAAGTAGTGCCAGAAGGAACTTGTTTTTCATTTCGGGCAATTTTAGAGAATGGAGATGAAACGGAATGGGAAATTATACAAGATGTGTTGCATGCTATGGAAATTGGAATGATACCAATAGGGGGAATGAAGTCAAGAGGATTAGGAGAAGTGAAACTTCAAAATATTCGATATCAAAAAATTGACGAAAAAAATATAGCTAAGTATCTTTCGGGAGAAAAGATAGA
>CAJUDQ010000007.1:0-5629 GCA_910585215.1 uncultured Lachnospiraceae bacterium | reverse complement strand
ACAAAAGAACATAAGGAGGAATAAAAAGTGCTGCGGGAATTAAAAAATGAAGCTAAAATATCAGTAATATTACATACAAAGAGTTCATTAACGATTCGGAGTGCTCAAACAAAAGTAATGGACCCTACTTTACTTGATATGCAGTGTATAAAAAGCCGCTATAAAGGCAAGGACACCGTTATTATACCAGGAAGCAGCTTGAAAGGAGTGATTCGAAGCAGATACGAAAAAATCGTGAATTTATTTGGAGGGGAATGTTGTGATATTTTTGATAGTAGACAATGTTGCCATAGACCAAAGGACTGGGAGAAAAAGCCCTATGAGGAACAGGGAGAATTTGTATATCAAAATATGTGTCCTGCTTGCCAGTTATTTGGTTCTTTGAGTATTGCTTCCAGAATAAATATTACGGATGCATATCCAATTTCAGAATGTATTATGGGAGAACGTGCAGGTGTAGGAATTAATCGGATTACTGGAGCTGCTCAAAATGGCGCTTTGTATGATTTTGAAGTAGTAGAAGATGGCAGTTTTCTGGTAGAAATGACATTAAAAAATTATGAACTTTATCAAATGGCTTTGCTTATGTTTGTTTTAGAGGATTTAGATAAGGGATATATTTCCCTTGGGGCTGCCTCAACTAGAGGAAATGGGCGTATGGAAATACAGAAGTTAGATATATATCTGCGTGAATACAGAAAAAATGTAAAAAGTTGGAGAGGGGCCATTGATAAACAGGAAATTTTACTTAATGAAAAGTATGGGATGGATTATGAATGGAAGCTTCCATTTTATGGGGAAATAAAATTACAAGATATAAAGTTGGATGAAATGATAGAAAATTGTAAATCTATCAATATTCAAGATAAAGTGAGGAGGAATGTAGATGTCTGAATTTCAGACCTTTTTAAAGGATAAGCCATATGAATTTGTCCCTCTTCTGGAAAAATGTGAAAGAATAAAATATAGTAGACATAATGTGCTGGAAAAAGATACATATAATGGAAAGTTAAAATTAAAAATTATTGTGGAATCACCTCTTCATGTTGGTGGAAAACAACATGATTATGATAAAAATGGTAATATAATAAAAAAGCAGATGTGTAGAAATGGAACAGTGATTATTCCGGGCAGCAGCTTTAAAGGAGCAGTTCGAGCAGTTGCGGAAGCTGTTTCATATAGCTGTGCTGTAAAATTGCCAGATCAGATATTAAAGAGAGCATTACCTCTAACGAATAATTATTCTTGTTCAAGTATAGAAGATAGACTTTGCATAACATGCTCCACGTTTGGAATGGCAAATGAATCAACAAATAATCAAAAAAATAAATCAAATCATTATAGAGGAAAAGTTATTTTTGGGGAATTTGTTTTAGAAACAGGAACATTAATACAAGAAATGCTTCCAAAGTTAGAAAGTCCATTTAAAAACTATCCTGATTCTCATGATGTATTCAGCAAAGACAGAAAGAAACATATTTATGGAAATGAACGATTATATTATTGTAAAGCATGTAATACTGGAAATTGCCAGAATTGTAATAAAGAAGAGTTTTTTCAATGTATTGAAGAGGCTGGAACTAATCGGGAAATGAGATTTAGAGGAAGAAAATTTTATAATTCTGACAGAATTGATAGTAATAAAAAACTTGAAAATAAAAAAGAAATTAATAGTAGTCAAGAAGTTAATCATAGAAAAGAGAATGTCAATGAAGAACGAACTTGTTATGAAATGATAGAACATGGAAGTGTGTTAAGAGGAGAAATTATATTTCAAAATTTAAGGAAAGAAGAGGTTAAACTTTTAGCTTATGCTTTAGGTATTGGGGATACTTTTACGATGAGACTGGGTTATGGAAAGCCATTAGGATATGGAAAGATAAAAGTTGAACTGGAGAGCGTTGAAAATATAAATGAGAGATATGGTATAAAAAAAGAGTTAAATGAGAGTATAATCAAAGATTGGATACAAGAGTATAGGACAAGCAGTCCGAATGATATTCAGAAGGTAATTTATGAATTTGAAAGGATTATGAGTTAAGGAATAAATGTTTTGCATTGGAAAGGAATAGAAAAACTATGCAAAAAGAACAAATATTACAATTAGCAATTAAAAAGAATGTGCGAATGGAAGATATAGGAAATAATTCTTCATCTGCATTTGCTGTGGTACATCAGTGTATCAGTTCGATTGATAGTACAAACTTAACAGAAAAAGAAAAGAAAGAAAAGTTGATAACTAATTTGCAAAGTTTTTGGCGTGGAAACAGTCCAAAGATTGCGGGGAGTAAACGAGAATATGTTCAGAAAATAACCAGATTAGTTTTTGGGATAAATGGAAAAGAAAAATGTCACATGGATAATCAAATTGTATTGTTTACTTTTAAAGAATTGTATTTATATTATTGTTATATAGAACGTTTGGTAAAAATTGATAAGTCTTTTTCAAAATTATTATTGGAGAGTTATCAAGAGAAAAATAAAAAAGCGAATGAGCAGAGGCACTTTGAAGAGCAAAGAAAAAAGAAGGAGGAGCAGGAAGCAGAAAAAGAAAAGTTAGGAAAAATGGGAAAAGAACAGAAGTGGAAATATGAGATTATTGAAAAACAAGAGGATATAAGATATTTTCAGGAAATAGTAGATGGCAGAATATGTGGTGAGGATAGAATCTTGGTTGCGACAATATTGAAAGAGTATTGGAAATCCGAAAAGAAATGGGAGGGAGATAAAGTTTCGAAAAAACAAATAATGAAAATTAAGAAAATTAAAGAAATATTGAAACAATAATTATTATTTAATTTAATAAAAAAGAGTTATGGTAAAAAATATATTTAAGTGATAGGATATTAATTATAAAATAAAAGATAGATATATTATATGAAAATAAAATAGGAGAGATAAATATGGGAGGAAAAGAGGCCTGTAGAGGTTTTTTATATCAAGGCTTTGCTTCTGTGGTAAAAGCATTAACTGATGAAAGTGAATGGGATAAAATTTATGTAGAATTTCCAACTACTAATGATAAAGTTGACATTGCTTTAGAGAGTAATAATAAAATTATAAAGTGTATACAAGTAAAATCAACGGTGAATAATTTTTCTAAATCTAATATTAAAACTTGGCTTGAAGATTTAATAAAGGATTATAAAAGTCCAAGGTATGAGCTTTTTTTAATTGGACAATGTGAGGGCGCTGTTAATAAATTTTGCAAGTCAATTGAAAAATATTGCAATGGTGAAATAGATCATGAGGTGGAAAATCTACTGCAAGAATTAGATGAGAGAGATATAAAGTTCTTAGATAATAACATAATATCATTTTCAATTCTTCCATTTAAACTAGATATTTTGGAAACAATTATAAGAGATTCGTTGCATCGTTACATTTCATATCATTGTCAATCAGTAACATTTGAACAAATTAGACTTATTGCTTCCTCAATGGTCAATGAACAAATGATTTCTGCTACATCTGGAAAAGGTATGAGTAAAAGTGAGTTTGATGAAGAACTGCAAAAGAAGATTTTCGTTACTAATGGATATTCTTTTGAAAGAAAATCTATTGGTATTAAGAGTTTTTTATTTCAGCCAAGAATATTAAATTCTGAGGATAATTATAATTGCTTATCATTACTTGAAAATTTTGAAGGACGTAATATTAAAAAAGATTATGATTGGACAAAAGATATTTATAAAAAAATGGAAAAGTTCTTGGCAGAGAATATAAATAGTAAATGTGCTTACAAGTTATTTTTGGAAGCTCATATATCTATCGCTTTTGCAGCGGGGAGGATACTTAATAGTAAATCTGGTATTAATATTTTTCCAATGCAAAAGTCTGCAGTAGGGGGAGTTGAATTATGGGATATAAAACCGATGTCTAAGAGAAAATATTCTAAGTTGTGTATTTCACATGACTTATATAATGATAAGAAATATGATTCGGCATTAGTTTTAAGTATTACTGCTCCTATTTATAATCATGTATTAAAATATATTGAGGAAAACAATTTGCCAATTGGACATATTATTAATTGTATACCAAATCAAGGAGCTACGCATTTTTCGATAGAAGATGGAACACATGCTGCTGATTTAGTTGAATCAATTTGTAAGGAAGTTAGTGAAAGGAAAGTGGTAGAAAGACGTGCAACCTTACATATTTTTGCTTCTGCACCGAATGCATTTATGTTTTTCTTGGGAAGGAATTCTATGGGATTTGGTAAGTGTATTTTATATGAATATGATTTTGAACAAAAAGAGTCTTGTTCCTATTCAGTATCAATGAAATTTGATTGATACTCGATAAGGATAAAAATAGATATGTATCGGCAAGAGCATAGATTTTCTCCTGCCACGCCTATATTTAGGCGGTTTGACGTGTAGTACGCTGCATATATTGCTGTTCCAATTCCCGCATTTCCTCGTCTGTTGGAATATCTACAATCCCGACATAGGAATAGTAAATGTCTATCTCCTGTGTCCTTCTGCCGCCTTTCTTCTCCCGCTCATGGACTATGATTTTATCCACGAAAGCGTTTAGAATTTCGGGCGTTAGCTCGTCGATGCGGGTGTATTTCTTGGTGACGGCTATCAGCTTGGCGACATTGGTCGCTTCCGTGTCGGCTTCGCTGACCTCGGCTGTCAAGGTTTCGATTTCCTGCTTTAGCTGTTCCTGCTCGGCTTCATATCCGTCCGACAGCTTGTAAAAGCGTTCGTCATTCAGCTTTCCGTTGACATTATCCTCATAGATTTTACGGAACAGGCGGTCAAGCTCCTTTATCCGCTTTTCGTCCTTTTCTATCTGTTTCTGCTTTGCGGACAATTCGTATCTGCGTTCCGCAAGGGTGGCGTCAATCTGCTGTCGGATAAACACACGCTCAAACTGCTGTAAATAGGACAGGAACTGCTGAAGCTGTTTCAGAACTAACTGTTTTAATGCGTCCTCTCGGATATAGTGCTGCGTACATTCCTTTGCCCTGCTCGTCCTTTTATACATGGAACAGCGGAAATGCTCATATCCGTTTGCTGTGGCTAAGCTGAGTTTCGCCCCGCAGTCGGCACAATAGAGCAGCCCCGAAAAGATACTTGTCAATCCGCTTTTGGTCGGTCTGCGTTTGTTCGCCCGTATCATCTGCACTTTTTCCCACATATCCCTGTCAATGATGGGGGTATGGGCGTCCTCGATATACGTCCGCCTGTCCTTTGCGGTGGGGATGCGTTTCCTGCTCTTAAAGCCTAAACGGGTGGATTTAAAGCTCTCCGTCACGCCGATATATGCCACATTTTCCAGAATGGATGCAATCATGGACGTCTCCCAGTTATAGGGATATTCCGATTTTTTTGCAACGCCGATTCCCTTTGACACTTTGTAGGCTGACGGGGTTAGCACTTTATCTTCCCAGAGGGCTGTGGCAATGGCTGACACGCCTTTCCCCTGCATACAGAGTAAGAATATCCTGCGGACAACTGCCGCCGCTTCCTCGTCCACAAGCCAGCGTGTTTTATCGTCTGGATTCCTCAAATACCCGTAGGGTGGTGCGCCCAAATGCTCGCCTGCAAGCCCTTTCGCTTTTTTGACTTCCTTTACCTTTTTGCTCGTACTTTTGGGATACCATTCGTTGAAAAGG
>CAJUDQ010000006.1:20522-115241 GCA_910585215.1 uncultured Lachnospiraceae bacterium | reverse complement strand
GAAATCCTGCGTTTTTGGTTCCAGTTCTAAAACGCCTCTTCATGATATAATAAAAATAGTAAATAAAAAACAGACAAATATTGAGAAAATTGCAGATGCAGTTATACCAGAAATATTATCGGATTCTTATGATGAAATTATAGATATTTTAAAGAGCAATAAAGAATATAAAAAAGATTTTAAAACACTTTACAACAAGGACTTTCCCGATATGGCGGAAGATTTATACGAGGATTTCTTTGATGAAATGGAGGATGTTTACGGTAAAAATCCAAAGATTTCTTATGAAATAAAGGATAAAGAAAAATTGGATAAAAAAGAAAAAGAATCGATAGCAAAAGCATATTCTTCATTTACAAAATTATCCTCCGGCATTACAGACTGTATAGAAGCTCTCGAGGACTGTACAGAATTGACAGAAAAGGATATCAAAAAGCTTGTAAAACAGGTGGAATCACTAGAAAAGAAACTGGATAAGTTTAAAGTAAGTTCAGGATATCTTTTGAATGTAAAACTGACCATGAAAGGCAAAGACAAAAAAGACAGTGAAAAAATGGATATCGTAGTAATCAAGGTAAATGGCGAATGGATGATTGATTACATATCCAGTATAATTATTAATTCTGAAAACTGCGATTTGGATGAAATAGATGAAGCAGTTGATGAAAGCGAATTGAAGCAGCTAAATAGTGAATTAAAAATGCTGGCAAAGTATATGGATTCAATGGACGAGGATATGATAGAAGAAGCGTTTGATAACTGGGAAAATCTTATCAATCGTATTTTTTAAGAATAAGGAAAAGAAGGAATCAAATGGAAAATAATAAAATATCAAAAATAAACACAGGAATTACGGGGGTTTCACTTTTCATATTACTATTGATTTTTATTCTGGTATTTCAGCCAGTGGTTACTGCGGACGGGGGAAGAAAGAAGTTAGATATTGGAACTCTGGCGGGAAATATTTTGAATAACGCGGCAAGGGTAGAAGAGGATGAGGAAGAAGAACTTGAGGATGCAGCAGAAGAGCTTACAGATTATAAAAATCTGAGTTTTATTTCGGAACTTCAAATTATTATACAATATGCGAAATATAGTTCTGATATATATGATAATTATTCAGCGCAGTTTCTTGCATATTTCATTTTTGTAGCTCTGGTATTTATTATGGAAGTATTTCTGGCAGTGGTAGTCTTTTGTCAGATTCTTTGCACAATTCTTGATTTAAGCAAAAAGAATTGTGAAATTATGGATATATGTAAAAGAATGGCTATGATATTTAGTGTCTGGATATTGCCTGTCATAGCGGGAATTAGTTTTTGTGAGTATTGTGATGCATGGGGATATAGGGTAAATCTGGATTTGGGATTTGCATTTTCTATGATAGGAATTTTGTCAATTATTATGTGTGTCGTTTGTATGTTTGTGCATATTATTATTGATAAGGCTTTGAAAAAACAAATTCAATCACGTTTGATTGCCGCAGTATTATTTTTTATGACAATTGTGGGAATGTATTGTTTGAAAGTAGATGTTTTTAAAATAGAATATTCTGTTGAAGTGGAAGATAATACTTTTATAGATACTGATGATAAAGTTTCGCTGGCTTCCCTGCCAGAATGGGAAACTTTGCAGACAATAGAATCCATACAGATTATAAATAATATGGTGGAGCCGGAAGAAGCTGCGAGGTATGTCAGTGAATTGGTAAATTCAGTATTTGTCCTGCTGGGAGGATTTGGCTGTGTTTTTTTGATTGTGATTACATATGCCATTAGTATAGGGAATTTTGCATCAGGAATGTGTGGGCGTAAATATTCGTTAATTTTGCAAATTATCTGTTCTGTGTTCAGTATTATTTTTGTAATTTTGCTGGCTGCACTGATGGGAATGGGAACAAATCAAATGGCAGGTACTATGGAAAAGGCATACAAAAGTGCTTTTTATTCTGCCAAATGTGAATTTCAGATAAAATATCAAATAGGATATTTTATTCCGTTTATTGTGAATATTATATTTATTGTTTTAAGTATTGTGAAAAAAGTATTTGACCAAAAGCTGCCAATAAGTCCTGCGGTTAATGTGAATATGGGTTATTCTGGTAATTTTTATCCACAAAATCAGGCTTATCCGCAGAATATGACGTATCCACAAAATCAAGCTTATTTACAAAATATGCCATATTCACAGGAAACGGGGATGGAACAGTCAGCCTGTATGGAAGAACCCTGTCAAAAAGGTGCTAATATATGCCCAAACTGTGGGGCAGAAAATAATGCTGGGAATAGATTTTGTTCAAGATGTGGGCAACAAATCAGATGAGTATAGAAATAAAATATCTAATACAGCTATTAAATGTTGAGAGGTTCAAATGATAACATTAATAAAAGGAGATATTACAAAAATTGATTTTGCAGAAGCAATAGTAAATGCAGCAAATAAAACTTTGCTTGGAGGAGGCGGAGTGGACGGGGCAATTCATAAAGCGGCAGGACCTAAGCTCCTGCTGGAGTGTTGCCGTTTGGGTGGTTGTAAAACGGGACAAGCTAAAATAACCAAAGCGTATAAATTGCCTTGTCAGTATATTATACATACTGTTGGTCCAGTATGGAAAGACGGAAATCATCATGAAGATGAACTTCTGGCGAATTGTTATAAAAATTCTTTGAATGTGGCAGTAGAGAATCATATTAGAACTATAGCATTTCCTTCAATATCAACAGGAGTTTATGGATTTCCGCTGGAAAGAGCAGCAAAAATTGCAATTCATACAGTAAGCGGTTTTTTAAGAGAAAATTTTGGACAAATAGACAGAGTGATATGGGTATTGTTTGATGATGAAACAGAAAGAATATATCAGGCAGCAGCAGAATTATTTCTTACCAGTTTATCTTAAAATACGTTTCATATAGGCAGTGCAAATTTGGTTGTTGCAAGCTTTCCTGTCTTTATACCAAGTGAATATTGACTTTTATTTCCATCAGTTGTAAAATAGGAAAAGTTTCACAAAACATTATTATAGTAAAATCATAACTATTATTTTTGATATATCAAAGGAGGAACTATGGAAACTTATCATTCAACTGAACATGATTCAGCCGAACGTTATTCACCAAAAAAAATCGAAAAAAAATGGCAGGATATCTGGGATAAAAATAAGGCATTTGCTGCTACAGACGATTACACCAGACCGAAATACTACGCATTGGTAGAATTTCCGTACCCATCAGGGCAGGGACTCCATGTCGGTCACCCACGCCCTTATACAGCATTGGATATTGTGGCAAGAAAAAGAAGAATGCAGGGTTATAATGTACTGTTCCCAATGGGTTGGGATGCGTTTGGCCTTCCTACAGAAAATTATGCCATTAAAAATAAAATTCACCCGAAAATCGTTACCAAAAATAATGTGGAACGTTTTAAATCTCAGTTAAAATCATTGGGCTATTCCTTTGACTGGGACAGGGAAGTAAATACAACAGATACAGATTATTATAAATGGACTCAGTGGATTTTCTTAAAATTGTTTAAAGCTGGTCTTGCCTATAAAAAGGAAATGCCGATTAACTGGTGTACCTCCTGCAAGGTAGGACTTGCAAATGAAGAAGTAGTAAATGGCGTATGTGAGCGTTGCGGCTCTGAGGTGGTTCGCAGAGTGAAGAGTGAATGGATGTTGAAAATCACAGAATATGCAGACCGTCTGATTAGGGATTTGGATGATGTCGATTATATTGAAAAGGTAAAGGTATCTCAGAAAAACTGGATTGGGCGTTCGGAAGGCGGAGAAGTAGATTTTTCCATCAAAAATAAAGAAGAGAAGCTTCGTATTTATACTACAAGGCCGGATACTCTGTTTGGAGTTACTTATATGGTAGTATCGCCAGAGCATCCAATTATTGACAAATATAAAGATGAAATCAAAAACTGGGATGCGATTACCGAATACAGGGAACTCGCTTCCAGAAAATCTGATTTTGAGCGTACAGAACTTGCAAAAGAAAAAACAGGCGTGCTTCTTGACGGGCTGACAGCGGTGAATCCTGTAAATGGAAAGGAAATTCCAATCTGGATTTCCGATTATGTACTGATGTCGTATGGTACAGGTGCTATTATGGCAGTTCCGGGACATGACCAGAGAGACTGGGAATTTGCCCGAAAATTTGGTCTGCCGGTGATTCAGGTAGTTGCAGGCACAGACGGCGCAGAAGTAGACCTTGAGAAAGAAGCTTTTACAGATGTAGCTGCAGGTATTTTAATAAATTCTGATTTTATAAATGGTATGGAAGTAAAAGAAGCAAAAGAAAAAATGCTTGAATTTCTCGAGGAAAAGGGGATTGGAACAAAGAAGGTAAACTATAAGCTTCGTGACTGGGTATTTTCAAGACAAAGATACTGGGGCGAGCCAATTCCGATTGTGGAGTGTGAAAAATGTGGCTTTGTGCCAATTGACGAAAGCCTGCTGCCATTAGAACTGCCGGAGGTGGAAAGCTATATGCCTACAGACAATGGTGAATCTCCACTTGCTGCCATGACAGACTGGGTAAATACTATCTGTCCTTGCTGCGGCGGTCCTGCAAAAAGAGAGACAGATACCATGCCTCAATGGGCGGGTTCTTCATGGTATTTCCTGAGATATACGGACCCAAAGAATACAGAGGCGCTTGCAAGTAAAGAAGCATTGAAATACTGGATGCCGGTTGACTGGTATAATGGCGGGATGGAGCACACCACACTGCATTTGTTATATTCCCGTTTCTGGCATAAATTCTTGTATGACCAGAAGGTAGTAAATACAAAAGAGCCGTATCAAAAGAGAACTTCCCACGGAATGATTCTTGGAGAAAATGGCGAAAAAATGTCAAAAAGCCGTGGAAATGTTATTAATCCTGATGATATTATAAACGAGTACGGAGCAGATACATTGCGTACTTATGAAATGTTTATCGGGGCATTTGAACTGAGTGCTTCGTGGTCAGATGACGGCGTAAAGGGCTGCCGGCGTTTTCTTGACAGAGTATGGAAATTGCAGGATATTCTGACAGATAATGAGACATACAGTGCAGATATGGAAACAAAGATGCATCAGATGATCAAAAAGGTATCCAATGATTTTGAACATTTAAAATATAATACGGCAATTGCCGCAATGATGGCAATTTTAAATGATTTTTACAAAAAAGGACAGATTACAAAAGCAGAATTTTCTACACTGATTGTGTTATTAAATCCGGTTGCACCTCATATTACGGAAGAATTATGGGAGAGAATTGGAAATCAGGGATATGTTTATGAACAGAAATGGCCGGAATATGATGAAGCAAAAACTGTGGAAAGTACAGTAGAAATTGCTGTTCAGGTCAATGGAAAGGTAAAGGCAAAGGTTCATATTTCTCTGGAAGACAGTCAGGAGACAGTAAAGCAAAAGGTTATGGAAACATCTTCTGTTGTATCGGCTGTGGAAGGGAAAAACATTGTAAAAGAAATTTATGTAAAGGGAAAAATTTATAATATTGTAATAAAATAAGTAACTGGTAAGTTGTGCAGTCAGAAGCACAATATATAATCCATTAAGAAAAAGCAGGGCGGATATCCCTGCTTTTTCTGTTTATCAGCAAATTTTCCTGCTTTTATTATTGATAATATCAGACTGTTTATAAAGCCGTAAATATGTGCTGTTTCATATATTATTTTTTTATCTGTTAAGAACGACTTATCAGATTTATTTTATTCTACACAATTCCCTGAGCAGTCATAGCCTCTGCAACTTTCTTAAATCCTGCAATATTTGCTCCGGCTACATAATTTCCTTCCAGACCAAATTCCTTGGAAGCATCGTCAAGATTATGGAAAATATTTACCATAATATTCTTTAATTTCGCATCCACTTCTTCAAATGTCCAGCTCAGTCTTTCGCTGTTCTGACTCATTTCAAGCGCAGAAGTAGCTACACCGCCTGCATTGGAAGCTTTGCCAGGGGCAAACAGTATATTGTTCTTCTGGAAATATTCTGTAGCTTCAATAGTAGTAGGCATGTTTGCGCCCTCTGCTACAGCAAATACGCCGTTTGCAACTAACGCTTTTGCATCTTCAATATCCAGCTCATTCTGAGTTGCACAAGGAAGGGCAATATCACATTTCACTGTCCATACACCTCTGCCTTCATGGTATTGTGCAGATGGTCTTGCGGCAGCGTACTCTGTAAGACGTGCTCTCTTTACTTCTTTTACTTCTTTCAAAAGCGCAACATCAATTCCTTCTGGGTCATAAATCCATCCTGTAGAGTCAGAACAGGTTACAGGCTTACCACCTAACTGAATTGCCTTTTCAATTGCATAAATAGCCACATTACCGGCGCCGGATACAGCGATTGTCTTTCCTTCTAGACTCTTGCCATTACATTTTAACATTTCGTCTACGAAATACAGAAGTCCATAGCCTGTAGCCTCTGTTCTTGCAAGAGAACCGCCATAGGTCAGGCCCTTGCCTGTCAACACGCCTTCGTATATATTTTTAATTCTCTTATACTGGCCATAGAGATATCCGATTTCTCTTCCGCCAACACCGATATCACCTGCAGGAACATCAGTATCTGCACCGATATGTCTGTTTAACTCTGTCATAAAGCTCTGACAGAACTTCATAATTTCTCTGTCTGATTTGCCCTTCGGGTCAAAATCGCTTCCGCCTTTGCCGCCGCCGATAGGAAGACCAGTAAGAGAATTTTTAAATACCTGTTCAAAACCTAAAAACTTGATAATACCAAGATTTACAGATGGATGAAATCTTAAACCGCCCTTGTAAGGTCCAATTGCGCTGTTGAACTGTACACGGAAACCGTTGTTTACCTGTACCTGTCCATTATCATCTACCCATGGCACACGGAACAGAATTACTCTTTCCGGAGTAGTCATTCTCTCTAACAGAGCATCTCTTCTGTACTGCTCCTCATTTGCTTCGATTACTACGCGAAGAGATTCTAAAACTTCTTTTACTGCCTGATGAAATTCAGGCTGTGCAGGATTCTTGTCAATAACAAGCTGCATCACTTCGTCAACATATGACATTTTGTTTTCCTCCTTGTAAGAAACTGATAGGAAATTATAAAGCAATAGAACATAAAACGAACCATGTTTTATAAGTCCAACGTAAATTATATTTTCTCTGCAAAAAAATGTCAATTAAAAAATATCATAATTTTATGATTTTTTTTCATTTTATAAGAAATTGCTTTTTGCTTCTCACAAATATTACCTTATTTAAGAGGTTCAGATAATTTATAAAAACATGTTCTTCTGGGAATTTTTGGGCATATTTTTGATAATTTCTTGAATATCCCATAGATTTCTTGCTTAAAATAGTGTATATTATTAAGTGTAGCTGATTTAGATGTAACTACCAGATGGTGATTGCCACAGATAATAAAGACTGGAGGCGAAGCAGTGGAAATCGAAAGAAAATTTCTAATTTCAAAAGAAAATCTGCCGAAAGATATAGAGAGGTATTCTTTTCATCTGATTGAACAGGCATATCTTTGTATGAATCCTGTTATCAGAATCCGGCGGCAGGATGAACAGTATATTTTTACATACAAGGGGAGAGGAATGATGACAAGAGAAGAATATAATCTCCCGCTTACAAAAGAAGGTTATGTGCATTTGTTAAAAAAGGCAGATGGCATTGTAATTACAAAAAAAAGATATTTAATACCACTGGAGAGTGGTTATACCGCAGAACTGGATGAATTTTATGGCGAATATCAGGGACTGCTTATGGCAGAAGTAGAGTTTGCTACGGAAGAGGAGGCAAATACTTTTGTAAAGCCGGACTGGTTTGGAGAGGATGTCACTTTTGATGAACGATATCATAACAGCTATATGAGTGCAGGCAGAAAATAAATACAACTATGACATGACAGATAAAAAATAAATACAGAAAAATTATAGAAAACAAAGCAACAGGAGGAAAAGAAAATGACAGTTTATACAATGTTGGCAGACGGTTTTGAGGAAGTAGAGGCACTGGCAGTGGTTGACGTGCTGAAAAGAGCAGAAATAGAAGTATTTATGGTTTCTGTTATGGAAGAAAAGCTTGTAACCGGAGCTCATCAAATCAATGTTTGTGCAGATATGTGTTTTGATGAGGCAGATTTTGACAAATGTGATATGATTTTTCTTCCAGGTGGTATGCCGGGAACTTTAAATCTTAAAAATCATAAAGGACTGATTGAACAGATAAAAAGCTTCGATAAATCCGGCAAAAAGCTTGCTGCTATCTGTGCAGCGCCAAGTATTTTAGGAGAACTGGGACTTTTAAACCAAAAACGTGCTGTCTGTTTTCCAGGATTTGAAGACTCATTAAAAGGAGCGATTCTTGTAAATAAAAGAGCTGTTACAGATGGGAATATTTTTACTTCAAAAGGAATGGGCACGGCGCTTGACTTTGGACTTGAAATTGTAAAGCATGTGGCAGGCAGTGAAAAATCCGAAGAACTTGCAAGGACAATTCAGTATAAAGAATAGAATTTGAATAATTAGTTTAGTAAAAAATAGAAGAATGGAGATTACAGATGAAGAAAAAACTTTTTTTCAGTAAAGCGGTTCATGTGGGTGTTGGATGTATGATTTGTGCGCTGTCACTAGCCTCACTGACCGGCTGTCACAAAAAGGCAAATCCTGCAAATACAATAGAATATTCCAATATTATGGGAATTGCAGAGGGAACTGCCGATTTTAAATCAACAGATTCACCGGAAATCAATATTAAAGATATCAAGTCTTATGTAGGTCAGGAAATCGATTATTCTTCAGGAATTGATGTAAAAAATGTGGAGAATTTTGATGATTTTCAAATGTGGGTGGATGCAACAGGAGTTGATATTTATACTGCAGGAAGATATACTGCAACTTATCAGTTTGTCTTTGGAGAAAAGACCCTGGAAAAGACGATTGGCATAACAGTTTTGGACAGAGAAGAGGTAAGCGGGGGATTGTCAGCAGAAAATCAGGGAAATGCTTCAAATAATAATGGTGATTCAAATCAGGGTTCTTCAGGTATAGAGAATACAGGAGAATCAGGAAATAATCAAAATAGTGGTAATCCACCAGTAGAAAATCAGGGAAATGTTTCTGAAAATAATGGAGATAATTCCAGTTCAAATCAGGGACCATCAGATGAAAATCATGCAGGAGTTCCAAACGGCGGTTCGTCAGGTGAAAATAATACAGGAAGTTCAAATAACGGTTCGTCAGGTGAAAATAATATAGGCAGTTCAAATAATGCTTCCTCAGGTGAAAATAATACAGGCAGTTCAAATAATGGTTCCTCAGGTGGAAATAATACAGGAAGTTCAAATAACGGTTCCTCAGGCGGAAATAACGCGGGCAGTTCAAATAATGGTTCCTCAGGTGAAAATAATACAGAGGCTTCAACAGAACATCGTGAAATCGTCACTTCATCACAGTCTGCTACAAAAAAGCCTTCTACTATTGGATATACAAATATTGAATTGCTGTCGGGAAAATTTGTAAAGTTGAAATGTACAAGTGCGAGATACATCGTTTCTACCAGAACAGATGAAAGTCAGACAGTAAAGAATGACAGGACTTATCAGGTTTCCAAACTGGTCATTACATTTAATACTGGAGAAGAACGCGTATTGGAAACTGTAGAAAAGGCAATCAGCTAAATCGGGAGCAGAGTATATGGGTAAAGAACTTGCTGTGGTTTTACAGACTGCAGAAAAATTGATAAACAATATAAAGCTTGTAATCAAAGGCAAAGACGATATCATTGAAAAAATTGTGGTATGTCTTCTGCTTGGCGGACATGTACTTTTGGAAGATGTGCCGGGAAGCGGAAAGACAACACTAGCGAAGGCACTGGCAGCATCGATAAACGGAGAATTTAAAAGAATACAGATGACACCTGATTTATTACCGGCAGATATTACTGGAGTCAATATTTTTGATTTGAAAACCTCGGAATTTAAATTTGTAAAGGGGCCTGTTTTTACCAATATTTTGATTGCAGATGAAATCAATCGTGCAACGCCTAAAACCCAATCCGGTCTGCTTGAATGTATGGAAGAAAATCAGGTGACAATAGATGGCGTTACCTATAAGCTTGAAAAACCATTTATGGTAATTGCGACAGAAAATCCGATAGATACTCAGGGTGTATTTCCATTGCCGGAGGCTCAGATAGACAGATTTCTTATGAAGTTATATATGGAATACCCAAGTCATGACAGTATGCTTGAGATTTTTCGAACACATCTGAAAAAAGGAGCATTGGAACATCTTAAACCGGCTGTTACTTTGGCAGAGGTTATGCAGGCAGCAGAAATGATAGAAGAGGTAACCGTTGAAGATTCAATGATTGAATATGTTGCAAATCTGATAGAGGCAACAAGAACACATGAATCTGTGATTCTGGGAGTAAGCCAGAGAGGCGGAATAGCACTTCTTCGTGCTGCAAAATGCATTGCCGCTTTGCGGGGCAGAAATTATGTAAAACCGGATGATGTCAAATATATCGCAAAAGATGTAATGGCTCACAGAATAATATTAAAAAATAATATAAGAATTAAAAAATCCGGCGCAAGGGATTTGATTATTGATATTTTGGAAAAAACGGCTGTACCGACAGAGGAGAATATTGAATGAATACGGGATTAGCAGAATATCAGGACGGGATGATGCTTCTGGCATTTGTATTTATTGGAATTGCACTGGGACTGGTAGCAGTTGTTTTTTCCATTATGCTTTTTGTAACATTCAGCAGACAGCTTTGTATGCGCAGGTTAGAATACAGGCGATATTTCAGAGAAAAAGGTGTGTTTGAGGGAGAGGAGACGGAGCTTATTGAAGAGTTTACCAACCATTCTTTTTTGCCAATGTTTGTAGTAGATGTGGAAACACATGTCTCTTCTCTGATTAAAATGAAAGGCTGTCAGACAGATGACGGCCTTACTCAGTGTTTTATCAGTCGTTTTTTTGTTATGCCCTTTACCAAAATACGAAGAGTGCATAAGGCTTCCTGTTTGAAACGTGGATATTATAAACTTGAATCTGCCAAGATTACGTTTGCCAAGGTAGAAGTATATCTGGACAGCAGTGCTGAAATCTATGTATATCCCCGTCAGAGTTCTGTTGATGAAATGAAGATAATAAACAGTTCTATGCAGTACAGTGCTGTTTCAAAGCTGCCACTTATAGTAGACAATTTTTCTTTTGCAGGAGTAAGAAAATATGCTTATGGAGATTCCTTAAGTTCCATAAACTATAAACAGACTGCCAGACAAAGAGAACTTATGGTGAATGACAGGGAATATATGCTTGGAAGAAAGATTATGATATATCTTAATTTTCAGCCGAATGAGAAAGTTCATCTTTCAGCGGCTGAATTTTTAAATCTGCTGGAAAAAGAGCTTTCCTATGCTTCTTTTCTTCTGTCTGAATGTGTCAGAAACGGATACGCATATTCTTTTCGCGCAAACAGCAAAATGGCAGGAGGAGAACCGTTTGTTCGTACAGGCTTTTCAGCAGGTGAAAAAAACTATGAGGAAATTCTTTGTCAAATGGCACAGATGACTGACCGATATGGTATATCGGCAGCTTCTATGATTGATGAGGATCTTATGGAATTTTTAAGCGGAACAGAGATTTTTTTCTTTACTGCTTATATGGATGAAGCGCTGGAGCTTCGCATGTCAGAGCTGGAGAAAACAGGAAATGTGGTAAATATAATGAATCTGGTTGATGATTTATTTGGTCGATAATGTGATTTGGCAGAGAGGTAAAGTATGAAAAGAAAAAAAACATATATTAAAATTGCAGTCTGTATTTTTTTTCTTGCCGCTGCAATTATTTTTACTATTATATCCATGGAATATGAGTCGTCTGACAGTACCAGACAGTGGTATCAAATGTTTGCCGCTGTATGTATTGCAGGTGCTCTCATATGTGTTTTTGGAGAAGATGGCGCAAAAGGATTGAAAAAAGCAGCACAGAATTTTCGCAGTTTTTTTCAGGGATTTGCAAAAAAAATCGTACAGAAATTTGCTTCCATGTTTGGCATGCGTTCTGGAAAAGGATATAAAGGTACAGGATTTATCACGGATTATCAGGACACTTCCATAAAAATAAAGAAAAATACAGCACAGAAAAAAAATCAGAAGCGTTATAAGGATATGAATAATGTTGAACGTATCCGTTATTTTTATGTGAAACTGCTCCACAGACAGATAAAAAAGGGATTTCTTTTTCGTTGTTCTTTTACAGCTGATGAAATCGAAAAGCAGCTTTTAGAAGATAAAAAAATCTCTTCCTGTTCCCATGGTTTATTCCAGATATATAATGAAGCAAGGTATAATATAAAGGCTGATATTACATCAGAAGATGTGGAAAAAATCAAAAAAATATATAAAAATCCGTAAATTTTAGGAAAATTTTGAAAAAAGTTAATGACAAGAAGAAATTAGTATGCTATACTTAACTGATGTTTAAGGCATTTAAGGAGGAAGATTTAAAATGAGTCTACAGGTTGAAAATTTAGAGAAAAATATGGCAAAGCTTACGATAGAGGCAGATGCA
This sequence comes from uncultured Lachnospiraceae bacterium, assembly GCA_910585215.1. Taxonomy (GTDB): domain Bacteria; phylum Bacillota; class Clostridia; order Lachnospirales; family Lachnospiraceae; genus CAG-303. The sequence goes on along the minus strand of CAJUDQ010000006.1, from coordinate 102,648 downwards.
AAAGAATTTGAACATGCAATTGAAAATGCATATAGGAAAAATAAAAATAAGATAAATGTTCCTGGCTTTAGAAAGGGAAAAGTACCTCGTCAGATGATTGAAAGAATGTATGGCAAAGAGGTTTTTTATGAAGATGCCATTAACGAGCTGATTCCTGAGGTATACAGCAGAGAGCTTCAGGCAGCAAAGGAGCTGGAGGTAGTTTCACAGCCTAAGATAGATGTGGTTCAGGCAGAAGCGGGAAAACCGTTTATTTTTACAGCAGAAGTTGCAGTGAAGCCGGAGGTGGAGCTTGGTCAATACAGAGGACTTTCTGTTGAAAAGGAAGCTGTCGAAGTAACAGATGAGGATGTTCAGGCAGAAATTGAAAAAGTCAGAAATGAAAATTCAAGAACAATTCCAGTAGAAGACAGACCGGTAAAAGACAAAGATGTGACAGTGATTGATTTTGAAGGCTTTATTGACGGTGTTCCTTTTGAGGGAGGTCAGGGAAGTGATTATTCTCTTACGATCGGTTCACATTCTTTTATAGATAATTTTGAAGAACAGTTAATTGGAAAAAATATCAATGAGGAGACAGAGGTTCATGTAACTTTCCCTGAAGATTATCAGGCTCCGGATTTGGCGGGAAAACCGGCAGTATTTAAAGTGACAGTAAAGGAAATCAAAGAAATAGAACTGCCGGAGGCAGATGATGAATTTGCTCAGGATGTATCAGAATTTGATACTCTGGAGGAATATAAAAATGATATTCGCACAAAACTCACAGAGCAGAAGGAATCTGAAGCGGCACAGAAACTTCAGGACAAGGCTCTTGAACAGGTAATTGAAAATTCAAAGATGGATATTCCAGAACCTATGATTGATTTGCAGGTGAGACAGATGGCGGAAAATTTTGCAAGAAGGCTGCAGTCACAGGGAATTACATGGGAGCAGTATTGTCAGTTTACTGGTCTTACCAGAGAAAAGCTTTATGAACAGATGAGACCACAGGCATTAAAGTCTATCCAAAGCAGGCTTGTACTTGAAGCAGTTGCTGAAGCAGAAAATATAGAAATTTCCGAAGAAGAGCTTTCTGAAGAGCTGACCAAACTGGCAGAAGCTTATCGCATGGAAATTGACAAACTGAAAGAGACAATGGGAGAGGAAGAAACAATTTCTATTAAAAAGGATTTGGCAGTGGAGAAGGCGGCAAAACTGATTGCTGATAATGTGGCTTAATTCGTATATTTTCAAATTTTAAAAACAAAGTGCTTATAATATTGTAAATTTATGAGAATTTTGTCTGCACTTTGTTCAATAACAGCAGTCCTTGAAAGGGCTGCGTCACAGGAAACATAAAGTGGTTTTCTGTGAAACAATGAAAGAATGGCATAGCCATTCTTTCATTGTAATCAGCATTTCGCTGATTCTAAATCTAGGAAAGGAAAAGCTAATCAGATGAGAACCCGCAAAATACACAAACAAGGAAAAGCGGGTATACCGACAGATTCTGTTATCAGCAAAAAATTGATGAACCGGTCGGAAATTGACGGCTGTGGAGTGTACCTGATACACATTGAAACAGCAAGGTAAAATTGTGAAGTTTGCCCTAAATCATCTGGCATATATGTTTTGTATATGTTTTTAGCAGCAGGTAAAAAATGAGTTTAGTACCATATGTCATTGAACAGACAAGCAGAGGCGAAAGGTCTTATGATATTTATTCGAGATTGCTAAAGGAACGAATTATTTTTCTTGGAGAGGAAGTCAATGAGGTAACTGCAAGTCTTGTAGTTGCACAGCTTTTGTTTCTGGAATCAGAGGACCCTGGAAAAGATATTCAGCTTTATATCAACAGTCCGGGAGGTTCTGTCACTGCAGGAATGGCAATTTATGATACCATGAATTATGTAAAGTGTGATGTTTCTACTTTGTGTATGGGTATGGCAGCAAGTATGGGGGCATTTCTGCTTTCTGGCGGTGCAAAGGGAAAAAGATTTGCTTTGCCGAATGCTGAGATTATGATTCATCAGCCTCTTGGCGGCGCAAAGGGACAGGCGACAGAAATACAGATTGCAGCAGAACATATTTTGAGAACAAAAAAGAAACTGAATGAAATACTTGCGGAAAATACAGGAAAGCCGCTGGAAATTATCGAAAAGGATACCGACAGAGATAATTATATGACTGCTCAGGAAGCAAAAGAGTATGGATTAATTGATGATATTGTAAAAAACAGGGCAGATATACAGAATAAATAATCGCGGCAGTATGGAGGAGCTATGGCAGGAAAAGGCGATAATATCAAAATGCACAGATGTTCATTTTGTGGAAAATCGGAAAAGCAGGTAAACAGGATTATCACCGGTCCCGACGGCGTATGCATATGCGACCAGTGTATTGAAATATGCGCAGATATGGTGGAAGATGAAATCGGATATGATTACGATGATAATGAGCTGGAAATAAATCTTGTAAAGCCAAAGGAAATTAAAGAATTTCTTGATGAATATGTGGTAGGACAGGATGAAGCAAAAAAAGTTCTGTCTGTCGCAGTTTATAATCATTACAAAAGAATCCTTGCCGGAAAAAGTCTGGATGTAGAATTGCAGAAGAGTAATATTCTTATGCTTGGACCAACCGGTTCAGGAAAAACATATCTTGCGCAGACATTGGCAAAGCTGTTAAATGTTCCATTTGCAATTGCAGATGCAACTACACTTACAGAAGCCGGATATGTGGGAGAGGATGTGGAAAATATACTGCTCAAGCTGATTCAGGCGGCAGAATATAATATTGAAAAAGCACAATATGGAATTATCTATATTGATGAAATAGATAAAATTACAAAAAAATCAGAGAATGTATCTATTACAAGAGATGTATCCGGTGAAGGAGTACAACAGGCACTTTTAAAAATTCTTGAGGGAACGGTCGCTTCTGTTCCGCCACAGGGAGGAAGAAAGCATCCTCAGCAGGAGCTTCTCTCAATTGATACCACAAATATTCTGTTTATTTGTGGAGGTGCATTTGATGGATTGGATAAAATTATCGAAAGAAGACTGGATAAAAAATCCATTGGTTTTAATGCAGCAATTGTAAAAAATACAATTGAAGATTCAGATGCTCTTTTAAGGGAAGTGATGCCTCAGGATTTGGTAAAATTCGGATTAATCCCTGAATTTATCGGAAGAGTTCCAGCTACTGTTACTCTGAATCAATTAAAAAAAGAAGACCTTGTAAGAATCTTAAAGGAGCCAAAAAATGCAATTGTCAAACAATATAAAAAGCTGTTTGAATTAGATGAGGTAGCGCTTGAATTTACAGATGAAGCAGTGGAAGCGATTGCGGCAAAATCTTTTAAGAGAAAAACTGGTGCAAGAGGACTTCGGGCAATTATGGAAGACTGTATGATGGATATTATGTATGAAATACCATCGGAAGACACCATATCAAAATGTATTATTACGAAAGAAGTAGTAGAAAAGACAGCAAAGCCACAGCTTATTTACCGAAAAAGATAAGCCGGCAGAAGCAGGAGGTAGATTACCAGCAGGGCCGCCGCACTAAGAAAAATAGTTTTTATTAGTGTGGCAGCCCTGTTTTTAAAAAAGAAGAAAATGAGTGAAGAAAAAAAGATTGTTCCGGTCATAGCACTGAGAGGGCTGTGTATTATTCCGGAAGTAAAAATTAATTTTGATATAAACAGAAAGAAATCCATTGACGCTTTGGATGCAGCGATGGAGCATGGAAAAGAAATTTTTGTTGTAACTCAGAAAAATATTGAAGAAGCAGAGCCGAAAGCAGAAGATTTATATCACATCGGGGTTCTTGCAAAGGTCAGTCAGGTAGTCAAGTTGCCCGGAAATAATGCAAGAATATTGCTGGAAACATCGATGAAAGCTATGGCGGTACGTTATATCGAGGGAGCTGAAACGGAAAAATATCTGGAAGCTGAGATAGAAATGCTTTCTGATATTATAGATGATATGGAAGAAGTAGAAAAGGAAGCAAAGCTTTCCATGTTTCGGGAATTGATTTCACAATATGCCGCCATGCGTCCAAAGATGGGACAGGAAGGACTGAAAGTCCTGTTGCTGTTTCAGGAGCTTCCTGTGATGTTAAACCGTTCCATGTCTGTGTTGCCGATTGGATATGAGAAAAAACAGGATTATCTGGAAGCAGAAAGACTGTCAGAAAAATATGTAAAAGCATACAAATATGTAAGTGAAGAAATCAGTATTTTAAGTATTCGAGAAGATTTTCAGAAAAAAATCAAAGAAAAGGTAGACACAAATCAGAAGGAATATATTCTGCGGGAACAGATGAAGGTAATACGGGAAGAACTGGGAGAAGAAGATACCGTTCAGGAATCTGATATGTTTCTGGAAAGTGCGGAAAAACTCAATGCTCCAAAGGAAATCAAACAGAAATTGAAAAAAGAGATAAAAAGATATAAAACGTTATCCTCTGGTTCCTCTGAAAGCAATGTATCGCGCGGATATATAGAAACACTTCTGGATATGCCGTGGGATAATATGTCAAAAGACAATAATGACATCAAAAATGCAAGAAAAATTCTTGACAGAGACCATTATGGTATGGAAAAAGTAAAGGAAAGAATCCTTGAATTTCTTGCAGTCAGAAGTTTTCATCCTGAGCATGCAAAGGGGAAAAGTCCTGTTATCTGTCTGGTTGGCCCTCCGGGAACAGGTAAAACCTCTGTGGCAAAGTCCGTAGCGGAGGCATTGAACAAAAAGTATATCAGGATTTGTCTGGGTGGTGTCAGAGACGAAGCAGAAATACGCGGACATAGAAGAACCTATGTAGGAGCTATGCCCGGAAGAATTGTGGCAGCGCTTCGAAATGCCGGAGTAAAAAATCCGCTTATGCTTCTGGATGAAATTGACAAAATTGCCAGTGACTATAAAGGAGACCCTGCCAGTGCACTTTTGGAAGTGCTGGATGATGAGCAGAACAACAGGTTTATTGACCATTATGTAGAGGTTCCTGTTGATTTGTCAGAAGTATTTTTTATTGCGACTGCAAATGATGCCTCTGCAATTCCAAGGCCTCTTCGGGACCGTATGGAACTGATTGATGTGACAAGCTATACAGTAAATGAAAAAGAGCATATTGCACATGATTATCTGATAAAAAAGCAGAGAGAGGTCAACGGTCTGGAAAAAGGCCAATTTAGTATCTCAAAAACGGGGATTGAAAAAATTATTATGGGTTATACAAGGGAAGCCGGTGTCAGAAATCTTGAGAGAACCATAGGAAAGCTGTGTCGGAAGGCTGTAATGGAGATTATGGAAACTCAGGTAAAGGCTGTAAAAATTACAGGAAAAAATATTGAGCGATATCTTGGAAAGGTAAAATATGCCAGAGACAAGGCAAACGAAAAAGATGATGTCGGTATTGTCAGAGGGCTTGCATGGACAAGTGTCGGAGGTGATACACTAGAAATAGAGGTCAATACAATGCCCGGAAAGGGAGAACTTGTTCTGACCGGAAATCTCGGTGAAGTAATGAAGGAATCTGCTCAGACAGGGATTTCTTTTATCCGTGCCAATGCAAAAAAATATGAAATAGAAGAAAAAGTGTTTAAGGAAACAGATATTCATATTCATATACCGGAAGGGGCAGTACCAAAAGATGGTCCTTCTGCGGGAATTACTATGGCTGCAGCAGTTTTATCTGCGCTTACCGGAAAGAAAATTTATTCAGATATTGCGATGACAGGAGAAATCACTCTGAGAGGACGTGTCCTTCCTATCGGCGGGCTTAAGGAAAAACTGCTGGCTGCAAAGACAGCGGGAATAAAGAGAGTTCTTGTTCCGGCGGATAATGTAAAAGATGTGGAAGAGATTTCAAAAGAAATTACGGATGGCTTGAAAATTTTATTTGTAAACAATATGGAACAGGTAATTGATGAAGCAATGCATAAATAGAAAGGGAAGAGAAAAATGGTAATTAAAAGCCTGAATCTGGAAACTGTATGTGGCATTACAAGCACTTTACCGGATAATATTCTGCCAGAGGTGGCATTTGCCGGAAAATCCAATGTGGGAAAATCCTCACTTATCAATGCATTGATGAACCGAAAATCCTATGCAAGAACTTCACAACAGCCGGGAAAAACACAGACAATAAATTTTTATAATATTAATAACTGCATGTATTATGTAGACCTGCCTGGATACGGATTTGCAAAGGTTTCAAAAGAAGTACAGGAAAAATGGGGGAAGATGATAGAGAACTATCTTCATTCGTCAAAAGTGTTAAAGGCGGTTTTTCTGTTGATAGATATCCGGCATGAGCCTTCTTCCAATGACGTAAATATGTATCAGTGGATTTTGGGACAAGGGTACCAGCCGGTTATTATAGCAACAAAGCTCGATAAGATAAACAGAAGCCAAATACAGAAAAATATCAAGGTAATAAAACAAAAGCTTGGATGTGTAAAGAATACAGTAGTAATTCCGTTTTCAGCCGAGACAAAGCAGGGGAGAGAGGAAATATGGACATTGATTGAGGAGATAACATCAGGTGAGGAAAATTGTGGATAGTAAATATAAAACATAAAATTTCCTGCCGAACTTACGCTGTTTTATGTTATCAGACTCATATTTGATAATTTAAAACGCGGATGCTTAATTACAGTACTTTTCTTTTGAGTGAAGCACTATAACTGAGCATCCGCGTTTTGTAAAACTCTTTCAAAAAAGTCTTTTCTGATATTATATTCTATAAAAAGCTGTAAATTTTTTAAGTTATTTTACCTTCCCCGAAAATTCATTTACAATCCTTTCACAAAATTCATCATTATTTTTTGTTTTATCAAATAAATTTAACAGTGTTTCTACTGCATCATCAGCTCTCATAGAATTTGTTATCTTGCGTATAATTTCAACTGCCCGTAGTTCCTTTGGTGTCAAAAGTAAATCGTCCCGTCTGGTTCCGGATTTCAGCAAATCAATCGCCGGAAACACTCTTTTTTCAGAAAGCTTTCGATCAAGAACCATTTCCATATTGCCGGTTCCCTTAAATTCTTCAAATACCACGTCATCCATTTTACTTCCGGTATCAACAAGTGCTGTGGCAAGTACTGTAAGGCTTCCGCCCTCCCGCATATTTCTTGCTGCTCCAAAAAATCTCTTCGGCATATGAAGGGCTGCAGGGTCAAGACCACCAGATAATGTACGCCCGCTTGGTGCTACAGTAAGATTGTATGCCCTTGCGAGCCTTGTAATACTGTCAAGAAGAATCACGACATCTTCTCCATGTTCCACCAGTCTTTTTGCACGCTCAATAACCATTTCAGATACGCGTTTATGGTGTTCAGGAAGTTCATCAAAGGTAGAATAAATTACCTCCACATTTTTTCCCTCTATAGATTCCTTAATATCTGTTACCTCTTCAGGACGTTCGTCAATCAGGAGTATAATCATTTTTATGTCAGGATTGTTTGTAGTAATTGCCTGTGCCATTTCTTTAAGAAGAGTGGTTTTGCCTGCTTTTGGGGGAGATACAATCATACCTCGCTGACCTTTTCCAATCGGAGAGATCATATCAAGGATTCTCATGGCCATATTGTGCCTGCTTGTTTCCATAACAAGGCGTTTATTTGGAAAAACAGGAGTGAGGTCTTCAAAATTTTTACGTTTTATTACATCTGAAATCTGGTATCCATTCACTGTATTTACACAGAGAAGCGCTGCAAATTTTTCATTCTGTGTGCGCACACGGACCTTTCCTATAATAATATCGCCGGTTTTCAGTCCAAGACGTTTAATTTGAAGTGGAGATACATAGACATCTGCATCTCCCGGCATATAATTATCACAACGTATAAATCCATAGCCATCCGGCATCACTTCAAGAATCCCGTTTGCAATAATACCACTGTCGAGAGATTCATCGGTTACAGATTTGTTTTCAACAATTTTTGTATCGTTTGTGCGGATATCTGTGTTTTTTATATCATTGTTTTTTATATCATTCAATCTGTTTTCAGTGCTGTTTTTTCCCATATTCTTTTTTTCTTCTGGTTTTGCATAAGTACGCGACTGAGACGGGGTATAGGTGCGTTCTGCTGAAGTTTCATTTCCAAATTCCCTTTCAGTCGCTTCTTTTATTGGCTCTTCTGCCTTTTTTTCACTGGTAACTTCAAGAATTTTATCAATTAGTGCGCTTTTTCTCATTGCAGTGACACTTTTAATATTGTTCACTTTGGCAATTTCGCGCAATTCAGTCATAGGCAATGTTTCTAATTTTTCTCTCATTATAAAAAATCCTTTCCTATATATTAAAATGTTTTGTGGAATATTTTTATATACCAAAAATTGTGTGATAGATAAAAGAAATAGTGAATTACAATCAGATAATATATCAATTTATACCAAGAAATCAGAATTTCGCAAATATAATTCACGCTTCCTACCTAGTATACTATAAATTTTATAAATATGGTAGTTTTTTTTTTGAAAAATTTGTGATATGATATACTTTACTGCTGCTTTTTATATTATGAAAAATTACTCTGTATTTTTCATGATACAGCTCTATAAAAGTTGCTACAAAAGAGAAGGAAAACAGAACTATGTATATAAATGATTTGAATTCATATCTGAAACAAAAATTTGGACATAAGGTATATAAACTAGCTTTAAATGGAAAAATGACCTGTCCGAACAGAGATGGCACCAAAGGAAACAGGGGATGTATATTCTGCAGCGAAGGAGGTTCCGGAGAATTTGCGGCAGATGAAAACAAACCTATTTTTGAACAGATAGAGGATGCAAAGCGGCTGATTCATCACAAGCTTTCAGATGGCCGTTATATTGCCTATTTTCAGGCATACACCAATACATATGCTCCGGTGGATTATTTAAGGAAATTGTTTACAGAAGCCATAAATCATCCAGAGATAGAGGTTTTGTCAGTGGCTACAAGACCTGATTGTCTGAATCAGGAAAAAATAGAGTTGCTGGCAGAGTTAAACCGAATAAAGCCGGTATGGGTGGAAATGGGGCTTCAGACAGTAAATAAAGAAAGTATAAAATTCATTCGAAGGGGTTATGAGAACAAAGTGTTCGAAAATGTAACAGAAAGCTTGATTTCTTATGGAATAGATGTTATAGTTCATATGATTCTCGGACTTCCGGGGGAAGGAAGAGAAGAAATCCTGAATACAGTCCAATATATTAATCAGTTTAAAATACAGGGGGTTAAGTTGCAGCTGCTTCATGTTTTAAAAGGAACAGATTTGGAGCAGTATTATTATGAACATGGATTTCATATTTACAGTATGGAAGAATATACAGACATTGTATTTGAAACAATTGAACATCTTCGAAAAGAAATTGTAATACACAGGCTTACAGGAGACGGACCGAAAGCGTTACTGATTGCACCATTGTGGAGTGGCAATAAACGCAAGGTGATGAATTATATTCGAAATGAGATAAAAAGGCGAGACATAACACAAGGAGCAAAGATAATCTAAACCATATGCTAAAAGGGATGGTATGCTAAAAGGTACCATATGCTAAAAGGAACAAAAACGAAACAGGAGGTTTGATATGTCAGTAGACCCGCTTACATTATATAAATTAATGACATTGTATATGCTGAATAAAGTAAATTTTCCGCTGACAAACGCACAGCTTTCCGGCTTTTTTCAGGAAAAGGGATATACTTCTTATATTGCATTTCAACAGGTGTTGACAGAATTGGAAGAAGCACATCTAATTTCATATGAAACAATAAGAAACACTTATTATTATCATATTACAAAAGACGGAACAGATACAATCAGTTTTTTTGTAAATAAAATACCAGTTGAGGTTGTGGATGATATGGATATTTTTTTGATGGATAATAAATATGAAATGAGAAATGAGGTATCTACAACGGCAGATTTTTTTCATTCTGCCAATCAGCAGGATTTTCTGGTAAATTGTAAAATCAAGGAAGGGAACAGTATGCTTATGGAAATAAATCTTACGGTTCCTTCAGAGGATGTGGCGGAAATTATGTGCAGCAACTGGCGCAGTGCCAGTCAGGATGTTTATCTAGCTGTTATGAAAAGACTGATGGGAGAAAAGAAAAAAGATAAATAAAATTTTAATAAAATAGCTTGCATATAAAGCGGGTTTATGATAAAATAAACAGGCTGTAAGAAAAGCCGGAATTGGTAAAGTCCAATTTCGCAGGAAATTAGAGAGGTGAGAAAGATGAAGGAAGGAATCCATCCAAATTATTATCAGGCAAAGGTAGTATGCAACTGTGGAAATGAATTTGTAACAGGCTCAACAAAAGAAGATATTCACGTTGAAATCTGTTCAAAATGTCATCCATTCTATACAGGACAGCAGAAATCTGCAAAGGCTTATGGACGTATTGACAGGTTCAATCGCAAGTATGGCCTGACAACTGATTAACAAGGATAGTGAAAATAGGTTGAGAAATTTTTCTCAACCTTTTTATATGTAAAGTGAGGAAAAAATGAAAAGAACATGCGGAATCGGAGGGCAGGCAGTTTTAGAAGGCATAATGATGAAAAATAAAGAAAAATATGCCGTTGCTGTCAGAAAACCTGACAAAGAAATAGAACTGATGGTGGATGAGTATAAAGGTTTTAGTGACGGAAAAAAGATACTTTCGCTGCCATTTATCAGAGGGATTTTTAATTTCGTGGATTCTATGATACTTGGAATAAAAACATTGATGTATTCATCACAGTTTTATGAGGAAGAAGAGGAAAAAGAATCAGAAAAAAAATCAGAGAGCAGAACAGAAGATATTATAATGGGATTTACTGTAATTCTCTCAGTTATTTTTTCGGTGGCATTATTTATTGTTCTGCCATATTTTCTTTCAGAATTTTTAAAGAATTCAATGCATATTTCTTCAAATACGGTGCTTTCTATTGTAGAAGGTATAGTCAGAATCGCTATTTTTGTTTTATATATTGTACTGATATCCATGATGAAAGATATTAAAAGGACTTATATGTATCATGGCGCAGAGCATAAATGTATCAACTGTATTGAAGATGGCAAGGAGTTGAATGTGGAAAATGTAAGAAGCAGTTCAAGACTGCACAGAAGATGTGGAACCAGTTTTTTGTTTCTGGTAATGTTTATCAGTATTGCAGCATTTATTCTGGTGTCTGCACTGCTGCCGCAGGGTGCAGGAAAACTTGTAAAGGTAGTGGTAAGACTTCTGCTGGTGCCTGTGATAGCAGGTGTTTCCTATGAAGTACTTCGTCTTGCAGGAAAAAATGACAGTCTGATTGTTCGCATTATCAGTGCTCCGGGTATGGCACTTCAGAAACTGACGACAAAGGAGCCGGATGACAGTATGATAGAGGTTGCCATACAGGCAGTAGAGGCGGTATTCGACTGGAAAGAATACCGGAAAGAAATAGGAATAGAGCTGGAAAATCAGGAAATATAACTATTTTTTCAAGCAGTATGCTGGAAAATATAAAGTAATTTTTCATAAAATAAAAACAGAAAAAATTAGAAGGAAGAAAACATGCCATTCAGAATGTGTGAAATCCTTGCCGAAGCGGAAGAAATTCTGAAAAAAGCAAAGATAGAGGAAGCAAAAACAGATGCATGGCTGTTGTTTGAATTTATTTTTCAAATAGACAGAGCGCATTATTTTCTGGAAATGACAGAAACTATAGCAAACAAGAAACATGGAGCTGAATTGTATGAAAAATATAAGGAAGTTGTTTTCATGCGAAGTCGTCATATGCCGCTTCAATATATTACAGGACATCAAATCTTTATGGGTATTGATTTTATGGTGAATCCCGATGTTCTGATACCAAGGCAGGATACTGAAATTCTGGCAGAGAAGGTTTTAAGGGCATGTCAGAGCATATTTGAAAGAAAAAAGAGTTTGCATGTACTGGATATGTGTACTGGCTCAGGCTGTCTGGCGGTGAGTTTGAAAAAGCTTTCAAAAGTGCCAGTAAATATGACAGCCGTCGATTTATCTGAAAAGGCACTGAAAACAGCAGCAGAAAATGCGAAAAAGCATGACTGTGAGATAGAATTGATAAACAGTGATTTATTTGAAAAGCTTGGAAAAAGAAAATTTGATATTATAGTGTCAAATCCGCCTTATATCAAAACTCAAGAGATTCCCTGCCTTATGGAAGAAGTAAGAAATTATGAGCCGCTTATGGCATTGGATGGTGAGGAAGACGGGTTGAAATTCTACAAAAAGATTACTGAAAAAGCCGGAGAATATTTCAAAACCGGAGGCGTTCTTTTTTATGAAATTGGCTGCGAACAGGCGAAAGATGTCATAAAAATTTTGGAGAAAAACAAATTTGTGAATATTCAGGTATTTCAGGATTTGACAGGGCTGGACCGTGTAGTTGCAGCGGAATATGCAGCAGAAGAAACATAGCTGCTTTTTAAGGGCAGTATTACAAAAAATATCCAATAATTTTTAGAAAAAAATAAGTATATTTGACAGGAAAATGGAGGAAAGTTATGTTTGACAGGTTAGAAGACCTTGTGCTTAGATATGAAGAATTAATGAATGAACTGAACAGTCCTGATATTGTAAATGACCAGACAAAATTTAGAAAGGTTATGAAGGAACAAAATGAACTTGCTCCGATTGTAGAGGCTTATAACGCATATAAAAAGGCGAAGCAAAGTGTGGAGGACAGTCTTGCCATTCTTGATACGGAAAGCGATGAGGATATGCGTGAGCTGGCAAAAGAGGAGTTAAATGATGCAAAGGAGCAGATAGAGGAACTGGAAAGTAAATTGAAAATTCTGCTTCTGCCAAAGGACCCGAATGATGATAAGGATATTATAATGGAAATCAGGGCAGGTGCAGGCGGTGATGAGGCGGCTTTATTTGCGGCAGAGCTTTTCCGTATGTATACGCATTATATTGAGTCAAGAGGCTGGCGAATTGAAGTGGTAAACGCTGATGAAACAGGAATTGGCGGTATGAAAGAGATTGAATTTATGGTAAAGGGCCAAGGCGCATACTCGGTGATGAAATATGAAAGTGGAGTTCATCGGGTACAGAGAGTACCAGAAACAGAGTCAGGCGGACGTATTCATACTTCCACAGCTTCTGTGGCGGTAATGCCTGAAGCAGAGGAAGTAGATGTTCAGATAGATGAGAAAGATATTCGTATTGATGTTATGAGAGCTTCCGGAAATGGAGGACAGTGTGTCAATACAACTGATTCTGCAGTAAGACTGACACACTATCCAACAGGAATTGTGATTTATTCACAGACGGAGAAATCTCAGATTCAGAATAAGGAAAAGGCCTTTGCGCTTTTAAGAGCAAAGCTGTATGATTTGGAAATTCAAAAGGCACATGATGCAGAAGCAGATGCAAGAAGAAGCCAGATTGGAACAGGAGACAGGTCTGAAAAAATCAGAACCTACAATTTTCCTCAAGGACGTGTCACAGACCACAGGATTGGATTAACGCTGTATAAACTTGATAAGGTAATGAATGGAGATATTCAGGAGATTATGGACGCGTGTATCGCCGCCGACCAGGCTGCAAAGTTAAGCAGTATGAATGAAGAGAAATAAATTATATAATTTATAAAATAAAATATATTCTTAAAAGCCGAGCTGATAAAGAAAAAGTCAGGTCGGTTTTTACTATAATATAAAAGTTGTGGTCTTGCATCATGTGCTGGATAAACAAAAATAGTTACTACATATTCTGCATCAACTTTCCTAATACAAATTAAACAGGTATATTTGAGAAGAATTATTCATCTGTTTTTATTTTTGGCTTCTATAATCACATGATGATAAAATTTTTGTACTATGCTGTACTCTAAAATCTATAAGAAATGATTGGCATATCAGAAAAATATATGGTATAATATGGAAAGGATAATTTAATATGTCATCAATAGAACAATATAAAATTATTAATGAACAATTATTGGTAAAATCATTCGATAAAATGCTATCTGAGAAGGATTAGCTCTAAATGTATCAAGAATTTTCCATTTCTGAGGCAGTGAGAGGAATCAGTGCAAACGACAAATTGCCATAACCTGAATTTTATGGTATGATATACCTACTAGAACAAAACATATATTCACTTATTGAAGGAACACCATGACAAATAAAGCAATGAAATTATAGGATACAAAGCATTGTGTTTTTCAGAAGAATATTTACAGCGTGAGTGATGGTTTGAAATTATGTTATATAAAACTTAGGACAACAACCATAATGGAGTGGAAAAATGGTTGCAGGAACATTTTGACAAAAAATAGAAAACAATTAAGGAGGATTGTTTATGACAGCACAAATTGGTGACAAATTTACATTTCATGGCAGCGATTATTCCATTGTTGCAATCAGTACCCCCATTCAATTTAATCCAGTTCAGTTTGGAATTACTCCCTTGAGTGCATGTACTGCCTGTTGGGCCGGATACTGGTGCGAATATGATATTTCCGAGGAGGGAATTGTATTAAAAAACCTTTATATTAATTCAAGAGATAATAATTATCCGGCAATTAATGGAGTAGAGGCGGAAGAAGATGAAAGGGAAAAGTTTCAATATATGGGCCATCATCTCTATAAAAATATTGGAATTCGTATGAAATATACCGGAAAGATTCTTGTGGGAAAGGATTTTTTAAGGGAATATTATATTCATATGGGATATCAGCGCGCATGGGCATATCAGACACTTGTGGAGTTTATTTTTGAAGACGGAAATCTTATAGAGACAGTTGATCACAGTAACATGGCGGAAAAGTTGAGAGAAGAAATAAAAAAAGATACAGGAAAGCCAAAACCATATACTGAACAGGATATTGCCCGTTTTGTAAAAAACAGTTTTTCGCTGGATATAGACGTGAAAGCATGGTGGATGAAACCATATACCGAACAAAAGATTCCTGATTTTTTTAAAAAGTAATCTTTGATTGACTATAAGAGTGTTCACTGACTATAAATATGAAAGTATAGTGGAAAAAAATAAGATATAGAAAATTTGTAAAACAATTTTATATAAAATAAAAATAGCTATACAAAAGGAGGATATAAATGATAAAGTATGATATATCAGCAGGCGAATTATTGAAAATCTTCGATAAAGACTATGAGCCAAAAAATGCAAAAAAAGCAATAAAACAATTTGAGGATAAAAACAAACTTATCCTTCCCAGCTGTTTGAGGGAGTTTTTAGAGGCAGCGCTTTGTCATCCTTTTCTGGAAACAGCAGATATATGGGTTCGAGAAAAAGATATTGAATATTGTTTCTGGTATGATATCATACAGGAAATTCTTGACAGTAAAGCAGAGGATTTTGAAAATGGAGACGATGAAGGAGAATTTTCCGATTTCCTGCATAATCCAAGAGAAAAATGGGGAGAATTTGTTCCTGATTATCTGGTTCTTGGCAGCGATTATGGAGCAGGAGTTGTATTTTTTGGTATAAAAATAGACGATATGACAAAGGAAAATCCTCCTGTTTATTTTAATCATGAAGCGAATCCCGTTACTCAGTGGAATCAGGTACATAAAACCCTCTCGGATTATCTTCTGACAACTGTCTGCGATGCAGTGCTTGGAGAATATTATGACACTGCATTATGGATAATGATGGAAGATGGATGGAAATGCAAAACATATAGTGATACATATGAAGATGATGATATTGAGCTGGTAATCTTTGAGCAGTTAATGAAAGAATATGGCATCGAAACAGAAAAGCTTCATAAAATGGATTCCGAATGGGCAGATTGGATTGCATGCTGTTATAATCAGGAAAAACATGAGGTTTATTTATTTATATCAGAGGATTCTCAAATGGAGGTGAGAATTTATTCAAAAGCAGAATAAAAAACAATAGAGAAAATGTGCAGATAAAAGAGGTATGCAGATGAAGTATTTTAATACTACCGGAATATGCATTCCAAGTCAGCATTATATGGTCGATGTATCAAAAAAAATGGAACAGATTGAAGCATTGATTCATCAGGGAAATTATTTTACCATAAACAGGATAAGACAATATGGAAAAACAACCATGCTGTCGTTGCTGGAAGAATATCTGAAAGAAAAATATTATGTGATAAATATCAGCTTTGAGGGAGTTGGTGAGGAATATTTTTCCAGTGAAGCAGAATTTGTTCGTGGATTTATTCACAGCGTAGAGGAAATTATGGAATATACGCCGGAAATATCCAGATTATCAGGTATATGGATGAAAGATACAGAAGAAATAACCCATATGTATGGTTTGTCAAAACACATTTCTGAATTTTGTATAGAGTGTGATAAAAGGGTGCTTCTTATGATAGATGAAGTGGACAAGAGCAATGATAATCAGATGTTTTTAAGCTTTCTTGGCATGCTTAGAAATAAGTACCTGCAAAGAATAAAAATACCGACCTTTCACAGTGTAATTTTGACTGGAGTGTATCATGTAAAAAATTTCCATTTAAGGCAGGAAGAAGAAAAAAAATACAATGCTCCGTGGAATGTTGCAGCAGATTTTACTGTAGATATGGCATTTTCCGTATCGGAAATTGAATCCATGCTTTTGGAATATGAACAGGAACATGATACCGGTATGAACCGGCAGAGTATTGCGGAGGAAATTTATTATTATACCTCCGGTCATCCGTTTCTGGTCAGCTATATCAGCAGAAAAATAGATGAGAGAAAGCAGGCGGGCAGGGAAAAAAATAAAAGCTGGAGCAGGCAGGATGTGAGATATGCAATCAGAGATATGTTAAAAGGAACAAATCCTCTGTTTGATGACCTGGTCAAAACGCTTGAAAATAATAAGGAGTTTTTTCGATTAATAAAAGATATGCTGTTAAACGGAAAAAGTATAAGCTTCAATGCTTTGGAGCCTGTGATGAATCTTGGAATTAATTTTGGAGTTTTTAAGGATATTAGTGGAAGGCTGGCAGTGTCCAATCTTATTTTTGAGGAATGTCTGTATAATTATATGATTGCAAAACAGGTAGTGCAGGGAGCAATTATCAAAAACAATCAGGGAAATTTTGTGGAAAACGGACATTTAAATATGAAAAAGATTCTAAATAAATTTCAGGAATTAATGAAAGAAGAATACAGAAATGAGGATAAGGAATTTCTGGAGCGTCATGGAAGATTACTGTTTTTATGTTTTATAAAACCGGTAATTAATAAAATCGGATATTATATAGTGGAACCATCTACCCGTGATGATAACAGAATGAATCTTGTAATCTTTTACGGGGAAGATAAATTTATCGTAGAATTAAAGCTGTGGTATAACAGAAAATATAATGAAAAAAGGCTGGAAGCTTTTGCAGATTTTATGAACAGCAGACATCAGAAAAAAGGATATCTGATTACATTTTATTTTTATAATGGAAGAGAAAAAATGCATGAGGATTATACGCAGGAGCTTCATCAATATAAAGGAAAAGAGATTTACGAGGTAGTGGTATGATAAGTGAAAAAACAGTATTATAAATAATGGAAAAATGATTTTGGAAAGTAGAATTTTTAATGATGAAAGATAGCGTTTTGTATAGAGAGACTGTAAAAGAGTGTATAAAAAATCAGTCGGAATTATTTCAAAAAGTAAAAAACGGCGATTATTTCGAAGTATGCTATCAGCAGAAACAGACAGAGAAGTATGGAATCTGTGACAAAAATTATACATCCCGTCTGAGACTTGCCTATTACATTTTATTTGAAAAAGCAGACTGTGAGGATATTGTAAAAAGACTGTTTGAAGAAGAATTGAAAGACAGGCAGACCAATTCCTTTCAGGGAATTGGCACCTGTCTTGAGATACTTACCTGTCTTTTGATGAAATATAATTGTGAAAATAAATATCAAAGCCTGTTTCAAAGAGCAAAAAATGCCAATTTTGACTGTGCCTGCGGGTATACCACAGATATAGAAGTGGAAAGTAATTTGGATAATTATAAAATTGAAGACTGTATTGATATTGCTGTGAAAATGAAGTGTTTTGATTATGCAGAAATACTTGTAGACTGCTGGAAAGAAAATGTTTCTGAGTGGAATGAGCAGGCTCTTTATTCGCTGACCTGTTATAACAAAAATATTGGCAGGGAAATAGAAAATGAACAGCCTTTGAGACAGCTTCTTGATATCAGACTTTCAAATGGCAAGAATTTTGATAGTATTTCAGAATGGAGAAATTTAATTCATTATGATATACAGTTTAAAAATTATGAAAAAGCATATCAAAATCTGACCGATATGAAAAAGCAGACAAAATTTTCTGAAATTTACAGAAGGAATCTTTTCAAATATATTTTAGAGGATTGTATGGAGCTGATATGCGGATATCCAGACAGAGCAGAAGAGCTGTGGAACTGGGCAAAGCCTTTTATAAAGGAATATTCCGCTGCTGGCAGTATGCATGGCAATTTATATAAAAAAAGCATAGAAGCTGCTCATATCGTACAGGATGTTTTTGAGGAAGAATTGTCGCAAAGCTATGATATATGGAAGCGGAAAATGTATTTAGTATAGTAAAACAATCCTAACTGTTCTAAGAGCTGTGCGACAGGAAATACAAAAAATTTTTCTATAAAA
This sequence comes from uncultured Lachnospiraceae bacterium, assembly GCA_910585215.1. GTDB lineage: Bacteria > Bacillota > Clostridia > Lachnospirales > Lachnospiraceae > CAG-303. Next base: position 84,058 of record CAJUDQ010000006.1, on the reverse strand, counting down.
AATGAAGGCTGGAGGATAAATATGAATAAAATAAATGAAAAAAAGCTGAAAAAATATGTAGAAGGCTGGAATCAGTCAGATAGAAATGATATGGAACATCCTTTCTGCGAACGGGTAAAAGAAGGCTGGCAGATTTTTTTAAAGGGTGAAGCGCTTCTCAGACAGAAAATAGATGAAAAACAAAACAGCGACGAGCTGGTAGAGACATGTCTTACGCTTTTACATCCTGTATTTCAGGATATTTGCTTTGAAATGGGCTATAATGGAGAGAAATATGAGCTGATTTTAACAGCGGAGGGTGACAGAGCAAAGCTTTTTCCACTTGTTTATTTTCAGAAGCATGCACCAAAAGAGGTACTGGAGCGCTGGAATATTATTGTAGGGCGGCGTCCTTTTCATGAAGCATATTCCATTCAGATGTTTGGACAGAATATCAGTATGGAAGATGTTCAGGTATGGACAGAATGGAAGGAAAATAAAACAGTAGAATTATTTCTTTATTGTGAAAAGCTGGTTGCTTTTTTACAGGAAAATGAAAACGATGCCTATTGGCTTATGTGTATTTTACTGGACCAAGCGATAGGAGAAATTCCTTCCATAAGATATATTGACGGATTTGAATTATTACAGCAGCCAAAAGATAAAAACAGTCTGCCTCTTAACAAACTTCTGGATTGTATGCAGAAAACGTTTGACTTAAATACAGAGGAAATGTTTGATGCCGAAAAATATTGTGAAACCTATACAGCCTATGAATTAAAACCGGATGAAAATAAAAAGGCTGGCTGGCGTAAAGATGTCTTTGTAGGGATTACAAGATGTGTACCGATTATCAATGAATATTTGCAAAATGAAAGTAGGATTATGGATTCTTTTTATCAGGATGGAATTATGGCTGGTTCGTTTAGTTATTCTGTGGAAAGTTTTACAGGAGAAAACAGGGGAAAACAGATTCTTGACTTCCGTGACCAGTTGGAGGTAGAAATACTGAAGGAGGCCGGAGAGGAAGCAGTTACTTTTATTGGCGGTGCAAGTGGAATTTACTGCTGCTATCTGGATTTTATTGCATGGAATCCAATAAAAATTTTAGAAGTGGCGGCAGAAATTTTTAAAAACAAAAAAATTGCACAGGCAGAATTTCATTCTTTTTGGAAGGATAAAAAAGGAATTCCGTTAAAGTAGGAAGTTTTTGCTTTATAGTAATGAAAAAATGGAAAATCTTTTCATATACAATTGTTTTTCTATCTTAAAGTGCTATAATTGACATAATTAGACACGTTAAAAATAAAAGTATGAACAACAATAACTATATATTGGAGATAAAAACGGGATAAAACCATGCAGAAAGTAGAAGAATATTCAAGATGGGTAATAGATAGGGTATTTCTATATTTTGGTGACGAGGCGCTTTCTTACGAAAGCGTTTCTATTCACAGATTACAAACCCCTATTCTATTTACAGAAGAAGTTACACAACAAACATATCAATATCATATAGAACAGGACCGTTATAATACCCTGTTTCAAAAACTTTCCGGAGAGACATTGATTTTGGCTCTCCATTTGGCAGTTGCTCAGTATCTTTTCCCCGAATTTTATCATATGCTGAAGGGGATTACCGGACAGGCAGTTACTATGGCTCTGGCGCTTGAGCTTACCGGTGAAAGCAGTATCTATACACTTTCTGAACTCAAAAAACAATATCATATCTTAAAAAAGTATCTTTGTCTGGAACAGAAAATGGAGAATTTTTTATACAGTGAATTTTATGCAGACGAGAGACTTGTTCTGTATCTGGCAGGAGATGATTCTCTGCCGGATTGTCTGAAAACTAGTTGTGAATTCTATTTTCCAAATCGGTTTCAAAATAAAAAATATTTTGCTGCAGAGCATTATGAAAAAATATTGCATGATATCTCCTTTTCTCCTGCTTCAATAAAAAACAGTGTGATTCAATTATGTGCAGAGGAAGGCAGAGGGAGAAAGGCTCTTTTGCGTTTTGTCGCTGAAAAAAAGGGAGCAGGATGGATTTTTGTTTCTTATCAAAGACTGAAAACAGATGCAGGTGAAGAACTGAAAGATTTTCTCTGGCTGGTATGGAGAGAAGCAAGGCTCTATGATTTTGGCATTTCATATTATCATCTGGACAGTGTTCTGATGGAAAGAGAGGAGAGAGAAAGATTTCTTTCTTATTGTCTGAAACCCCCATTTTTTACTCCGATTTGTATCTGTACGGAAGAGGATACAGAACTTATCCCATATATAAAGTATCCCGTTCAAAAGATTATTTTTCCACCCTGCGACAGTCAGGAAAGAATCTTACTGTGGAAAAGTTTTGCTTTGGAACATCAAATGGAGCTGGACTGTGAGCAATATGGCGTAAAATATCGTCTGAATCCAGGAGATATGGAAAAGGTGTTTCATGGTTTAACATATCTTTATCAAAGCTGTATGACAAATCAGGAAAAAGACAAGTTGATAGCAGAGCTTTGCAGCAATGTACATTGTCGACCAAAAAAAGGAAGCCTGCATAAAATTTCATCTTTTTATACAATGGAGGACTTAAAGCTCGAACAGCAAAAAAAGAAGATACTTGAGAATATCTGTGCCTATATCCGCTGCGAGCACAGGGTTTATCATACATGGAATATGAAAGCAAAATATTCCTATGGAAAAAATGTAACCGCCTTGTTTTATGGTCCTCCGGGAACAGGAAAGACTATGGCAGCGCATGTTTTGTCCCATGAGCTGAAAATGCCTCTTTATCAGATTGACTTATCTCAGGTAGTGGATAAGTATATTGGAGAAACTGAAAAGCGTCTGGAAGAAATTTTTACCTATGCACAGAGAAGCAATGTCATTTTATTTTTTGACGAAGCAGATGCGATTTTTGGAAAGAGAACAGAGGTAAAAGAAACAAAAGACCGATATGCAAATACAGAGGTTTCTTATATTTTGCAGAGAATTGAACAATATGACGGAATTATTCTTCTGGCTACCAATTTTCGGAACAATATTGATGAAGCATTTATGAGACGTATGAAATATGTATTGGAATTTAAGCTGCCAGATGTACAGCTAAGAAAAAAAATCTGGCAAAGCGGCTTTTCACAGGAAGTACCATTGAGAGACATTGATTTTGATTATTTGGCGGAGCGTGTTGAGCTGTCAGGAGGATATATTAAAAATATTATTTTAAATGCGGTTTTTTCAGGAGCAAAGGAAGGAAACGGCGTAGGCATGAAGCATGTTTTGTCTGCTGTTTGCAACGAATATTTTAAGCTTGGCAAAGTGTTAAAACCACAGGATTTTGAAAAATATGCCTATTATTTTTATGAGGAAGAAAAGGAGCTTTAAAATAGCGTATGGCAGATTATACAATTATTGCGGATGTAAGTGAAAAGCTGATAGGACTGTTAAAGAAGGAGTTTGTTCCTGAGTTTATATCTTCAAAAGACGGAATTGCTCTGTGCAGTCCCGCAGATAAAAGTGATGTGACACTCGGACTTTTTCTGTTTGACATCAGAGAAAGTGAAGAAATACGACGCAGCAGTGCGGTTATCAGCGGAATGAACAAGATGCAGTACCCTCCTATTTTTTTAAATTTGTATTATATGGTCACTGCATATACTGCCGGAGATGTTCGGTTTCGTATGAGCTCAGAGGAGAGGATTCTTGGCAGAGTGATTCAGTATTTTCATGATTATCCTTTGATTTCCATTGATGATATAGACCCTGGAGATATGAATGGAGTGGATTTAAGAATTGAAATGCTGCGGTTAGATGCAGAGCAGAAATCAAAAATATGGAATTTTCCGAATGTTCCTTATAAAACTTCTATTTTTTATAAGGTTTCTCCTGTTTCTATTGATTCGGCAAGAAAGAAGGAAGTTATCAGAGTAAAACAGGCGCAGATTAATGTGGCACAAAGTAATATGTCACAAGGAAATATGTCACAAGGGAATATGACACAGAAGGGGGAAACAGTTTGAGAAGCATTTATCAGACAATAAAATGTATTTTGCTTTTATACGATGAAATCACCGGAAGAATTGCTGTACAGAATCTGTTTCGGGTATATAACAGCAAAGGAACTCCGGCAATTTATAAAGGAAATGGAATTTATCTCTTTCTTTTGGACTCCGAGAAAGAGGATATCATAACGGTTGAGGCAGAGGGATATCAGACACAGAAATTTTTTCTTTGTAAAGATGAAAGAGAAACGGTGCACAGGTTATGGATGATGCCTTCAAAAAACAATGAACGGGCGTCGCGAATGGTTTCTCTTTCAGGAAGGGCTTTACAGGGACAGCAGATAACCGTTTACTTTGACTATTCTTCACAGTGCAGGCTGCTGCGCGGATTGAATCCATATGATGGCTCTGTGTGTCTCTGTCATTCTTTGCATAGCACAGTAGAAGGACAGAAGCTTCGTATTCAAAATACAGAAAACGGATGTTATGAAAATCTTGTACTGGGAGAAATGTGTGCAGAACTCGAAAGCAGTCATGAATATCAACTTTCTGTTCCTTTGAAATATGAATATCCCGTCCGTCATACCATGATTTACAGAAGTATTTCGGTTTCGGCAGATGAAACAGGAGAGTTTTTTGCTGTTTTCAGGGGATTTGAAAGTGTTCCGGAAAGTCAGCGTATCTGCAAGATAGAAATGGGACAGGACGGATGTTATGAAACCGTAATTTTACAGCAAATGAGGTGATACAGTGAAAAATAATCAAATACTTCCGTTTGAACGCAATCGGTATTACAGTGGAAAAATGTTGTCTTCTTCTGATTTTCTGATTGAACAGACCTATCAGAACAATAAGCGCAGATTTATCAATCAGATGATGTTTGGAAGCGGTATTGTATGTGGTCTTGGTGTCTATAATCTTGATGACCTTTCTCTGATGGTGGAAAGTGGAGCTGCTATCGATGCCAGTGGGCGGGAAATCGTGGTAGATAATACAGTGATTAAAAAGTTATCTGCCGTCAAGGGATATGACGAGCTGGAGACAAATGAAGCCTCACTCTGTATTCAATATGCAGAGGAGGCAGTACATAATGTTTATGTCCCTTCAAAAGAAGGGAATGAAAATGAATTTAATCATATAGATGAGCTTTTTGAACTGTATCTGATAGACAGAGAAAAACTGGATACCGGATTTTTGCTGGAATCTGAATTTTTATTAAAGGGAGAACTTATACATACAAAAGATTATACACTGGAGATATCTGTTCCGGCTGTAGTTTGTATGGGAAAATTATTTAAGATACTTTTGATTTTGACAAAACATTCCCGAAATCAAACTGAATTTTTTTATCAGGCAGTTTTGCAAATGCCTCTGTTTTTGACTGCGGATGGAAAACATGAAGCAGAAATCCGTCTTGAGGATAATCGTCTGGAAAAGGGAGAGAGTACAGTTTTGGAACTCTGGGTTCAGGCACAGAATCTTCCCTCAGAGGAGGCTAAAATCATTCTAAAACCGGATTCAACAAAAGCATGTTTAAACGGACAAACGATAGAGACGGAAACCAATTTTTTTCTGACATTGATTGTGGCAGATATTAACCCACGGAAGCTTGTGGACAGAGAACTTGCAAAAACAAGCCTGGAAATGCGTATTATGACAAAACAGACGGATTTTGTAAAGCTTGCTGATATTGTTTTTCAGAGAACAGAAAATGGAGGGATTATTCAGAGGATTGAGGAAAAGAAGGCAAAAAAATATATTGAAGCGCCGTCCGATGGAGCAGTAAGAAATGAATATCTCAGCTATTATGCAATGTATCCTTCCACAGAAAAAACGGAAACAGCTATACAGCCAAAAAGCGACATGGATACAGTTGACAAAAGCATGCTATGCAGTGGGGGACACTTTGAAATTCCGCTTGGAAAAGGCGCAAAAAAAGGAGAATTATTTTACAGCGGAGAGATTATTCACTCTCTTGGAACAGGAGATGTGTATGTGGAAATCGGATATGAAAATAGAGAACAAGATGCTTTGATGAATTGTGAAATAGACACAGTGGTATATGGTTCTTCCGGTATTTTTTCCGGTAAAGATAAAAATGACGCACCGGTAATAGAATGTGCAGTAAAAATTCTAAAAGATAAAGGAAGTTTTATTGGGGGAGTTCGCTTTTTAAAAAATTATGACAAAATGATATTGCGCTGTAAATGGTCCGCAATACAGATATCGGCAGATTCCAAAAATGGAGGATTGGAAGCGGGTTCCTGTATTGCACCCGAAAAGCCGACAATACAGCTTGCGCCGGGAGATACCTGCTTTTTCCCTGTAAAATTTATCAATATGGAACCATGCCGCCTGTGCTATGAAATGTCAGAAACAGGAAGCGGACAGATTTCAGAGGAAGGTGTTTATACTGCACCACATAAGGAAGGGGTTTTTGAAATCCATATTTTCTGTGCAGGGAATCCATTTATTTGTACATATGCCTATGCTCTGGTAAAAGCAAAACGGGGAGTTTAATATGCTGTTTCAGACGAAAAACAGACGTCTTGCAAGCATTGCAAAGTGTCTGAATGGAAGAAAAAATGATGTTTATATCTGTGAAGATATTCTTTCGCCAGATAGAGAGAAATATACTGTATGGGCAGTAAAAGACCATCTTCTTGCAAAAAAAATCGTAGACTGGTTTGAAAATGAAAACAGACCAGAGATGGTGGAGATGTTTTGCGATAATGGAATGTACTGTGTTTCCTTTCCCTATGCAATAGAACGCAGCCTTCTTTTATACATCTGTACGGAAGACTGTTCCCTCAATGGACTGCGAACACTGTGCAGACAGGTGATTTTTACATGCATGACTTCAAAGCTTCCAGAAGGAATTTTATATCTGCTTTTAAAACAGGGCAAATTGAATATCTGTAAAGGAACAGTTTATTTGACCTATCAGCTTGATTTAAATGAATTGAGTGAAAAAAATGAGACAGATAATGTCAGGCTGTGTGCAAAAATATTACAGGAGCTGCTGGAAGATACGGGGTGTACCGACTGGTCAGGCTATGTTCTTTTGCAGAAAAAGAATAAAAGAGCACAGTATATGAGTTTTACAGAGTTGTATCAGGATATTGCATTTGGTGAAAAGCTTCGCAAAACAAAAGGAATCTATTCTCTCAATGTTTTTTTGAGAAAGAAGCTGCCGGTGATTGTTAAAATTATAAAAATTTTCTGCATAGTCATTATAATCACTGCATTTATTGTATTTCTGGGAAATTTATGTCTGGGAGAAAACGTTTTTATGTATTTGTTTGAAAATCACTTTACAAAAATTGGAACAGAATCTTTGCTTCAATAGAGAAAGGGAGCTGGATAATGAAAAAAATTTTTCAATACCTGCCAAAAAAAATCACGATAAAAAAAGGAATCAAACCCAAAAATGAAGAAGATTATTACCATATTGGCCACTATCTGATAAGCAGAGGTTTTATTACTGTTCTTCTGATTTTGTTTGGAATTTTTGCATTGTACTATCTGTTGATAACAGGTCTGCCATTTTTTCTGGGAGAGTATAAAAATGGAGTCAGAATTTATTCTCATGATTCCTTTGCTTTAAAATTTGTATCGGACACAGTGAAAATCAAGGCGGAATCAGGATATATCGCTTATTATGGAGAAGTAAAAAATGGTATGGCAAATGGCAGAGGAACTTTGTATACAAAAGATGGAGAGATTCGATATGAGGGAATGTTTCAAGATAACGAATATAGTGACATTGGTATTTTATACAATGAAAACAGTGTATATCAGGGAGAATTTGAAAAAAACGAATATGAAGGAGAGGGAATTTTATATGATTTAAATGGATGTAAGGAATATGAAGGAGAATTTCACAATGGAGCGAAATCTGGAAAGGGAATGCTATATGACCAGAATCAGGTTGTTTTTACAGGAAATTTTCAAAAAGATAAAATCATATATCAGGATTTTCTGGGAAAAACGGCAAAACAAATCAGGGAATTGTATACTGGGAAACAGATAATTTATTATGATGAAACAAACTTTATTGTGGATATGACAGATATTTCAGCTTTATATGCAGGAACTGCAAAAGAAGACAGGTTGGAGGAAGAGGTTTTTGCAGAGCGTATTTTTATTATTGACAGCGAATGTCTTCTGGCAGGAAAGAGAGTCTGTTCCATAGAGGAAATACGTGAACAGACAGGAGGATTTTCTTTTGAGGGAAATTCACGAATAACCATGCAGGAGGCAGTTGCATTAAAGCGAGGACTTGAGACAAAAGGAGCCTTTGTGGATGCGCTGGAGGTAACGGGATATGAAAAAGAAACAATCCTTTCTCTCTATATGGCAGAATATAATGGTATACAATATGTTTTTTACAGCTATGACAGACAGGGCGGCTTTGTCATGTATTCAATGGAAAAATAAAGGGTGAATGTTATGAAAAATCAACTGAAAAAAACAGGGTGGGTGCTTTTATGCCTTCTCTTATATCTCGTAGTGTATTTGGGAAATGTTACAGAAATACAGGCGGCACCACAGAAAAAATTTACACTTGCGCAGGCAGTATCTTTAGGGTATGCACAGAGTTGGGATTATCAGAAAATGCAGAGTAAAATTGCACTGAAAGAAGTAAAATACAAAGAAGCAGTAAAAAGTATTCAGCTTAAAAAAAAGAATATGGCATCTTTTCGCTGGTCTCCTCTGTTAAATTTTAAATTTCCCGAGAAACCTGATTTGTCAGAGGAATATGGATTTATGTATAAGCCGTTACAAATTCAATCCGAGCTATCTTCTTGCAGACATCAGCTGACAGATATAAAATATCAGATAAAACAGGAAATATCGGAATTGTATACGGAAATTTATACATATCAGGAAAAAATTGCTTATAAAAAAGAGAGTTTAAAACAGCTTTCCAAAAATCTGGAACGAAATCAGGCAAAATTCCTGATTGGAGAAGCCAGCCAGAATGACCTAGACACAATTGTCTCCTCTGTAACGGCAGCAGAGACAGGTCTTGCTGCCGATTTGAGAGCTTTTGAGAAAGCAAAATCAGATTTATCAGAGAAAATTGGTCTGGATATTACTCAAAGTTATGAGTTTTCAAATCCTTACAAGGAAGCAGATATTCCGAGAAGTATGCTGGAAAAACTGATTCAGACAACACTTGACAGAAGTCAGAGCTATTATGAAGCAAAGCTGGCCACAAGTCTTGCATTGACCTCTGTAGATACAAATTACAGTCTTATGAGCAGGCATTATGGAAATGATATGAGTTATATCTCTTCCTATGTGACTCAGGCAAAAAGAGGAGAAAAACTGAATACAGCGGCATTCAAGCTTTCCTATGACCAGTTTTTGACAGCGGTCGATGCTCCGTGGCAGGGCAGCATCAAAATCTTATTTATCAAAATTCCAAAAGAATGGTTTAAGGGAAGCCTTGACGGAGTCCGGTATGTAGAAGATGAGCCGTATCTTTTATATTCTAATGTTTTGGAGTATCAGGAAGCGGTAAGTGACCAGAAGGCTCTTGAAAAGGAGATTTCTGACAATGTAAAAGACAGCTTTGAAAATCTCGTAACAGCAAAAAATTCTTATCATTCTCTGAAGGCCCAGACAGAAAAATCAAAAAAAGAGATGGAACGCGAAGCGCTGAAAAACAAAGCAGGAACCGTCAGCTTTGAGGAGTATGAGGAAATCCGAAAAGAATATGAGCAATTACAGATAGAGCAGATGGATGCACTGAAATTGTATACACAGCTTCTGTATTCCTTTGACAGACTGACTTGCGGCGGAGTTACAGAGCTTTTGCAGGAGCTGGACAATTCTCTGTCGCAGGGAATACAGGGAGAAAGTCATGTAACGGAGAATGTAATGGGAAGTGCCTGCTATTATATTACACATTTGGCGGAGGATACTCTTTTTGAGCTTGGAATTTATATCCCGAAGGATTTGGAAGTAGATGCAACAGATTTTGAATTGTGGGTAGATGAAGTACAGGTGGGAGAGAGAACAAAAATAGAAGAAACGCTTCGTCATCTGACGCTGACTTTGGATGGAACCGAACATGTATTTTTAAGATTTTATGAAAATGAAACATTTCTGACAGACTGCGAAATAAACCCGCAGCAGTATCAGGGAGAACTGAATATTTCTTCTTCCAAAAAAGAAGAGAAAGAAAAAAAAGTAATTCTGGGAAATTATACTTATACTCTGAATAAAAAACTTAGTCTTGTAACCTTCTCTGTTTTCATAAATGAGTCTGAGCTATTTCAACCAGAGGATGTCACCGGCTTTCGACTGCTGGCAAAAAACCAGACACCGGTTTTTTCAGAGGAAATCATACCCATAGACCAGAGCCTTACCTATCTTTCCATTTTAAGTACGGATTTTTCAGAGCTTACAATGGAATTGTATGGTGCAGCGGATACATTGCTTTCAACAGCAAAGCTGGATACACAGACAAAAGAACTTTATAAGGAAGTGTAAAAAATGAAAAATGCAAAAGGAAAAAGGAGGATTTTGTTTACTGCAGGGATTATTTTTGCTGCCGGTTTTATCAGCGTTTTTGGCACAATAATAGCAAGGGCGGTATTTGACGGGGATACAGAGGCTGTACACATAAATCCTGATGAAATTGAAACTTCTACTTTTATTATTGGAACACATCTGATTCATCTCAGTGCGCTCAATAATGAAATTTATGATGTGGCGGCAAAAACAGCACAGGTGTCTGGACAAACAGAACTGTATTATAAATCAGAGCTGTCAGACGGCAACTGGTATATGATATCCGATGCAACAGAGCTTTCTGATATTATTTCATCAGAAAAGAAGGTGGATTCTTCCGTTATACAAGATTTGTATGTACGGTTTCATACCCGTTCTGATGGGATTACTTATGATTTGCTTGAAAATACGGCTGTCTGTATTTTTGATACCACAGACCCCTATACGCTTTTAGAGCTTTCGGAAATGGAAGCAGTGAAAACGCAACTGGACAACCTACAGCAGAAACAGACCAAAAGTGCCACAGATGAAAAAAATCTTTCAGAGCTTCTTTTATTGACAGAAAAGACAGAAGATTTCAAAGAAAGAAATCAGGAAGCAGATGAAATGCTTGCCAGTTTAAATAAGCTTTATACAAAAAATATTCAAAATCCTGAAGCGAATACGCTTATGGAGATAATGAAGCAGGTGGACAGCGGGCGGCGTGCAGATGTTCTTTTAGAGCTTTCAGAGAAGCTTTTGCCGGACCTTTTAAATCAGGTGCAGCTTGAGAATAAAGAAGATACAGACGGCCTTTATGTAGATTATGACTTGACGGCCGCTATAGGAACAGCACTGGAAGAAGTTCAAAACAGTCTGATAGAATATGAAAGTGAAGCATTGAAAGAGGGAGAACTTTCTGTTAGCCAGACAAAGTATCATTTGGTTCAGGAGCTTTCTAAAGCGGCAAAAGCCGGAGAAGAAGAGAAAGCCCTGCTGCTGGCAGAAAGCATAGGAGATTTGTCCCATATAGAGAATGGGATTACCGCCAATCCGGACAGAGAAAGACTGTTGATTACAGAAACACTTCTTCCACTGGCAGATGAAAATTTGAAAACATGTACTGATATGGAAGAGTTTCAGAAAGCACTTTCAGAAGCAGAATTTCTGTCTAAAACAGCAGCGGCGAAAATGTCTTTTGAAGATGGAATAAAGTTTTTAGAAGAAAGAATTGTACAGATGGATGCTGTTCTTGAAGAGCTGAAAGAGACTGAAAGCTTGGAAAATGGCCTGTATCCGGCACTACAGGATATGATGGAAGGCAGCAAAAATACTTTGCAGTCCTCTATGACAGAACTTTCTCCTCAAAATACAGATGAGCTTGGCAAACTTCTGGAAAAAAAGAGGGAATTACAGACAGAACGGTTATCTGCACTGGATAACAATCAGCTTACACAGGCAGAAGTTTTGGAAAAAGAGCTGGAAGCTTTGGAGAAGGAAATAAATACTCTGGAAAAGAAGCTGACAGAAGTTTTAAATTCAGATGCTGCCAGTGAGGCAGAGAAGGCAAGAGCCAGAGCAGCGTTACAGAGTGGTCTTGCCGCTTCCCAGATAAATGCGTTAAAGGAAGATATTCTGGAGGCTTTTAAAGAAGGACAGTATGAACAGGTTCCTGATTTGCTTGAAGGAATGGAAGCACTTGCACAAACAAGCCCCAATCAGGTATTACCTGCATTAAAGGAGATTTATAAAAGTGCTGCTTCTAAATTATATCTGCAAGAGGAAAGTCAGAATAAGGAACTGGAAAAAATATTGAACGATATTGAGAATATGACTGCTGATATTGCTCCGCTTGTATCCTCGGAGTCAGATAAAGATATATTAAAGAAAAATTTGGAAAATGCTCTGGATAAGCCTTTGGCGCAGTGGAGTGACAGAGAACAGGCAGCAGCGGTGATTGCACTGGAGCAGCATGCCACAGAAACCGCAAATACCGGCGCCAAAGAGCTTGTCAGGGAGCTTGCTGCAGATTGCTACAATGCTGACAATTGTTATATTTATCTGAAATTGAAAAATGAGACAGAATTGTTTGTTCCTCTGGACACTTTTGCCAAATGCAGTCAGATGTATCGCTATATTTATCATGACGGTAATAAAACAGCGATTCTCAGAAAAAGAACAGAGTTTTATGAATTTACAGCATTTTCTGCAACGGTAAAAAGGCAGGAAAATGTGACAGAACCGATGAATACTTATGCCAGATATCAGACGTCAGTCTATGTTTCTTCCGAATATATGAATCGGACCTTTCAGGTTTTTGGACAGCCTGTTTCAGATACAGAATATGCCATACTGTTTTTTAAAGATATGGAAGAACTGGTGGTAGAATTTTTAGAAGCATTGACGCAGGAAGGAGGAAATTAACATGGGACAGCTTGTTGTTTCAGGTGCTGTGATAAGCTGCAGTTTTGGGACGGCTCCAGCTTCTTTGAATGTAACATCGCAGACAAAATGTCTGATACAGGGAAAGCCTGCTGCCACGATTCAGGATATTGCCGCCAATATCAATATTCCACCGTTTGGAATGTGTATATCTATGGCAAATCCACAGGTAGCTGCTGCTACTGCGGCGGCACTGGGTGTTTTGACACCATGTCCCTGTACTCTGGTGGCTGCGGGAACCTGGATATCAAATAAACCAGACTGCCTGATTTCAGGTATTCCCTGTCTGGACAGTGGCAGCACACTGACTTGTGCGTTTGGTGCAGGTATGATTTCTGTGGGCATGCCTGCGCAGACAAAAGCAATTACAGGATAAAAATAATAAATGAAATGGAAAGAAACACAGTTTAAATATTTATTTGGAAAAGGAGAAGGAAAATGGGAGAATATTTATCACCGGGCATATATGTAGAGGAATATGACAACACTTCGCGGGCAATGGAGGGTGTAGGAACAAGTATGGCAGGCTTTGTGGGAATGGCGCAGAAAGGGCCTGCCATTGGGGCGCCGGTACTGATTACTAATTTTGCAAATTTTACCAAGGTATTTGGCTCTCCGTTAAGCGAGTTTACACATGGCAGCTATCATTATCTTGCAGCCAGCGTGGAACAGTTCTTTGCCAATGGCGGAACTTCGTGCTATGTAGCCAGAGTAATTGCAGAGGATGCAAAAAAGGCACAAAAACAGGCTGGAATCTTTACATTTACTGCTGCCAGTGAAGGAAAATGGGGCAATCAAATCCGGATTTCTCTGCAGTCTGTTATGAAAAAGAAAATGCAGCTTTTATCTTTGGCCGAAAATGAGACAAGTTTTGTGGCAAAGTCGACAGACGGTTTCCGTGAGGGAGATTTGGTTTTTGTAAATAATGAATACAACAGGATTATTTCTATTTTTGACCAGACGGTTACATTTGAAAAGCCATTTGCCTCACAGGTAACAGATGATTCTCTGGTTCCGGCAGTTGTGCTCTATCTGGTGGAGACAGACATGACAGTGCGCTGCAATGAAGAGGAGGAAGTTTATACTTCCCTCAGCTTTCACTATTCGTCTCCAGACTATATAATGTTTCGTCTGGAAAACAGCGAACTGATAAGAATAGAAGCTGTACAGCCAAAAGGTCAATCGGAAAATCAGTTAGAGGGATGGCAGAATCCGGTGGAACAGATACTGGGAGCAGGAATAACAGCCGGCAGTTTTATTTTGGAGGGTGGTTGTGACGGGAGTATGGAAAAGGTAACGGCAGGAACCTTTATTGGTACAGACAATGGCCCTGGCAGGCGTACAGGAATCCAGGCTTTTTTGGAAAACAATGTGGTAAGTATGCTGGCAGTTCCGGGTATTACCATACCGGAAGTCACAGTATCGCTTGTTTCGCATTGTGAAAATACCGGAAGCCGTTTTGCGGTTCTTGATATGCCAAAAGATGTGGCAAAGCCGGATGAACTGATTCCCTATCGTTCTATTATTGACAGTACTTATGCTGCCATGTATCATCCATGGATTCAGGTGTTCGACAGAACAGCGAAGAAGCCTGTGTTTATTCCGCCGTCAGGTGCAGTATTGGGCGTATATTCCAGAACAGATATTCATCGCGGTGTACATAAGGCACCGGCGAATGAAACCATTCTCTGTACAGATTTAAAGGTTCATTATACAAAAGCAGAACAGGATATTTTAAATCCAGAAGGTATTAATTTGATTCGCAAGTTTCCAGGAAACGGGATTCGGATTTGGGGTGCCAGAACAGCAAGCAGTAATGCAGCCTTTCGCTATGTCAATGTCAGAAGACTGTTTATTTATGTAGAAGAAAGCATTAAGGCAAATACAAACTGGGTGGTATTTGAACCAAATGATTCTACACTCTGGTCCAGAGTCAGCATGACAATTTCTGCTTTTCTGGACAATTTATACAGAAACGGCATGCTTGCAGGCAGTTCACCGGAGGAAAGCTATTTTGTAGAAATCGGACCATCTACCATGACACAGGAGGATATCAGAAGCGGAAGATTGATTTGTAATGTGGGAATCGCACCCTCAAGACCGGCAGAGTTTGTTATTTTCCGTGTAACACAGCATACTCAGACAGGAGAAAATTAATCACACTAGTATTTAAAAAAGGAGAACATTTATGGCAACATATCAGAACAAAGCGGGTTTGTCTTATCCGCTTACAAAAATGAACTTTCTTGTAACTGTAGACAACGTAAACGGAACTGCTGCTTTTAATGAAGTAAGCGGTGTGGAAGCTTCTGTGGATGTGATTGAATTTCGCCAGGGAAATGCCCACAGTCTGGCACCGGTAAAGCTGCCGGGGCTGGTAAAACACGGAAATGTAACATTGAAAATGGGATATACTACAGACAGCGCCTTTAAGACATGGATACAGGAATGCGTCAGCGAAGTCAGAGGAGAAATGCCAAGGAACAATGTTTCTATTGAGCTGATTGATATTAATGGAGGTGCACCGCAGAGTGCGATTACCTCTATCAGTGGAAGTACAGTATGGATATTGACCAATGCATGGGTAACAAAATATACGGCACCGGATTTAAACTCCACGGCAAGCGAAGTGGCGATTGAATCGGTGGAAATCGCATATGAGGAACTGGTAATTCCTAATTAATGGAGGTTTTTATGCAGACAGTCTATGAATTTACTCTGCCAAAGGGGTATGTGGACAGTGCCGGTGAGGTACACAAAAGAGGAAAAATGAGGCTGGCAACAGCGGGAGATGAAATCAGTGCTACAAGGGACCCAAGAGTACTCAGCAATCCGTCTTATTTGACAATTGTAATTCTTTCCAAGGTAATTACAGAGCTGGAAGGAATGGATATGGTGACACCGACTACAATGGAACGACTGTTTACAGCTGATTTGGCGTTTCTTCAGGATATGTATCAGAGAATTAATGATGTGGAGGTGCCGGAATTATCTGTAGTATGTCCAGATTGCGGAAAGTGTTACAAGGTGCCGTTAAATTTTACCACAGAGGACTGAGGCTTTATCCACAGGAGGAATTATATAAGGAAATGTCTTTTCTCGCATATTATTTCCACTGGAGCAACAGTGAGGTTTTGGAACTGGACCATCAGAGTCGCAGACGCTGGTGCAGAGAAATATCGGAGATACATAAAAGTCTTGGTGCCTCGAATGAAAAGAAGGAAAAAAGTATTTTTGATTTAAAGCCGAGCAGATAGGAGGGTAAAAAATGCAAAAAGAACCTTTGATTAATTATAATTTTCTGCTTCGGGTAGAGGGAATGTTTGATTTGCCCTGCAGAAGTATATCTGGATTTCAAAAAAAAGAAGAATATGAATATATACAGGAGGGTGGCGTGAATGATTATGTACATATCAGAAGAAAACCCGTCAGTGAGCCAAATACCTTTCAGGTGGAATGTTATGTGGGAACAGAGCAGGACAATGTTTTAAGTTTGGGAACTATATTTTCCATGCCGGTACAGATTTTGATTGCACGTTATCCCGGGGAATTTGAAAATCCAAAAAGAATATTTGAATTTAAGGGATGTGTAGTGATGGAAAAGAAATACGGAGAATTAAATGCAGAGAAAAGTGAGATTCTTACAGAGATAACAACGATTGCTTATCAGACAATGACATGTAAAGATACAAAAATGGAAAGTCGCAAACCTGTATGGAAATTCGACAGAACAAACGCCAGTGGAAATCGTGAGCAGTCGGCAAGAACTCTGGAAAGCTTTGGAATTCAAAAACAGAAAAACAAGAATATCAGATTGTGGCCAAAGGTAAGCAGTGCAAAAAATATAAAAAATTATCTGAAATCATAAGATAATCAGTAACTGTTAACAGGAGAAAAATAGATGATAACGCTAAAAAAACCTCTGCATTTAAAAAGTCTTTCGGGAATTTCATATAAGGATGCGTTTTCTGACAGGATACGGGCAAATTATGAATTTCTGACTGCTGTAATGCCAAAAGAAGAGCTGCTGCATCTTTTGCTGGAAGAACCGGAACATCAGGAACAGACAAACCGTATTGCCATGATTGTAGAGAATATTGCTGTTCTAAATCAGAACAGTATTATGATAGAGCTGATAAATCAGATGTTAAACCGTATCTTAATGATAAAAGAAACAGGAATTACCTATCAGGATAATGTGTATATTGGATGTATTCTGCGTAAAATGGGTATTTCAGATGTATCTGCTTTTTTGCAGAGGATTCTAAGCAGAAAAGAGGAATATATTTTAAAAAATCAGCTTCTGAAGAAATACAAGCAGGAAAACGAGAGCTTGAGCATATATGAACTGGCAGAACATGAAAAGCCAACAAATCAAACAGATACAGGGATTATTCAAAACCTTGAAAAAAAGAAAGAAAATTTTCTATATGAACATATTATTCAAAGGCTTCGTACTGTAGAAATTTATCAAACGGTCAGTCGGTGGAATTACACACAGGGAGCAGGACGGAACATCCTTTTTCACAATGAGCTTGCATTGTCTGAGCAGCAGGAAAATATACTGAATATAAGGCTTGTGCAGGAAAAAAGAAAACAGATATATCCACATTGCCAGATGAATTTTATTTCTTCAAATCTTTATGAAGCAGAACTGTTGCAGAACATACCTGACAGAAAAGAAAATATAACAGTGGAAAACAAGATATCGGTTACAAGGGAGAACGTATTTTCCTGTCTTTTGAAAGCAGCAGTTTTTTCCCTGGCAAAAAATATTTCTCTGGCAGCGGTGTTTCGGCAGTTTTATGGTAAACAGCAGACTGACTGGTATGAGATAGGTTTTGAAATCTGCAATACTGCCAAAAATACTGTGAATCGATGTCAATGGCAATACCAGAAAGAACAGGCAATAAATACCGATGACATTCAAAAGTTTTTAAAACAGCAGAATCATTTATATCACTATGAGCTTTCTATACTAGAAAGGTTTGCAGCGAATATGGAAAACAGAAAAAAGCTGCTTATATATAAAAAAGAAGAAAAAGAACTGGAAAGTAATTGGGAACAAACTGCTTGGAATAAGAATGTAACAGAACAAAATAATTCAGAGCAAAATAGCTTTTATGAAGACAGGGAAGAGAAAATTGGTTTGGAGAATAAAGAAATTTTATTCAAACTGAAAGAACTGTTAAATGAAAAAAATACAAAAGTTATACAAAACACGGAAAAGTGGAAAGAAAAAAAAGAAACACGAAAGATAAATGATAAATGGAAGAAAGAGGTTTGGAATAAAGAAAATGAAAACTCACAGGAACGCTGGTATAAGGAAAATAAGAAACTATTTTTTGACTTATATTGTGAAATGCAAAGGATTGAAATGGCTGAAAATTACCTTGGTAAATATTTTGGTATATCGGGAAAAAAAGCGGAAGAAATAGGAGAAGAATCTTCAGATGTTTTTGAAGAGCGTTTGATTTGGATGAGTGAATGGATAGAAGAACTATTTTTGAAGAGGAAAAAAAACAGAGAACAGCTTTATGAAGATAATCAGAAACAGACTGTAGAGTATTTTTTTGAAGGCCAGTTTAAAGAGAAAATCAGAGAAAACAAATGGAGCAATCCTGCAATAAAAAATGATTTTTCAGAAAATAATAGTATGTTTTCTCGGACAATTCAAACAACTGAAAATAAATCGCGGGAAGAGAACCAAAAGAATGAAAATTCGAAGGTAAGTATAGAAGAAAAACCAAAAGAGAAGATTGCAGAAAAAGAACAAATGCAAAGAGAAAAATTGCAAATGGAAACCGAAAAAATACAGAGAGAAAAGTCAGAAAAAGAGAAATTACAAAAAGAAAAATTGCAAATAGAAAAAGAAAAAATACAGAAAGAAAAGTCAGAGAAGGAAAAATTACAAATAGAAAATTTCGAAAAAGAAGAAATACAAAAAGAAAGAGTCACAGAAGAAATAAGGGAAATTTTTCATCAATTTATTACACAAAAAAGAGCTCCATATGAACAAAAAGAAAATTTCAATATTTCAGACCAGCCAGAATTCTTTTTTGATACAGAGTCAGGCAGGACAGAACAGTTGTCAATATCCAAAAGCCAAAATCTTTATGAAAATCAGACAAATATTATAGAAAACCAGAAAAATACAGACCAGCTAAATTCTGTTTTACAGAAGGAAAGCTCAAATGAAGATAAAATTTTCGAAAAAAGCAGAAAAGAAGTTCAACAGGTTTTTCATAAATTAAATTTACAGACACAGCAAACGGATAATAAGAAACAAACTGCCAGCATACCATCTTTGAAACATCCGAGTTCCTTTATAAAAACACAATCAGAATCCGTGGTAAATGAGCTTGCCTTAAAATCGCAGAATCGTTATCAGGGTTCTGAAATATTGACAGATATTGTTCAACCAGAGATTATGAATCAGGATAATACTGCTATATATAAAAATATTGATACATATAACAACACTAATATATACAATAATACTGATACATATAACAATACTGGTACATATAACAGTGTTGATACATATAACAATACTGATATATATAACAAAAGTCAGATAAAAAAAGATACTCTGGAACAAATAATTGAAGCCGGAAAGGAACGGTTATCGGAAAACATTTACCAACAAGTCATTAAACCGACTGAAACAATATCTGCAAAAGAGTCTGCATCAAAACATATGTCAATTATGGAAACAGAAAAAGACATTCAAAAGGAAATTCAGAAAGAAGTTGAAAAATATGCAGAAAAAGAAGTGATTCAGCAGATTTTTTATGAAATAGAAACAGAAAATTTCCATGAAATTCAAAAAAATACAGAAAATTTATATAACAATAAAAATTATCTGCAAAAAACAAAAACGACTGAAATAGTATATCATCAAATGGGACATGATATGTCAAAACCGACAGATGTAAGTCAAACTATAAACAAAGATACAACTAAAACAATCGCGGTCACAGAGAAAATACTTTCCCAAAATCAAATAAAACTGTCAGGGCTTCCAGCTATAAATCAAAATCAGGCAAAATCAGATACAAAGCAGATAAACGAAGCAGTTCAGATGATTCAAAACAATATTCAAAAACATATCAATCAAATGACAGAACAAATCTATCAGAAAATAGAAAAAAAACTGCAAAACGAAAGAAGACGAAGGGGGTTGTAATCTATGGTAAAAGCTATAATAGAGCTTCAAAAACCGCCCAAAAAGAAATCGGTTAAAGTGACGGAGCAGGAAATTCGTTCCTCTGTCGCTGCTTCCAGCGGATTGACTGCTGCCGGCAATGTAACAGAAAAATTAAAGCAAAAACGTCAGACCATATTTACGGAAGCTTCTCTGGATAACAGCCAGAAAATAGAAGTTTTGTTTAATCCTTCCGAACTGCATATAAATGCCGGTGGAAAATTATCAAAAGAAAAAACAGGTGCGGATAAGAATAAACGAAATGTAGATTATGGCTCATATGGAACAAAAATCAAAATATCTGTCCCGCTTATTTTTGAAGAACCAGAAGCCCTCAAAGAATCTGCAGAAAACTTCTCTTTGGAAAATAATATGACAAAACATATCAATATGTTATTAGAAGCAGTGGGAATCCCCTATTTCAGAAAAATTATTTTTCGCTGGGGCAGTCAGATATATTATGGGAATCTACAGTCGGCAGCAGTGGAATATAGGATGTTTAATCCTCAGGGGATTCCAGTTCGTGCAAAAGTGACAATCGATATTTCCTGTACAGTTGACCAGAATCAGATAAAGGCAGGAAATATCTATGAGTAATCTCAATGAATGGAAAGAGCTGCAAAAAAATATTCAAAAACAAAAGGCTGTTTTATTTGGAAGAAGAAAAGACAATCGCTTTTTTGAACTTCCGGTTCAATATAATCCCGCCTCTCTCTCTTTATCCAATACTGCCGGCGAAGATGAGAAAGAAACTATGTTTCAAAGCACAGAAGAGCTCTCTTTAAACTCCAGAAGTACTTTATCTTTTGATTTGATTTTTGAGGCATTGGAAGAAACTGCAGATAAGGATTATGTCAGAATACAGGCGGAGAGAATCCTGGCGTTAACTTTGGATACAGACCTTTCTTCTGTTACCTTTCTCTATGGAGAAATGACATTTTTTGGAGAGATGGTTCAGGCAGATATCAAGTATACAATGTTTGATGAAGAGGGAAATCCTCTCTGGGCAATCGTTTCTGTAAAAATGGTGGAAAAAGAAGATGACGAAGAGGTGAAAAGTACACAGACAGAATTTTTATCAGAAAATTCTTCTTCACAAAATATCTTTTCCTATCAGTATCAATCTTTAAAAAAGGAATATGAGAATTTTGAAACTCCGGTAGTTGTAATCAGAATTAATCAAAAGGATATTTCCGATAATAAAAGCGGCTTATCTGTTGCGGATATAGAGGTAGATTTAACCAGCGGCTATGAAGCATCTCTGGCAACTTTTTCGATTTATGACTGTTTTGATAAAAGGGCTGTTTCTTTTCGGACTGAAGCTTTAAAAAATTATATTTCTCTTGGCTCATCTGTATCTATCAGTATGGGATATGGCGAAATTACAAAAATTATTTTTCGTGGATTTATTGCAAAAATCAATTTTATCTGTGAAAAGGAAGAAATGCCCTATGTTCAGGTGACAAGTCTGGATATAAAGGGGAGTATGATGTCCGGCTGTTATGCAAAACAGATGAAAGCCTCCTGTTACAGTGATGCGGTAAGGGAAATCTTTGAAAAGACAGTATATGCAAGAATGCAGAATCAGGGAATTTTTACCGATTTATCAATCGCCTGTACTCCTGACGGCAAAAAGACACAGGGAGAGAACAGCGAGTCAGATTTGACTATTGAAATGGTAAATGAAAGTGATTATGAATTTATAGTGCGCGCTGCAAAAAAGTTTAATTTTGAATTTTATGTTGAGAGAGGAAAAGTGATATTTCGCAAGGCAAAATCTGTCCGTACGATTTTAATGGAATTACGGTTAAATGAAAGTTTAAAGTCCTTTGACATTGAATATGATATTACCGGTCTGACAGAAACTGTTTATGTCCGTGGAATGGATACAGGCAAAATGAAGCTGATTAGTGCAAAAAGCAGACATGAAGAGAAAATATCGCAGGGAAATAAAGCAAGGCAGCTTTTAAAAAACAGTGAACGGCTTTACATTGACCCTACAGTGAGAAGTCAGCAGGATGCAGATTATCGTGTACAATATCTTCTGGAAGAGATGTCTTTTCGATTTGGTACTTTGATTTGTGACTGTGTGGGACTGCCAGAACTGCAGCCTGGAAATTTTGTTCAGGTTTCAGGTCTTGGAAAACCGGCAGAAAACTGCTTTTATATAACAGAAGTAAAGCATATGATTGATACAGAAGGGCTATATATCAGCAAAGTAACAGCAAAGGCGGCTGCTATTTTGTAAATTTTACTGAATGAGACAGGAGGAGGTTATGGGATGGTATGATATTATTGATGATATTGCGCAGCGTCAGCTTGCAAAAACAGAACTTGGAGATAATCGGTTAAATGGTGTGACGGTGGGAATTGTAGCAAAAAAATACAGCAAAGAAATGCCCGGACGCATCTGTGTACAGATACCAGTACGTGACAGAGAAGCAAATATTCTGCAATGGGCAAGAATTGCCGCACCCTCTGCCGGAAAAAAATGGGGAACCTTTTTTCTGCCGGAACTTGGAGACCAGGTACTTCTTGCATTTGAGGAGGGAAATATTGACAAGCCCTATGTGATTGGATGTGTTCAGGGAGATTCCGGCAGTTTTCTTGGCAGAGTGGCAGACGAAGATAATCAATACAAATGTATTGCTACCAAAAACGGGAATCAGATTTTATTTGAGGATAACAAAGAAGGAGAGGGAGACAAGGACAAAATTACAATTGAAACAGCCAAGGGCGGCTGTCAGATTTTGATGGACAATGAAAAGCAGGCACTTATTCTCACTGACAAACAAAAGAAAAACTTTGTTGAAATGAAACTGGAATCCGGAGAAATAAAAGTAAAGGCGGAAAGCCGGATGACCATTGAGGTGGGAGATATTAAGATTTCTCTTAATGGTGATTCGGGAAAAATTTCAATTGACTGCAATAAGCTTACACTGTCAGCTTCGGAGGGGATTAAGATGGAGTCGGACAATCTGGCAAGTTTTAAAGGAGGAAATACCGTAGTAGAGGGAAGCTCAAGTCTTAAACTGACAAGTGGAAGTGCGACAGTGCTGGAGGGGTCTCTGATAAAAATCGGATAAAAAGAGGTAAATTAGATATGGAAAATAAGAAATTTTACAGGGAAGGTTTAGAAAAAGGGATAAAATTTCCTCCACAGGTAAATAAGGCGACTGGAAAATTTGAGCTGATTTCCGGTGAGGAATGTATTCGACAGTCGGTATATCTGATTTTAATGACATTAAAGGAAGAACGTTTTCTTCATCCTGATTTTGGCAGCAGTCTTTCCACATGGGTTTTTATGGAGGAAAATTCTTCCATGAAACGTTTTCTTTCTCTGCAGCTTGAGAGAGATATTCGAAGGGCAGAGCCTAGAATACAAAATGTGAATGTAAAAATAGAGCCTGATACGGGAAAAGAAAGTCTGATTGTTTCTGTAGATTATATCATAAAAGAAACGGACAGCAGAGACAGCTTGACTGTTCCCTTTTCTCTTTATAAGGAGGGCACTGTATTATGACAGGACATAAAAGGCAGGAGCTTCTGGAAAGAATACAGGAATATGCGAAAAGCTTTACACCGGAGTGGAATTTTTATCCTGAACAGCCGGATGCCGGTGCAGCGCTTGGGCTGATTTTTGCAGAACAGATATTAGAAAATATGGAAAAATATCATACTCTTGGGGAGTATTATCAGGAGGAATTTAATATTTTTATGCCGGATTTATCCAGAAAACCTCCAAAGCCGGCAAGTGCCACAGTTCTTGTAAAATTGGTCGAACACACTGTTCCGGGTATTTTTCTACAGGAAAAGACGAGATTTTTGGCACAGGGAGAAGATACGGAGATTGTTTTTGAGTCCTGTGCACCACGCTATCTTACAGAAGCGGTATTGGATACTATATTTATGAGCTGTCAGGGAGAAATACAGCTGATACAAGGTCGGTTTTACAAAGATGTACCCGGAAAAGAAGAAAAAGAATGTATAAAGCTTGACAAATTTATGGAATTCCCTCTTTTTTGTCTGGAAAATAACAAAGACACTCAAAAACAAATGCTTGTTATTTATCATGAGTTCCTATTTTCAGGAAACAATGATTTGATTTCCATAAAGTTTTCCGGTGCAGAAAAATTGTGTTGTGGACTTTTTGAGGGTAAATTTAAGATTTACTGCCAAAATCAAAACAGTCAGGATGAAAATATTCAGATTCAAAACAGTTTAATATCGGTGGATAACTGGCATATTCAAAAAGATGAGCTGTTTATCACACTTCCAAAAGGAGTTAGGGGTTCTTCCTTTTTGATGATTCAGTCAGAAGAGCCTGTTCAGACAGAGATTATCGCGAAAGAACTTTCTCTGTCCGCTGTGGGAAAAAAAGAAAAGCCCCAATTTGTCTGTACAGATACTTCCGACTGCAATACAGAAGAATTTTTTCCATTTTCAGAGGTGCTTGCAATACATAATCAGTGTTATATTGGCTCTGACCATGTTTTTTCAAGAAAAAAAGCAAAAATTACTCTGGACTTTGAACTTGAGTCCTCTGTTCATTATGTGGGAGAACAAAAAATACCGGAAAAAAATTTGAAAATCATAAAAAGAAGCTATTCTGAATTTTACCAGAGACCATTGTCGGAAACCTCCGCAGAGGAGGTATCGTTTGAATATTATAATGGTAAGGGCTGGAAAAATTTGAACCTTTTGACAGATATTCAAGGGTTATTTCAAAAAGGTGAAAAACGGCATGTTTCCTTATCCTTTTATTGTCCAAAAGACTGGGAGGCGATAAATATAGGGGCTTATGAGGGCAGATGCCTCCGTATTCGATTAGCGAGGGCACAAAACTGCTATTTACAGCCATGTGTACATCATTTTCCCGTGATTCAAAAACTTTGCCTATCATATACCTATAAAGGAATGTTTTTTCTTCCGGACAAACTTGAAACATTCAATGGTTTCCGAAAAACAGCTTTATCGGCTGCTATTGCAGAGAAACAGCCATTACAGCTTTTTGGAGGTATTCATAAAGTTTCGAAAAACCGGCTTTATCTTGGATTTGAACAGCCGCTTCTGGGAGGTCCCGTCAGTTTGTGGATTCAGAAAAAAGAACAGATAACCGGAAAAAAAAGACACCTTTCCTTTTTTTATTATGGCAGAGACGGTTTTAAAAGACTGAAAGTGGCTGATTACACAGAGGGTCTTTCACATTCTGGTACGATTGTTTTTCTTCCACCTGAGGATATGCAGAAAACCAGTCTGTACAGTGAAGAGAGATATTATCTTTGTATTGAAAGCGAGGATGAAGAAACGGTTCTGGAAAAAATTACGGATATTTGCTTTAATGGAGTAGAGGTAAAAAACAAAGAAACGGAAGAGGAAGAAGAATATTATATTGATGTGTCAGAGCCCAATATGGCCTTTTCGATAGATTGTCGAAACCTGCTGGAATTGGAACTCTGGGTAAATGAAATCGGAGAATATTCGCAGAAAAGAATGAAAGAGCTTTTAAAGGAACATCCCGGGCAATTCCGTGCAGAATACAGCTATTCAGGAGAAATCCAGCGTTTTTTTGTCAAATGGAAAGAGGAGAATTTTGAGAATTTGAAAAATCCAAGAACTTATCGGCTGGATTGTATGAGTCATAAAATTATATTTGGCGATGGAAGCAGAAAAAAAATTCCCAAGATTACAGGAGATATTGCCTTTAAGGTAATTGTCTGTCGGTGCAGGGGAGCTGCTGCCAATATTGCAGCATATACAATTTGTGATATCAGTTCCAATATTTTATATATAGATAAGGTGTATAATCCACTTCCCGCCTGTGGCGGCAGTTATGAGGAAAGTATCTCTGCTGCAAAAAAAAGGGGTGCCGGAATTTTAAGTTCTCATGGGAGACTTATTACAGAGGCGGATTATATTCGGGAAATCAAAGGATTTTCTGACTGTATTGACAAAGTAAAATGCATAGTGGAACATGGAAAAATTATTATTATCCTCTTAATGAAAGACTGTCAGAAAGGAGTTTCTTCATTTCATACCATAAGAGCTGATTTAAAAAAGCATCTTGTCGAACTCAGTGATATTTCTATTCTGCCAGAACAAATACAGATTCTTGAGCCGGTATTTTTAGAAATTCATACCAGCGTCTGGCTTGACACAACAGGCTTTGGGGATACCTTCGAACTGATTTCAGGTATACAGACTATGCTGGCACAATACTTTCATCCGGTTAGTGGAAAAAACGGGCAGGGATGGGAGCCAGGGGAACTTCCACATCAGTCTCAGATTATTATGAGGTTAAATGCCGCCAAGAAATGGGCAGTGGTAAAACGTTTGGTGGTAACAGCAAAATATACAGATGAAACGGGCACACATGAATGCAGTCTCGAAAATTTAACACAGAATTTTAAAATGGTAATTAAAAGTGGAGAGCATAAAATTTATACAGACTGAAAAGAGGAGGAACTATGTGAATTTAGATGAAAAAACCTATGAACAGTTTATGGAGGAAGCACTTTTAAAACTTCCTCTTTACAATAAAGAATGGAGTGATTACAGCCTTTCTGACCCTGGTATTACAATTCTGGAATATCTTACAGCTTTTACAGTCCTCCAACAGAGCAAGATTTATGAAAAAACAGAGCCCATTCAGGAAGCTTTATTAAAGCTTGCAGGATTTGTCAGAAAAAAAGGAAGCTGTGCAAGAGTTCTTTTATCTGCAAAAAATGTGACAGAGAAATTTGTTATTCCTTCGGGCCAGCAGTTTTTATTGGGAGAGCTGGTTTTTGAAACAGAACAGGCAATGGTGATATCTTATGGAAAAATAACAGATATTTTATGTGTAGATGAAAAAGGAAACCTGTTTGACTGTACAGAGCTGACAAAGGAAGAGCCACGGTTTCCCGTAGAAATTTTTACAGAAAAGCCATCAGAAAATATGGAGATTTGGTTTTTTATGAATGACATTCCTGAACAGGAGTTGATTTATTATGTAAAAACAGAATCTCTTTATAAACGAAACAGCTTTGTTTCGGAGGAGGAATCTTTTTTTGAGAAGCCGGATTTTGCTTTTCTTGAATGGGAATGTTACACTCGGGACGGATTTGTCAAAATTGAAGTACAGGATGAGACACAGGGCTTTTTGTTTGACGGGAGGATAACTTTTTTTCTGGAAAATATTACTCCCAAAATGATAAAGGCATATAAACGTCGTGGATATATTATTCGTGCAGTATTAAAACGGGCAGATTATGACATGCCTCCAAGGCTTGGACAGATTACCGGTTTTTTATTTGAGGTATGTCAGAAAAAAACTGGTTCCATTGTCAAAACGGTCAGAAAAAACAAGAGTTTATCTATTTATAGCGATATTTTGGAGGAGGAATATTATAAGCTTTATAAAAAAACGGGAGAGTTTTATCAAATATGCAGTGCAAAAGATTATGTTGTACATCGTGACGGATATGGCATGTATACCTTTATTTTTGAAGAGGAACAGGAAGAAATTCTTCTTACTGCCTATACAAAGGAATTTATGTATGCCTATGAGCTTGGCACGGTTTACGGATATGATAATGAAAGTATAGAACTGCCTGCAAAACATATTGTGGAAAAAGATTTTTCTATTCTTGCCGAACAGAGAAAAGAGCATGGCAGTCAATATTATCTGCTGTATCCAGAAAAAACGGATAAAAGTGGATTTCTTTATCAGCTGGAGAAAGAGGAAGGAAGAATCCATATTCTTGAAAGTGGAGAGCTGACAGGCTGTAAATTATATCTTGGCGGCATGGCGCAGAGTATGGGGCTAGAGGGAAATATATCTGCCGGAAAAGAACTGCTGCCAGCCGGTTATGAAACCGGTGTGAAATTTATCAATCCGGCGCCGGCAAAGGGAGGCTGTTATGAAGAATCTATGGAAGAACTGCTTTTGCGTTACAGACAGGATATCAAAACAGTACATCAGGCTGTATGCGCCAGGGACTATGAGCGTATTGTAAAAAATATTCCAGGATTGTGTATAGACAAAGTAAAGGCATACAAAAAAGCAGAAGATAACGCCGTACATGTTGTTGTCAGGCCTTCCATGCCAAAGCCGGAAGCACGCCTGTCAAAGCAGTATAAAAGAATGATTGAATTTGCACTTGACAGACACAGGCTGCTTGGAACAGCGGTTATACTGGAACAGCCGGTTTATCTGCCGGTTCATGTATATGGAAAGATTGCAGTAAGGGAGCAGTATACAAACGCAGAAAAGATAATTCAACATACCATTTACAAATATCTTGACTATATTCATTCAGAAAGAAATTTTGGAGAAATGTTAAAATTTGATGAAATTTTTAGTGCCATAGAAAAATTAGACTGTGTGGTTTCTATTCGAAATCTCAGTATAAAGCCTGCGCATCTTTCCTTAGCGGCCCTTGAGGGAGTAGATATCTGTCCTGTTCCAAACTGCCTTTTATATCCGGGAGATATCAGAATTGAAACGGAAACAATGATTTAACAGAAATGAAAAATAGAAAAAGAAAGGTTTCATATGGCAGAGCAAAGAATTTATACAATGAAAGATAGAAAATTCAGATGTGCCTGTCTGAAAGGGTTTTCCATAAAAAATAATGTTTTACAGATAAGTTTAAGCAACAGCGAAAAAGCTTCCTGTTATCTGGCAGCGCTTGATGGTGCAGAAGAAAATCAGAGCTGGGGTCGTATACATATTCATGGAGAACTGACAGGTCATTTGAGCCTGCAGGTCCATGCAATGGCATTAAATGAAAAAAATATGACAATACAGGGAACCAAGATTAATGTAGAGGACTTTTTCAGAGACAATACAATAGCAGACAGAAAAAAAGAGGAGCTGTTTGAGCTGTCTGGAGGAATTGCGGCAAAACAGCAAAAGGACTGTCTTTTATATAGCCTGAAGGGAAGATATTTATGGATTGCCCTTACAGTAGAAGGTGAGGGAAGCGGACAGATTGAGTCTGTAAAGGTATATCAGAAGGGCGATGATTTTATGCAGGTATTTCCACAGATTTATCAGGAAAGAAACAGTTTTTTTCATCGATATCTGTCTGTTTTTTCTGCTGTATATCAGGATTTTGACTGGGAGCTTGAGCATGTCTGTGAGCTGTTTGACCCCGATACTGCTTCGTATCGGCAGCTTTTAGAGCTTGCTGGCTGGCTGGGGTTTGATGTGAGAGGGGATTTTTTGGAGGAATCAGTGCTTCGAAAATTTATCGGTCAGGCATATTTGCTGAATAAATATAAAGGTACAAAGGTGGCTCTTCAACGTGTAATAGAACTTGTACTGGGTGAACCGGCCATTATTCGTGAAAAGTGTATGGAAGCACATATACAGAAAGAAAAGGGGCAGACACAAAAGGAGGATATTATTATTTTAATAAAAACTGAAGTAGATCAGAAAAAGAAAACGGGACTTTTATTTTTGCTTGAACAGTTTAAACCCATGAAATGCAGTATGCGTATTATTTTTCTGAAAAAGGGTGGAAGAATGGATACACATACCTATATGGATGTCAATGCCATGACAGAGGATTACACATTTGGATATTTAGATAACGGCCAGACAGAACAGAATATAAAAATGAAATAGGAATACAAGAAAAAATATAGTAACATAAGGAGAACTTTATGATAATTAATGAAATAAAAGAAGAACGGGAAATTATTTTACAGGTGGAAGGAAGAATTGACACCAATACAAGTGTGATACTCCAAGGGGAGATATTGCGTGCATTGCAGAAAACAAATATATTGACACTGGACCTTGAAAAGACAGATTATGTGTCCAGCGCAGGGCTGCGCACGTTTCTTATTGCATATAAAACGGCAGAAGCCAAAGGAGGAAGCTTTCAGCTCCAGAATATCTCCGAAATTATTTTTGATATACTGAGTAAATCGGGCTTTTTAAAATTCTTAAAAATAAAAGAAGCCAAAAAGTAGTTTTGAATTGGAGAAAATAATGAAAAAGAAATCAAACGAAGAAAAGGAAGCATTTTTGCAGATTATTCAAACACAGAAAGAAGAAATTTTAGAACTGCAGGATTTGCTGATTGATAAACTGACAGATGCGATAAAAGAAACTGAGGATTGGAAAGCACTTTCTTCTTATCATTTGAAAACAGACAAAAAGGAGAGACTTCTGCTTGTCGAAGTAATGGAAAACACAGTAAACCGGTTTTATCCGCTTGCTGCACGACTTGGTGTACAAATTCAGATATCCGCTGAAAATCGCAATCTATATGTCTATTCGGCAAAAGAACATCTGTATCGCATATTTGAAAATATTCTGGATAACTCTCTGAAATATATGAATCGTCAGGGTGTGATTGCAATTACCCTCTCGGAGTTTGATGATTCTTTGTTTCTTGTAATCAAAGATAATGGCCTCGGGATAAGCAGTGAAGAAACAATAAGGATTTTTGATAAATTTTATCAGGGCCAAAACAGTATTTCCGGTATGGGAATTGGTCTGGCTCAGGTAAAGGAAATCGTGGAATTTTATCATGGAAGTGTTTATGCAAAATCCGAATCTGGAAAGGGAATGGCAATTTATATAAATCTGAAAAAGGGGTAGCTATGACAAAATGGAAAAAAAATAGAAAGAAAAAAAGTATAAGCGGCAGAATTTTAAGAGCGATTACATTTCTTTCGTTAACTGGTATAATGGTTGCCGTATCTGGTGCTGTTCTTGGAATGTTTCAGATACAAAAGGAAATCGATTTTAAAATTATACAGACAGAAGCAGAGCAAAAAGCTCTTAATAAGGAGCAGATAGAAATGGCCGTGATAAAAGAGCTGTGTACAGATGTGGAAGAGGTTTACAAGCAATATGAAAATGCATTTGAACAGTATAAAAACGCTGTTTCGATTTTGAGTGAGCTGACTGCCAGTATCTATGAACATCCCACGCAGTATGGGGAGGGTGAAATATTAAACAGAAGTCAGGGAAATATGGAAGAGGAAAATCTGTATTACTGTCTGAGTAAGGAACTGTCTTATTATGATATAGAACAGGAATTGAAGCGGTTTGGCGCGGCAAAGGATATATTTGCCAGTATCAAGAATGTTACAAAAGCAAAGGCGGTTTATTTTGCCTCTGCAAAGGGCTGCATGATAGCAATGGATGATAATTCCATAAAACGAAGAGAGCAAATGATAGACGGGGAACATCCGGAATATTTTGGTGATTATGACCCGCGGGAAAGAGAATGGTATAAGTCTGCAAAAGAGGGAGAATATGGATTTTTCTATGAGGATATTGACGGAGACAATGTGATTACCTGTTCGTGTGGGGTATATAAAGAAGAGCAGCTCTTGGGAGTAGCTGCAATTGATATTCCATATCATGAGCTTTTTCGTCTTTTAGAAGTGAATACAGAGGAAGAGAATATACAGGTTCTCGAACTGATAAATGCAGAGGGTGAAAATGTATTTGAAGGAACAGAGGATGATTTGGTTGATATTATTGAAATAATGGGAGTATCAATGATTTTGGAAATGGAACTGGAAGCTCAGAATGAGAAAAACGTGGTTTGGAAAAGAGGTACTGGAGATACAGACTATGTATCAGCAGGAAAAAAAATTGCAGAAACCAATCTGTTCCTGATGGAATATGAAGATATGGAAAAGGCAATGAAGCTGTATCAGGAAAATATGGGGGAACGGCTTTCGCAGTTTGAGGATTTGCAGACAAAGGCAGACAAAATTGTAAGAGATATGCTTTTTATTTTTTTACTGTTATTTGTGGTGATTTTTGTGTTTATTGTAATCGTTTCAAGACTGATATCTTTAAAAATTACCAGACCAATTCAAAAACTGACAGAGGATGTATCTGAAATCAGTGAGGGAAATCTTGAATGTAAGGTAGCTATTCATACAGGAGATGAGCTTGAACAGCTTGGAAATGTTTTTAACAGAATGACGGATTCTTTAAAGGAGTACATGGAAAATTTGAAATGTGCAGTGACAAAACAGGAGCGTATAACAACAGAATTGAATGTTGCCTCGTCTATTCAGAGAAATCTGCTGCCGGACAAAGTGTTTTCAAAGGAAACTTCTTTTGATATCTGCGCTTTTATGCAGCCTGCAAAGGAGGTAGGAGGAGATTATTATGACTATTTTATGATAGATGAGCGTCATCTTGTTACAATCATAGCCGATGTATCAGGAAAGGGAGTGCCGGCGGCACTGTTTATGATGAGAGGAAAGACGCTTATGCGCAGTCAAACAGCATTTTTTTCTGACCCTGCACAAATTATGCAGAAGGTAAACAGAGAGTTGTGTGAAAACAATGAAGAAATGATGTTTATCACCAGTTTTTTCTGTATTCTTGATTTGCTTACCGGTGAATTGACTTATGTAAATGCAGGACACAATCCACCGCTTATTTACCGGAAAGAGGAGAAAAGCAGTCAGTATATAAAAAATGAAGCGGAGCTTGTGCTTGCCGTTATGGAAGATATGGAATATCAGAAACACAGACTCTGGATGAAGCCGGGAGACAGATTGTTTCTGTATACTGATGGAGTGACAGAGGCCATGAATGAACAGGGAAATTTGTATGGAGAACATTATCTTTTGGAAGTAATAAATGGAGAAGAATGTAAAGAGGTATATGGAAGAACGCTTTTACAGGCAGTAAAGGAAAGTATTCAGAATTTTTCAGGAAAAGCAGAACAGACAGATGATATCACTATGGCGAGCATGGCATTTTTGGAGTATAAAACAATTGAAAAGGAAGAAGAACATGTATGGAGCTTTGAAACGGCAGCAGTAATGGAAAAATTGGATTTGGTGCTGGACTTTACAGAAAGAATGATGAAACACAAAAAGGCGCCACAGCAGGAAATTGCGAGACTGCAGTTTATAATGGATGAACTGTTTTCCAATATTGCAGGCTATGCCTATCCTGAAGGAATCGGAGTGGCGATAATTACTGGAGATTTATCGCAGGAAAAATGTATTGCTGTTACCATAGAGGACAACGGGATTTTTTATAATCTGCTGGAAAGAGAACTTCCAGATACGGAGTTGCCGCCAGAAGACAGGAAAATCGGCGGCCTTGGAGTGTTTTTGGTAAAAAATATGGCGGAACATATGGAATATCAGAGGGTAGAGGATAGAAACATAGTGAAAGTGACAATTTCATGGGGATGATATATCAGAAACAGGGTGGAATTTCAATGGCGGATAAAACTTAGCAGGGGGCATTTATGGATGGGTGACAATGAAATTGATAGATTAATAAAAAAATGACAAATGTCATATTTCTTTTATGACGTTTATCACTACAAAAACTCTTTT
Source organism: uncultured Lachnospiraceae bacterium (assembly GCA_910585215.1). Taxonomy (GTDB): domain Bacteria; phylum Bacillota; class Clostridia; order Lachnospirales; family Lachnospiraceae; genus CAG-303. The sequence continues at coordinate 50,605 of CAJUDQ010000006.1, read as the reverse complement.
TCTTATTATAAAATATTTTCAGAGAGACTTACCTATCTCATTGAAAATAAAAATAAGAAAAGGAGTTTTTGTATGGAACAATCAGTAGTAAAAATAGAAAATCTGGTAAAGCGATATCATGAATTAATCGCTCTGGACCATTTTAATCTTGATATTAAGGAGGGGGAGGTATTTGGGCTGTTGGGTCCAAATGGTTCCGGCAAAACCACAACTATTAACTGTCTGTTATCTCTTTTAAAATACGATAAGGGCAGTATTCAAATTTTTGGACAGGAAATGAAACCTGACAGCTATGAATTAAAATCTCAAATTGGAGTTGTTATGCAGAATGTAGCGGTTTTTGATGAGCTTACGGTGTATGAAAACATTGATTACTTCTGTGGTTTGTATATTTCTGACAAGGAAAAGCGAAAGAAACTTGTAGAACAGGCGATTCAGTTTGTAGACCTTGAAGAATTCAGAAAGTTTTATCCGAAGAAATTGTCCGGCGGACTTCTTCGAAGACTGAATATTGCCTGCGGCATTGCTCACAAGCCAAAGCTGATTATTATGGATGAGCCGACTGTTGCAGTAGACCCACAGAGCAGAAACCGGATTCTTGAGGGGATTTTAGAGTTAAATAAAGAAGGTGCAACCATTATTTACACTTCTCATTATATGGAAGAAGTAGAGCAAATCTGCAGCAGAATTGCCATTATGGATAAAGGAAAAAATCTTGCAATTGGAACTGCAGAGGAATTAAAAAAATTAATTAAGAAAAATGAAATCATAAATATTGATGTATATGGATTAACCGAAGAACAGGAAAGGGAGATTCGTGTACTTCCTCATATCTGTGATATGACATACAGTGAAAACCGGTTAAAAATAGCTTATTCTGGCGGAAGCCACAATCTGATTCGACTTCTGGATTTTCTGAAAAGCAGTGATATTTCCTTTGGGCGGGTATATACAGAAACTCCAACTTTAAACGATGTATTTCTTGAAATTACAGGAAAGGAACTGAGAGATAAATAACATAATCTTTTTAGCAAAATACTCAGTTGAAAGAATTACTGCCTAATAAGACAATTTTATAAGGAGGATACTATCATGTTGCATATTATTTATTACAGAATTTTGAGTGCTTTAAGAAATAAAGTGGATATTTTTTGGACGCTGTGTTTTCCGATTATACTTGGAACCTGCTTTTTTGCAGCATTTTCCGATATATATGAAATGGATTTTGAATTTGAAAGTATTCCGGTAGCTGCTGTTTTAAAGGAGGACAGCAGACTGAAAGATGTGCTCGATGTACTTTCTCATCAGGAAATGGAAGAGAACGGTGAGCCTATGTTGAAGGTCAGCTATACAGATATGGCGGAAGCAGAAAAAATGCTTGATAAAAAAAAGGTAATTGGAATTATTGAAGAAGAGGAAGAGGTCCATTTGTCTGTCAATGAAAATGGGCTGGAAGCAACCTTTTTACAGAGCTTTTTGGACCAGTATGTTCAGACAATGTATGTAATCGGAAAGTCAGGCGCAACGGATATGTCTGAAATTTTAAAGATTGTGGAAAATCTGCAGTCGAATGAAGATATGTCAAATCTGAATGTGATTCAGAAAAAGCAGATAAGTAAAGCAGATATGAACCCGTATATAGATTATTACTACGCATTAATTGCAATGGCATGTTTATACGCCTGCTTTTCCGGTCTAACCTGCGCAAAGCAGATGAAGGCGGATATTTCAGCTCTTGGAATGAGAAAATGTCTGGTATCCACCGGCCATATGAAAATGATTGTCGGGGATATGCTTGGCTGTTATGTGATTCAATGTGTTTCCAATGTATTGCTTGTTTTTTATTTACAATATGTACTTGGTATTGATTTGGGTAACAGACTGCCGCTTATTCTTTTTACAGCTTTTATGGGGTCGCTTATCGGACTTGCAATGGGAATTTTTGTTGGCTCTATCCCAAAGCTGTCCGAAGGAATAAAAACCGGAATTGTACTTTCTGTTTCCATGTTCAGCTGTTTTTTAAGCGGACTTATGGTGGGAGGACTTCGATGGCTGATAGAACTCAAGGCTCCGATTATTAACCGTTTAAATCCGGCAGCAGTGCTTACGGATGCACTTTATGCATTAAATATTTATGATACATATGAGCGTTTTACAGGAAATCTGATAATTTTATTTATCATGTCGGTAATTCTTTGTGGTTTAAGCTTTTTTATGGTAAGGAGGGAATGTTATGAACAGCTTTAAGGCTTATTTTAAAATTGCAAAAAAATATTCGGGAGTCTCTTTTATGTATCTGGTTATTTTCTTTGCAATTGCCATTGTACTTGTAACATATACAGATAAAAACACTCCGCAGGCCTTTAAAAGTACAAAGGTGGATATTGCAGTTTATGATAAGGACCATTCGGACTTCAGCGAGGCTTTGTATCAGTATCTTGATGATACACAGTCTATAATAGAGCTGGAGGAGGATGATTCTGTATGGAAAGATTATATGTATACGCATGAGGTGGAATATATTCTGATTATTCCCGAAGATTTTGGAAACAGGATGGAAAATGGAGATGCAGAGAACAGCTTAATCAGCTATCAGGCACCGGGAAGCAAATATTCTATGTTTGTGGAGATGAAAATTAATAATTTTTTAAAGCTTTTTGATGTTTATATGGAACTTGGAAACAGCAGTGAAGAGGCCTATCGTCTGACCAAAGATACCATAAACCAGGGCGTGGAAGTAGACATGAAGACGAAGCAAACGGAAGAGATTTCCTATCACAGTATGTATTTCAGATATATTTCCTTTATTCTTCCATCCATTTTGATACTGGGTGTTACTCCCTGTATTGGAGCGTTTAGCCGCAAAGAAATACAAAAAAGAATTTCCTGTGGAAAAACCAGTTATATGGAGAGAAATATTCAGATTACATTTGCTACAGTGATACATTGTATGATATTTCCGATTATTCTTGTGCTGGCGGGTATATTTTTATACAGAAATATAATGAACGGAACACAGATGCTTATTTATCTGTGTAATGTAGTTATGCATACCCTGACATGTTTTGGACTTACGTTTGCCATATCCCGTTTTCTGCCAAGCGATAATGTCAGAAGCATGGTGGCAAATGTATACTCGCTTGGTTCCGCGTTTTTATGTGGCGTATTTGTAGACAGAGTATATCTGCCGGATTCTGTGCTGGCTGTAGGCCATGCATTTCCTGCATACTGGTATATGGATTTGAATGAAATCGTAAAAGACTGGAATGGAAGCAGTGAACAGATAGGGATTTTAGGAACTTCACTTTTTATACAACTGGCTTTTGCAGTAGCTTTTCTTTGTTTTGGATTTGCAGTTGGGAAAAAAATAAAAAAATAGCGGCAGTTATAAATTTTAAGGAAAATAAATCGTTGAAGAAAAGAAAAAGAGAAGGAATGAGATATGTTCTGGAGAAAAAAGCATATTTCATTCCTTTTTTATATTCTGTTTCTATTTTTCAGCAAAAATATTTTCTATCAGAAAAAGTCCTTGACATTTCATTCCTTTCGTGCTACTATACCAACTGTACTATTTAATATAGTACACTTAGTTCGGCAATCAGCTATACATTGTTTGCCGACAAAAACATTGATTATATCTGACAGAAAGGAGTATACAATGCTTGAAACCAAAGAATTATACAAAGTATATAAACCAAAAAAGGGTGTGGCAGTCACAGCCATAAATAAAATTTCTTTAAAATTTCCTGAAAAGGGTATGATTTTCTTGCTTGGTAAATCGGGCAGTGGTAAGTCTACTTTATTAAATCTTTTAGGAGGTCTGGATAAGTATGACAGTGGGGAAATCATTATTAAGGGTGTTTCTTCAAAAGATTTCAACCAGCAGCATTTTGATTCTTATCGCAATACTTATGTTGGCTTTATTTTTCAGGAATATAATATTTTGGATGAATTTTCCGTAGGAGCAAACATTGCTCTGGCTCTGGAGCTTCAGGGAAGAAAGGCAACCGATGAGGAAATCAACCATATTTTAAAGGAAGTTGATTTAGACGGCTATGGAAATCGAAAGCCAAATGAGCTTTCCGGTGGTCAGAAACAGAGAGTAGCAATCGCAAGAGCGTTAGTAAAAAATCCGGAAATCATTATGGCAGACGAACCAACAGGAGCTTTGGATTCCAATACCGGAAGACAGGTATTTGACACTTTGAAAAAGTTGTCGAAGGATAAGCTTATTATTATTGTTTCTCATGACAGGGAATTTTCCGAGCTTTATGCAGACCGTATTATTGAGCTGTCAGATGGAAATGTCATCAGTGATGTGGAAGTAGACATTCAGGCAGAGGAAGAAGAAAAAAAAGGGAACCTTCGTTATCAGGGAGCAACGATTGAGCTTGCACCGGGCTATCATCTGACAGAAGAGGACAGAGCAGCGATTAATGCCTATATTGACAGAATCACCGATTCCAATTTAAATCTGAAACTGACCGGAAACGGAATGGCAGCCAAAAAGTTTATTCCAACCAATCAGGATAATATAAAACAGCAGGATGGAAGTGCATTTCAGCTTATAAAATCAAAGCTTCCTTTAAAAAGTGCTTTTAAAATAGGCGCCAGCGGATTGAAATATAAAAAATTCCGTCTTGTTATGACAATATTGTTATCGTGTATTTCTTTTGGATTATTTGGTCTTGCAGATACCTTTGGTTCTTATAAACATGTGGATGCCTGTACCAATTCTTTGATAGACACAGGAGTGGATTATGTATCACTTTTAAAAGCTATTAAGCAGGGAGAGGGAATCGACAGCTATTACAATTCATGGAATACCTCGATTACAAAGAAAGACCTTGAGGAAATAGAAAAAAATACTTCCATAGATATGATGGGTGTATTTGTTCCATTAAATTTAAGTTTGGAATTTTCACAGAATTATGATACAGAAACAGAATTTTCCAAAACAGATTATAACATTTATGCTTCAAGTTTTTCCGGTTATACGGAAATTACGCAGAAAAAGCTGGATGAATTTGGCTATAAACTGCTTGCAGGTACTTTGCCTGATGGAGCAAAGAATGAAATGGCTGTCAGTGCATATGTTTATGAAACCTTTAAGCTTGCAAAATATACAGACGGCACAACCAGTCCTGACGGAAGAATCGTTTATAAAACAATCAAATCTCCGGAGGATTTAGTTGGAAGAACCCTGAATATAAGTGGAACAGAGTACACTATTACAGGGGTTGTAGATACAAATATGGATTTGGAAAGATATAAACCTCTTATGGAAGAAAAAACTCATATGAGTACCGCAGACCAGATTGTCAATTTTGCTCTGATGAACGAATTTGGTTATGAAGCAAATTCCAGTCTTGCCGGAATTATAATGGTTGGAGAAGGACATTTATCGGGCCTGATCGAAAAAGAGCCTCATATTTCTCCTTTAAGCTCTGTCTATGTATATTATTATTCTTCACAGGATGATTTTATATTGGACCCGTCTTATATGTGCAGATTATCCGATGTCTCATCTCTCGATATTACATGGCTTGATGGTGAAAAAACTGTTCTGGGCGATAAGGAAATCGTCATTACTTCCGATATGTTTCAATTTGCAGGAACAGGCACACCGGAGGAGGATTATGTCAGCCAGTTAAAAAATACACAGAAAAATAATTTCCATATGAATACTTATGGACATGGAGTTGACTTTAATGAGAATGAAGGCTATAAGGTAGTCGGAATTATTGAAATAAATGAAGAAAATTCAAGATATTCCGGTACGGTAGTGGCAAGCGATAAAGATTTTGAATACTGTATTAAACAGGAAAAAGGGGATTATAATTTTGTCATAGGTGCTATGCCAAAGAACCGCGAAGAGATTAAAAATCTTGTAGCCTTCTGTTATAATGAAGATTCCGATATCCAGTTCCAGCTTCAAAATGCAGTTACTTATGAGCTGGATACCATTCATTCAATGCTTAAGGTACTGTCAAAGGTATTTCTCTATATTGGTATCGGATTTGCTTTATTTGCCTCCTTAATGCTTGCAAATTTTATTGGAACAAGTATTTCTCACAAGAAACAAGAAATAGGTATTCTGCGTGCAATCGGTTCCAGAAGCAACGATGTATTCCGTATTTTCTTTTCGGAAAGCTTTATTATTGCCATGATTAACTTCCTGCTTTCCGCTGTCGGAGTATTTGCAGCCACAACAATTATTAATCTTGCAATCAGGAAAGAACTTGGAGTTTTAATTACTGTATTAAACTTTGGGCCACGCCAAATCCTCCTTTTGTTTGTGGTAAGCCTTTTTGTAGCAACACTTGCAAGCTTCCTTCCAGTAAAGAAAATAGCTTCCAAGAAACCAATTGATGCAATCAGAAACAGATAATATTTTTTCGAAAAAACAGAGAAACACAGAAAAATTTGTTGTTTTCTCTGTTTTTTTGTAGTTTGCAATTTGACATGATAGGTACTTTATTCTTGCCTGTTTTGTTTTTTTATGTTAGAGTATTGTAATCAAAAAATGAAAAAGGAGGAAAAAAGATGAAAGATAACTTAAGGAAAATGATTTCCTACTATCGTCCATATATGAGAACTTTTGTGATAGATATGATATTTGCGTTTTTATCTGCGGCAATTACACTGGTGTTGCCACTGATTATACGATATGTCACCTCAGAAGTTATCTATATGGAAAAAAGAGAGGCATTACAGACTGTTTTTCTGCTTGGACTTTTAATGTTTGCCATGCTTGGCTTATATTGCTACAGCAATTTTTACATATCCAATTACGGGCATGTTATGGGTGCGAAAATCGAGTATGATATGCGTGCGGAAATCTTTGAACATTTTCAAAAGCTTTCCTTTTCTTATTATGATAACCAGAAAACTGGAGAACTGATGTCAAGAATCACGACTGACCTTTTTGATATTACGGAGCTTATGCATCATGGACCTGAAAATATAGCCATTTCTCTTGTAAAACTGATTGGGGCAATGCTGATTCTTTTGTTTATCAGTCCAGTATTGACTGCTGCTGCATTTCTTCTGGTTCCGATTCTATTTTTCTATGCATATTATTTTAACAGAAAAATGAAACGGGCATTTGCCAGAAACAGAGTAAAAATTGCAGAAATTAACGGGCAGATAGAAGATAATCTGGCAGGTATACGAGTAGTGAAATCCTTTGCAAATGAAAAAATCGAAGAAGAAAAATTCAGGTATGGAAATGACGGATTTCTGGATGCAAAAAAGAACAGCTATAAATATATGGGCGGTTATCACGCAGGTCTTGATACCTTTACCACGTTGATACAGGTGGTAGTAATTCTTGCCGGAACTATATTTATTACAGAACAGATTGTTACTGTGTCAGATTTGGTAACATTTTTATTATATATCGGTATTTTTACGGAGCCAATTCGCACTTTAATCAATTTTACCGAGCAGTTCCAAAATGGTTATACCGGTTTTGAACGATTTCTGGAAATTATGCAAATAGAACCGGATATTCAAGATAAAGAAAATGCAGTGGAATTAAAAAATGTAAAGGGTGATATCTCTTTTGAAAATGTTTCTTTTGGTTATATAGACAGTCCGGAACAGGTTCTGCATCATGTAAATCTTCATGTATCTGCCGGTTCCTATATAGCTCTTGTCGGTTCCTCCGGTGCAGGCAAAACCACTCTGTGCTCTTTGATTCCACGTTTTTATGAAGTAACCTCCGGCTCTGTTAAGATTGACGGAATAGATATTCGTGACATAAAACTAAAGAGTTTGAGAGACCATATCGGCGTCGTACAGCAGGATACCTATCTTTTTGCCGGCACTATTTTTGAGAATATCAGTTACGGAAAGCCTGGCGCTTCACGGGAGGAAGTTATTGCCGCCGCCAAAAACGCAAACGCTCATGAATTTATTATGAGCCTTTCCAACGGCTATGATACGGATATCGGGCAAAGAGGCTTAAAGCTTTCAGGAGGTCAGAAGCAGCGTCTGTCAATCGCAAGAGTATTTTTAAAGAATCCTCCCATTCTGATTTTTGATGAGGCAACTTCTGCGCTTGATAATGAAAGCGAAAAAGTGGTTCAAGAATCCTTGGAAAAATTAGCTGCGAACAGAACCACTTTTGTAATTGCACATAGACTGAGTACAATACGAAATGCAGAAAAGATACTGGTACTGACAGAAAATGGAGTAGCGGAAAGTGGTACACATGAAGAACTTATGCAAAAACATGGGGTTTATGAAAAACTTTACAGTTATGGAACAGATAACAAAAAAGAGTAAAGGTTTACGGAAATTTGCTTAAATTGCCATAAAATACAATACCGAAGGAATATCCTTCATAATTTCCAAAAAACTGAAAATCTGGTTGACAAATCCTGTATGAAAGTTTATGATATAAAATGTCATCAAATTTTGATTTGCTTCGTTTGATGACATATCCCATATAAACAAAAAGCCATGACGGGAACAAGTACTGACAGAAATCTGCATACAGAAAGGCGCCGTACGTAGTCAGCAGATATTGATTACAGAGATGAGAGGACCATGCAGCACTGACAGGAATACATCCCTGAGCTTCACACCGAACGGAAACCAGTAGGCTGTGACGGCAGCAACCGTTATCTTGCAGAAGTATGGTGGTACTTCATGAGGCAGTCTGTGTGAGCAGTCTGTGAAAAAAGGTGGTAACGCGGAATTTATTGAAACAATTGATGTTGGTTGTATATTTCGCCCTTTTGATAAAGAAAATGTTTCTTCTTTATCAGAAGGGCATTTTTATTTACAGGCAAAGTACAAAAATAGTGTCACAGGTACCTTGTTTTTTAACTAATTTTAATCTATAAGGAAAGGAAGAAAAAATGCAGATTTATGAAGAATTGGTAGCAAGACAGTTGATTGCTCAGGTAACAAATGAAGAAGAAATAAGAGAAATGATAAACAACGGAAAGGCTGTTTTTTACATTGGCTTTGACCCAACAGCAGACAGCCTTCATGTAGGACATTTTATGGCATTGTGTCTGATGAAACGTCTGCAGATGGCGGGAAATAAGCCAATTGCCCTGATTGGGGGCGGTACTGCCATGATTGGAGACCCGTCTGGAAGAAGTGATATGCGGCAGATGATGACGGAGGAAATGATTCAGCATAATGTGGACTGTTTCAAAAAACAGATTGGGAAATTTATTGATTTTTCCGATGGAAAAGCGCTTCTGGTAAACAATGCCGACTGGCTTCTGGATTTGAATTATATAGAAGTACTAAGAGATATCGGCCCTCATTTTTCTGTCAACAGGATGCTGACGGCAGAATGTTATAAACAGAGAATGGAGAAGGGATTGAGTTTTCTGGAATTTAACTATATGATTATGCAGAGCTTTGATTTTTACCAGTTATTCCAGAAATATGGCTGTAATATGCAGTTTGGTGGAGATGACCAGTGGAGCAATATGCTTGGAGGAACAGAGTTAATCCGAAGAAAGCTTGGAAAAGATGCACATGCCATGACAATTACACTGCTGTTAAATTCCGAGGGAAAGAAAATGGGAAAAACACAGTCCGGTGCGGTATGGCTTGACAGAGAAAAAACTTCTCCATATGAATTTTACCAGTACTGGAGAAATGTAGCAGATGCAGATGTATTAAAATGTATCCGAATGCTTACATTTCTTCCATTAGAGCAGATAGATGAAATGGACCAGTGGAAGGGCAGTGAATTAAACAGAGCAAAGGAAATTCTTGCATTTGAGCTGACCAGTCTTGTACATGGAGAAGAAGAGGCAAAAAAAGCGGAAGACGCTTCCAAAGCACTGTTTGCAGGAGGTGTATCCGATGAGAATATGCCGACAACAGTTTTAAAAGAAAGTGAACTGTCGGATGGTGTGATAGATATTCTTTCAGCGCTGGTAAAGGCCGAAATAGTAAATTCACGTTCAGAGGCAAGACGTGCAGTAGAACAGGGAGGCGTCGCCATAGAGGGTGAAAAAATAACGGATATCCATTATGAAATAAATACAGAAATGTTAAAACAGGGAATTATAGTGAAAAAAGGAAAAAAGACATTTAAGAAATTAATGATAGAATGATTGTTAGATAAATCTTGGAAAGGCAATACAGTATGAGCAGTCAATTTAAAAAAGAGGATATTGTAAAAAAAGAGGATTTCACACAAGAGCCGGACAATATAGTTGATGTGGAAAAGGCATTTCAGGAAATGCAAAAATCATGGGCGGATATCTGTACGGCTTTTGGGGCAGACCCTGAAATACCGGTTTCACCGGAGGTTTTAAGAAACAGTATCCGTACAGTTATGATAGATTTATATGGATTGGAACAGATGGAATATGTGAAAAAGAGTGGAAAAAAGCTGGAAAAACTCCATCAATCTTATTTGAAATGTCTTATCAAGGCCGCATTTATTCATGTAGAATCTGAAGATGCAAGTATATGGAAAAAAGAGGTTGAAAGATATCTGAAAGAAATTATTACCGATGAGGTATTGAATGACAGCGGCATAAAGACAGAGGATGATGAAACAGTTACTCTTGAAATGCTGCTTTTGGATATTCAGAGAATATTCAGTATTTCCAATCAGTTAAATGTCATAAAGGGAATAGAAAGCGGAACAATATCACAGGAAAGCTTTATGAATCTGGAGGATAATTTTATGTATATCAGTATTGGCATTGTTCAGATTTGTAATGGAAATGCAGTGATTATGGGAACAGCCGTAAGCTTTATTAAGGCATTGATTAAAATAAATGACAATATACTCAAGTCTATTTCTCAAATGTTGTCCAGATAAATATTCAATAGACAGAAAGATAAAATTATGTTATGATATAAAATAAACTGCCGATAAACCAGAACAAATATAAAATGATATGGAGATTATTATGAAAATATTGGATTTGGAACCGGGAAGTGAAATAACGATTGAGGTTAGGGTTCAGGAACAAAAACTAGAATTTCATACGCATATTATTGAACAGTTAGATGGGGTTGCTGTAATAGAGCCGATTCGAATTGACGGAAAAATTATAAGTCTCGGTTCAGAGAATGTAACAGTTAATATTTTGTATAATGAGGAGGATTCTCCACCGGTAGCATGGAATTATGTGGCATTACCAGCTGCTGTATATAAAGGAGAAACCTGTTATAAATGCAGTGTGGAGACAGATGGAATCAGCTTCAATCGAAGGGGCGCTTATCGTTTGTCCGTAGGATTGAGGGGCAAAGCCAAAATTGGAATAAAGAAAAATATAATTCCGGTGTTTGTCCGCGATATTAGCGAAACAGGATTTTCATTTATACATGATAAAAGCAAGGAAGAAATTTATACCTTTATTAATGATCCGGTAATGTTGATATTTGATGATGAAGAGACACATATCAGTGTTGTGGGAAGAATTGTGAGAATTATTGATACAGCAGAGGATAAAAACATTTATGCCTGTAAAATTGAGCTGGAAAATTATGAAATTGCAAAATATATAGCAAAAAAACAGCGGGAAAGACTTACTTTGGAAATGAAGAAAAAGCGGGGAGAAAAGGCAGCCGCAAGCAGTAAAGGCAAACACACAGACAAAAAGGCCGATGTGGAAAAACGTGAAGAAAACAATGAAGCGTAAAAAGGCTGCCATACGAATGACAAAAAAATCATACGTGTGGCAGTCCTTTTATTCCATTTTTTATGAAAAAAATTTTTCTTTGATTGCCGAAACAGGCATTTCTTTTCCTGTCCAGATTTTAAAGGCTTCCGCACCCTGATAAAGAAGCATATACAGGCCGTGAAAGGTTTGGCATCCATGCTCTCTTGCAAGCTTTAAAAGCTTTGTTTCCCGTGGATTGTACACAATATCGGAAACAATCAGACCTTCATGGAACATGTCCATATCTGTAATCAAGCAGCCTTCTGTATCGGGAGCCATGCCAACACTGGTTCCGTTTGTCAGAATTTCACTGTCCTTGAGACTTTGTTTGAGTTGAGTTTTATCGGCCATATCATAGATACAGACATGACAGGAGGTTCTGCGGTTCAGTACATCTGCCAGTTCCAGCGCTCTGTTCCAGAATTTTGTTTTGCGGCTGAATATATCAATTTGTGAAACTCCGTCAAGAGCTGCCTGAACAGCAATAGAAGTGGCAGCCCCGCCGGCTCCAAGCAATGTCATTTTTTTGCCAATAATATCAAAACCCCCGTCTTTTAAGGAACGCATATATCCGATTCCATCCGTATTAAATCCGGTAAGAATACCATTTTCATTTAAAACGGTATTTACGGCGCCTATCATTTCTGCCGCGGGAGATAACCGGTCTGCAAGACTGCACATCAGATTTTTGTCCGGATAGGTACAGTTAAATCCCTTGACGCCGAGTGCTTTCATACCGTCTACTGCAGTTTTCAGATGGTCTGTATTTACATCAAAACACAGATAAATATAGTTTAAATCCAGCATGCGAAACGATTCGTTATGCATGGACGGGGATATGCTGTGGGAAACCGGACTGCCCAGAAGTCCGGTTAAAATAGTATGTCCATTGATAGTCATAAACACGAAAACCTCTTTTCTAAATTAATAGTATTTTTAAGTAACAACTAACAGCTGATGATTTGTCAAACAGCCAATCGCAGATTGATTGCATATATTTTAGCAGACAGGGCATAGATTTGCAATATATATTTGTGCAGAGCACTTCTGCAAAGTCGGAAAGAAGGTGAAAAAAATGAGTGGTTCAGAAAAGAAAAAGAAGAAAAAAAAGAAAATGAGCAATGATACAGTTGCTATTTTGGTGATATTTGCTATTATTATTATCGCTATTCTGGTTATGGTACTTTTTGGCTCTCAAAGTAATGTTTCAAAATTGAATGGAGTCGGAGGGAGAAAAAATTCTGAGAAAGACCACGGGGCATCTCTTGAAGTAATTCTTGTATGTGGTTTTTTGACGGTCTTTCTTGTGACCTTTCTGGTAATAAAAAAAGTAAGAGACAGGAAGAGAAAAGCTAGGTTAAAAGCGGAGCAAATGGAAAAAGCCCGAAAACTGGAAGAGTTGAAAAACGCAAAGGAACGTGTGAGAAGAGCGAAAATGAATGAATTTCTTACAGCAGGTGAAAGCGAGCTGGAAAAGCGCAGAAGAGAGCAAGCTTTCTTGAGAAATCATAAGAATCAGAAGAACAGAGAAGGGATTCAAAGTTCGGAGGAATATCGAAGGAGAGATTTAAATGAGTTCCGTGATGAACTGCCAAGACTGGATTCTTATGAGCATGAAAATTTTTTTAAAAGGCTGATGCATTGGATAAGGAACTTTTTTTCACGGAAAACAGACAGAAATTTATAATATCAGGAAAGGATTTTTATTCAATTATGATAAAAGTTGGAAATATAAAAATAGGTGTCGGAAAACCCAAAATATGTGTTCCTATTACTGCTGTTACTCTGAAACAGGCATTGGAACAGACAAAATACATAGCGAATGATTTAGGAGCAGATGTGGATTTGGTGGAATTTAGAATTGACTATTTAAAGGATGCAAAAAATCCCGAGTTTCTCATGGATGCCTTAAAGCAGGTAAAAGAAGCATTAAATAACATGCCGCTTCTGTGTACTTTTCGTACCTTGAAGGAAGGCGGAGAAATGATGGTGTCTGATGATGAATATGAAGAAATTCTGCTTCATTGCATACAATCAGAAGCAATAGATTTGATTGATGCGGAAATATTCAGAGGAGCAGATGTATTTCAAAGGATTGTGAGTGAAGCTCATAAAAAAAATATTTTTGTGATTGGTTCTAGCCATGATTTTTCAAATACACCGGCAAAAGATGAAATGGTCAGTCGTTTGATGATGATAGAACGCGAAGGTGCGGATATTGCAAAGCTTGCAGTAATGCCAAAAGACAGGGAGGATGTACTTGCTCTTTTAAATGCCTGTTCCATTGCACAAACCTGCATGGATATCCCGTTCATTGCCATATCTATGGGTAAACTTGGAATGATTAGCCGCTTTTCGGGAGAACTTCTTGGTTCCTGTATTACGTTTGGCGCGGGTACAAAGGCCTCTGCGCCCGGACAGATAGCTGCGGGAAAGTTGCGGGAAATACTGGAACTGCTTTGATATAAAAATGTGTAAGACAGAGAGGTTATTATGGATAAAAATAATATATTGCTGACAGGTTTTATGGGAACTGGAAAAACAACAATTTCTCATGAATTGCATCGCATAACAAAAATGGAAGAGATTGATTTGGATGCTTATATTGTAGAAAAGATGAATTGTTCCATTAATGACATTTTTGAAAAACAGGGGGAAACATTTTTTCGAAATCTGGAGACAGACTGCTTGAAAGAGATTTTAAAGAAAAAAAATATTATTCTTTCCTGTGGGGGTGGAACAGTACTGCGCACAAAGAATGTGGATTTGATGAGACAGAATGGAAAAATAGTGCTGCTGACTGCCGAGCCGCAGACAATTTACGACAGAGTAAGAAATCATACAGAACGGCCTCTGTTAAATCAAAATATGAATGTTGAATATATAGCAGAGCTTTTGGAAAAACGAAAAAATGCATATTTTGAGGCCGCAGATATGATAATTTGCACGGATGGAAGAAATACGGCGGATATCTGTCAGGAAATTTTAATGAAAATAGAGAAGATATTCGGGAAAATTTGATGTTTCTAAAAAAAATAGTTGAAAAAAAGTCGATAGTATTATAAAATAAACGTATTGTTGTGCCGTTTCTGCAGACGGTACATAGTTTGGTGGCCGTTTTTTGGTGGCTGCATAATTTAAGGAGGATTTTTTAATGATTTCAGCAGGAGATTTTAGAAATGGTATCACAGTAGAAATAGAAGGAAATGTATACCAGATAATTGAATTTCAACATGTAAAGCCTGGGAAGGGCGCTGCCTTTGTAAGAACAAAATTAAAAAATATCAAGAGCAGCGGTGTGGTAGAGAAAACCTTCCGTCCAACGGAAAAATTCCCGCAGGCGCGTATTGACAGAGTAGATATGCAATATTTATATTCAGATGGAGATTTATATCACTTTATGGATGTAAACACTTATGAGCAGATTGCATTGAATACAGATACCATAGGTGATGCCCTTAAGTTTGTTAAGGAAAATGAAATGGTAAAGATTTGTTCTCATAATGGTTCTGTGTTTGCTATTGAACCGCCTCTGTTTGTAGAGCTGCAGATTACAGAAACTGAACCAGGCTTTAAGGGAGATACCGCAACTGGAGCAACAAAACCGGCGGTGGTTGAAACCGGAGCGACTGTTTATGTTCCATTATTTGTAGAGCAGAATGATACAATTAAGATTGATACAAGAACAGGCGAATATTTATCAAGAGTTTAATATTATTTTAAAGATGGACTGTTTTGTCATAAAAGTGGCGGCAGTCCATTTTGTCAATAATAAAAGATAGATACGTGATAGAATATTTACTGTATTGTATATGTATATAAAGGGAGACTGAACCGATGGATAAATCAAAGCAGAGAAGAAATCTGAGCATAACGGAAACTATTATTATGAGGTTTATAGCAGCGATTTTGTTTTCAAGTCTGTTTGTGCTTATGGAAGATAAGCAGCGGTTTATATCTATTCAGACTTTAAATAATTTTTCTGATTACCGTTTCTTGCTATGTTATATTATCATATTTTTTGGAATTACGCTTCTTGTAATACTGGCGGATTATCTGAATATAAAAAATATAGATGCTTTTTTTCTGATGATGGGTTCTTTTATTTATGGAACAGGCATTGCATTAAATACTACAGATATTTATTATATTGCCACTACAGGACTTTTTGTAGTGCTGGTATTCTGGTATATTGCCACAAGACTTGGCTATACATATAAATATTTCCGACTGTCTGACAAAAAGCTGAAACTAATACTGGCTGTTTTTGTTCTCATCAATTTTTTCTATCTCGTGACTCTTTTATTGTTAAGAGTGTATCTGTTTAAATGTCCAACCTTTGATTTTGGAATTTTTGTACAGATGTTTCACTATATGAAAAATGGAGGAATTCCATATACCACCTGTGAAAGAGATAAATTACTTTCACATTTTACCATTCATTTTTCACCGATTTACTATTTTATTCTTCCATTTTATATGTTATTTACTTCTCCCTATACATTGATAGTGGTTCAATTAATTGCTGTTTTATCGGGGATACTTCCTGTATATCTGATGTGCAGAAATAAAAAAGTTTCTAATATTGCAACTCTGGCCATGTGTCTGGCATATCTGCTTTACCCGACGCTGCGGGGAGGCCTTTTCTTTGATTTTCATGAAAATAAATTTCTTGCACCTCTGGTTTTATGGCTTTTATATTTTTTTGAGCTGGAAAAATTCGGAAAAAAGAAACTGGCAGGAATCGCTGTTTTTACCCTTCTGATTCTTATGGTAAAAGAGGATGCGCCGATTTACACTGCATGTATTGGACTTTTTCAACTGTTTTATAAATCGGACAAAAGAGAAAAAATTGCAGGATTCAGTATAGCAGTCTTTTCTGTGATATATTTTTTTGTGGTTTTTCATTTTATGGGTATTTATGGAGATGCCGGAAGTGCCATTACCTCTTTTGGAAGATATGAAAATCTGATGGTTTCTGATTATGACGGAGTGTTAAAGCTTGTATTAAATATGTTAAAAAATCCTGCCTATGTTATCAAACAGCTTCTGACTGCCGAAAAGCTCGAATTTATTCTGTGGATGTTTCTGCCGGTGCTGTTTCTGCCTTTCCGTACCAGAAAAATATCTTCTCTTATTCTTCTGGTTCCATTAGTGGTACTGAATCTTCTGTCCAATTATGGGTATCAGCACAGCATTTATTATCAGTATGCCTATGCTTCCGGTGTACTGGTTCTGTATGGTGCTTTTCTGGAGCTGTCGAAAATGAAAGGGATTCGAGGACGGGCTTTTTCTGTATGCATCATTGTCATGTCGTTTCTTATGTCAATTTCATGTATCTCTGACAGAAGTGTTTATTATAATGATTATGTAAATTATCACGAAAAAATAGATGAGGTGAGAGAACTTCTGGAAAAAATACCAGAAGAAGCGTCTGTTTCTTCCAGCACATTTTATCTTCCTGTAATCGCACAACGAGATGAAATTTACAGATATAAAGACGGAGACGAGATGGATTATATTGTACTCACTCTGTCCGGTTCGGAAAAAGATACAAATCTGAGAAAAGCGGAAGAATATATGGAAAAGAATTATCAGCTTTTTGGAAAGATAGAGGACAGAGTGATTGTATTGGAAAAAATAAATAAATAGCTTGACATTAATATAAATTTAACATATAATTAAAATACCTTAATAAAGATTCAATAAAACTTTTAGTTTATGAAACTAAAAGGAGCGTCTGAATGGAAGAAAAAGAGTTTTTCAATGATATTAAAAGCGGTCTTCAGGAACTTATCGGAGAAGATTGTGTGGCAGAGCTTGTTCAGATAGATAAAAACAATGGAGTAAAGGCAGATGGTGTGATTGTCAGAAATGATAAAAATTATATTTCGCCGATTATTTATCTGGATACTTATTACAAACAGTATAAAAAAGGGAGAACAAAAAAGGATATTATAGATGATATTTATCAGGCATATCAGAAATATTCCTGTGAGATGAATCTAAATCTGGATATAAAAATACAGGATTTCAATAATTATGAAAAAATAAAGAAGCAGGTGGCCTATAAGGTGATTAATTATGAAAAAAATGAGGAACTGCTTGTTCAGATACCACATGTACGTTTTCTGGATTTGGCTATTGTTTTTTTTGTAATGGTTTCCTGTCAGAAAGACAGTGGTATAAAAAATGCAGCGTTTCCAATTCATAAAGAACATTTAAAAACATGGGAGATAACAATTGGAGATATTTACAGAGATGCACTGTATAATACGCCAGATTTATTTCCTTCCATTATTTCTCCCATGGGAAATCTGCTTGCCGAATTAATCTGTAAAGAGCTTGAGACGGATATGTTTGAAAAAACGGACAATGAACATATGCAAAGCGAGCTTGAACGGCTGCAGGAAGAATATGATTCCGGAGTATATGTGCTTACAAATACAAAAAATATAAACGGTGCATCCTGTATGCTGTACAAAAATGTAATCAAAGAATTTTCAGAACAAGAGCATACAGATTTTTATATTATTCCAAGCAGTATTCATGAAGTTCTGCTGTTTCCAATCAGCGATAAAAGAGTTACGGCAGAGGATTTAAGAGGAATGGTTATTCAGGTAAACAAGACGGAAATAGATGAATATGAAATTCTGTCTGACAATATTTATTATTATAACGGTGAAAATGACAGTATTACCGTAGTTTTTTAATACTAAGGGCTGTCGCATTAAGAATCAATTGTTTAAAACTTAATGCGACAGCCCCGCTTAAATGAAAAATGCACACGGCGGGAATCGAACCCACAGTTCACCTTCCGGAGAGGCGCGTTTTATCCATTAAACTACGCGTGCGACACTGACTTATATACTATAACCTATTTTCAGAATAATTGCAAGTGTTTGTTGCAATTTTAAATAGAATCTGTTAGAATAAAAAACAAATTATTTAACAGGAGGAAAAATATGAGTTATTTGAATCAGGAAAATAACAATGAAAATAAAGAAAATGACATAAAAATCAGCGAGGTCAGACATAGAACGCCCTCTTCAGAAAAAAATATTGTAAAAACTGCATTTGGAAGCAACCGGCGAGTGATTTTATCAATTGCACTGGCTACGATTATTGTAGTTATGCTTATTGTTACCATTATCAGCAATTTAAATAAAGCAGTAAAAAAATCTCCAGATGATGGAAAAAATGATACTCTTGCACAGACAGGACAAACCAAGTCTGGAGAAAATACAGAAGAAACCACTGAGGAACAGTCGACAGAGCCTGAGCTTACTTTAGAGCCGGAAACGGAGGATTCGGAAATTGCACGTCTTGTTTCGGCTTTTTATCAGGCGTATCTGATTAGCGGAGATATAAATGAAGTAAGCAATTATATTGATTCTTCCAGTAATTTTAACGTAAATAAGCTTTCCATCAATAAAAAATATATTGAAACATTTTCTGATATTCAATGCTATAAGTCGGATTTAGATACGGTGGACAAGAATTATGCAGTGGTAATTGTAACTTATAAAATAAAATTATACAATTATGAGGAAATGCTCCCATCCATTGATATTTTATTTTTGGTAGATGGAGATGCAGGATACAGGGTGCATAATCTTACTGTAGCAGATGAATTTGAGAGACAGAAAGTGGAAAATGACCAGAATTTTCAGATTCTTGCAAAGAATGCAGCGGAAGAACTGAATGGGCTTTTGGCGGCAAACAGTGAACTGAATGAGGTTTATAATCTGTATCTGCATCCGGAAGCTTCAGGACAGGGAGAGTAGAAAAATGCACAATGAAATCGATTTAAATAAAATAGATTTAAACTCAGAACCACCGACTGAAGAACCGGCCCGTCAGTATTACTTTATGGCAAAATGTCGGGAGTGGGTTCGGGAATTTGAACGGAAAAATGGACGTCGCCCGTTCGCGTTTACTCAAACGTTTGGGTGTCAGATGAACGCCAGAGATTCCGAAAAGCTAGAAGGTGTCCTTTCCATGATTGGATTTGCAAAAGCGGACAATGAGGAAGCGGACCTTGTGCTTTATAATACCTGTACGGTAAGAGAGCATGCAAATCTGAAAGTGTATGGAAGACTGGGGTATTTAAAGACACTAAAAAAGAAAAATCCGGATATGCTGATTGCCCTGTGCGGCTGTATGATGCAGGAGGAAACAGTTGTCGAAAAAATAAAGAAAAGTTATCGTTTTGTAGACCTTGTTTTTGGAACTCATAATCTTTATAAATTTGCAGAACTTCTTTATCATCGTTTCTCTTCCGGAAAAATAACCATTGATATCTGGAAAGATACGGAAAAAATTGTAGAGGAGCTTCCAACAGACAGAAAATATTCCTTTAAATCCGGCGTCAATATTATGTTTGGATGCAACAATTTCTGCAGCTATTGTATTGTGCCATATGTCAGAGGAAGGGAGCGCAGCCGTGAACCGGAACAGATTATAAACGAAATCAGAAGTCTCGTTGAATCCGGTGTATCAGAAATTATGCTTCTGGGACAAAATGTCAATTCTTATGGAAAGACATTGAAAAATCCAATTACCTTTGCAGAACTGCTTTTGGAAGTGGAAAAAATAGAAGGACTGAAAAGAATCCGTTTTATGACTTCACATCCAAAAGATTTATCAGATGAGCTGATTCAGGTCATGAAGACTTCCAAAAAAATATGCCATCAGCTTCATCTTCCGGTGCAGTCGGGAAGCAGCCGGATTTTAAAGGAAATGAACCGAAAATACACCAAAGAAAGCTATCTTTCTCTGGTACATAAAATCAGGGAGGCAATTCCTGATATTTCTCTGACTACAGATATTATTGTAGGATTTCCGGGGGAAACAAAGGAGGATTTTGCTGAAACGCTGGATGTAGTGAGAAAAGTTCGATTTGACAGTGCATTTACGTTTCTTTATTCAAAAAGAACTGGTACGCCTGCTGCCACAATGAACAATCAGGTGCCAGAACAAATTGCAAAAGAACGATTTGACAGACTGTTAAAGGAAGTTCAGGAAATCGCTTCGGAGCAGATTCAAAGATTTGAGGGACAGACCTTGGAGGTTCTTGCAGAGGAAAAGAACGAACAGTTAGATGGATATCTCACTGGAAGATTAAGTCATGGAATTGTTGTACATTTTCAGGGCGAAGAAGAGCTTATCGGAAAGATTATTCCTGTAAAGCTGACACAGGCAAAGGGATTTTATTATATGGGATGCAAAGCAGTCGGGGACTGATTGTTTTATTGCAGCCGGTAAAAGATAAATGATAATAATTGAAAATCAGAAAGGAGACCTTAAGATGGGATTTAAGAAGGATTTTGTATGGGGCGTGTCAACTGCTGCCTATCAGATTGAGGGTGCCGCCTACGAGGGAAAAAAAGGATTGAATGTATGGGATATCTGCTGCAAGCAGAAAGGATTTGTAAGAGACGGCGATACCGGAGACGTTGCCTGCGACCATTATCACAGATATAAAGAAGATGTGGCGATTATGAAGGAAATGGGAGTAAAGGCCTATCGTTTTTCAATCAGCTGGTCAAGGGTAATTCCTGACGGAATCGGAGAAATAAACGAGGAAGGACTTGATTTTTATGACAAACTGGTAGATGAGCTTGTAAATGCAGGAATTGAACCGTATATTACACTGTTTCACTGGGATTATCCGGTTGCCTTATTTAAAAAAGGAGGCTGGCTCAATCCGGACAGTTCTGACTGGTTTGCGGAATATACAAAAGTAATTATAGAAAGACTTTCTGACAGAGTGACACACTGGATGACAATTAATGAGCCACAGTGCTTTATTAATCTTGGTCATTCTGACGGTACGCATGCACCGGGATTGAAGTTAAACCGCGGATATGTATTGCAGATTATGCACAATGCACTGCTTGCACATGGAAAATCTGTACAGACCATCCGGCAGTATTCCAAGCAGCCATGTGAAGTTGGCTTTGCTCCGGTTGCCGAATGTGTGATTCCGGCGACAGAGTCTGAAGAAGATATCAATGCTGCCAAGCGTGCAATGTTTGATGCTTCTTCCTATCACTGTATGTGGTCAAATGCTCTGTGGATGGACCCTGTTTATTTTGGTGCTTATCCGGAGGAAGCGATAAAAGCGAATGAAGCATGGTGGCCAAATATCGGGCAGAATGATATGAAGACTATCTGCCAGCCGCTTGATTTCTTTGGAATGAATTCTTATCAGGGAGGAACTGTAAAGGCCGGAACAGACAGAGAATATGAATTTGTAAAAAAACCGGTCGGCTATCCGCATACAGATATGACATGGCCGATTACGCCGGAAATTCTTCACTATGGTCCGAAATTCTTCTATGAAAGATATAAGCTTCCGATTCTGGTAACAGAAAATGGAATGGCAAATCCTGATGTTATCAGTCTTGACGGAAAGGTACATGACCCTCAGAGAATTGATTTTTTAAACAGATATTTGAGAGAATACAAAAAAGCTGCCGATGAAGGCGCGGACTTAAAGGGTTATCTGCAATGGTCACTGATGGATAATTTTGAATGGGCAGAGGGATATAATCAGAGATTTGGACTGATTTATATTGATTATCCAACTGGAGAAAGGACAATGAAAGATTCTGCATACTGGTATGCAGAGGTAATAAAAAAGAATGGTGAAAACCTGTAAAAAATATGAAATAACGGAGGATGAAAATGGGACAGCTATCACCTATGATGCAGGAATATATGAATACAAAAGAACAATATAAAGATTGTATTCTTTTTTACAGACTGGGAGATTTTTACGAAATGTTTTTTGAGGATGCCATATTAGCATCAAAGGAGTTAGAACTTACCCTTACCGGAAAAGATTGTGGACTTGAGGAGCGCGCACCGATGTGTGGCGTTCCTCATCATGCTGTAGAAGTCTATTTAAACAGGCTGGTAGGCAAGGGATATAAGGTGGCAATCGGGGAACAGGTGGAAGACCCGAAAATGGCAAGGGGACTTGTAAAACGTGAAGTGATTCGTGTGGTAACACCGGGAACAAATTTTAATGTATCTGCGCTGGATGAGTCCAAAAACAATTATTTGATGTGTATTATTTATGTCGACGAGATGTATGGAATTTCTGTCTGTGATATTACCACAGGAGATTTTTATGTGACAGAGGTAAATTCCAAACGAACACTTCTGGATGAGATTAATAAATTTATGCCTTCTGAAATTATCTGTAATCAGGCATTTTCTGTAAGCGGTATTGATTTGGAAGATATAAAACAGAGACTCAATCTCTCTGTTTTTTCTCTGGATGCGTGGTATTTTGATGATGAAAATGCAAAGAGGGCCCTTTTGGAGCACTTTAAAATTCATCATCTTGACGGACTTGGACTTGGAGATTTTGAAACAGGGAGCGTCAGTGCGGGAGCACTTATGCAATATCTTACTGAGACCCAAAAGGATGCACTTGTTCAGCTTACTGCGATTACCCCTTATGTAACTGGAAAATATATGGTATTGGATACCTCTACCAGAAGAAATCTGGAACTGACAGAAACTCTTCGGGAAAAAAATAAGAAGGGTTCTCTTCTGTGGATACTCGACAAAACAAAAACCGCCATGGGAGCAAGGCTTTTGCGTTCCTTTCTTGAGCAGCCTCTGATTGATAAGACAGAAATTACAAAAAGACAGGAAGCTGTGCAGACATTTGTAAATTCTGCAATTGAACGGGAGGAGATACGGGAATATTTAAGTCCTGTCTATGACCTTGAACGGATAATCAGCCGTATTGGAAATAAAACGGCGAATCCAAGAGACTTAATTGCCTTTAAAAATTCACTGTCAATGCTTCCGCATATAAAGCAAATTCTGGATGGTTTTGAAAATCCTCTGTTAAATAAAGTAAATGAGGATATGGATGCGCTTTTGGATATTTCAGAATTAATTGAACGGGCTATTCTTGAGGAACCTCCAGTACAGATAAAAGAGGGTGGAATTATAAAAGAGGGGTATCATGAGGAGGTAGACAAGCTGAGGCGTGCAAAGACGGATGGAAAGGGATGGCTTGCCGATTTGGAAGCAAAGGAAAGAGAACGAACCGGCGTAAAAACTTTAAAAATAAAGTTTAATAAAAATTTTGGATATTGTATCGAAATTACAAATTCTTATAAAAATTCTTTTCAAATGCCTGAGGATTATACAAGAAAACAGACATTGACAAATGCAGAAAGGTATATTACACCAGAATTAAAAGAAATTGAAATGATGATTTTGGGCTCGGAAGATAAGCTCTATACTCTGGAATATCATCTTTTTTGCGAGGTCAGAGAAAAGATATCCGAGCATATTGCAAGAATCCAGAAAACAGCAAAGGCAGTTGCCGCTTTGGATGTGTTTGCAGCCCTTGCCTATGTGGCAGAGAAAAACAGATATGTAAAGCCCAAAATAAATGAAAAGGGAATTATTGATATCAAAGGCGGACGGCATCCGGTTGTGGAACAGATGATGGCGAATGATTTGTTTGTATCAAATGATACTTATCTGAACAATGGACAGAATCGGATTACGATTATCACCGGTCCGAATATGGCGGGTAAATCCACTTATATGAGACAAAGTGCTCTGATTGTTTTAATGGCACAGATAGGAAGTTTTGTTCCGGCGGACCATGCAAATATTGGAATCTGTGACAGAATTTTTACCAGAGTTGGAGCATCTGACGACCTTGCCAGCGGGCAGAGTACGTTTATGGTGGAAATGACAGAGGTTGCAAATATTTTAAGAAATGCCACTTCAAACAGCCTTGTGATTCTGGATGAAATCGGAAGAGGCACCAGCACCTTTGACGGATTAAGCATTGCATGGGCAGTGGTGGAATATATCAGCAATCCAAAGCTTTTGGGCGCAAAGACTTTGTTTGCGACACATTATCATGAACTGACAGAGCTTGAGGGAATGATAAACGGGGTCAATAATTATTGTATTGCAGTTAAGGAACAAGGAGACGATATTGTCTTTTTGAGAAAGATTATAAAGGGCGGTGCGGATAAAAGTTACGGGATTCAGGTGGCAAAACTTGCAGGTGTTCCAGATACAGTAATTGAGCGTGCAAAGGAGATTGTAGTGCAGCTGATTGATGCAGATATTTCCAAAAGTGCAAGAGAAATTGCGGCGCAGGGCATACACAGCAGGAAAAAACAGACAAAGCCAGATGAGCTTGAAATGTCACAGATGTCATTGTTTGATACAGTCAGAGATGAGGATATTGCAAATGAAATAAAAGAGCTTGACCTTGGAAATATGACACCGATTGATGCGTTAAATACACTTTATAAGCTGCAGAATAAAGTGAAAAACCGTTGGGCCGTGCAGTCAACGGAAGGCTGATAGTTTCATATAAAAACGTTATAATGTTAAACGATAAAAAAGAGGTGCGGGATGGCGATTCAGATTTTAGATGAAGTTACAATCAATAAAATTGCGGCCGGTGAAGTCATTGAACGGCCGGCATCTGTAGTAAAGGAGCTTGTGGAAAATGCAATTGATGCATTGGCTACGGCTGTTACAATAGAGATAAAAGACGGAGGAACTTCTTTTATTCGAATTACGGATAACGGAGGAGGAATTGAGAAAACAGATATTAAACATGCCTTCCTGCGCCATGCCACAAGTAAGATTAAGACAGCGGAGGATTTATTATCTGTTTCCTCGCTTGGTTTTCGCGGTGAAGCACTCTCAAGCATTGCGTCTGTTTCAATGGTGGAATTGATTTCAAAGACAAAATCCGGACTTATGGGATGCAGATATGAGATAAAAGGCGGTGTAGAAGGAGAAATTGAGGACGTAGGTGTGCCCGAGGGAACTACTTTTATTGTCCGCAATCTGTTTTATAATACACCGGCGAGAAAAAAATTTTTAAAATCTTCTGTGACAGAAGCCGGATATATCAGCGATATCGTTCAGAGGATTGCTCTTTCACATCCGGAAATTGGTATTCGGTTTATTAACAATGGAAAGCATATGTTAAATACCAGTGGAAACGGAAATTTGAAAGATGTGATTTATCAGATTTACGGAAGGGATATTACGGCAAATCTTTTGGAGATAACTGCTGTAAATTCCCTTTTTAAAGTGCAGGGATATATTGGAAAACCGTTGATATCAAGAGGAAACAGAAATTTTGAAAATTATTTTATCAATGGGAGATATATTAAAAGTGGAATTATAAATAAGGCAATTGAAGAAGGGTATAAAAATTTTATGATGCAGCATAAGTATCCTTTTACAGCGCTTTTGTTTCACATAGAGCCTGAATTTATTGATGTAAATGTACATCCGGCAAAACTGGAAATGAGATTTCAAAACGGAGACAGGATTTATCCTGAAATTTTAAGGACCGTTCGTGATACGCTGACAGGAAAAGATCTGGTACCTGAGGTGAAGATAGAAGAGAGAGCAAGAAAAGAAGAAAACTGGAAGCCGTTAAAAAAAGAGATAGAAAAATCACCCGAGATTTTTGAAACAAGAAGACGGCAGGAGATAAAGGCGGCTGTTGCAGACAGACAGAAGATAGATAATACAGATGTAAAGAAGTCGGAAGATAAGGGTTTAGAAGGTATATCTGTTCAAAACAGAGTGCATGGCAGGGAGAGTACTGTCAGTAGGGAAGCCGAAGAAGAAAAAAAGAAAGAGCAGTCTTTGAATGAAGAGCCCAAGACGTATATGGATATTCAGCAGTCTGCAGTCAGCTCTTCTCTTGTTTGTGAAGAAACTGTTTATCATGGAGCAGATGTTTCAAATTTAATAAAGAAACCAGAACAGATGACTTTATTTGATGATAAACTTTTGTCAAAAGAGGCGCGGCTTCATCATAAAATTGTGGGACAGGTATTTGAGACTTACTGGATAGTGGAGTATGGAGAAAAGATGTTTATTGTTGACCAGCATGCAGCGCATGAAAAAGTACTGTTTGAACGGACTATGGCAAAATTAAAGACAAAGGAGAGTTTGTCTCAGGAATTAAATCCACCGATTATTCTCAATCTTTCGATAAGGGAAGCTGAGGTAGTAAAAAAATATCAAAAGGAATTTTTGAGGCTTGGTTATGAAATGGAAGGATTTGGGGGAAATGATTATGCAGTTCATTCAGTTCCATTTGATTTGTATTCTCTGGCAAAACAGGAGCTTTTAATGGAAATGATTGATTATCTGACAGATGAAAATGGGATTCGGGGAGGGTCTGACCTTATTATGGAAAAAATTGCCTCCATGTCGTGCAAAGCTGCTGTAAAGGGAAACAGCAGACTGTCGACAGCGGAAGCGGACAGGCTGATTGATGAACTTTTGACATTGGAAAATCCGTATAATTGTCCTCACGGGCGGCCTACTATTATTTCCATGAGTAAATATGAACTGGAAAAGAAATTTAAACGTGTTATTTAGAAAAGAAGAAGGAAGTGTTATATGAATCGGAAAATTCCTCTTATTATAGTGACAGGTCCTACAGCAGTTGGAAAAACGGAATTGTCTGTAAGGCTGGCAAAGGAAATAGACGGGGAAATTATCAGTGCAGATTCCATACAGGCTTACCGGTATATGGATATCGGTTCTGCAAAGGTCCGTAAGGAAGAAATGCAGGGGGTGAGGCATTATCTGATTGATGAATTTGACCCTAGAGAAACTTTTAATATTTTTGTCTTTCAGGAGAGAGCAAAAAAGTATGTGAAAGAGATTTATTCTCACAGTAAAGTGCCTGTTATTGCAGGAGGTACAGGGTTTTATATCCAGTCTCTTTTATATGATATTGATTTTACAGAGGAAGAGAATGACCTGACATATCGAAGGGAACTGGAAGCTCTGGCAGCAGAAAAGGGAAATCATTATCTGCATGAAATGCTTGGGCGCGTGGATGTTAAAGCGGCACAGGAGATTCATGAAAATAATGTAAAGCGGGTAATACGGGCACTGGAGTATTATCATCAGACGGGAGAAAAGATTTCGATTCACAATGAAGTGCAGCGTGAAAAGAGCTCTCCGTTTGATTTCAGGTATTTTGTGCTGAATATGGAACGAAAGCTTTTGTATGAGAGAATTGAAAAACGGGTAGACAGGATGCTGGAACAAGGACTTGTGGATGAGGTGAAGGGGCTTATGGAACGGGGATATCAAAGAAACCTTGTCTCCATGCAGGGAATAGGATATAAAGAAATATTTGCGTTTTTGGAGGGGGAATTGTCTTATGAAGAGGCTGTTTTGGAGTTGAAGAAAAATACAAGGCATTTTGCAAAAAGACAGCTTACATGGTTTCGCAGGGAAAAGGAAGTGGAATGGGTGAATTTTGAAGAGTTTGGAATGGATAAGGACAGGATATTGGCATATCTGGCAGAAAAAAGCAGAGAGATTCTATTTTAAAAACACAGAAGAAAGCTTAAGAAGCAATATAATTTATTCTGAAAGGAAAGCGGGAAATGAAAGAAGATTTATATAAATATTATAAAGAACTTGGAATATCGAAGGAGGTGATTGATTATTCAAGTAGTATATTGGGAGATTTAAAAGAAAGGTTTGATAAGATAGATGAAACTGCGGAATATAATCAGCTTAAGGTGATACGGGCAATGCAGAAAAATCAGGTAAGCGAGATGCATTTTGAAGGTTCTACAGGATATGGCTATACAGATGCAGGAAGAGATACTCTGGAGGCAGTATTTGCAGATGTATTTCATACGGAAGATGCGCTGGTCAGAGCGCAGATTGCATGTGGCACACATGCGCTTACTATCGCGTTGTTTGGAAATTTAAGACCAGGAGATGAAATAATATCTATTTCGGGAAAACCTTATGATACTTTGGAAGGAGTTATTGGTATACGGGAGACAAAAGGTTCTCTTGCGGAATATGGAGTCTGTTATAAGCAGGTGGAACTTTTAAGTGATGGTTCTTTTGATTTTGAGGGAATAAAGAATACAATTACAGAGAAAACAAAGCTTGTGGAAATTCAACGGTCTAAAGGGTATCTGCCAAGACCTTCTCTGGGAGTGAAGGAAATAGGGGAGGCCGTAAGATTTGTAAAGAGTATTCGAGAGGATATTATTGTAATGGTGGATAACTGTTATGGAGAGTTTGTGGAGGAGGACGAGCCTTCTGATTTTGGAGCAGACCTTGTGGTGGGCTCGCTGATTAAAAATCCGGGAGGAGGACTTGCGCCTCTTGGAGGGTATATTGCGGGAACAAAGGAATGTGTGGAAAATGCTTCTTATCGTCTGATGACGCCGGGACTTGGAAAAGAGGTAGGAGCGTCTCTGAATGTAAACAGAAGCTTTTATCAGGGATTGTTTCTTGCGCCTGTAGTGACAGCAGCGGCTTTAAAAGGAGCAGTGTTTGCGGCAAATTTGTATGAAAGACTGGGGTTTAGGGTGGTGCCGAATGGCAGTGAACCAAGGCATGATATTATTCAGGCGGTAGAATTTGGATTTCCCGAGGGTGTGATAAAGTTTTGTCAGGGAATACAGGCAGCAGCCCCTGTAGACAGTCATGTAGTGCCGGAGCCATGGGCAATGCCGGGGTATGATGCAGATGTGATAATGGCAGCAGGAGCCTTTATATCAGGAGCGTCAATCGAACTGAGTGCAGACGGTCCGATGAAACCGCCATATGCGGTATATTTTCAGGGAGGTTTGACATGGTATCATGCAAAATTTGGAATTATGAAATCACTGCAATCTCTCATTGACGGAGGATATATCAAAACAGACCGTCTCATAAATGTATAAACAGGAAGAGAAAAAGGGCGTAAATTGTAAAAAAATTATTACATTTTATATATATACTTTATTTTCCAAATATGATATGATAAAATATAATGACCTTAGCGATACTATATATGTCAGATTTGTATCGTATTGCCTGCCGGGAGAGTCAGGAAAGGTTATTTATATGGAAAGTAAAAAAAGAATAAAAGATATACCATCAGAGTCCAGACCGTATGAACGCTGTTTTTCCTGCGGTCCTCAGGTTTTGACCGATGCGGAGCTTTTAGCCGTTATTATCAGAACCGGCGCGAACGGTATACAATCTGTAGAGCTTGCAGAAAAAATTATACATTTAACACAAAATCAGGGGATTATGGGGCTTACAAATCTGTCAGCAAAAGAGCTTATAAGCGTAAAAGGTATCGGCATGGTAAAAGCTGTTCAAATTATGTGTATTGCAGAATTATCCAAACGAATTGCAATGGCAGAACGCAGAGAGAAACTCAGTTTTAGTGAACCGAAAGCAGTCGCCGGTTATTTTATGGAGGAAATGCGCCATAAAGAAAAAGAAGAACTGAAGGTTCTGATGCTTGACGCAAAATCAGGATTTATCGCCGAGAGCACTGTATCGACAGGAACTGTCAATTTCGCAGTCGCTTCTCCGCGTGAGATCGGAAGAGCGTCGTGTAGGGAA
>CAJUDQ010000006.1:4439-20512 GCA_910585215.1 uncultured Lachnospiraceae bacterium | reverse complement strand
CGCTTCTCCGCGTGAAATATTTTTAGAAGCCCTGAAATATAAGGCGGTAAATATTATTATCATGCATAATCATCCCAGTGGTGACCCGACGCCGAGTCAGAATGATTTCCTGTGTACCAGAAAAATAAAAGAAGCCGGAGAATTGATTGGAATATCTTTGATTGACCATATAATTATTGGAGATAATAAATACATGAGTTTCAGCGAGAAAAACTTATTGTAGAAAAGATTTTAAGAACAGAAAGGAAGTCAGACATGGCACAGCACGTATACGGAATAGACTTGGGAACCAGCAATATTAAAATGTACAGTGGTTCGAGTGATAATATTTTAAATGAAAAGAATGTAATAGCAATAAAAAATAAAAATGATATATTCAGTTTTGGCAATCAGGCATTTGATATGTATGAAAAGGCACCTTCTAATATTTCGGTATCCTTTCCGGTAAAATTTGGTGTTATTGCTGATATTAAAAATATGGAAACACTGTTTAACTGTTTTTATAAAAAGCTGAACGGAGGAAAAAGTGTTACCGGCTCAGATTTCTGTATTGCAGTTCCAACGGATGTTACAGAGGTTGAAAAAAGAGCTTTTTATGACGTTATTCTGGATGCGAAGCTGAAAGCAAAAAATATTACCGTTGTAGAAAAGCCAATTGCAGATGCCGTAGGTATGGGAATAGATGTACAAAGTCCAAATGGCCATATGGTAGTTGATATTGGAGCAGATACTACAGAGATATCTGTGATTTCTCTTGGCGGTATTGTATTAAGCAAATTGATTAAAACGGGCGGAACAAAGTTTGATGAAGCGATTTGCGGCATTGTGCGGAAAAAGTACAATTTAATTATCGGAAGCCGTTCTGCGGAACAGATTAAAATGCAGCTTGCAGATGCGGTAGAGCCAGATGAAGACACAATAGCCATGACTTATGGCCGAAATATTCTTACGGGCCTTCCAAACGCCAGAGAGATATCAGCGTCTCTTATTCATGAAGCGATAAAAGAACTGCTTCATCAGATTATTGAAAATATCAAACTGATTTTAGAGAGAACTCCGCCGGAACTTACTGCTGATATTTATGCCAAAGGAATTTTTCTTACTGGCGGTTCTGCAAAGATTTTAAATATTGACAGATTAATTACAGAAGAAACAGGGCTGAAAGTAAATATGGCGGAAAATCCTTCCGAAACTGTAATCAGAGGAATTGCCTCTATCGTAATGACTCCGGAACTTTCAGATTTGACTTATATACCACGTGAAAAGCAGTATGATTAACTAAATATTATCGGAGAGGATTTAAAACTTTGAGGAAACGTACAAAATTTACAATTCCAACTAAATATGTCCTTATTTTTCTGACATTTGTGTGTACCTGTCTCATTGTATTGTCCTTTGTAAGTGAAAGAATCGGGACTACTATGAAGGATACGATTGCACAGATAGTAATACCCGTGCAGAAAGGAATGAATCATGTCGGACTATGGCTGTCCGATAAATCCGATACCCTGAAAGAATATTCAAGGCTGCAGGAAGAAAACGAGGAACTGAGAGCAAAATTGGATGAAATGCAGGCTCAGAACAGTATTCTAATTCAACAGAAAAGTGAACTGGACAAGCTTCGAGAGCTGTATCAGCTAGATGATATTTATTCTGATTATCCGAAGGTTGCAGCGCGGGTTGTCAGCATGCAGCCGGATAACTGG
Organism: uncultured Lachnospiraceae bacterium; assembly: GCA_910585215.1. Taxonomy (GTDB): domain Bacteria; phylum Bacillota; class Clostridia; order Lachnospirales; family Lachnospiraceae; genus CAG-303. The sequence goes on along the minus strand of CAJUDQ010000006.1, from coordinate 18,806 downwards.
TTTTCTGAATTTATAATAGATAAAGGCTCACAGGATGGCATTACCATGGATATGAATGTATTGGCGGGAGCTGGTCTTGTGGGAAGAATTACTTATGTGGGAAAAAATTATTCTGTTGTAACTACTATTATTAACGATGACAGCAATGTAAGCGCAAAGTCGGCATCTACTTCGGATAACTGTATTGTAAAGGGGGACCTTGAGCTTATGAATGAGGGATATATTCATGTATCAAATATCAACAGAGATGCCGGAATTAAAGACGGTGATATGCTTTTAACCTCATATATCAGTGATAAATATCTTCCGGGAATTTTGATAGGCTACATAACAAACATTACAGACGATGGAAACAAGCTTACAAAGTCGGGTTATCTTATGCCTGTAGTAGATTTTTCCCAGATGGAAGAAGTACTGGTGATTACTCAGTTGAAAGAGACACTTGAGGAGGAAGAGACAACAAAGAAAGAAACAGAAAGCGGACAACAATAGTCAATCAAACAGAAAGGCGGTTTAGATGTTAAGAAATATAGTTACGATTTTTTATATTTTTCTATTATTTATAGTCCAGACCACTTTTAATAAAGAGATATCCATTGGGAATATTTCTCCCAATCTTATGATTATTCTGGTATGCTGTACCGGTTTTATACGGGGAAAGAAAGCAGGAATGTTGGCAGGAGTTTTTTCAGGGCTGTTAATTGATATTTTCTATGGATATTCGGGAATTATTGGAATGACCGGATTACTGTATATGTATATTGGATATGTCAATGGATTATTTAATGAAATCTTTTATACAGATGATATCTGTATTCCGGTTATTCTGACAATGGTAAGCGACCTTATCTACAATTTTTTATATTATTGTATTACCTTTCTTTTACGGGGACAACTTGATATTCCCATGTATTTCAAGACGATTATGTTTCCAGAAATGATTTATACCGGCTGTGTTACAGTATTTTTATTCCGATTTATGAAGGTAATCAGCATGCTTTTGGAAAAATATGAGAAAAGAGGTGAAGAGGAACTTGTTAAAGGAGATTTGGGAAATCATAATTAACTATACGATAAAATCTCGTACATTTTTTTTATGTATTTTGTTTCTGATTATGTTTTCTGCGCTGCTTTCCAGAGTATTTTATCTGCAAATTGCAACGGACTCGGATTCTTACGTACTCGAGATGAGTCAGAAAACAGAAAAAACACGTTATTCTACTGCTATAAGAGGAAATATCTACGATGCAGACGGAAAGCTTCTTGCTTATAATAAAACTGCCTATTCTGTACAGATAGAAGATACTATTGAAAGTTCAAATTACAAAAACAGCCAGATGAATGAAATTATTTATAAAACAGTGAGAATTATAGAGAAAAATGGTGATTCATTGATTGGTGATTTTCCTGTTGTATATTCAAATGGTCTATATATGTATTCGACATCGCTCTCTGAAAATACAAAGGCCCGATTTTTGAAAAATATATTTGGAACAGAGACATTGGATACAAAGGAGGAAAAATTATCTGAAACGACAGCCCAACAGGCTGTGGAATATTTAAAGGGTGAAAAGAAGTATGAAATCGACACAGAGCTGTATGGTGAAGAAATGGCGTGGAAAATCGCCATGATACGATATGATTTATCTTTGAATATGTTTCAGAAATATATTGCTACTACAATTGCAAAAGATGTAAGTGAAAATACAGTTGCTGCTATTTATGAGAGCAAAAACGAAATACCAGGTGTTACTGTCGATGAAGATACACAGAGAATTTATAATGACAGTTTTTATTTTTCGCATATTATCGGTTATACCGGAAAAATTTCAGAAGAGCAGATGAATGAGCTGAATGGTCAGCTTTCAGATGAAGACATTAAATATGAGCTGAATGATATTGTTGGAAAAGACGGTATAGAAGCAAGCTATGAATTGCAGCTTTCAGGAACCAAGGGCTATGAAAAAGTGCTTGTGAATAATATGGGACAAGTACAGTCTGTAATTGATGAAAAAAAATCGATTGCCGGAAATGATGTATATCTCACCATTCGTTCCGACTTGCAAATTGGTGTGTACCATCTGATTGAACAGCATTTGGCAAAAATTCTGACACAAAATCTGGTAAACAGTCTGGTAGATGAAAATAACAATCCAAAATGGAAAACATCAATTTATGATGTTTATTTTCAGGTTATTAACAATAATATTGTAAACTGTGATGAATTTAATCAGACCGATGCCAGTGAAAACGAAAAAAATATCTACAATACAATGAGTGCAAAAAAAGCTTCTGTACTGCAGACTATAGAAGCACAGCTTTATAGTGACGGGTCGGGACCGTTGGCGGCAGAAAGCAAAGAAATGAACGAATATTATACTTATATTTTCAATATGCTTTCAGACCCGTTATATGGCATAAACTTAATACCCAGAGCAAATATTGACAGAGAAAGCGATACTTATAAGGAATGGATGAGAGACGGGCTCAGTCTTCGAACTATGCTTTTATATTGTATCGATAATGATTTTGTGGATACAGGCAAATTGAATGTCAATGAAACCTACATTGACCGAGATACAATTTACCATTCTCTGGTGGAATATATACGATCTCATCTCACAGAAGATAAAAAATTTACAAAGCTTGTCTATAAATATCTGATTTATTCCGGCAGTATTTCTGGTGGTCAGATATGCAGACTTTTATATGACCAGAATGTGATTCCTTATGATGAAGGAACTTATTCAAGACTGATTAGCGGCTCTTATCCGGCGTATGATTTTATGGTTGCACAGATAAAAAGTCTTACAATTACTCCCGCAATGCTGGCGTTAAATCCATGTTCTGCTTCTGTAACAATTGTACAGCCGGGCACATCAAATGTTCTTGCAATGGTTTCCTATCCAAGCTATGACAATAATGTATTTTCAGGTTCCATTGATTCAGATTACTGGAACAAGTTAAATGATGACGGCTCCAGTCCGTTGTATGCAAGAGCAACCAGAATGAGAACAGCTCCCGGTTCTACTTTTAAACCTCTTTCAGCTGTTGCAGGACTGGAGGAAGGTGTAATTTCGAGTGGAAGCGTAATAAACTGCACAGGTGCCTTTACAAGAATGGAGCCGCCTATGAAATGTTGGATTTCTCCGGGTGCACATGGTGGTCTTGCGGTAGTAAGCGGAATAAAGAATTCATGCAATGTATTTTTCGGAGAAGTTAGCTACCGTCTTGGTACTATGTCAAACGGAGTTTATTCAGATGAAGAGGCGCTGGAAAGAATGAAAAAATATGGAGAAATGTTTGGCCTTACTTCTACTTCCGGTGTAGAAGTGGAAGAGTCTTCACCTCAGTTTTCTGTGAGCAGCGGTATTGCTTCGGCTATCGGACAGGGGTCTCACAATTTTACAGGAATACAGCTTGCAAGATATGTCAATACAATTGCATCAAATGGTGTAAATTATGAATTGACACTGATTGACAAGGTAGTGGATATAAATGGTGAAACACAGGAAAAGGCTGAAAAGTCTGCAGTGAAAGTAGATGTTGCGGATTCAACCATAAATCTTGTACAGTCTGGAATGGCGGAAGCTGCAGCTTCATCAAGCTATGGAATGAATAGTCGTCTTGGCATGACTGTGGCCGCCAAAACAGGTACTGCACAGGAAAATGAAAAAAAACCGGACCATGCTTTGATTATTACTTATGCACCGTTTGTCAATCCGGAGATTTGCATGAGTGTTGTTCTGCAGAATGGCTATGAGTCGGGAAAAGCAATTGCTCTGGCAAATGATGTGTATGATTTTTATTTTGGTAAGATAACTCTGGAGCAGATACTGGCAGGCAATTCAGATGGTCCGGCAAAACAGGCTTCGGAAGGTACACAGTAAGTAGAACGATAAATGTTTTGAAAGGGAGATAACATGAAAAAAAATTCTTTAGTCATTAAAGGAAATAAATACGGTATTGTAATTGTTATGGATGAAGATACCTCTTTTGATGAAATCAAATCGCGGCTGGCAGAAAAGCTGACAGAGTCTGCCAAGTTTTTTGGAAGTGGAACCATGGCAGTTTCCTTTGAGGGAAGGGAGCTTTCCAGTGATGAGCAAACACAGCTTCTGGATGTAATCAGTGAATCTTCAAATTTGAATATTGCCTGTGTGATTGATAACAGTAAGGAGCTTACAGAAGTTTTTAAAAAATCGGTTGAAAAAATCAAAGAAATGGTTGATAATGGAAGGGATACAATTGATGAATCAGAAATTCAGGAGATAGAAAAATCAGATGATGGTAATACCGGAAGATTTTTTCGTGGAACTCTGCGTTCCGGACAGATTTTGGAAAGTGATACTTCCATAGTTATTATAGGAGATGTCAATCCGGGTGCAAAGGTATCTGCCGGGGGAAATGTGATTATTCTCGGTTCATTGAAAGGAAATGTTTCAGCCGGAATGAGAGGTGACAACAACGCCTTTGTTGTGGCGCTTGATATGGCTCCGGTGCAGATAAGAATCGGGGATGTTATTGCAAGCTGTCCTGAAAAGCCAAAACGGGCAAAACAGGAGACAAAAATTGCCTATCTTGATAATGGGAATATTTTTGTTGACCCGTTAAATAAAGAACTAATGAAAATTTTAAGGTTTTAAAGGCAGGAAGCTGAAAGAAAAATATGAGAAAGGATTTTTAGGTGAAAAATGAGCGAAGTAATAGTGATTACATCAGGAAAAGGTGGAGTTGGAAAAACGACCACCTCTGCAAATCTGGGTACAGGACTTGCCAAATTAAATAAGAAGGTTGTGTTGATTGATACAGATATCGGTCTTAGAAATCTTGATGTTGTAATGGGACTGGAAAACAGAATTGTATACAATCTTGTAGATGTAATAGAAGGAAGTTGCAGAGCAAAACAGGCGCTTATCAGAGATAAGCGCTATGAAAATCTGTATCTTTTGCCTTCCGCACAAACCAGAGATAAAACAAGTGTTTCTCCAGAAGAGATGAAAGCGCTGACCGATGATTTTCGAAAAGAATTTGATTACATAATTCTTGACTGTCCTGCAGGAATAGAGCAGGGATTCAAGAATGCCATTGCCGGAGCAGACAGAGCTCTTGTAGTGACAACACCAGAAGTTTCTGCTATCCGTGATGCGGATAGGATTATTGGGCTTTTAGAGGCGAATGAAATCAAGAAAACAGATTTAATTGTCAATAGAATCCGTATGGATATGGTAAAAAAAGGCGAAATGATGTCATTGGATGATGTGCTTGACATTCTGGCAGTAAATCTTATCGGTGCAGTACCGGATGACGAAAATATCGTTATTTCTACCAATCAGGGTGAGCCTCTAGTGGGAAGCAATACACCGGCAGGACAGGCATATATGAATATCTGCAAACGTGTTCTGGGAGAAGAGGTTCCACTTCTCGACTTGAGTGGCGGAAACGGATTCTTTTCAAAACTTGCCAATATTTTTAAAAAGAGCTAGTAAAAGGGGGAAATGCAATGAACGTATTTGATATTTTTAAGAAAAAATCATCTGGGGATATTGCCAAAAAAAGGCTTCAGCTTTTGCTGGTTTCTGACAGAGCAAACTGTTCGCCGGAAATTATGGAACTGATTAAGAATGATATTATCAAAGTAATCGCTAAGTATATGGAGATTGATACTGACGGGCTTGATATTCAGATTACTCAGACAGATTCAGATGGAAGTAGTGGAAGTGTTCCTGCTTTAATTGCAAATATTCCGATTAAAGAATTGAAACATGGAAAATAATTTTATAAGAAAAATATTCCACAAGGGAGATATTTTATAAGGGAGATATTCTACGAGGGAGATATATGATTCGATTTTATAAAAAAATATTAACAAAATTGAAAACATACCAGTACAGGCATTTGAATGTAAGGCTGATTATTTTTATTACAGCTCTGTCTATTCTTGGATTTAATGTAGTATCCAGTGCCATAGATAATGATCCTAGTTATGTACAAAAGCAACTGATAGGTATTGTTGGGGGGAGCCTAGTAATGCTTATTGTGATGTTTATTGATTACCGCTTTGTGCTGAAATTTGCATGGCTGATTTATATTTTTAATGTGTTTATGCTTTTGGCAGTACGTTTTTTAGGCGAAGAGCACAAGGGTGCAGCAAGATGGATTAAGGTCGCTGGTATTCAGATTCAGCCTTCGGAGCTTTCAAAAATATTTATTATCTTGTTCTTTGCATACCTTTTTAATAAATACAATAAAGATAAACTAAATAATTTTAAAATGTTATCATTTACAATCATAACATTTGCAGTTCCACTTCTTTTAATATACAAGCAGCCGGATTTGTCAACCAGTGTGGCTATTGTATTGGTATTTGCTGCTATGATTTATATAGCAGGACTAAGTTACAAGATTATTTTCAGTGTTTTGGCGCTTATGATTCCAACAGCGATTGTTCTTGTTTATCTTATTATGCAGCCAGACCAGAAGATACTTGAGGAATATCAGTATAACAGACTTGTTGGATTTTATGACGAAGATAATGAACAGGCTCAGAGAATCAGCTATCAGCAGGATAATGCAGTTCTTGCAATCGGGTCTGGAGGCTTGTGGGGAAAGGGGCTTGGAAATGACAGTCCAAACAGTGTAAAAAATGGAAATCTGATTCCTGAACCACAGACAGATTTTATTTTTGCTGTGGTGGGAGAGGAGCTTGGCTTTGCCGGAACTGCGAGTATTATTATACTGCTTGCGCTGGTTACTTTTGAATGTGTCTATGTAGGCGCGCACGCCGCTGACATGGCAGGAAAGATTATTTGCAGTGGAATGGCAATGATTATCGCTGTCCAGACATTTATTAATATAGCGGTAGTTACAAAAATGATGCCAAATACAGGACTGACTCTTCCATTTGTAAGTTACGGGTTAAGTTCATTGCTAAGTTTGTATCTGGGTATGGGCTTTGTATTGAATGTTGGCTTACAGAGAAGAAAATTACAATAGGAGGATAAATTATGAACGTTGGATTAATTGCACACGATTCTAAGAAAAAATTGATGCAGAATTTTTGCATTGCATATCGGGGAATACTCAGTCATCATGAATTATATGCGACAGCTACGACAGGGCGGCTGATAGAAGAAGTTACAAACTTAAATGTTCATAAATTCCTCGCAGGTCACTTGGAAGGCGAACATCAATTTGGGGCACAGATAGAGAATAATCAGATGGATTTGGCGATTTTTCTCAGAGACCCTCTTACCTCAAAATCCCATGAACCGGATATTCATAATATTTTTAAGTTGTGTGATATCAATAATATTCCTCTTGCAACGAATCTTGCCACTGCCGAGCTTTTAATCAAAGCACTGGACAGAGGAGATTTAGAATGGAGAGAGGTTTATCGTTAAACTGTTTCATGATAAGAAAGAAAGGCGCCAGAGGCGCCTTTTTCTAACCGTTTAATGCATTTGATACTCGTCCATACAGACTGACAAGATATAATCCACATAATCCTATTACAGCGTAAATTACGCGGGAGATAATCGTCATATTGCCGAAAATCATATTTACGAGGTCAATTTTAAAGAATCCTACCAGTCCCCAGTTAATTGCTCCAATAATGGCAATTGTAAGAATCGTATAATCCAATCCTTTTGTATTCATAACTGTTCATCCTTTCTATAAATAAATTTATATTTATATTTTTCCATAATTGCATGTATTTATTCTGTAAAATTTTGATTGTTTTTCAGATTTTTAATTTTTATGGACATAGCTTTTATTTTGGTGTATACTAATAGTATTCTTTCTGTAATGGAAATCATTGGAGGCTTAAAATTGTGGCTGATATCAATAAAAAGAAAAAAAAGAAGAAAAAAGTAATTAAATATCGAAGACCTATTTCAATCAATATAGGATTTCTTGTGTTTCTGTCTGTGTTTGCTTATCTTCTTATCTATATGATTATGTATTTTACCCGCGTGAGAGTTTCTATTTATGAAGTAGTATATGGAAAAAATGCAGATTTGACAAATAAAACATATAATGGGCTGCTTTTGCGCAGTGAAAATGTTGTCTCGGCAGAGACAGCGGGATATCTGAACTATTATGTAAAATCAGGAGAACGGGCATCTGTAGGAACTACCGTCTGTACAATTGATGAAAACGGGCAGATACAGAAGTATCTGAAAGATAATGAGCAGGAGATGGACTTGAAAGCAGATGACTATGAAATTCTGCGGCAATACATATCAGATTTTACCACTGAGTATTCGGATGTTGAATTTTCAAAGACTTATCACTTTAAAATAGATTTATCCTCAAAGTTGTTAGAATGTGTCAATATGAATATTATCAATGAAAAACTGGCGGAATTGAGTGCAAATGGAAATTATAATTATGTGGTAAATAAATCTTCAACGGCAGGAATTGTGGAATATTATTCTGATGGATATGAAACCAGACAAATAAGTGAAATTTCTGCGGATGATTTTAATGCTGACAGTTATACAAGAAAATCAGTTGCACCAAATGACCTGTTAGAGCAGGGAAGTCCCATTTACAAGATTATCAGTGAAGAGGAGTGGAATGTTCTGCTTTTATTGTCAGAGGAAGAAGCAAAACAGCGGCAGGAGGATACAAGAATCAAAATTCGATTTGCAAAAGATGGAACTACAGCAGTGGGCGATTTTAAAGTAATCAATCAGAATAATTGTTATATTGGTGTAGTGACATTGGACAAGTATATGATAAAATATGCTTCTGAGCGTTATGCCACAGTCCAGATTGTAGAGAAGGAGACAGAAGGACTTAAAATTCCGAAAACCTCTGTTATCACCAAGGATTTCTTTCTAGTTCCGAAAGATTTTGCTTCAAAGGGAGGCGATTCAGATGAAACCGGATATTACAAAAGGGTATATGATGAAGATAATAATATGACTATCAAATTTATTGCGCCTGAAATTTATTATTCAGATGAGCAATATTATTATATTGATAATGAAGATTTTGAAAAGGGTGATGTAATTATTAAAAATGATTCTGCTGAAACCTTTACCATAGGGCAGATAAGCTCTTTGGAAGGCGTATATAATGTCAACAGCGGATACTGCGTATTTCGGCGGATTGAAAGGCTTGCAGAAAGCGGAGATTATTTTCTTGTGGATATCAGTACATCTTATGGGTTAAAAGTATATGACCATATCGTGCTTGATGGAAGTATGGTGACGGAAAACGAAGTAGTATTTCGTTAAAAATATAAATAAGGAGAGAATTATGCTAGTTGAAAATTATGAGTCTGTTTTGAATGAGGTGAAGTATTCCTGTGAAAAAGCAGCACGAAACCAGAATGAAGTAACGCTAATTGCAGTAAGCAAGACAAAACCGGTTTCTGATATCGAAGAGCTGTACAGACATGGAGTGAGAGAATTTGGTGAAAACAAGGTTCAGGAGCTGTGTGATAAATATGAAAAGCTGCCAAAGGATATTAAATGGCATATGATAGGCCATTTGCAAAGAAATAAGGTAAAATATCTGATTGACAAAGTAGAAATGATTCATTCGGTAGATTCTGTTAGACTTGCAAAGACAATTGAGGAGGAGGCTGCAAAAAAACAATTAACCGTAAATATTCTGATTGAGGTAAATGTGGCAGAGGAAGAGAGCAAGTTTGGTCTGAAATATGAAGAAACACTGAATATGATAAAAGAGATTTCTGATTTTACACATATACGGATTCGGGGACTGATGACAATTGCGCCATTTACAGAGACAGAGGAAAACAACAGGATTTATTTTAAAAAATTAAAAAAATTAGCTGTTGACATTGACAGCAAAAACATTCATAATGTAAGTATGGATTTTTTGTCAATGGGAATGACAGGAGATTATCATACTGCCATAGAGGAAGGAGCCACTCATGTGCGTGTTGGCACTGCAATCTTTGGAGAAAGAAATTATAATCTTTAAGGAGATAAAAAAATGAGCAAATTCGGAGATAAATTTTTAGATATGTTCCAATTGAATAATGACGATTATGATGAAGATTATGACGAAGATTATGATGAAGATTACGAGGAAGACAGTAGAAGAAGTTATAAGAGAAAGTCCAGAGCTGAGGATTATGACGAAGAAGAGGACAGGCGTACACGTGACAAGGCTTCAAAAAGTAAAAGCAATTCAAAGGTAGTTCCAATGAGAACAGGAAGGAGTGGCATGGAAGTCTGTGTTATTAAACCTACAAGCGTGGAAGAATCAAGAGAGGTAACAGATACTCTGCTAAGTGGACGGGCTGTTATTTTAAATCTTGAAGGCCTACATGTGGAAATTGCTCAAAGAATCGTAGATTTTACCTCCGGTTCCTGTTATGCTGTTAACGGAAATCTACAGAAGGTTTCAAATTACATATTTATTATTACACCTGAAAATGTTGATATTTCAGGTGATTTCCAGGACTTGCTTACAAGCGGCGGATTTGACGTGGCTTCATTTAATAAATAAATTTCGTAGTCATTGGTATACAGAAAGATATATCAGTGACTATCTTTTATTAGGCAATCAATGTTATTATATAAGAAAGAGGAATAAAATATGTCTGAAAGGCTAGCTGTTCATGAAAATCATACTGTTATCTATGAGATTGTAATAGAAGAGGATTTTAAAAATTTAAAATCCGAGTTAAATAAGCTGAATGTCTCAAAAAGAAAACTTTGTATTGTGACAGAGACGACAGTTGGAGCCATTTATGCTGAGGAAATAAAGAAAATATTAGAAGAATGCGCAAAGGAAGTATTTGTATTTACCTTTGAGGCTGGAGAGAAAAATAAAAATCTGTATACAATAAAGGATTTGTATACATTTTTGATAGAAAATCACTTTGACCGCAAGGATATGCTGGTGGCACTTGGCGGAGGTGTCACAGGAGATATGACAGGATATTGTGCTGCTACTTATCTGAGAGGAATTGATTTTATACAAATTCCGACTACACTTCTTGCGCAGGTAGACAGCAGTGTAGGAGGAAAGACCGGTGTGGATTTTGACGGATATAAGAATATGGTGGGAGCTTTTTATCAACCCAAGCTGGTTTATATTGCAACAAATACATTAAAAACACTGACAAAAAGAGAATTTCTGTCAGGAATGGGCGAAGTAATCAAATATGGAATTATAAAAGATAAAAAATTCTTTTATTATCTGCAAAAACAGGCAGATAACATCAAAAATTATGAAAAGCAGGCACTGTCCTATATTATAAAGGTAAGTTGTGACACAAAACGGAAGGTGGTTGAAAATGATTTTAAGGAACAGGGAGAGCGTGCACTTTTAAATTTTGGACATACACTTGGTCATGCGATTGAAAAATATCTCTATACGGATATGCTGCATGGAGAATGTGTTTCTGTTGGAATGGTAGGAGCAGCCTTTCTTTCTTGGCGGAAGGGATATCTTTCAGAATATGACAGAAATGAAATCATAGATTTATTGAAGCTTTACGAACTTCCGGTTTCTGAAAACAGAATTTGTATTGAAAATGTACTGGCAGCAACGGGCAGTGATAAGAAAATGGAAGGTGGAAAAATAAAATTTATTGTAACAGATGAAATTGGCCATTCCTTTGTTGACCAGTCAGTAAGTCTGTCTGAAATGAAAGCGGCATTGTATGATATAGCAGAAAATCAGACAAAAATTTGAGGAAGGGGAATTTCATGATAAATTATGCTGAGTCAAGGATTGAGAAACCGATACCTAAGATAAACAGAAAAAGAATAACAGGAAAAGTTATTCTGTATGCCGTTCTGATTTTTGTACTTTTTGCAATTGACCAGTATACAAAAAGACTTGCAGTAATACACTTAAAAGATGGAAAAGATTTTGTACTGATAAAAAATATACTTTCTTTTTCCTATCTGGAAAACACAGGAGCTGCATGGGGTGTATTATCAGGAAAAATCACACTGTTTGCTGTTTTTACCTGTATTTTAATTCTGTTGATTTTATTGGTTATGCTTCGCTTGGAACGAATAGCCGGCATAAAATATCGCATGCTTCAATTTGACATGGCCATTCTTTTGTCCGGTGCTGTTGGAAATCTGGCGGATAGATTGATAAATGGGTATGTAGTAGATTTTATTAAAACAGATTTTATTAATTTCCCTGTATTTAATATTGCGGACTGTTATGTTACTCTGTCAATGATTATACTGATTATATTTTTATTATTTTTTATGAAAGAAGATGAATTAGATAATATTTTTTATTTAAAAAGAAAAAAATGAAACTGAAAAAGGTGGAGAAGATGCAGACAAATACTTTTTTAATTAATGAAGAAAACAGCCAGCAGAGAATAGATGTATATCTGACAGAGCAGTTTCCCGATTTTAGCAGAGCGAGAATCCAAAAACTTTTAGATAAAGGAGAAGTTACTGTAAATGAAAAGGTAGTCAAGGCAAACCATAGATTAAAGGTAAATGATGAAATCATAATCAATATACCAGATGCCGAACCTGTAGATATTAAGCCAGAGAATATTCCTCTGGATATTTATTATGAAGATGATGTTGTACTTGTCGTAAATAAGCCAAAGGAGATGGTAGTACATCCGGCTTTGGGACATCATTCAGGAACTCTTGTAAATGCTCTTTTGTATCACTGTCAAGGAAATCTTTCTGGCATTAATGGAGAACTGAGACCTGGAATTGTTCATAGAATAGACAAAAACACAACGGGGTTGCTAGTAGTATGTAAAACAGATTCCGCGCATAATTATATTTCAAGTCAGCTAAAAAGTCATAATATTAACAGAAAATATCATGCGATTGTACACAATGTGCTGACAGAGGACGAGGGTACCATTAATATGCCAATTGGAAGAGATGTAAAAGACCGAAAAAAGATGGCTGTCAATTTTGAAAACGGGAAGGATGCTATCACCCATTATAAAGTTTTAAAAAGATTCCAAAATTTTACTTATATTGAATGTAGACTGGAAACTGGACGTACTCATCAGATTAGAGTGCATATGTCCCAGATTGGACATCCAGTTCTGGGTGATGATGTTTATGGACCAAAAAATTGTCCCTATCATTTGACCGGACAGACGCTTCATGCCAAAAAACTGGGATTTTTACATCCGTTAACAAAGAAGTATATGGAATTTGATTCCAATCTTCCCGAATATTTTGAAAGATTATTAAATATATTGCCTTAAAGAAAGGAGAAGTGTTATGCGAGATAAAATAGTAATAACCATAGGAAGACAATTTGGAAGTGGTGGAAGAGAAGTAGGGAGGCTGGTTGCAGAGAAGCTTGGCATTTCTTTTTATGATAAAGAGCTTATTTCTGTAGCTGCAAAAGAAAGTGGATTATGTGAACAGATTTTTGAAACACATGATGAAAAACCTACCAGCAGCTTTTTATATTCACTTGTCATGGATACATATTCTCTTGGATTTGGTGGAAGTGGATATAATATGGATGTTCCTGTTGGTCAAAAAGTATTTCTTGCACAATTTGATGCCATTAAAAAAATTGCAGAGAAGGAGTCCTGTGTAATCGTGGGGCGGTGTGCAGATTATGCACTGGAAGACTGTAAAAATGTATTTCATGTATTTATTCATGCAGACAGACAGGACAGAATTAACCGCGTAATGAAACGGGATGACATTAAGAAAGAAAGCGATGCATGGGATACAATTGTAAAATCAGATAAGAGAAGAGCAAACTATTATAATTATTATTCCAGCAAAAAGTGGGGCGAAGCCAGAACATATGATTTGTGTATCAACAGTACATTACTTGGAATCGAAAACTGTGCAGAAGTAATTATTGATATGGCAAATAGAGCCTATCATTTTGTGTAAAAATAATATATTAGATAAATTAAAAATATTTTATATCTAATAAATACAGTACAAGGAAAAATATTTTTTTTGCTTGTACTGTATTTATTATTATATTATTTATTAAAACTATTTACTATTTGAAGTTGATATTTCCTGCACGTTTTTTATTTTCCTCTGTTTGTGCTGCATAATGTTTTGCAGTAGTATTAATATTGGAATGTCCAAGAACATCTGCAACAAGTCGAATGTCATTTGTCTTCTGATACAGAGTAGTACCATAAGTTGCACGGCATTTATGAGGACTAAACTTTTTACCTAAAAGAATCATAGTATATTTTTCTACCAGATTTTCCATAGCGTCTACGCTGAGCCGTCGATATTTACGGCTTAAAAATACAGCCTCTTTATCTTTTTCAGGAGTATTGTCAGACAGATATTGTTTGCGTTCATTCTCTATGTAACTTTGCAATTTTGAAGCAACCTCATCATTAAAATATACAATATAGATCGGAAGAGCGTCGTGTAGGGA
>CAJUDQ010000006.1:0-4429 GCA_910585215.1 uncultured Lachnospiraceae bacterium | reverse complement strand
AAACCGCCTTTGCGTTTAATATGAATACTTTTATTTTCAAAATCAATATCTTTTATATCAAGGCCTTCACATTCGGAAATACGGATTCCAGTTCCCAATAAAAGCCATACAATGGCATTGTCACGAAAATAATCCTTTTTCAAAAATGCTTTCTGTCTCTTGGGAACAGAAGGATTTGTCAAAATAGTCTCCATACCGGACAGAAGGCGTTCCACCTCATTATTTTCTCCATCATTGCTTAATTTCTTTATTATTTTCGGACTTTTTATCTTCGGCATTTCCACATTTTTCGCTATATTTGCCGAAATATATTTTTTTCTTACCATATAATCGAAAAGTCCCCGTATTGGAGCCATTTTTCGAGCAATTGCCTTATTGTCGTTTTTGCTGATTTTTTTGTCGACAGATTCATGAAATCTCAAATAGCGCTGAAAATCCATAATATCTTCCTCAGTAAGTTCGGCAAGAAAATTCACCGGAATTTCCTTTATGGAGGAATTTTTCAAAACAGGATTCTGTTCTGCAAAAAACTGAAAAAATATTTGAAGGTCATAGGCATACGCCGTTAAAGTACTGTATTTTACGACAAGTTCCCGATTTTGTAAATATGCAGAAGCATACTTGGGTAGATTTCTGCAAAGCTCTCGGAATTTTGCTATTTGTTTATTTTCTTTATCCTGATAAAACTGACTTTCATTTCGCATAAAATTCTCCTTTAAATAATTTTATTTTTAGAATGTATCAAATTTATAAATACAATACTGCTCTCGTTTTTGTTTTAGTATCACTCGGTTAAATTGACATTTAACCGAGTGATAGATATCTCTAAATCCCCACTGCTCTTTCTCTGTTTTTCGACAATATCTTTTAAATACATTTTTCTGTTTTTTGAATTATATCATTTCGTTAAAAGAAAAGCAACCGTATTTCTTGTACCAGCAACCAAAGGAAAATCTCTTAGCCAAAATTCTTCTTTTTTCCCTTAAAATCAAAAAACATATTTACATTTTCGCAATTTTTCTATATAATTAACCCTGTATTCAATCCGAGAAAGGACTTCACTAATGAAATTACAACAATTACTTTCTTATACAAGACGCGCTATAGATGACTATCATATGATTCGCCCAAATGATACCATTGCCATTGGTATTTCTGGCGGCAAAGACAGTCTCGCCCTTCTTTATGCTCTTCATGGCTTACAGCGTTTTTACCCCATAAAATTCAATTTAAAAGCCATTACTGTAGATTTAGGCCTTGGTATTCAAAATCTAAATGAAATCGAAAACCTGTGCTCATCTATGCATATTGAATATCATATAGTAAAAACAGAGATTGGAGATATTATTTTTCATGACCGCAAAGAATCCAATCCCTGTTCTCTCTGTGCCAAAATGCGCAAAGGTGCTTTAAATGAAACTGCTCTGAAAATAAACTGCAATAAAATCGCCTACGCCCACCACCGTGACGATGTGATTGAAACCATGCTTCTTTCACTGATTTATGAAGGTCGTTTTCACACCTTTTCTCCGAATACCTATCTTGACCGCACAGGCTTATATGTTATCCGTCCTATGATTTATGTTAACGAATGTGACATTGTAGGTTTTCAGAATAAATACAATCTTCCTGTTGCAAAAAATCCATGTCCTGCCGATGGAAATACCAAAAGACAATACATAAAAAATCTTTTGATTCAATTAAACCACGAAAATCCGGGCGTAAAAGACCGGATGTTTCATGCCATCACTTCTGGGGCCATAGAAAGCTGGAAGCTCAATGCTTTTGAAATGAATAATATGGAACAACCAGATAATTTCCCGTTGTAATTCTGCTATCTTCTATATTATTCATAAATTTTACTTCTTTGATATAATCAGCCACCGATTCATAATCATCGGACATATACTCTTCTGCAATGGACCAGAGCGTATCACCCGGCTGTATTTCAATGGACTTAAAATATTTATATTTGGAAGCTGCTCCTCCGTCCACATTTATGGACACAACGAAAATCAGTGTTAACAGCACCGAACTGAACACGAACAGCAAAATAACACTTTTATTCCTTAAATAATCAATCATATCAATGTATTCCTCCTGTGAAATAAAATTTTAAAATTTTTTGTATAATTCAGTGAATACTCTCAATCCTCCTCAGTTATCAACCTTTAGATGGCTGCATATTGATATCATGATTTTAAGGCCTTAAATCATTCTTATGAGATAAATTATAATACTCAAACTAAAGTTTGTCAACGGGAACAGTGAACAAACTTTCACAAACAAGCGTTTGCAATTTACAAAATTATATGTTATAATAAACACAGTATCAAAAAACAATCATATTAAGGAGTGAAAAATTATGTCAAACGAAAAATTATCAGCAAAACAGGAAGAAATACTTGATTTTATTAAACAAGAAATTTTGACAAAGGGATATCCGCCTTCAGTAAGAGAAATTGGAGAAGCCGTAAATCTGAAATCCACTTCTTCTGTTCATGCTCATCTTGAATCGCTGGAGAAGAAAGGTTATATCAGAAAAGACCCTACCAAGCCAAGAACAATTGAAGTTGTTGATGACAGCTTTAATCTTTTGAGAAGTGAAGTAATCAGTTTGCCAATTATTGGAAAGGTAGCTGCCGGCATGCCTTTATTTGCAGAAGAAAATATTACAGGCTATTTTCCGATTGCTGCAGAATTTATTCATAAAGGTAAATTTTTTGTACTTGCAGTACAGGGAAACAGCATGATAAACATTGGCATTTATGATGGTGATTATATTATTGTGGAAAGCAAAAATACTGCTAATAACGGTGAAATTGTTGTCGCACTTGTTGAAGATGATAATTCAATGGAACCTTCCGCTACGGTAAAAACCTTCTACAGAGAAGACGACTATATCCGTCTTCAGCCGGAAAATGATATGATGGAGCCAATTATTGTAAATGATTGTGAAATTATCGGAAAAGTAATAGGCGTATATCGTTCTATGGAGTAAAAGTTTAATCATAACATTTTCAAATAGCAATGATTACATTCCATACAATAAAAAAGTGCTGCAAAACATTCCAAATTACAAGCTATCAAATATAATTTGTATCTGACAGTTTGTAACTGAAGAATATGCTGCAGCACTCTTTTTTTTGTATTTTATTTTTTAATCAATTGAATAAAAATTCTTACAATTCAAATATTTTAAATATTTTCAATCTCAACGCTCTTTCCGTCTCGCCAGATTCTTTCCAAATCATAAAACAGTCTGTCTTCATGATTGAAAATATGCACAATAATATCGTTAAAATCCAGCAATATCCAATTTGCAGAGTGATACCCTTCTGTCTGCCTTGGTTCCACCCCATTCTCGGCAAATCTTTCGCATACATTATCAGCCATTGCCTGTACCTGCTTTTCATTTGCTCCACTGGCAATAATAAAATAATCTGCCAGGACAGAAATATTGCTGATATCAATAATTTTCGTATTAATCGCTTTTTTGTCTGTTAATGCGTCATAAGCGACTTTTACCATTTCCTTTATTTCAGGCATAATCCTCCTCCTTTTTTATTTTTAAATCATGGATTTTTTTATAACATTCAAATGTTTCTCTTGTAATATTATCAATAGATGCCGTTCCTTTCTGTTCCAGATAATCAAGCGTGTTCTTGGTGATTTCATAAACGGCCTCATCAATATCCTCAAATGCCAGCCGTCGCAAATCATCGAGATTTGGTGCTTTGTCGCGGCCTGGTTCAATATAATCGGCTACAAATACAATTTTTTCCATTAAAGTCATATCCGGCCGGCCTGTCGTATGCCATATAATTGCAGATAAAATTTCAGGATTTTTAATTTTGTATTTGTGTTCACAAAAATATGCTCCCAGTTTTCCATGAAGAAGATACGGGTCCTTTTCCTCTGTTTCGGAAATTTCAAGCTGATATTGTCTGCACAGTTTCAGCATCTCAGAAGCATACAGGTGTTTTCCTTTTGCACAGTCATGCATTAATCCCGCCACCTCGGCATCGTAAAGCTCTGCATGATAACGCATGGCCAGAGCAGCCGAAATATATTCAACTCCAAGTGTATGTTCATATCTTGATTTTGTGAGCTTCTTTTTTAAATGTTTTCTCAGTTTTCTGAGTTTACCTTTTCTGTCTTTACTCATAGTGTGCTGCCGTTACTGAAAACTTATAAAAAGCTATAAACTTTTATGTTCCATTCCTACTTCTTTGTATATGCTTTTGTCAAATTTCAACTACTCGCAGTTCCTTGTACACTCCATAGGCGTAAATTCCCGGCTAACGCACCGGTACATATAGATTGACTTGAAGATGTCAGGATTCACACTGCAAAGCTGTTTCTCCATATCTTTTCAGATTCAAAGCTGCCTGATAATCCCTGTCAATCACATTTCCACATTCACATT
>CAJUDQ010000005.1:24353-119119 GCA_910585215.1 uncultured Lachnospiraceae bacterium | reverse complement strand
GACGTGTGCTCTTCCGATCTTTGGAACGTTAAATATTGGAGATGATTTTAAAATTAATAACATTCGGGTTTCAAGAGGAGTTTCAAAGGGAAAAGAGTTTGAATATGTGGATATGCCAAGTTATAAGACTATAAGGGACGGGAAGGAAGAATATCAGGATTATGTATATCCGGTTACGGCGGAAGCGAGAAAAAAGATTATCAATACAGTAAAAAACGCATATAAAGAGGAACTGGATAAAGGCGCTGTTACCGCAAAAAAGGGCAGGTAAGTCTATGAATAAAAGTTTAAAAATAAATGATTTTTCAAATATATAACAAGGAAGGAAAGAAAAGATGACATACGAAGAATTTAAAGAAGAGTTTCAGGAAATTACAGAATATCTTCCTGAGCAGTACAGAGGGCTGCAGGTAACAATACAGAAAAGAAGCAATGCTTTTAAGAAGAGCTGCGACACTGCCGCTTTTTCAGATTTAGAAAATCCAAAGGTAAAATTCAGGGAAATAGATTTGAAAGGCATTTACAACAGAATAAAAGACAAGCTGAATAAAAATGGAGTTCCTTATGTCTTTGCCGGCTTGTCAAAGGAGCTGACAATGCTTTTAGAAAAGGCATACAAAGATTCAGGGATTTTGGAACTAAAAGAGAAAGAAAATAAAAATCTTATGGTAAATATACAAAAAAATCGTCTGATTTATGATTTAAGATGTGAACAGGTACAGGATACACTGGACAGTGTGACCGTTATGGAAAATATTGCAAAACAGGAGAATAGCGATTTGCTTGTAGTCCCGTTTCAAGGCCAGCTTGTTTTAGTGGCGGAAAAAGAAGTACAAAACGCTGGAGGAACCGTTGATGACTTTGTCACAGAGGCAGAAATCTTTATGCTGGCAGATGGTGGAGCTTATGGAAAGAATGTGTTCCTGTACGACATGGAGAATAAAAGTTTAAGTGTGGTTGAAAGTAAATCTATGGTGAGAACTATCTAAGAAAGGAAAGAAGAATGGGAAAAACATTAATTATTACAGAGAAGCCAAGCGTGGCAATGGAGTATGCTTTAGTGCTTGGCGTAAAGGAAAGAAAAAATGGATACCTTGAAAATGAAGAGTACTTGATTACATGGTGTGTAGGCCATTTAATCGCAATGTCTTATCCAGAGAAATATGATGAAAAATACAAAAAATGGAATCTGGAAGAACTGCCTTTTTTGCCAGAAACCTATCAATATGAAGTAATTCCAAGTGTAAAGGAACAGTATGAAATTGTACATAAATTAATGAATAGTCGTGAAATAAGCAGGATTTTATATTGTGGAGATTCTGGAAGGGAAGGCGAACTGATTGGAAGGCTGGTAAGAGAGTATGGGGGAGTGAAAAAAGGAGTGGAGGAACAAAGAGTATGGATTGATTCTTTTACAAAGGAAGAAATTTTAAGAGGGATTGAGGAGGCAAAACCGTTAAGCTGTTATGATAATGTAGCGGCCGCCGGAATGGTAAGAAGTATTGAGGATTTTGCCATAGGGATTAATTTTTCAAGGGCATTAAGCTGTAAATATGGGAATTTCTTTCGCAGCCAGAGTAAATCCGAAACAAAGAGGGGGATTGCTGTCGGCCGTGTTATGACCTGTGTATTGGGAATGATTGTGGAACGGGAAAGAGAGATACGGGATTTCAAACAGACAGAGTATTACAGGATATTCAGCATTTTAGACAATTCCGGGATTCAGGCAGAATGGAAACTGACTGATAAAAGTGCGCTGAAGGGAAATAAAGATTTGTATGGAGAAAAAGGAATCCTGCAGGAATCTCTGGCAGACAGTTTTCTGGCAGGGCTGCCAGAACAGGTTACGATATCAAAGTTGGAGAAGAAAACAGAAAAGAAATATGCGCCTTTTCTGTTCAATTTAACGGAGCTGCAGAGTGAGTGTACCAAACGCTTTAAAGTCAGTCCGGCCGAAACGCTTGCAACGGCTCAGAGTTTGTATGAAAAGAAATTGACAACTTATCCAAGAACAGATGCAAGAGTATTATCTTCACCTGTGGCAAAAGTAATAGAGAAAACAATATCAGGTTTAAAACAGTATTCAGATGTGACAGCGTATTGTGAGGAAATTCTTCAGGCCAGATGGGAAGAAAAGATTTCTGAAACTAGATATACAGATGATTCCAAGATATCAGACCATTATGCAATTATACCAACTGGACAGGGCATTGAAAAACTGGGAGAACTGTCAGAATTGGAAAAGAAAATCTATGAATTGATTGTCCGCAGATTTTTAAGTATTTTTTATCCTCCGGCAGAGTATTATAAAATCCAGTTAGAGGAAACTGCCAGACAGGAATTGTTTATTGCTTCTGCAAAAGTATTAAAAAACGCAGGGTATTTATCTGTGGCGGGACTGACAGAAGAGGACAAAGAAAAAGCAGAAAAAGTGGAAGAGCTGTCAAAACTGGCAGAAGGGGATATTTTGTCAGTAAGTTATAAAAAAGAAAAGAGTCATACCTCAGCGCCTCCAAGATATACTTCCGGTTCAATGGTACTGGCAATGGAAAATGCGGGAAATCTGATTGAAGATGAAGAACTGAGGGCTCAGATAAAAGGGTCTGGAATTGGAACACCGGCAACCAGAGCAGAAATTATCACAAAGCTGGTGAAAATAGAATATATCTGTCTGAATACAAAAACGCAGGTGCTTACGCCTCATCCAGATGGAGAAGTGGTGTATGAGATTGTCAGAAAAACTCTGCCGGAGCTTCTTCTGCCTAAAATGACAGCAGAATGGGAAAGAGGTCTTTCTGAAATTGAAAAAGGGGAACTTTCAAAGGAGGCATATACAGAACAGCTATATCAATATATTAGAAGGCAGATAACTGCAATGAAAGAAAAAGATGTCGAACAGAATTATTCCAGGACTTCAAATGAGAATACAGAAGAGGAGATTTTAGGAAATTGTCCACTGTGTGGAAAGGCAGTAAAGGAAAACAGTAAAAGTTTCTATTGCAGCGGCTATAAGGAGGGCTGCCGCTGGAGTGTGTGGAAAAATGACAAATATTTTGCTGCTTTAGGGAAAAAGATAACAAAAACACTGGTTAAAAATCTTTTAAAAAATGGGCAAGTACAAGTAAAAGACTTAACATCTAGAAGTGGAAGTAACTATTCAATCACATTGAAGTATGTGAAAAATGACAAAGAATATTTGTCATGGGAAAAAGTTTAAGTACAGGAAGGAAAAAGTTATGAGGATAAATCCAGACCTTATTTATCAGAAATTCTGTGAATATATGGATTCTGATTTTGGAAAATACGAGCAGTTTACAAATATGTGCGCAAGAGGAAATCTGTATATGTTTTCGTTTATTAATCTTGCCTGTATTTTTATGCAGAAACCAAACGCTACACTGATTTCTACTTATCGTTCATGGAGAGAAAAGGCTGAAAATATACAGCTTAGCTATCAGACAGGAATCCATGTTTATTATACCAGACGATTAAAATATAATGATAAAGTGTTGTATGATATTTCGGATATTCAGGGTTATGAGCAGAAGCCGTGGGAATGTTCAGAGGAAGACCATGAAATTGCGGCAGGATTTTATAATCAACAGAAAAAAGATTTGAAAAAGATTATAAAAAACTTGACCAGAACATATATTCGATGTAAAATAAAAGAGGATATTAGAAAAGAAGAAAAATCAATATTGATGAATGAGCTTGCATATGAAACAATTGACCATGTTATTTTGTTAAGATGTGGACTGGAACATCAATACAGTGATGAAGTGAAAGCATTTTACAGCTCGCTTACACAGGAACAGCGCATTTCCTGTATGAAAAGTGTTTTTGCTGACTGGGATTATGCAAGAGATACCATAAAAATATTCTATAATATCCACAGAAACCGATTAACTGGAAAATTGAAAGTGGAGGTACTATCAAATGGAGAAAGAAAAGAGATATCTGACAAAGGAAGAAATGGAGAAACTGAAAACAGCCAGCCCCGAAGAAGCGGCGGAAATACTGGGCGAGGAGTCGTGGGAAATGGAGCCGTGCCAGAAACCGGAATGGATTATCGAACAGACGGGGAGAAGAGGAAAAATGATTCTGGAGTTTATGCAGGAACAATATCCGACACTTTGGGAGCTGTGGATGGTGAATGGAGAGATGTACCGGATGATTCAGGACAGAATCATGGAAGCAGACAAACTGGAGAAAGCTATCCGGGAGAAGGAGTTCGAGAGGCTGAGACCGAAAGAGCCGGGGAGAACGCAGGAAGTAATACAGGCGAGTTATCAAGCAGCACAGACAGCGAAAGAAGAGGGGAACAAGATTCTGTTCGCTCCGGTGCTCATCGAGAGTTAAATAGAAAAAAGACAGAAAATGGGCAGCTTTCTTTTGCGGATATTTTATCCGCAAAGAAAGAGCAAAGCCCAGATTTTTTGGCAGAACCACAGATTTCAAAAAAAGAAGGGTTTATTTATAATGAAAACTGGGAGCTTCCAAAAGGACAAAAAAGTAAGTTCCAGTCAAATATAGAGGCGATTGCTGTCTTAAAAAGATTGGAACTGGAGCAGAGAGAAGCAAATGAAGCAGAAAGGCTTTTACTGTCAAAATATACTGGATGGGGAGGCCTTTCTGGGGCTTTTGACAAAGAAAACAGTACATGGCAAAAAGAATATGAAATACTGAAATCCGCTTTGAATGAAAAAGAATATGCAGAAGCAAGGGCTACTGTAACAGATGCATTTTACACGCCGGTATTTGTGATAAAAGCTATTTATCAGGCATTAGAGCATATGGGGTTTCATTCTGGAAAAATCTTGGAACCAAGCATGGGCGTTGGAAATTTTTTTGCTGGAATGCCGGTAGAAATGAGAAAACAGTCCGCTTTATCAGGAGTAGAAATAGATGGAATTTCAGGAAGAATTGGAAAGTGTCTGCATCCGGATGCAGACATTCAAATTTGCGGATTTGAGCAGTCCAATTTAAGAAATATGGGATTTGATTTGGTGGTTGGAAATATCCCATATGGTGATTTTAAGGTGTTTGACAGTGATTATGAGCGTTATCATTTAAACATTCATGACTATTTTATCTTAAAATCATTGGATAAGCTGAGAAACGGCGGACTGCTTTGTGTCCTTACCAGCAAATTTACTCTCGATAAAAAAGACAGCAAAATTCGGAAACTGATTGCTGAAAAAGCAGAGCTGATTGAGGCTGTTCGCCTTCCTGATATTACATTTTCATCTTCCGCAAATACGCAGGTAACAACAGATATTCTTTTTTTCCAGAAATCATCTTCACCAGTACAAAAGCATAACTGGATAGAAACAGCAGAAAATGAACAGGAAATTTTGTTAAATAAATACTTTGTAGAGCATCCAGAACAGATGATTGGACATATGGAAGTGGATTCTGGAAGGTTTCATATCACAAAACTTGTAGCAGATACAGATATCAAAGGGGTGGAGGATTCTTTGAACCGTCTTGCTGACAGGTTTGCAGTGTATAAAAATCTTTATGCTGAAGAGAAGAAATCTGTTACAAAGCCGGAAATAAAACAGGAAATGAATAAAGAAACAGAAGAGATACTTGAAAATACGTATGGCATTAAAAAATATACGTATACGGTTTTGGAAGGCAGCTTATTTTATTGTGAAAATGACAAACTGATTCGTCAAAAGAAGGATAAAAACAGCAGTAAAATTAGCGCTTTGTGTGGTATTAGAGAGTCTCTTCATCAGGTAATAGATATACAATCAGATGTATTTGAGGAACAGCAATACCTGACATATAGGAATGAACTGAACAGAAGGTATGATGATTTTGTACAACAGTATGGATATATCACGGATAATATAAACGTTATGAGTGATGATGTGGAATTTCCACTTCTCGATTCACTGGAGTTTGTAAAAGATGGACAGGTTAAAAAGGCAGATATTTTTTCAATGCCTACCATAAGGGGCAGTAACCAAAAAAAGATTGAATCTGCAAAGGATGCATTAAATTATGTAGTAAATATAGCAGGACAGGTGGATATTCCTGAAATTTTAAGTATTTATCCAGTGGAAAGGGAAGTTCTGCTTTTTGAATTGGGAAATGAAATTTTTCGTGACCCAGAGAAAATAGTTGTAACAGATGAAAATTCTGGTTATGTTACAGCGGAAGAATATCTGTCTGGAAATGTCCGGCAGAAACTTATGATAGCTGAATTACATGCGAAAAGTGATTCTTCCTTTGAAAAAAATGTAGTTTGTTTAAAAGAAGTGCAGCCGGAAAAAGTTGCAATTGAAGATATTGAAATCAGGATTGGGACTACATGGGTGAGACGACAGGATTATAAAGATTTTATCAATGAGGTATTTCAGATTGGCTGGATATATGAACGGGATATAAATTTGAATTATGCACCTGTAACAAATACGTTTTTTATTACAGGAAAGAAAAGCATCCATAATAATGTCACTGTTTCTGCGACTTATGGAACAGAAAAAATGAACGCTTTGGAGATATTTGAAAACCTTTTGAACCTTAGAACAATTACAGTAAACGATAGAAAGGATTTGCCTGACGGCACGCATATGTATATAGTCAACATGCCGGAAACAACAGCAGCAAGGGAAAAGGCAGAGCAGATAAAAGAAGCATGGAAACAATGGTTATACGCTTCTGTGGAACGAAGGGAATACTATGAGAATTATTATAATGAACATTTCAATAATCTTCGTTTAAGGGAATACGACGGTTCTAACATGACATTTCCAGGAATGAATCAAAATATTGAGCTTCGAAAACACCAAAAAGATGCAGTTGCAAGAATTGTAAGAGGAGGAAATACTTTACTGGCCCATTGTGTCGGGGCGGGGAAATCTTACGAAATGGCGGCTGGCTGCATGGAATTAAAGCGTTTGGGGCTGGCATCCAAACCTTTAATTGTGGTGCCAAAACATCTGACAATGCAGATGGCATCGGAAATGCAAACATTATATCCAAAAGCAAGTATTCTGCTTACCACTGAAGCAGATTTCGAGAAGCATAACCGGCAGAGATTTATCAGCAAGATAGCAACAGGGAATTATGATGCTGTCATTATTGGGCAGTCTCAATTTGAAAAAATTCCAGTGTCAGTAGAAAGGCAAAAAAGGTTTATTGAAAAAGAGATTGAGGAAATTGAAAAAAATATAGAAGAATTAAAAAAGGAAAGGTCAGAGAAATGGAGTGTGAAGCAACAGGAAAAAATGTTAAAATCTTTAAATGCACAGATGCAAGCAATGATAGATGATAAAAATAAAGATGATATCATTACTTTTGAGCAGTTAGGGGTAGACGCATTATTTATAGATGAGGCACACTCTTACAAAAACCTTGCCTTTCATACAAAAATGACAAGAGTAGCTGGAATCAATCCTTCTGGGGCGAAAAAATCAACGGATTTACTGCTGAAAATTCAGTGTATTCAAGAGAAGCATTTTGGAAGGAATGTTGTGTTTGCAACGGGAACCCCGCTGTCAAATACGATGTGCGAAATGTATGTTTTACAAAAATATTTACAGCCAGAATATTTACAGGAACGAGGAATTTACCATTTTGATTCATGGGCGGCTACTTTTGGAGAAAATGTAACGTCTATGGAACTTGCACCGGAAGGAAACAGTTACAGACAGAAAACCCGTTTTTCTAAATTTGTAAATCTGCCGGAGTTGCTTACTTTATATAAAACATTTGCGGATGTGCAAATGCCAAGTATGATTAAGCTGGATGTGCCAGTATTAAAAAATGGAAAATATACAGTTGTTGAATCAGAACCAGATGAGAATATCAAGGCGTTTATGGAGCAGTTTATAGAAAGGGCTGACAGAATCCATGAAGGGGCAGTGGACCCAACAGAGGACAATATGCTGAAAATCTGTCATGACGCAAAATATCTGAGTACGGATATCCGTTTGTTGGCGCCAGATATAATACCAGCTTCTGACTGTAAGTTAAACCAATGCATAGACAAGGTATATGAAAAATATCAGGAAACACAGGAAGAAAAAGGCGTACAGGTTATTTTCTGTGATGTAGGAGTTCCCGGAGGAGAAGGATTCTGCACGTATGATTATCTGAAAGAACAGTTAAAGGAAAAAGGGATTCCAGAGAATGAAATTTGTTTTATCCACGATGCAAAAAACGATAAGATGAAGGATAAAATGTTTCATGACTTGAACGAAGGGATAAAACGTGTTATTATTGGAAGCACAGGGAAAATGGGAACAGGCACGAATATCCAACAGAGGCTTGCCGCCATGCACGAGATAGATGTCCCTTGGCGCCCGTCCGATGTGGAACAGCGGGAAGGAAGGATTATCCGGCAGGGCAACAGATACCAAGAGGTTGAGATTTTCCGGTATGTTACAAAAGGAACTTTTGACGCGTATAATTGGAGCTTAATTGAAAATAAGCAGCATTTTATCAGCCAAATCATGACAAATGCAAAAGTAGGAAGGAAATATGATGATATTGATGAAAGCGTGTTATCTTATGCAGAAATGAAGGTAGTTGCTTCAGGAAATCCAATGATTCGAGAGAAAATGGAAGTGGATAATGACGTCATGCGGCTGAAATCTTTACAAAATAGCTATTTGAAGGAAAGACATGCTCTGCAGTATAAAATGGAACGTGTCATACCAGATAAAATAGAAAAATTAAAAATCCAGATAGAAAAGGTAAAAAAAGATATTCAAAATAGAAATGAAAACTTAGATTATCAAAATCTGGAAAAACAGTTTCAGATAAAAATAGGGGAAAATACCTATAAAGAAAGAAGCGAAGCGGGGGAACATCTATTAAAACTTATGAAATTTGGATGCATAAATCAAAAATATCAAGTAGGGGAAATGTGTGGATTTAATATTCATGTTGAAAAAAAGTTGAATGTGTTTTCAGGGTTGGTCTATGTCTTGGAATTGTCGGGGAAATCTTCTTATTATAAGGAAGGTTCTGGTTCAGAAACCGGAAATATCACACGTATTATAAATTTACTTCGTGGAATGGATGAGCGACTTAGTGAACTGAAGCAGAGCTTAAGTGAAAATAAAAAAGTATATGAAACAGCCAAAAAAGAATATGAAAAACCTTTTCAGCATGAAAATGAACTGGTAGAAAAATTAAAGAGGCAGAAAGAGTTAATAGAGTTGTTGGATGCAGAACAGAAAGGCAGGGAGGAAAAGGAAGAAATACTGCCTGCAAGAAAGATAGGGTAATATTTGTATTTGGAGGTTATAGTTTGTTAATGGAGACAGAAAAAAAGACAATCAGGGATATCATAGAAAGTTCCAGTTCTTACATATTTGATGTTGATACAGAGGAAGAAGATGACGTACTGGATTATTGTGATGTAAAAATGATGCAGATTGCAAGAAATCTACGTGAAGTGCGGAATCAAAAAGGATATTCGATTAGTCAGTTAGCAGATAAGTCTGGCGTGACAGCGAATAATATCTATAAAATGGAAAAAGATTTTAAAAATATTTCTGTAAAAACTTTATTGAAACTTTGCAAAGGGCTAGAAGTAAAAGTAACAGACATTATTTCGGAAGATAACAGTAATCAGGAAGTTAGTGATGCAGAAGTATTCGCTTATCTCACAGAAAGTTTGACAGCGACAGAAAAGAATGCAATTTTAGAAGTAGTAAGGATTTGTAAAGGTTTTAAACAGGATTAAGATTTAAATTGTACCAACTTAACACTACCTACTTCCTAATACGTAACCGGAAGCAGCGGGTATGGAACAATAATGGTTTGTATGTAAATGATGGAGATATTAGAGGATTATATACGACCCCTGCACCATCTCCACAGCTACAAATAAGCTATTATCCGAGATATACAGGAGGCAGCGTAAGTATTGTGGATGCGTTGCAGGCTGTTGGAGTAGAAAGTTCCTTCGTAAGCAGAGAAAAGATTGCAGTTAAAAACGGGATTACAGGCTACAAAGGCAGCGCGGACCAAAATAATCAGTTACTTTATCTACTTAAAAATGGAAAGCTGATTAGATAGTCACAAATAAAAAAATGTTTCCTGCTGCCCTTTGGGTGGTGGGAAATAAAATTTTTAGAAATAGCTTTTCACAGAACAAAGATAGAAAAGAATTAATATTAATCCAATTATAGTGAAAAATATCTGTACAAAACTAAGAAAAAATCACCTTCACTAGTGACGCATTAGTGACAATATTCAAAAAACATCTTGAAATCAAGGTGTTTTTATTTTTCTGATTTAAGGATTTTTTAATAATTTTTCTGATATACTAAGAAAAACACGAAAGGAGAATCTTATGTATTTCAATATTTTAAAAAAAGACTTAAAACGCAAGAAAACCATGAATCTTATTTTACTTCTTTTTATTATTCTCGCTTCAACCTTTATCGCCGGAAGCGTCAATAATATGCTTGCAGTAGTTACAGCTCTGGACAATTATTTTGAAAAGGCAAATGTTCCTGATTATTGGATTTGTACAACTGAAAAGGAAGAGGCGGACAAAATCGAAGAATTTATAATATCCGAACAACTTTCATTTATGAGACAGGAACTTTTACAAATGAATCCAAATCAAATCCTTGTAAATAATAAGGAATTTGAATACACAAATTCTGTTGTATTATCCGATTTGAATCATACAATTCATATCTTTGATTCGCAGAATCAGAAAATAGATAAAATTTCTGACGGCGAATTATACATACCAGCGGGAATTTGTAACCAATATCACCTGAAAACTGGTGATAAAATCACTCTGACAAATAATAACAAATCCAAAACCTATACTTTGAAAGGAAGTACCAAGGATGCATTTTTTGGTTCAGCTATGATAGGTATGACGCGTTTTCTTGTCAGTGAACGTGATTATCAGGAGCTTGTTGGTGAAGAAAATCAAATTCAGTCTATTGGAATTTTTACAGACAATGTAAAAGAATTTACAGATAAGATAAATCAGATGGAATTTCAATGCATTTTTACCGAGCCGAAAAATACATTAAAAATGATGTATATTATGGATATGGTGATTGCTGCTGTTATGCTGGTGGTAAGTATATGTTTAATCCTTATTTCCCTTGTTATGCTGCGCTTTACGATTCACTTTACCATAAGTGAAGAATTTCGTGAAATAGGCGTAATGAAAGCAATTGGTATTCCATGCTATAAAATTCGTGGGTTATATCTTGTAAAATATTTTACCATCGCTTTGATGGGAGGAGTTACAGGTCTAATAGCCAGTATTCCATTTGGAAAAATGCTGCTTTGGGGAACATCAAAAAACATAATCATTACAAATGAAGCAAATTTTTTAGTTAATTTTTTGTCAATAGCAGCAATTATTGGTATTGTAATGCTGTTTGGGTATCTATGCACCAGAAAAATCAAAAAATTTACTCCTGTTTCTGCTATTAGAAATGGAGAAAATGGAGAAAGATACAGACAGCGAAATATTGTAAAATTAAATAAAACGCGTATAGCTCCGGTTATTTTTATGTCTTTTAATGATATTTTCAGTAACTTTCAAAGATTTGCGGTCATGCTTGTGATTTTTATACTTGGAATTCTGTTAATTATCATTCCTGTAAACACTATTAACACTCTTCAATCTGATAAATTAATTGTAAATTTCAGCATGGCAGAATGTGACCATGTAATTATAAAAGAAGTCCTGTTAAACAGCAACGAATCCCGCCGAGAATTGACAGAACAAAAGCTGCTTGCCATAAAAGAAGAACTGGCAAAAAATCATATATCAGCGGATATTTTTCAGGAGAAAATGTTTCGCATGCATATATCAAAAGAAAATAAAAAGTGTTCCTCGCTTGCATTTCAGGGTGTGGGAGATGTAACCGCAGACCAGTACAGCTATCTTGAGGGAACACCTCCACAAAATATACATGAAGTAGGAATTTCACATATTATTTCAGATAATATTGATGCCGGAATCGGGGATATGGTAACCATTAATACTGGCAGTGAAGAAAAGGAATATATGGTAACGGCGATTTTTCAGACTATGAATAATCTGGGAGAAGGGATTCGCTTTTTTCAGGAAGAAGCACTTGACTACAATAATGCAGCAGGAGGTTTTGGAATACAGATAAAATATACAGATTCGCCGGATAAAAAAGAACTGCAAAATAGAAAAGAACGATTAGAAGAATTGTTTTCGGACTATAAAATATATACCAGCGGAGAATACATTGAATATATGATTGGAAATGTGGCAGAACAGATACGAAGTGTAAAACAGTTGATTTTGATGATTGTTATCTGTATTAATATACTGATGACGGTTCTTATGGTAAAAAGCTTTCTTACAAAGGAAAAGGGAGAAATCGCCATGTTAAAATCACTTGGTTTTCGCAGTCAAAGTCTTGTTCTATGGCAGTCATTCAGAATCGGTATTATTTTATTTCTGGCAATTTTAACAGGCACTCTTATTTCATCACCAATTTCAAAAATAACTGTGGGAAAAATTTTTCAGATGATGGGATTACAGACAATTGAATTTGACATTGTATTTTTTGAAGTATTCGTAATATATCCGTTTATTTTACTTGTCTGTACAGTATTTGCTGCATTTTTAACAGCATTTGGAGTTCGGAAAATATCGGCTTTTCAAGTTTCAAATATTGAATAAGGCTGAATATTGATAAAAATAAGATATTATAAATAGAAAAGGAGAAACTATCATGAAAAAATTATTAGAAGTAAAGAATTTATGTAAAACATATATTGTAAATAAAAGGCAGAATAACGTACTGAAAAATGTAAATTTTGATATCAGAGAAGGAGAAATGGTAGGAGTGATGGGACCTTCAGGCTCCGGAAAATCCACTCTTTTGTATGCGGTTTCCGGTATGGACAACATTACGGCAGGAAATGTCATTTTTTCCGGAAAAAGCATTACGGCGTTAAAAGAAAAAGAACTTGCCGATTTGCGCCTGAATGAAATGGGATTTATTTTTCAACAGATGTATATGATGAAAAATCTTACTATACTTGACAATATTATCCTTCCGGCATGTCAGTCGAAAAAAAATACTGCATCCAAAAAACAGAAAGTGGAGTATGGACAGGATTTAATGCGAAAGCTTGGAATTATTGATGTGGCAGACCAGGATATAAATGAAGTTTCCGGTGGTCAGCTTCAACGCGCATGCATTTGCCGGAGTATGATAAATCACCCAAAAATGATTTTTGCCGATGAACCGACAGGAGCATTGAACCGTTCTTCCTCTGATGAGGTTATGACAGAACTTGGAAAACTGAACAAAGAAGGAACTACAATTATGCTTGTCACACATGATGTAAAGGTTGCGGCAAAATGCTCAAGAGTCATGTATATTGTTGACGGAAATATAAAGGGAGAGTATAATTTGAATCAGTCAGAAGACAATCTGCAACCCCGTGAAAAAGAACGGATTTTAAATAACTGGCTGATGGAAATGGGATGGTAAGGTGACCGATATATTAATAATAGAAGATAATAAGGATATTACGGATATTCTTCGTGATTTTCTGAAGATGGAAGGATATTCTGTGGAAGTATGTAATACAGGAGAGCAGGGAATTGCATTTTTTGAACAGGAAAACGCAAGGCTTGTTATTCTTGATATTATGCTGCAGGGCATGGATGGTTTTTCAGTATGCAAAAAGATACGGGAACGTTCAAATACGCCGGTTTTGATTATCAGTGCAAAAACAGAAAAAGAAGATAAACTGAATGGATTGATTCTCGGTGCAGATGATTATATAGAAAAACCTTATGATATTGATATTCTAATAGCGAAAATACAGGGAATCTTCAAGCGCAGATATCAAAGCAGTGAATTGATATCCGGAGATATCAAACTGGATAAACAACGAAGAATTGTTTATCGAAAGGAAAAAACAATTACAATGACTACAAAAGAATTTGAGCTGCTTCAGTTCTTTATGGAAAACAGTGGAAAAACACTCTCAAAGGAGTTAATTTTTAATAAAATATGGGGAATTGACAGTTTTTCGGAGCCACAGACACTGACTGTCCATATTAAATGGCTGAGGGAAAAAATAGAAGAGCAGCCAAAAGCTCCAAAACATATTTTGACAGTATGGGGAGTGGGTTATCGGTTTGAAGAGGGATAAGAAACAACATGAAATCGTTTTATGGAATTTTTACAGCTGTACTTTTGATGTTTAGTTTGATATTTGTTGGAATCAATATATTCTTTTTTCATATAACGCAGGAAAAAGGAAAAGAATATCGGGTACAGGCAGAACGGGCCGCATGGCAGATTTGGGAAAATGGAATCGAAACTTTGGATTTATCCGATTTTCCCATGATTTATCAGATAAAAAAACTGGATGCTTTATGCAATGAAAAAGAAAAAGCAGAATTTTTTGAAGGCGGAGCATATGATTATCTTATAAAAAATATAAATGGAATATACTATCGATTTGATTACATTACAGATAATGATTTAGGAAAAACAATTTTTTTTGTTAATATGATACTTCTTCTTCTGGCTGTTTTTATGATTGTGGTTCTTCAATTTTTCCGTATTCGTTTGTTAAAGCCGTTTTATCAGCTTCGTGAGCTTCCTTTTGAGCTTTCCAAAGGGAATCTCACAATCCCTTTAAAAGAACAGAAAAGCCATTTTTTCGGCCGTTTTATCTGGGGAATGAATTTGCTGCGTGAAAATCTGGAACAGAAAAAGGAAATGGAATTAAAGCTGCAAAAGGAAAAGAAAACTTTGATTTTGTCTATTTCCCATGATATCAAAACGCCTCTTTCCGCTATCAAATTATATGCAAGGGCATTGGAAAAAAACCTTTACAGCAATCCGGAAAAGCAAAGAGAAATTGCAGAGAAAATGAATAAAAAAGCAGATGAAATAGAAGCGTTTGTTTCACAGGTTATTTCTGCATGTAATGAAGATTTTTTGAATCTCACCGTTCAAAAGGGAGAGTTTTATCTGTCGCAGATAATGAAGCAGATTTTGGAATATTATAAAGAAAAACTGGAGTTGATGAAAACAGATTTTAAGGTTGCCAACTACAGGGATTGTATTTTAAAAGGTGATTTGGACCGGACAGTAGAAGTGTTACAGAATATTATGGAAAATGCGATAAAATATGGAGATGGACATTCTGTTCGAATGACATTTTCCAGTGAGGAAGACTGCCAGCTTATTACCATTTCCAACAGCGGCTGTACATTGAAGGATACAGAGCTTGTGCATATTTTTGAAAGCTTCTGGAGAGGTTCAAATTCCTCAAAATGCAATGGAAGCGGGCTAGGACTGTATATTTGCAGACAGCTTATGAATAAAATGGGAGGAGAAGTTTTTGCAGAATGCAAAGAAGATGAAATGAGTGTGACCGTTGTAATACCAAGAGCGTAAATAAAATTATTTTAATAAAAGGACATTTTTTATATTAGATTTATGAAAATAATAATCTTACATAAAAGGTGTCCTTTCTATTTTTGTAAAAATCTGACCATATAATGAAAAAAATTGTATGGCATGAGACGAGCAGAGTTTGACTTTGCATATTCCATATGCTAGAATACTATAAAGAAAAAGGTGATTAAAAAAACTGTCTATACTATCATAAGTTTATAAAAAATAACAAAACCAAAATACAGAACTATTTCAGGAATTTTGTGACAGAAATTATAAAAAGAACTAAAAAATATAAGGAGGTACTTCTTAAATGAAAAGAATCACATACGACAAAGAAACACTGGAAAATATCATAGACAAGCTGGTAGACCGTACCAAGCGCATGGATATGACATGGGACTGGCCATGCGGTGTGGCTTATTATGGAATTGCAGAAGCTTATGAAGCAACAGGCAAAAAAGAATATCTGGAATTTTTAAAGGAACGAATAAACGAACTGATTTCACTTGGTCTTCCTGCATGGACAGTGAATACCTGTGCTATGGGGCACTGCCTGATTACGTTATATCAGACAACAGGTGAAGAACTTTATTTGAACCTTATTCAGTCAAAGCTCCACTATCTACAAAACAATGCGCTTCGTTTCGGAAACCATGTTTTGCAACATACAGTTTCGACAAACAACGACTTTCCGGAGCAGTGCTGGGCGGATACTCTTTTTATGGCTGCATTTTTTATGCTGCGCGCAGGCGTTTTGTTAAAGGATACCGTGCTGATTGAAGATGCGTTAAATCAATATTACTGGCATATTCAATATCTGCAGGATGAAAATACCGGACTTTGGTATCATGGCTACAATAATATAGAAAAAAATCATATGTCGGGATTTTTCTGGGGAAGAGCAAACTGCTGGGCGGCTTACACCATGAGCAAGGTAGGAACGATTCTGCCGGAATGTTATCTGTATCCACAATATCTTGAAATCACCGGAAGCTTAGACGAACAGCTTTCTGCATTAAAGCTGCTTCAGACAGACAGCGGATTGTGGAGAACGATTTTAGACGATGAAGACAGTTATGAAGAACTTTCCGCATCTGCAGGAATTGCCGCTGCAATGGCTGTAAATGCAAATCCTCTTCATGCGAAGTATATTCAGAAATCCTTGCAGGGCGTGATTGACCATGTTTCTGATGACGGAAGGCTTACTGACGTATCAGGCGGAACTGCAGTTATGAAGGACAGAGAGGGTTATCGAACAATACCAAAAAAATGGATACAGGGCTGGGGTCAGGGAATGGCGCTGGCATTTTTCAGTGCAGTCCTGAATTATGAGAAATAAAAACAAGTCAACTATTAAGAAGAAAAAATACAGATAACAGCAAATGTAGATAATACATAAATAATAAAAAACAGAAATGGAGGCAGCGGATGATACGAAAAGGATTTAAAATGTTCCTATACCCGGGAATGGCAGAAGAATATGAAAAACGACACAATGCTCTCTGGCCTGAAATGAAAGAAATGATTCATAAATATGGCGGAAGAAATTATTCCATCTTTCTTGATAAGGAGACAAATGTATTGTATGGTTATCTGGAAGTAGAAGACGAGGAACTATGGGCAAAATCTGCCGATACTGAGATTAACCGGAAATGGTGGGATTATATGGCGGATATTATGGAGACAAATCCGGATAACAGTCCTGTATGTATTGATTTTCTTCCGGTATTTTATCTGGAATAGGAGGCGGTTATGTCAGTTTATTATCTTGCAATCGATATAGGCGCTTCCGGAGGCCGGCATATTCTTGGATATATGAAAAACGGCAGAATGGTTCTGGAAGAAATTTATCGTTTTAAAAATGGTATGGACAAGCAGGAAGGAAAGCTTTTTTGGAATACCGAGCGTCTTTTTACAGAAATTATCAATGGCATGAAATTATGTAAAAAACAAAATAAAATTCCAACCAGTATGTCAATAGATACATGGGTAACTAAATAGTTACAATAAATTTGTAAAGATACACACAAATATATAAAAATTTATTGAACCGAATACCCTTTGTATCGTGTGAACGGTGCAAACTCAACGTTAAATGCTTTTAATCCCTAAAGCTCACTACCGAAACAGTAATCGGAAACGATAAGCTGAGTAGCAGTACTGCGGTGAGAAATCAGAAAAAATTGTGAGATGGCATAAGGTGAAATAAAAACTAATCAGTGTCAGTGAAAGGCATAGCGTGACACATTGAAAACGTTAGTCCTAAGTGCTGGAAATAATGGGTGTTTAGCAGGGAAAGTCCTAAGTCATGGAAAATGATATGGAAGACCCCCAACGACTATCTCCTTGAGGGAGAGTAAAACCGCAAGCGAATGGCGGAAGAAAAATGTTGCCCTGTTTTTTAAGAAGAATAGGTGAAGATATAGTCTACGCTGGCATGAAAGTGCCAGAGGTCTGTCGGTGACGATAAGACTGCATCAGAGGCTGCGTTCTGATGTGAATGAGATAAATATATACAAATTTAATAAATCACAAATATCTATTGACAAAATTTTATAACTACGCTTTCATTGTAATAGAAAACAATTATAAAGGAGCGTAGTTATGGAATTGATAAGCATAGGTAAATTTGCTAAAATGGTTGGTCTGACTCCAACAACAATCAGGCAAATGCACGAAACAGGTGAACTGATACCTTATCATATCAGTAAGGGTAGAACACGTTATTATTCTACTGAACAGCTTGATAAATTTTTGAATCATAATCAGGCTGAAAAAAGGTGATTGGATATTGCAGAGTTTCTACTCCTGCACAAAAAGATGACTTGAAAACACAGGTAGAAAACATAAAAACGTATATGTATGCGAAAGGCTATCAGTTTGAGATAATTGAAGATATTGGTTCAGGAATCAATTACAGAAAAAAAGGCTTAAAAGAATTGCTTTCTAAAATCAGCAACCATGAAATTTCAAAAATAGTGATTCTTTACAAAGACAGGCTTGTCAGATTTGGCTATGAAATGATTGAGTATCTCTGTCAAATAAACAGTGTCGAAATTGAAATTATTGACAATACGGAATACAGCAAAGAACAGGAATTAACAGATGATTTGATTCAGATAATTACTGTATTTGCAGGCAGACTTTATGGTAAGGGGTCAAAGAAAACAAAGAAATTGATTGACGAGGTGAAAGCAAATGCTGTTGTCAAAAAAGATACGACTAAAACCGACGCCTGAACAGGAAGTATTATTCAGAAAAAGTGCAGGCGTTGCAAGGTGGGCATACAACTATTTTCTATTTGAAAATGAACGTGTATGGCAGGAATATCTTGCGAATGGCAAAACAGGCAAAAAATCAATCAGTGAGGGCGAAATCCGGAGATATATCAACAACGTTTTGAAAAAAACGACCCATACATGGTTGAAAGAAGTTGGCAGCAATGTCATGAAACAGGCTGTCAAAGATGCGAATACTGCATTTCAGAATTATTTTAAGGGAATTTCTGATAAACCTTGTTACAAATCAAAGCATAAAACAAAGTTATCTTTTTATGTGAACTATGAAAGTCTTTCAAGAAAAAACGGTGGTTTTCATGGTGAAAAGATAGGGTTTGTAAGGACTTCTGAACCGCTGCCAAAACTGAAAAAAGGTGAAAAATATTCTAATCCGCATATTTCTTTTGATGAAAAATACTGGTACTTATCTTTTGGT
Organism: uncultured Lachnospiraceae bacterium; assembly: GCA_910585215.1. Classification (GTDB taxonomy): domain Bacteria; phylum Bacillota; class Clostridia; order Lachnospirales; family Lachnospiraceae; genus CAG-303. The sequence continues at coordinate 99,986 of CAJUDQ010000005.1, read as the reverse complement.
TATGAAGCTACCAAAATAGAATGTGAATTAACAGGAGAAAGTATAGGCATTGATTTAGGCATTAAAGATTTGGCGGTATGTTCCAATGGAAAAGTTTACAGAAATATCAACAAATGCCATGAAGTAAAGAGATTGGAAAAAATCCTAAAAAGAGAACAGCGGAAATTGTCACGAATGCTCAGACAGAATATTTTAGGTTATAGAACAATTGGTGATAAAAGATTTCCTGTTTTTATCAAGCCGCTTTATGAATGCAGAAATTTCCAGAAACAAAAGAAAACCATAAAATTACTGCATAGGAGACTTACAAACATCAGAAATAACTATTTACATCAGACCACAATGGATATAGTGAAAACCAAGCCGTCTCGCATTGTTATGGAAACTCTGAATGTAAAGGGTATGATGAAGAACAAGTCTGTTGCAAAAGTAATTCAGGAGCAGAAATTTTATGAGTTCAAGCGTCAAATAGCCTATAAATGTCAGAAGTATGGAATTGAATTAGTTGAAGTTCCTGTATTTTATCCGAGTTCAAAAACCTGTTCCTGTTGTGGTTGTATCAAGAGTGATTTAAAACTTTCAGACCGTATTTATCGATGTAATTCGTGTGGACTTGTAATTGACAGGGATTTCAATGCAAGTATCAATTTAGCAACTTATCAATCAGTATAATTTCATGTAAAGGAAAATGCTGATATGTACCTATCGCTACTGGGGAATTGAAGCCTGTAGAGTGTTATAACAAACAAGAGTAGCTACGGCAAAATTGGACACGTTGAAACAGGAAGATATTTCGTGAGAAATATCACAGTATAGATATATGAGATTTTGGTAAATTTGTATATATTTATCGTAGCGGCAGTGGATTATTTATTATTAGATAAAGAAAATCAGATTCTGGGAGATGCTTATGCTTACAGGGACAGTCGCACAGAAAGCATGGATAAAGAAGTTTATCGCCTGATTTCAGAAAAAGAATTGTATCAAAGAACCGGAATCCAAAAGCAGATGTTTAATACGATTTATCAGCTTATGGCAGTAAAAAAACAGGAACCGGCGCTTTTAGAAAAAGCGGAAACATTTTTAATGCTGCCGGATTATTTTCAATTTTTGCTAACCGGCAGACAGTCTTCCGAATATACAAACGCTGTTTCTACTCAGCTTGTCAGTCCTGTGAGCAAAGAGTGGGACAGGGAATTAATTGAAATGCTTGGATATCCTGATAAAATTTTTCTGCCGCTTCAAATGCCGGGAACAAAGGTTGGAAACTTAAAAAAAGAAATAAAACAACAGGTCGGATTTGACTGTGAAGTACTGCACTGTGCCAGTCATGATACCGCTTCGGCAGTTATGGCAATGCCAAGACAGGGATTGTATTTGAGTTCTGGTACATGGTCTTTGATGGGAATAGAAACAGAGCACGCAATTTGTACAGAGGACAGCCGTCTTGCAAATTTTACAAATGAAGGCGGTTATGAATATCGGTTCCGTTATCTGAAAAATATTATGGGTCTCTGGATGATTCAGTCTGTGCGCCATGAGCTGAATGACACTTATTCATTCGCACAGCTTTGCGAAATGGCGGCGGAAAATAAAAGCTTTCCGTCTTATATAGATGTAAATGACACTGTATTTATGGCGCCGGATAATATGACCGAAGCAATAAAGAATGATTGTCGGAAAACAAAACAGCCCGTACCAGAAACAACAGGCGAAATTGCAGCAGTTATATATCAAAGTCTGGCAAGGTGTTACAAAAAGACGATAGAAGAATTGGAAGCAAATACGAGGAAAATCTATAACGAGATTCAAATTATCGGCGGCGGCTCTCATGCTGCATATTTAAATCAGTTAACTGCAAATGCCGCCAAAAAGACAGTATATGCAGGACCGGCAGAAGCGACGGCGATTGGAAATATCATCGCACAGATGATTCAAAAAAATGAATTAAAAAATTTGAAAGAGGCAAGACAGTGTGTGTCGGAATCCTTTGATATTAAGGTTTATACGCCTGCGATCTAAAAAATGAAAACGATGAAAAATGGAACTATGAAAACCGAAAAGAAAAAAGGAGAAAAAAGTTATGACAAGTACAAGTCGGTACGCTTCGGCAAAAGAAATTTACGCTGATATCGGTGTAGATACCGATGCCGCAATAGAAAAATTAAAAAAAATTCCCGTCTCGCTTCATTGCTGGCAAGGGGACGATGTAACTGGTTTTGACCATGACGGTCCGTTAACCGGAGGGATTCAGACCACCGGAAATTATCCGGGCAGGGCAAAGACACCAAAAGAGCTGATGGAGGATATTGATAAAGTAATAAAGCTTACTCCCGGAAAAAAGAAGCTGAACCTCCATGCCAGCTATGCTATCTTTGAAAATGGTGAATTTACAGACCGAAATTGTATTGAACCGAAACACTTTGAAAAATGGGTAGAGTTTGCAAAAGAACATGATATGGGGCTTGATTTTAACCCAACCTTTTTTTCGCATGATAAAATAAAAGACGGATTGACGCTTTCTAGTCCTGATAAAGAAATCAGGCAGTTTTGGATTGAGCATGGCAGAGCGTGCATCCGTATTTCTGAATATTTTGCAAAAGAAACAGGGATTCCATGTGTAATGAATATCTGGACCGGAGACGGTTCTAAGGATATTCCAGCAGACCGGCTTGGACCAAGAGAACGTTATAAAACAGCGATTGAGGAAATCATTGCAGAACCTCATAATCCTGCGCTTGTAAAGCCATGTGTGGAATCCAAGGTATTTGGTATAGGGGTAGAAAGCTATACCGTGGGAAGTTCGGAATTTGCACTGTCATTTGCCGCCACACATAAGGGTTGTCTGCCTCTGATGGATAATGGACATTATCATCCGACGGAAATGGTTTCTGATAAAATTCCGGCGTTGCTTGCATTTTTTCCGGAAATTGCACTGCATATTACCCGTCCAGTAAGATGGGATTCCGACCATGTGGTGTTATTTGATGATGAGACAAAAGAAATGGCAAAGGAAATCGTAAGGGCGGATGCATTGGAACGGGTCAATATGGCTCTTGATTATTTTGACGCCAGCATTAATCGTATTTCGGCATGGATTGTCGGTTTTCGCAGTTGGCAGAAGGCTCTGTTATCTGCGCTTTGTACTCCGCATCAGAAGCTTAAAAAGCTTCAGGAGGAAGGAAACTGGACAGAGCTTATGGTGTGTCAGGAGGCTATAAAACTGCTGCCATTTGGCGATATATGGAATGAGTACTGCGAACAGTGTAATGCGCCGGAAAGTAAATGGTTTGAGGAAGTAAAGCAGTATGAAAAAGAAGTGCTTGCAAAGAGAATTTAAACAATATGATTCCATGAAAATTATTTTTTCAAAAAGATAAATATAGAAAGGTGGCGCAAAATGGATTGGAAAGTTAGTGTAGATAAATTTTTCAAAGAAGGAAATTCGGCTGCATTTTATAAATTTTTTTATGATACATTTGGCTTTCATCAAAAAGACAAAACCGTTCAATGGAAAGCTTTAGCAGAGCATTTAAAAAAATGGAACAAAAAACATTCGTTTCAGTCTGAAAGAATTGAGTTATACAGTCCGGAGTTATACTATACTTTAAATATAACCATAAGTTGTTTATGTATTCCAGAAAATGAGCCCTATAATGAATATTGTTTATACTGGGCTCTTCTCAGTGACCATATGAATCATTGTATAGAAATGGACCTTATGTTAAGAATGGAAGAAAATAAAAAAAATTCCATAGATTTTTTTATAAAAACGGAGGCAGACATAGGATTGGATGCAACACATTTTTTAAATATGGCTGATTCAAATATATTTAAAAACAGCTATATATGGATTGATGCAGAAACTTTTTTGCAGGAACTCGCCCGAAAAAGAGAAACTTCTTATCAAAAAATGATGGAAGACTTTTCAGAAACTAATAAAATACATAAATCAGATTTACAAAAATATCTTCTGCCTGCATATGAAAAATATAAAACATATGAAACCATCTTTCAAAACGGCAGGCAAAATAAAACGCTATTGGAAATAGCAGAAATCAATCCTCATGGAATGAAAAATTTAGTGAATGAGAGTATGTGGTATTTCGTAAAAATAGAAAATCAAGTTTATTTGCTTTCTCTTAGAGATTATGATGATTCTTGGGATGGGGATTCTTGTGACGAAGATTCTTGGGATGATGACGATGATAGTACATAAAACATTTCTTTATTTTAGAAACAGGAGGAATTTGCGAAATGAAAATTTTAGATACAGAATTTGTACAGGGATTTATCCGTATGGCAAATGACGGATGGGAACAGGGATGGCATGAAAGAAATGGCGGAAATCTTTCTTATCGTATAAAAAAAGAGGAGATTGATTCCATAAAGGAAAATTTTACGCCAAAACAGTGGCAGGCAATTGGTACTTCGGTTCCAAAGCTTGCGGGGGAATATTTTCTTGTAACAGGAAGCGGCAAATATTTTCGAAATGTGATGATAAAACCGGAAGACTCTATCTGCATTATTGAACTGGATGATAAGGGCGAAAATTACCGTATTGTCTGGGGGCTGATAAATGGAGGAAAACCAACCTCCGAACTTCCTTCCCATTTAATGAACCATGAAGTCAAAATGCTGATAACGTCAGGAAAGCATCGTGTGATTTATCATGCCCATACGACAAATATTATTGCTTTGACCTTTGTATTGCCTTTAAAGGATGAAGTTTTTACAAGAGAGCTTTGGGAAATGGCAACAGAATGTCCGGTTGTTTTTCCAGACGGAATAGGGGTAGTGCCGTGGATGGTGCCGGGAGGCAGAGAAATCGCAGCAGCTACCAGTGAATTAATGAAAAGCTATGATGTGGCTGTATGGGCTCATCATGGAATGTTTGCGTCAGGGGAGGATTTTGATTTAACTTTTGGCCTTATGCATACGGTGGAAAAGTCAGCGGAAATTCTGGTAAAAATGCTGTCAATGCGACCAGATAAATTACAGACAATCTCACCGCAAAATTTCCGTGACCTTGCAAAAGATTTTAAGGTTTCCCTGCCAGAAAGGTTTTTGTATGAAAAATAAACTGCCAATTCCAAGACATCTGCTCAAAATATTTAAACCGAATTTAAAGCATTGCGACGAATATAATTTAGAAGGACATATTTGCTGTGACTGCGGCTGTACTGCATTTTATATAAAGCTGTTTGCAGATTTTGATGATAAAAATATTCCTCATGTCCGCAAATACAAAGACGGCTGGAGTTTTGTTATTCAGGCGGTTTGCAAAGACTGCGGACAGGAATGGACAATATTTGATGATTCAAAACATGGATATAACGGGTATGTCTGCCATGAGGCAGTTTCAGTTCCAGATTCAGAATTAAAAAAATTTGTCTGTCCAGACTGTAAAGATTCTGTTTTCAAAATAAATATCAGTATTGAGGCAGAAGATAAAGAACAATTTCTGGAAGAAGTAATTGCATATGAAGGAGATAAATTTTCAGAAGAAGATTATGTGGATGCTTTTAATAGTATTACGATAGATATTGAATGTCTGCATTGCCGAAAAAAAGAAATTGGCTGGATAGCTTATGAAACTGCCTGAGCTGCTCTTTAGAACTGTTTATAGAAAATCCTGCAAAATTATATATATAAGAATGTACCTAAAAAATAGTTTCTATTTTTAGGTACACTCTATTTTAAAGTATACAACATTTTTCAAAACAAGTCTAGTAAAATTTTTATATTTTGATAAGATATTTTTACTGGTGGACAATTGTTTCACAGAAAGTCCGCTGAATAAAATGATATTAATTATTAAAGGAGAAATAAAAATGAAGCAACAGAATGAAAATCAAACTGAACTCTGGGACTTGTATGATAAAAACAGAATCCCTACCGGCAAAACTCACAAAAGAGGGGAACCTATGAAAGAAGAGGATTATCATATGGTAGTCCATGTTTGTATTTTTAACAGCAAAAATGAGCTTTTGATTCAACAGAGACAGCCGTTTAAGGAAGGCTGGCCAAATATGTGGGATTTGACTGTGGGAGGCTCTGCGACAAGCGGAGATACCAGCCAGAGCGCGGCTGAAAGAGAAGTGTTTGAAGAAATAGGTCTGAAACTGGACTTGTCAAATGTCAGACCTCAGTTTACCATTAATTTTCCAGATGGATTTGACGATTATTACTTGATTGAACAGGAGGTTGACCTTTCAAAATTAAAACTTCAGGAAACCGAAGTACAAAGAGTAAAATGGGCAGGAAAAGAAGAAGTTCTGAAAATGGAAGAAGAAGGTCTGATGATTCCTCGCTGGTTTTTAGAAGGGTTGTTTGAGATAAAAAATCATAATAATATCAACCGTCATACATTGAGAATAAAAGAGGCAGAAATGAAAAACCTTTCTTCATGGATGAGTCTTATGGAAATCCTAAGAGATTCTTTTCCGGGACTTGAAACTGAAAAAGATATGGAAGAATACAGAAAAACCGTTCTTAAGTTTATTGAGCAAAAAAGAGCTATTTGCGCAGTAGACGGAAATATGGTAACAGGGATTCTTTTATATTCCAAAACACAGAATATGTTATGCCAGATAGCAGTACATCCGGAATATAGAAGACGGAAAATCGGAAGCCAGATGATACGGGAAATGCTGCAAAATCTGGATACAAAGAAAGAGATTGTAGTGGAAACCTTTCGCGAAGAAGACGAAAAAGGAAAAGGACCAAGGGAATTTTATAAATCTCTTGGATTTGAAGAAGGAGAACTTTGTTATTCTGATAATCAATATCCAGTACAGAAATTTGTTTTAAAGCAGACCAAATAAAATGGAACAGCTTCTTCCTCTCCAGAATGAGGAGTAAAAAATCATTTAAACGAACATAAAAAAGTGAAGATATGGAGACATTAAAGGAGATTTTATGAAACAAAAAGAGCGAAACAGAGCAATGGCAATAATGTTGATATTTATGCTTATTATTAGTTTACCGCCAGATACGGCAGTTGCATTAGAAAATAATATCACACAAACAAAAACAACAGCAACCTTGAATGGTGAGATAAACCTTGATTTTCATGAGTCCGGCCAAACGGGGGAAGGAGTTTTAGAAACAGATGGCTATCATTGGGAGGAAACAAGCAAAACACTTACTATTAACGGCATGAAAAAATTTGGCACAGTAATTTTACCCCAGAATTGCGAAGTTACAGTGAATGTGCAGGGAGAGGATAATTATATTGCAAATTTGCAATCTAAAAATAAAGACAGTGCAGATGCCCCGACAAAAATAATATTTTCTGGAAAAGGAAAGCTGGCTATTGAAGAACGAATTAATCTAAGCGGTGCCGATAATTCCTCATTTACTGTGGAAAACGGCGTAGAGCTTACTGCTAAAAACGGCATCGGCATAGGGGCATCTGGCAACGTAAATAGTATTGTGACAGTAAATGGAACATTGACAGTGCAGACTGTTAATGAGGCTGATGCCGGCATAAATGCTGGAATGGTAAAAGTAGGCAGTACAGGTAAGCTGACCGTTTCGGGAAACAAAGGAATTGCGCTTAATGGAATGAATATTGATAGTAAAATGGTATTTGAAAATGCTTTTTCTATTGAAGGGGACGGTCAATTTACTGCTGACTGTAGAGAATTTGGCATTGCAGTACAGGTTGGCAATTGTGGATATGGATGCAATATAGAAGATGTAGCTGATGAAGATGCTGAAAAAATGCTTGTTGTGTCAGAAATTTATCTGCCTGTCGGCTATAAGGTAAGAGTGGCAAAAAGCAGAGCATATGGAAATGAAGGAGAAGAATATTATGGATGTGCGGTTACGATTGCGCATGAAACAGCAGATTTGAAGATAGATGATAATGGCCGCATTGTTGGCAGCGCAAGCAGCATTAATATAAAATCCCATAATCATGTATTGACAAATGTTCCCTCTCAACCAGCTACATGTACGCAAGACGGCAATAAGGAATACTGGATTTGTAATGAATGTAAAAGGGTGTATAGTGATGACCAAGGAATAACACTTATTTCAATAAAGTCAACCGTTATTTCAGCGTGGGGTCATGATTTTATAGGGAATTTTAATGCATATGATGAAACCGGCCACTGGCATGTCTGCAAACGTGAAAACTGTATTGCCACAGATGAAGTGCAAAGCCATTCTTTTATAAAATATGAATATAATAACGACGCCAGCTATTTTGCTGACGGAACAGAAACAGCAGTTTGTGACGCTGCCGGATGCCAGCAGACAGATACAAGAACAAAAGAAAATTCAAAGCTGATTGACAGTACAGCACCGACAGGGGAAATCAAGGTAAGCGAAAATAGTTTTAAATCCTTTGTCAATACAATTACATTCGGCATATTCTACAACGACAAATACGATGTGGAAATTACAGCAGAGGATAATGAAACAGGTATTGAGAAGATAGAGTATTGTATTTCAGATACAGCCATTTCCGAAGCAGATATTGAAAACGTGGAAGAGTGGACAGCATACAAGGCTTTTTGTATTGAAGATGAAGGAAAATCGATTATTTACGCCAAAATTACAAACAAGGCCGGCGGTATTACCTATATCAGTTCAAACGGCATGGTGATAGATAAAATACCTCCAGCAATCATTGGCATAGAAAATGGGAAGACCTATTGCCATGAAGTAACTTTTATGGTATCTGACGATAATATTGGCAATATCACAATAGATGATAAAACCGTAGACAATGTGCACGCAGCAAACTATACATTAATTGCAGACGGGCTGAAACATACGATAAAGGCATCTGATAATGCAGGAAATGAAAGCGTCTGTACAATAACAGTCAATAATGGCCATACTTTTACAGACTATAAATCAAACAAGGATGCAACATGTATGAAAGACGGGACAGAAACGGCAGTATGTGATTTCTGTGACGAAACAAATACAAGGGCAGCAGCCGGTTCAAAGCATAACCATACCATGACATATCATGAAGCAAACGAAGCCACATGTACAAGAGAGGGCAATATTGAATATTGGAGCTGTTCTGAATGTGGTAAAAATTATGACAGTGAAAATGACGGCAGTATTCTTGATAATGTGAAAACAGCAGTTGACCCTAATCATCATAACCTTGTTTATCATAAAGCTGAAGAGGCTGCATGCGAAAAAAATGGAAACAAAGAATATTGGAACTGTAAAGATTGCGGCAGATATTTTGCAGATGAAGACGCTGCAAAAGAACTCACAGACACAGATATCACTATTTTGGCACTGGGCCATGATTTTACAGGGGCTTTTAACGCATATGATAAAACCGGTCATTGGCATGTCTGCAAACGTGAAAACTGTACTGCCACAGATGAAGTGCAACATCACTCTTTTACAAAATATAATTATAATAATGATGCCAGTTATTTCGCAGACGGAACAGAAACGGCGGTATGTGATTTTTGCGACGAAACAGATACAAGGACGGCAGTCGGCTCAAATCATAACCATACCATGATATATCATAAAGCAAACGAAGCCACTTGTACCAAAGAGGGTAATATTGAATATTGGAGCTGTTTTGAATGTGGTAAAAATTATGACAGTGAAAACGGCGGCAATATTCTTGATAATGTGAAAACAGCAGTTGACCCTAATCATCATAATCTTGTCTATCATAAAGCAGAAGAAACTGCATGCGAAAAAAATGGAAGCAAAGAATACTGGCACTGTGAAGATTGTGGCAGATATTTTGCAGATGAAGACGCTGCAAAAGAACTCACAGACACAGATATCATTCTTCCTGCTGCTGGCCATAGTTATGGAGAGCCTGTATTTAATTGGTCTGCTGATGGTGAAACATGTAAGGTTACTTTTACCTGTAAGAATGATGGCACACATACCATAACTGTTGACGGTAAAATTACTTCTGTAATTACGACAAATGCAACTTGTACAAAAAATGGCATAGCCTCTTATACAATAACAGTAGAGTTTGAAAATAAAATTTATACAGATACAAAAGATATCATAATTCCTCCAATTCCACACAATATCGAGATTCGAAACAGCCGAAAAGAAACTTGTATAAATGAAGGCTATACAGGCGATAAATTTTGTACAATTTGTGGTGAAATAATTGAGAAAAGTATGGTTATTCCTAAACTGAGCCATAGTTATAAAGACGGCAAGTGTACGGTCTGCGGTTTAACGGACCCGGATTTTAAACCAGATGAATTAATAAATAGCCCGCAAACTAGCAGTGGCAGCAATCTTACGCTATGGATTGCATTATTGTTCATGGCCGGCGGATTTTCTGCTGGAGCTGCTGTTTATGGCAAAAAGAAAAAACAGGACAAATAATCAAAAATAGTTTATTTTGAATGAAATCTTATTTATTTTGCTCGTTAAAAGAAAGGATAGCTATGTCTATACGATTTAAAAATGTAACCAAAACATGCAAAAATTATAAAAATATAAAAAAATTATATCACACAGCATTTCCAGCAGAGGAAAGAGTCCCTTTCTGGTTTCTTATGGCGAAATCAAAAGGAAAAAACGCAAGATTTTACAGCGTATATGAGAAGGAAACATGGGTGGGATTTGTTTATCTTATCAAATATCAGGATATTATATATGTTTTTTATCTCGCTGTCAGTGAAAAAGAACGGGGCGGAGGTTATGGCAGTAAAATTTTGAAAAAAATCACAGATAAGTATCAAGAAAAACGGATTATTTTGTGTATCGAGCCTGTGGATAAAAATGCAGATAACTATGAAGAAAGAGTAAACCGGAAAAATTTTTATGAAAAACACGGGTTTTATGATTTAAATTATCAGATTTCTGAAAAAAATGTTATTTATTCAGCTTTTGGTTATGGAAATAAAGTATCTAAAAAAGAATATTTATTATTGATAAGAAATTATTTTGGAAAAATATTATTTACTCTTTATTACAGAAAAGAAGCTTCTTTGGAAAAATAATCATAACAGTAAAACCAACAGAATATACAATAAGGGAATAAAAAAATGAATGAAAAAAAGATAAAAATAGACCCGCATTTATTAACCTATATTTATAAATCTTTGCATCGCTATCCGGATAATCTTTATGATATGACAAAAATCAAACAATTAGACTGCGACGGGTATATCGCTTCTTATGATTTTTATTATGAAAATGTTCCAGTTATTATTGAAATATGCGAGGGTGCGTGGGAGATAATTGGAGAAATGAAAAATCTAAAAAGGCTGTTTATACGAAATATTGAACTGCCTGATTTTTCCTTTCTCGAAAAATGTGTCCGGCTGGAAAAACTGGTATTGACAGGAACTAATTTTTCGGATTGTATACCCCTTAAAAAACTTACAAATTTAAAAAATTTAACACTGGAACATATAGATACGCTTGCAAACGCAGAAGTACTTTCAGATTTGAACTGCCACATAGAAGACGATGCAAAAAAACTTCTAATACCGATGACTGTTATAGGCGCAAAGCTGGAAACAGACGAGAGCTGGAAAGATACAGAGGATATTTTTGCGGAATATCTGAATTATACATATATACAATCTTCAGAAGAAGAGGGAGAAGCGTATTTGCATGACAGTCCGATATGTCGCACTATTTATACTGCTGATAAAGAAAAAGAGGTGCTGGACTGGTTTTTAGACTGGCTTTCTTTGTCGGTTCAGCAGGGAAAACTTGTAAAACTGTTTGCCGCTAAAAAAATAAAAGATAAATTTGAATATACGCTTACAGCCTGCTGCAAAGAAGGGTGGACATCAATTATTATAGAAGAACTAATTACAGAAGAGGAATACGAAGAGGATGAATTTGATTCTGAAGATGAATTTGAGCCGCAATCCGTTTTTTTCTATTATCATAATCTGTCCTATCCGGATAATTACAGGGAATCTCCAGCATATATTGAGGAAGGCATGCCGGTTCCGAAAGCGCTTTCGTGCGATAATCTTTATGAAGCGGCAGAAATTATTCTGTATTTTATAAAAACAGGAAAACTTTATCCAAAAGCAGAATGGTATGGCTATCTGGACTGGATATAGAATATTCTGCGTCTGAGTGAAATATCAAAAAGAAATTTATAAAAAATCATAAAAACAGCTTGCCAACATTGGTATTTTATGATATACTGTTTAAGTCTTTGATATGGGCCGGTGTGGCGGAATGGCAGACGCGGCAGACTCAAAATCTGTTTATGGCAACATAGTGCGGGTTCAAGTCCCGCCACCGGCATTTTAAACACAAACCCAGTATATACTGGGTTTTTTCATTTCATAGGAACGTTTGATAGAAAATTGCAGAAAATCGAAAAGGAATCCGGGTGAACATATGGATTGTCAGGAATTTGATAAGCATATCCAAGCTTTTATAGACAAAAAAATAGAATATGCAAAACTTGATGATTTTATAGAGCATTACAGGCATTGCAAGGACTGTCATGAAGAGCTGGAAATTAATTTTCTTCTTGCCTATGTTTTAGGCGAAGAAGACAGACCTATGTTTAATCTTTCCAAAGAACTGGATAAGCATATTCAGAATGAAGTAATAAAAAAAGAGAAATATTATAAAAAAAGATTGTTTCAAATTTTATTTTTTTCTTTTACAGAATCTGTTACATTGCTGACTGTTATATATTTCCTTGTAATTTTGTTTTCATGGATATGATAATCTTCTGGAAGCATAGAATGTTTTTTCAAGATTTTCCATTATCCTGTCTGTAATTTATTAAATATGTTGTCGCAGTATTTACAGAAAATGTGAAGAAATTTTTCTAAATAAAAGAAATTAAGAAAGGTTTGAGAAATAATGTCTGAGAAAAAAATAGTTTTAATTGACGGTCACAGCATACTGACCAGAGCATTTTTTGGAGTACCCGATTTGTCAAATGCCTCTGGTCTTCATACAAATGCAGTTTATGGCTTTTTGAATATTATGTTTAAAATATTGGAAGAAGAAAAGCCCGATTCCCTTATGGTTGCTTTCGATATTAAAGCTCCTACATTTCGGCATAAAATGTATGCCGCCTACAAAGGAACCAGAAAGCCGATGCCTGATGAGCTCCATGAACAGGTTCCAATGATTCAGGAGCTGCTTACAGCTATGAATATAAAAATTGTTACTCTTGAAGGTTATGAAGCGGATGACATTTTAGGGACCTCAGCCAAGCAGGCAGAAGCAGAGGGATATTCCGTTGTGATTGTATCCGGCGACAGGGATTTGCTTCAGCTTGCCACGGATAAAATCCTTGTCAGAATCCCAAAAACCAAGCAGGGAGGCACAGAAATCGAAAACTATTACGCTGCCGACGTTGTGGAAAAATATGGAGTAAATCCTGTTGAATTTATTGATATGAAGGGGTTAATGGGCGATACGGCAGACAATATTCCCGGAGTAAAAAGTGTTGGTGAAAAAACTGCCGCCAAACTGATTAAAGAGTATCAGACAATTGAAAATATTTACGACCATATTGATTCCATAAAGCCCGACCGCGTTCGAAATGCATTGATAAATGACAAGGAAAATGCATATTTAAGCAAGGTACTGGCAACCATTAATATAAACTCTCCAATTTCTCTAAACTTATCCGAATGTAAACTTGAAAATATTTATAATGAAAACTCTTATCAAATTATTAAAAAATTTGGCTTTAAATCATTTGCAGGCAGATTTTCCAGCGAAGTTTCAGAGGCTGCCATTCATTTTGACCCAATGGAAAAGCTTGTATATATAAAGGACAAAGGTCAGTTTAATCACTTGAAAAATGAAATGTGTCACCTTTCAAAGGATGTTGTGATTGGGTATAGCGACTGCTTTTCCAGCGATTTTATGGTATCTGTGGTATGTCTTTCTTTTGAAGATAAAGTATGGATAGTGGAGAGCAGTGCTTCTGACGCTTTCAGTCAGACCGGTTTACCGCTTACTTTTCAGACCGCCTTTTTAAATGCTGCGGGCAGTCAGAATACTTCAAATGTTGATAATACGGACTGTTCAGACAATGACAATATCACAGAAGCAGACCTGAAAAATCTGCTGCCTGACCTTTTTTCCGTTGGAAAGAAAATAAGTCTTTTTGACTTAAAAAGTATATTAAAACACATTCCATTAGAGCTAAATTCCGACACAATTCTCTATGACTGTATGGTCTGCGCTTATTTACTCAACCCATTGAATGACAGCTACGATTATGACTATGTTTTAAATAAATGTCTCGGAGTACAGACAGAAAGTAGAAGCGAACTGCTTGGAAAAAGCTCTCTGGCACAGATGTTTTTTGATGAGAAAAAGAAATTTGACAAGATTCTTGCAACTATGGCTCTTACAGCTTCCAAAGCCTGTCCGGTTCTTGAAAAAGAACTGGAACAGTGCGGCATGCATAAATTATATACACAGATTGAATATCCTCTGATTTTTGTTCTGGACAGTATGGAAAAAGAAGGAGTATTGATTGACGAGCAGGCCTTAAAGCAGTATGGAGAAAAGCTTTCTGTAAGTATTGATAAAATTGAAAAAGAAATTTATGAAGAAACAGGAGAAGAATTTAATATTAATTCTCCAAAACAACTGGGTGTAATTCTTTTTGAAAAAATGAAGCTGGCCGGAGGGAAAAAGACAAAAACAGGCTATTCCACAAGTGCGGAAGTTCTGGAAAAGCTTGCTGTCGATACACCTGTTGTAAATAAGATTCTTGAATATCGTCAGCTTACAAAATTAAAATCCACCTATGCGGATGGTCTTCGAAACTTTGTAAATTATGACGGGAGAATCCATGGAACGTTTAATCAGACCATTACCGCCACGGGAAGAATCAGCAGTACTGACCCGAATCTTCAAAATATTCCAATTCGTATGGAAATTGGTCAGAAAATTCGCGAAGTATTTATTCCAAAGCAGGGCTGTACCTTTGTCGATGCGGATTATTCCCAGATTGAGCTTCGAATCCTTGCACATATGTCAGATGATGAAAATCTGATTGAAGCATATAACAGTGAACAGGATATTCATAAAATCACCGCTTCTAAAGTATTCCAGACACCATTAGACGAAGTGACGCCCCTGATGAGAAGAAATGCAAAGGCGGTAAATTTTGGTATTGTTTATGGCATCAGTTCTTTTGGGTTGAGTCAGGATTTAAGTATTGGAAAGAAAGAAGCAGGAGAATATATCAGACAATATTTTGACACCTATCCAAAGGTAAAGGAATTTCTTGATGCCACAGTAGAACATGCCAAGAAAGATGGATATGTCACTACGCTTTTTGGAAGGCGCAGGCCGATTCCGGAGCTGAAATCCTCTAATTTTATGCAGCGCTCTTTTGGAGAGCGTGCCGCCATGAATTCGGCGGTTCAGGGGACTGCTGCCGATATTATGAAAATTGCCATGATTCAGGTATATAAGAAACTGAAAGAAGAAAACCTGAAATCAAAGCTTATTTTGCAGGTGCATGATGAAATTTTAATTGAGACAGCAGAGGAAGAAGTGGAAAAAGTAAAAGAGATTGTATTAAAGGAAATGACATGTGCGGCAAAACTTTCCGTAAAGCTTGAAGTAGGTCTGGAAACCGGAACAAACTGGCTGGAGGCGCATTAAAGAATGGTAATCGGAATTACAGGCGGTGTAGGCTGTGGAAAATCCACTGTACTTCATATCTTAAAACAGAACTTTCACTGTTATACCATAGAAGCGGACAAGGTGGGACATCTTGTAATGCAAAAGGGAACAACAGCATATCAGCAGATTGTTTCCACCTTTGGAAATGAAATTCTTGACACAGACCTTGAGATAGACAGAAAAAGGCTGGCTGGAATAGTATTTCAGGACAGAGAAAAGCTGAAAAAGCTCAATCAGATTGTACATCCGGCAGTAAAAAACTATATAAAAAACGAAATAGAACAGGTCATTCATTTAAAAAGTCATGCCATAATTATATTAGAAGCGGCACTTTTGATTGAAGAAAATTATCCTGAATTTTGTGATGAAGTCTGGTATATTTATACAGATGAACAGGAACGAATCCGGCGTCTGAAAGAAAGTCGGGGATATACAGAAGAAAAAATCAGAAAAATCATGGAAAATCAGCTTGGCGAAGAGGAATTTCTAAAAAACTGTGATAAAAAAATAGACAACAGCCATGATTTTGAAACTACCTATCAGCAAATAAAAAAACTTTTTGAGAGGTTTACATATGGATGAGAAAAAAAGAAATGCAGACAATCTTATATTTGGCCTTGACATAGGTACAAGAAGCGTTGTAGGGTCCGTTGGATATATGGAACGTGACAAATTTAATGTTGTGGCTCATTATGTAAAAGAGCATGATACCCGCGCCATGCTGGACGGGCAGATTCATGATATTCAAAAGGTGGGAGAGACCATTGGTTTTGTAAAACATGAGCTGGAAAAGCAGCTTGAGGACGTAAAACTCACTCAGGTCTGTATCGCAGCCGCAGGACGTCTTTTAAAAACGGTTACAGTACATGTGGAGATGGAACATAACGGAGAAACTGCCGTTACCAGTGAAGATATTTATTCACTGGATTCTCTTGGAATTGAAAAGGCATATGAGATTATACGTTCAGAAAATGATATTTTATCTTTTTACTGTGTAGGCTATACAGTAGTAAAATATTATATGAATGATTATATTATTAACAATCTGGAGGGACACAAGGCAAAAAAGATTGCCGCCGATGTGCTGGCTACGTTCCTTCCAAATGATGTGGTAGACGGTCTGTACGCTTCTGTACATGCGGCGAACCTTGAAGTGGCAAGTCTTACCCTTGAGCCGATTGCGGCAATGAATGTGGCGATACCGGAACAATACCGGTTGTTAAATATCTGTCTGGTCGATGTGGGGGCGGGAACAAGTGATATCTGTATTACAAAAGACGGAAGTATTGTTGCTTATGGCATGATTCCACATGCAGGAGATGAAATTACAGAGACAATTGTTCATAAATGTCTGGTAGAATTTAGTATGGCGGAAAAAATCAAGCAGGCATCTTTAGAGGAAAAAGAGATTACCTATTATGATATTATGGGACTTCCACAGATTATTACAGCCGAGAGTGCAAGGGCTCTGTATAAGGATACTGTGGAAACCATGACAAAGGAAATTGCGGATAAAATTATAGAGCTGAACGGCGGCAAACCGGTAAGCGCTGTATTTGTAGTGGGCGGAGGCGGCAAAGTGCCAGGCTTTACAGATAATCTGGCTTCTTTTCTTTCCATTTCGGAACAGAGAGTAGCGCTGCGCGGAAAAGAGGTTATGGGAGGCATAAACTTTTTAATGGACGGCGTGGAAAAAGACCCTCTGCTTGTTACGCCAATCGGAATTTGTATCAATTATTATAATCAGAAAAACAATTTTGTTTTTGTAAATATCAACGATATGAGAATCAAGCTGTATGACAATGGACAGCTTACCGTGGTAGATGCCGCTATGCAGACAGGCTTTCCAAATGAAGATTTGTTTGCCAAACGCGGAAAAGAGCTGGTATTTACTCTGAACAATACAACAAAAATGCTTCGGGGCGAGGCTGGTGAACCGGCTGTTATTACCATAAATGGACAGGAAGCGGATTTTCATACAAAAATTTCCGCCAATGACAAGATTTCTATCCGTGAATCTACCTGCGGAGCACCTGCTCATTGCAAAATAGAAGGCCTTCGGGAATACAGAACTACTTTAAAATTTTTTGTCAATGGAAAAGAAATCAAATGTCCAAAACTGGCACTGGTAAACAATGTTCCTGTTACAGGCTCTTATGAAATACAGGAAAATGATGTGATTGACATTCCTCAATATTATACGGTTTCACAGATGCTTGAATTTATGGATATAGATGCCGCTTTAAAAACGATTCTGGTAAACGGTCATACAGCGAAAATGGAGGAACCGGTTTATGAAAATTTCCGAATCGATATTCTTGATAAAATAGAAGAAGAAATAGAAGAAATGGAAGAACCAGAAGAAACAGAAAATAACTGGGAAACAGAAGACGTCGAAGAAGACACCTATGTTGAAGAGGACCTTGCACCGGAAAATCCGTTTCTTTTTAAAGAAAATAAGGAAACAACAGAAAAAATATCAAAACTTCCTGTTAAAATCACAGTAACAGTAAATCAGGTGTCCGTCATTCTTGAAAATAAGCCGGAATATGTTTTTGTAGATATTTTCGACTATTATCCTTTTGATACCAAAACAGCTGCAGGAGACGAGCTGATTACAAAAGTAAATGGTGTGTCCTGCGGGTTTTTCGAGCCGGTCAAAGAGGGTGATTTTATCGAAATATTCTGGGTGAATCATGAGTAAACAGATTGATATTATTTCTGCCGATAAGTTGAGGCATTATATAAAAGGCAGCTATTCCGGCAGCTTTCGGGGGATGAGATATTTTATTTCTTCAAAAACAGTTGAGGACGAGACAAGGCAGCTTTCTTTATGTATCTGGCCGGAGCCTTACTGCCTTGCCGCTACTCCAGAAGAACAGAAGGAATATTTTTTCTTTGATTTTACAGACGAGGGATTGCTTGCGCTGGAAGAAAAATTAAATATGGTCTATGAAGAGAGATTCAGTCATAAATAATGTCATTACAGCATATACTTAAATAATGTTATGATGGCTTTATTTATGTGCGAATGTCAAAAAGAAAAAATCAGCTTCTCTTTTTTATGATAGTGGCAGCTTTTTTTTTGCTGTTACTGAATCTGTATTTTCATCAGAAGAATACTTCTTCTGATTCAGATAGGCAACGCGAACATGGACTCCATGATTTGTCAAAAAACATCGAATATCTGAGTGAAGATTATATTCTTGGAGGATATCTTCAGGATTCTATTTTTGATGATGTAAAATATTTTCCGCTTGCGGCAGTACAGGAAGTAAAGGATTTTTATTTTGAACAGTCCTTTGGTCTGGCAAGAACCTATGGGGGAGACAGGAAGCATGAAGGAACCGATATTATGACGCCGGACAACATCCGCGGGACCTGTCCGGTGATTTCTGTGTGTAATGGAACTGTGACAAATATCGGGTGGCTGGAGCTGGGCGGATACAGAGTCGGAATTTTATCAGAACAGGGCGTTTACTATTATTATGCTCATTTATATCGATATGACACAATGATTGCGGAGGGAAGCCGTGTGTCGGCAGGTCAGATACTTGGTTATGCCGGAGATTCAGGATATGGAGCAGAGGGAACCACCGGTCAGTTTGATGTTCATCTGCATTTCGGAATTTATCTAAATGATGAGAAAGGAAATGAAATCGCACTGGACCCATACCCGCTTCTTAAAAATTTAAGAAATAAAATGCTCAGGTTTTTTGACTAAGCAGTATGGAGTATGCTATAATGTCATTAAACGAAGTCACGCGCAGTTTCATGACCTGCGTATGCATCCACATGCTTTATTATAATGTTGTGAAATACAGTAAATACCGTTTCATAATTTGAAAAAAAGCCATTAGAAAATTAAAAAAATATATAAAGAAAGGATATATGAAAAGAGGATAATATGAAGAGAGGATATTATTTATGAATATGAAATTATGGAGAGAAATTCTCTATCCATATGAAATGGCTGTAGATGAACTCGTTTTAAAATTCAACAATATTCAGAGGGAATATAAAAATGCAGGGGAATATTCACCGATTGAAATGGTATCAGGAAGAGTAAAAAAAATTTCCAGTATACTGGAAAAATGTCAGCGCAAGGATATTTCCCTGGATGAATTGACAAATAAAATAGAGGACATTGCAGGTATTCGGGTCATATGTCAGTTTGTAGAGGATATCTACAGAGTGGTTGACATTATTGAAAAACGCACAGATATCGAGATTATCCAGTATAAGGATTACATAACAAATCAGAAATCCAGTGGATACAGAAGTTATCATGTTATTACAAAATATGCAGTACAGACAAAGGAGGGACCCAAAAGAATCAAGGTAGAGATTCAAATACGGACTCTGGCAATGAATTTCTGGGCCGTTATTGAACATTCCCTGCAATATAAATACAAACAGCATATGCCGGAGCATATCAGAGAAAGGCTTTCGGCTTCCTCCGATGCCATTATACAGCTCGACCATGAGATGAGTCAGATTCGAGATGAAATTATGGATTCACAGAATTCCCTCAGAAAAAAGGATATTATTGTAGGAGAAATTTTAAATCTGATTCATAATCTTTACAAGGTTGCAAATAAACGTGAAATTTTAAAAATACAGGATGAATTTTATAAAGTATATCAGCTTTCTGATATCAGTATGCTGGATAAATTCCTGCGGGAACTGGATATTATTGCAGAGGGCTACAAGGCGCAGGACATGAATGGAGATTTATAATTATGACTGTCAGACTGGATAAATATCTTGCAGATATGTCTGTGGGTACGCGAACAGAGGTTAAAAAAATCATAAAAGCGGGAAGAATACAAGTCAATAACATTGTGACAAAAGATTCTTCCGTGAAAATTAATACAGAAAATGATCGGGTATTGTTTGATAACGCACCTGTTTTATATATAGAATATGAATATTATATGTTAAATAAGCCGGCAGGCATCATTACGGCTGTTTCTGATTCAAAAGAACCAACCGTATTAAATCTGATTTCAAGTGTAAGAAAAGACCTTTTTCCAGTAGGACGCTTGGACAGAGATACTGTAGGCCTGTTGCTGATTACAAATAACGGAAAGCTGGCACATTGCCTGCTTTCTCCAAAAAAACATGTGGACAAGAAGTATTATGTGGAGCTGGATGCTTCACTGACGCAGGAAATGTGTCAAAAGCTCAGAGAAGGCGTTTTCATTGAAAAAAATGTAATCACTGCACCGGCAGAGCTTGAAATTCTGGATGCTCCTGTTTGCAAAAAGGCGCTTCTTACAATACATGAGGGTCGTTTTCATCAGGTAAAACGAATGTTTCTGGCGGTGGAACGAAAGGTGGTTTTTTTAAAGCGGATGGAATTTGGGCCTTTAAAGCTGGATAAGACTTTAAACTGTGGAGAATATCGCAAATTAAATGAAAAAGAACTGAAATTGTTGGAAGAATATATAAAGGATACAGAGATGGAGGAGATATGCACAAGGGAACTGTAAACAGGGGATTTTTACCAGTATCAAAACAGGATATGGAAGAACAGGGAATCAAACAGCTTGATTTTGTCTATGTAATTGGAGATGCCTATGTGGACCATCCTTCCTTTGGACATGCCATAATCAGCCGTGTACTGGAGGCAAACGGATATACCGTAGGGATTATCTCTCAGCCGGACTGGAAGGACCCAGACAGTATCTCGGTACTTGGAGAGCCAAGACTGGGATTTCTTGTTATGAGTGGAAATATGGATTCCATGGTAAATCACTATTCCGTATCAAAAAAACCCCGAAACATGGATGCTTTTACCCCCGGAGGAATTGCGGGAAAACGGCCGGATTATGCCACTGTGGTATATTGTAACCTGATTCGCCGTACCTATAAGAAAACGCCTGTGATTATAGGAGGAATCGAAGCAAGCCTTCGAAGACTTGCACATTATGATTACTGGTCAAACAGGGTAAAACGCTCTATTCTGCTGGATTCCGGTGCCGACCTTCTTTTGTACGGCATGGGAGAACGCTCTGTTGTTGAAGTTGCCGATGCGCTGAACAGTGGAATTGATATTAAGGATATTACATTTATTGATGGAAGCGTTTACCGGACAAAAACTCTTTCCTCCGTATATGATTTTGTCAGACTGCCTTCCTATGAGGAGATAACATCAGATAAAAAGGTCTTTGCACAAAGCTTTTATAAACAATACGTAAATACGGACCATTTTTGTGCAAAGCCTCTGGTAGAAGAATATCCAAATGGCGTTTATGTGGTTCAGAATATTCCGCAGGCGCCTCTTTCCCAATCAGAAATGGACAGAGTATATTCACTTCCATATATGAGAACTTATCATCCTTCCTATGAGGCTCTTGGAGGCGTTCCAGCTATCTCGGAGGTAAAATTTTCTCTGGTAAGCAGTCGCGGTTGTTTTGGAGGCTGCAGCTTTTGCGCCTTGACCTTTCATCAGGGAAGAATTATTCAGACAAGAAGTCATGAATCTATTGTAGAAGAAGCCAAGCTTATGACTTATCAGCCGGATTTTAAGGGTTATATTCATGATGTGGGCGGACCAACAGCAAATTTCAGACAACCCTCCTGCCAAAAACAGCTTACTCATGGTGTATGTCAAAACCGGCAATGTCTGTTTCCAAAGCCTTGCCAAAATCTTGTGGTAGACCATACAGATTATCTGAATCTTTTAAGAAAGCTTCGGGAACTTCCGGGAATAAAAAAAGTATTTATCCGTTCCGGCATCCGGTTTGATTATCTGGTCTATGATGAAAATGATACTTTTTTCAGAGAAATGGTAAAATATCATGTCAGCGGACAGTTGAAAGTGGCACCGGAGCATATTTCCGACAATGTACTGTCAAACATGGGAAAGCCATGCCATGCTGTATATGAGCGCTTTTTAAAAAAGTTCAAGAAATTAAATGAAGACTTTGGATTAAAGCAGTTTGTGGTGCCATATCTTATGTCTTCCCATCCTGGGTCCGACCTAAAAGCAGCGATAGCTCTGGCCGAATATTTAAGAGATTTGGGATATATGCCGGAACAGGTACAGGATTTTTATCCGACACCGTCGACAATATCCACCTGTATGTATTATACCGGTTATGACCCGCGTACCATGAAAAAAGTTTATGTACCAGTTCATCCTCATGAAAAAGCAATGCAGCGTGCACTGATTCAGTATAGAAATCCAAAAAATTATGCCCTTGTATCTGAAGCGCTTCATCTCGCAGAAAGAACAGATTTAATCGGCTTTGAGAAAAAATGTCTGATAAGACCAAGGAAAACCGATCATGGAAACAGAGAGTTTTCAAGCAGAAAGAATACTGCGAAAAATATAACAGGAGAGAGAATAACAAATACATCGAAAAAGAAGACCGCAAAAAAGAAGACCATTCGAAATGTTCATAAAAAAAATAGGAGGAAATAGCAATGGCAAAAAGAAAAAGAATTGCAATTATCACAGGAGCAACCTCCGGCTTTGGAAAAATATTTACAGAGTTGGCAGACCAGCAGTTTAAAAATGTGGATGAATTTTGGATAATAGGAAGAGATGCAAGCAAGCTGATTGACCTTTCCAATAAAATTTCTCACAGGACAAGATTGATTCCCTATGATTTAACAAAAATGTATTCATTAAAGAAAATAGCAGGCTTTATCAAAGAAGAAAAGCCTCTTATAAAAATTCTGGTCAATTCTGCCGGATTTGGTGTTACCGGACATGTGGAAGACCAGCATGTACAGATGCTGACAGATATGATAGACTTAAACTGCAGGGCATTGACTTATATGTGTCGTATTGCGCTTCCCTATATGTCTTCCAACAGCCGCATTATCAATTTTGCTTCTGTAGCTGCTTTTATGCCTCAGCCAAGCTTCGCTGTTTATGCCGCAACCAAGGCATATGTAATGTCATTTACCAGAGCGTTAAATTGTGAATTAAATTCAAGAAAAATTTATGCACTGGCTGTCTGTCCGGGACCTGCCAATACAAATTTCTTTGGAACAGCAGAAAACAAGGGAGGAATCCGCGCCGGCTCCTATAAGGATTTGTTTATGGTAGAGCCAAAGCCTGTTGTCAAAAAGGCAATTCATGACTCAATTATGAAAAAAGAGGTTTCTGTCTACAGTGTTCCTATGAAGGGACTTCACGTTGTTACAAAAATAGTTCCACGGAAGTTTATTTTCCGTTTTCTGAAATGAGGCACTCTATGAGATTACCGGAAAAAGGGTCTTTTGGATATTTTGACAGAAAGAAAAAATTGACATTGACAGCCACGATAATAAGTTTTTTAATAGTGGCTGTCATATATGCCACAGGGATTTTTATTTATCATACCAACAAATCTGTTTTTACTGTAATTGCTGCATTGTCAGTGCTTCCAGCAGCAAAGATATTTGTCAGTTTTCTTGTAATTGCAGGCTGTCGTTCTCTTTCCATAGAACAAAAAAATGAGCTTTGCTTTTTGACAGAAGAAAACACAGACTGCCGGATTTTATATGATATTCTTCTGGCTTCGGAGGAAAAAGCCCTGATTGCAGGGACAATCGTCATAATAAAAGAACATGTTCTGATGTTTTCTGACAGTAAAAAGGCAGAGGTACCGGCAGCAGAAAGGTACATAAAAAAGATTCTGAAAGACTGTCCTCCTGTTTCTGTAAAAATGTATACCGATTTTGAGCAGATGAAAAAAGGAATACAGCTGCAAAAATGGAAGAACCATAATACGGACAATATAAATAATAACAGCAATCATACTGATACAACAGGGGTACAGACAAAGAACAGAATGGAACATATAGAAGAAACTATTTTGATTTATACAATCTGAAATTTTGGAAAGTTTTTATTTTTTTGCAAGCAATAAGAAAAAAACCGTACTTATAAGGTGAAGAGCCATAAACGGTTATTTCCAGCAGTTTTATTTGAGCAATCAATCGATGGTTGCATTGATACGAATGGAGAAAGACCATGAAGGATGAAGATATCATAAAATTGTATTTTGAGCGCTCTGAAAGGGCTATCAGAGAAACAGAATTGAAATACGGCAGGCTTTGCACTTATGTAATAAAAAATATTTTAAAAGATTCTTCTGATGTAGATGAATGTGTAAATGACACATATCTTGGCGCATGGAACAGTATTCCCCCGTCGCATCCTGATGTGCTGTCTGCGTATCTCAGCAAAATCGCACGAAATCTTGCATTAAAGAGATATGAATATTTATCTGCACATAAGAGAAACCCTGAAGTATTATTGTCGTTGTCTGAACTGGAGGATTGTGTTACAGATTTTTCGTCCTCTGATATCAGATACAATGACACTGACCTTTCTGATTTTATCAATCGATTTCTTCATTCACAAAAACAGGAAAACCGCATGATTTTTATCCGCAGATACTGGTATCATGATTCCATAAAGGAAATCTGTAAACGATACGGTCTGAGTAAAACAAAAGTGGAATCCATACTTTTTCGAACACGCAAACGCTTAAAAGCAGCATTGGAGGAGGAAGGATATGAGATATAAATCATGTAACGCAGGTGCACTACATAGTTGTTCCATAAAAGAACAGGCTAAATAGGAGGATTATCATGAAAATAAACAAAGAAGAACTGAGACGCATGATAAACCAGATTGATGATGACCTGTTATACGAAGCGGCTGAAGAATATCATACATCCTACTTGGGCAGTTGGAAGCGGGTAATTCCCGTGGCTGCCTGCATCGCACTTTTAATATTGAGTGCAGCAGTAGCTGTCCTTAGAAATATAACTATTGACAAGGGTCATGAGGGTATTGAGGGAACCGCAATCAGTGAACATAAGGGAAATACAGAAAAAGAAGACATTTTAAACGACTCAGAAAAAAGTTATACCATTTCAATAGGCAGCAAAGAAAATACCATTAACTCTGTGCTGGATTTGATTACAGCTTCTTTTGGCGAAAAGGGCGTTTCTAAAGAGCTTGCTGTTCAATCAATAGAAATCCGGCTGCTGCCAAAGGATAATACCGTATTAAACGGAAGAGTTGCACTTACCGATATGGAGAATTTTACTGATATTACAGTTAGTATTTCCCAGAATAAAATCATCATTGATATGGAAAACAGTACTACAAAGAACGACGACAGGGAGACTGACGATGAGGAAACCATCAACAGAGAAACTGTCAATAAAGAAACGGGTTATACAGAAACCAGCTATAAGGAAGCTGATAGTGCATTGCAGGAAGAGACGGGAATTGTACAGAATGTCTCTTCGGAAGAATCCATTTCAAGAATCAACTGGTATGATTTTTATAAAGCAGCACAATATATACCGGAAATTACAACTGAATTTCAGGATTCTCAATATATGATGATTCATGCAGAGCTTGTTGCCATTCTTCCGGATGCAACTGCCATACCGGACAATATTTCCATACTGATTTATGACGGTGAATTGCAGACAGTAGAAAACAGGGAAGAATTATTGGATCTGCTTTATTCCTATGCATTTTTTGTCCGTACTTCTGTAACGCCCGACGTTATATCAAGAGATTTTCTGGTTTATGTAAAGTAAAATCTCCTTGAACCTCTTTGAAAAGAATGTTAAAATAAGAAAAAAGGAAAAGAGGTTCGCTATGAGGTCATTGATGATACAAAAAAACCAGACGGGCCGGCGTCTTGATAAATTTCTTTTCAAATATCTGGACAAGGCAAATTCAGGGTTTATCTATAAAATGCTGCGAAAAAAAAATATTACGCTGAATGGAAAAAAAGCCGATGGCTCGGAAAAACTAAATTTGGGAGATGAAATAAAAATATTCTTCAGTGACGACACATTTGAGAAATTCTGCAGTGAAAAGCAGAACTTGAATGTGTCGTCTTCTGAACAGAGAAATAAAACAGCTCTTCCAAAGACAGGATATTTTCCCAAGGGGCAGGATATTATTTATGAGGATGAACATGTGCTGTTTTTAAATAAGCCTGCGGGAATGTTGTCACAAAAGGCAAAAAACTCGGATATTTCTTTAAACGAATATGCACTTTCCTATCTGCTGTCCTCAGAGAAAATATCCTTACAGGAGCTGCATACCTTTAAGCCCTCTGTCTGTAATCGTCTGGACAGAAATACGACCGGACTGATTACAGTGGGCGTATCCTTACATGGCGCAAGGGCATTGGCGCTGGGTTTTCAAAAACGTACTTTTGATAAATATTATTTATGTATCGTATCTGGAAAACTGGAGAAAAAAGCGGATATTTCAGGTTTTTTGAAAAAGGATTCCACTACCAATCAGGTTTTTGTCTGTCAGCAGCCGCAAGAGGATTATAGCTATATCGAAACAAGCTATGAACCGCTGGCTGTTTTAGAGGCATGTACCGTGTTAAAAGTAAAACTGGTAACGGGAAAAACACATCAGATTCGAGCACATCTGGCGTCCATTGGACATCCTGTAATCGGGGACATGAAATATGGAAAAGCTGCTGTAAATAAAGCATATCGTGCAAAATATGGCGTAAAAACCCAGCTTCTTCATTCATGGCAATTATGTATTTCACAGGAACAAAATTCAGAAACAGGACTTTCTTATCTCTGCGGGAAAACCTTTGTGGCAAAACCGCCCAAAATTTATGAAGAACTGTGTGGAGGACTGTTATGGCAACATGGAATTCAAGAGGATTAAGAGGTTCTTCTCTGGAAGACATTATTAATTTCACAATTGATAAATATGAGGAAAGCGGGATTGCTCTGATTCAGAAAATACCGACTCCAATTAAACCCATTAATATCAATCATGAAACAAGACAAATTACGCTTGCTTATTTTGATAAAAAGAGTACTGTAGATTATATAGGAGTGGTGCAGGGAATTCCTGTATGTTTTGATGCAAAGGAATGTACCAGCTCCACTTTTTCCATGCAGAATATTCATACACATCAGATAGAGTTTATGGAAAAATTTGAAAAGCAGGAAGGAATTTCCTTTATTCTTTTGTATTATACTCATCTCGACGAAGCATATTATCTGCCTTACAGGGATATAAAAAAATTTTATGAGCGAAGCGAGGGCGGAGAGCGAAAAAGTTTTCGAATAGAAGAGATAGACAGAAGCTACAAAATCCGCAGCTATCAGGGAGTGCCAATGCATTTTTTGGAAATGTTGAATCATGATTTGGAACAAAGAGAACAGGGAATAACAAAAATTTAAAATCAGCTTGACAATGAAATAGCATAATAGTATAGTATCAGAGTGTTACATTGTTATAGTAACACGTTACTTGTTTATCACATTATTAGTTTACTATGATAAAATATTAAATCAGAAAGGAACAAAACGTATGAAAAAGGTTTTACTCCATACTCCGGAAGGAGTAAGGGATATCTATAACAGAGAGTGTGAGCGCAAATTATATCTTCAGGAGAAAATACACAGCGTTTTGAAAAACTACGGCTATCGTGATATTCAGACGCCAAGTTTTGAATTTTTTGATATTTTCAGCAAGGAAAAGGGAACAGTTGCCTCAAATCAGATGTATAAATTTTTTGACAGAGAAGGCAATACACTGGTTTTAAGGCCGGATATGACACCTCCTATTGCAAGATGCGTTTCCAAGTATTTTATGGAAGATGATATGCCGATTCGTCTGTGCTATTCAGGGCAGACATTTATTAACAGTGCAGAACATCAGGGAAAACTGAAAGAACGCACTCAGACAGGCGCTGAACTTTTGGGGGAAAATACGGCAGATTCAGACTGTGAGGTACTTGCTGTCACAATTGAAGCACTTCTTGAATGTGGTTTGACCAAATTTCAGATTGAAGCTGGGCATGCCCTGTTTTTTGAGGGCCTTTTGGATGAAGCAGGAATTTCGGAAGAAGATAAAGAGGAAATCCGTGCACTGGTAGAAAATAAAAATTTTTTCGGCATGGAAGAATATTTATCAAATCTTTCTGTCAATAAAAGTCTCAGGGAAGTATTTCTCAGGCTTCCGGAATTTATCGGTTCCGGAGAAATGATTGCTCAGGCAAAAACGCTTATTTCCAATGAAAAAGTAGACCATGCACTTTCAAGGCTTGAAAAGGTTTATACACTTTTATCTTATTACGGCTATGACAAATATGTTTCTTTTGATTTGTCAACCATTGCAAAACGGAATTATTATACAGGAATTATTTTTGCAGGCTATACCTATGGCGTGGGAGACGCAATTCTTACTGGAGGACGCTATGACAATCTTGTCAGACAGTTTGGAAAGGATATTCCGTCTATTGGATTTGGAATTGATTTGGACAGAATGTTAATGGCAATGTCAGGACAGAAAATACATATTCCAACAGACAGTGGTTCTGTCTTTCTTTTGTATGAAAATAATCTGCAAAAACAGGCGATTTGTATGGCATCAAAATTTCGGAAAGAAGGAACACCAGTAACGCTGGTTCGCAGAAATACGGATTTTTCACTGGAGGAGTACAGAGAGTATGTAAAAACAGGCGATTTTACAAGAATGTATTACATTTCAGAAGAAGATGCGAAAATAGAAGGAATTTGATAAATAAATTCATAAGGAGAAATTATGATGAAGTATTTGACGTTAGCGCTTGCAAAGGGACGGCTTGCAAGAAATACCATGGAGTTGTTTGAAAAAATGGGAATCAGCTGTGAGGAAATGAAGGATAAGAGTACAAGAAAGCTTATTTTTGTAAATGAAGAGCACAAGTTGAAGTTTTTTCTTGCAAAGGCAGGAGATGTGCCTACCTATGTGGAATATGGCGCAGCAGATATCGGTGTCGTCGGAAAAGATACCATTTTAGAGGAAGGTCGCAAGCTTTTAGAAGCAGTAGATTTAAATATGGGAAAATGCCGGATGTGTGTCTGTGGTCCGGAATCTGCCAGAGAACTTCTGCAACATCATGAAATGATACGTGTTGCCAGTAAGTATCCGAATATTGCCAAAGATTATTTTTATAACAAAAAGCATCAGACAGTGGAGATTATCAAATTAAACGGATCTGTAGAGCTTGCTCCAATTGTGGGATTATCCGAGGTGATTGTAGATATTGTAGAGACGGGAAGTACTTTGAAAGAAAACGGTCTTGAGGTTCTTGAAGAAATCTGTCCATTATCTGCAAGAATGGTGGTAAATCAGGTCAGCATGAAAATGGAAAATGAGAGAATTATGAAGCTGATTCATGAGCTGAAAACTGTATTGTAGAAAGGAGATAAAAGTTTTATGAGAATAGTTGATTTGACGGAAGAGACGAAAAAAGATTTGTTGGACAGTCTGTTAAAAAGAAGCCCGAATAATTATGATTCCTATACCGCAACAGTAAATGAAATCGTAAATACTGTGCGTGCATATGGAGATAAAGCTCTTCATGATTATACATTGAAGTTTGACAAAGCAGATATTACACAGGAGAATATTGTTGTTACAGAGGAAGAAATCGCACAGGCATGTGAGGCGGCAGAGAAAAGCGGGATTATGCAGGTAATAAAAAAGTCCGCAGAAAATATCCGTATTTACCATGAGAAACAGAAGCAATACAGCTGGTTTGATTCTAAACCGGATGGAAGTATTTTAGGACAAAAAGTAACAGCGCTTTCAAAAGTCGGTGTTTATGTGCCAGGTGGAAAAGCGGCTTATCCCTCTTCTGTGCTTATGAATATTATTCCGGCAAAAGTGGCAGGAGTAGAGCAGATAATTATGACAACCCCACCTAGAAAGGATGGAAAAGTAAATCAGGGAACACTTGCAGCGGCATATGTCGCAGGCTGTGACAGAATCTACAAGGTGGGCGGCGCTCAGGCGATTGCAGCGCTGGCGTTTGGTACGGATACAATTCCAAAAGTGGATAAAATTGTAGGACCTGGAAATATTTTTGTAGCACTGGCAAAAAAGGCAGTTTTTGGATTTGTAAGTATTGATTCTATCGCCGGACCAAGTGAAATTCTTGTTCTGGCAGATGAGACAGCAAATCCGAAATATGTGGCAGCAGATTTGCTGTCTCAGGCCGAGCACGATGAAATGGCTTCCGCAATTCTTGTCACTACTTCAAGAGAACTTGCAGAAAAAGTGTCTTTGGAAATCCGTCGATTTACAGAGATTCTTTCCAGAAAGGAAATTATAGAAAAATCACTGGAGAATTACGGATATATTTTGGTGGCAAAAACCATGGAGCAGGCAGTTGAGGCAGTAAATCAGATAGCTTCCGAGCATTTGGAGATTATGACAAAAAATCCGTTCGATATTATGACAAAAGTGAGAAATGCCGGAGCTATCTTCCTTGGAGAGTACAGTTCCGAGCCTTTGGGAGATTATTTTGCAGGACCGAATCATGTATTGCCGACGAATGGAACAGCAAAATTCTTTTCTCCGCTGTCAGTGGATGATTTTATTAAGAAATCAAGTATTATCTCTTATTCAAAAGAGGCTCTTGCAGAAGTTCACAAAGAAATTGAGAAGTTTGCAGAGTCGGAACATCTGACTGCACATGCAAATTCTGTCAGAGTAAGATTTGAATAACTGTTTTTCGATAGTGCACTTTTTGTAAAATAAGTTCCGGAAAAAAGGGCGTCCGGAAAGTTGACAAATTCTTTCTTTATGTTAAAATAAAAGCTGCAAAACAGAG
Source organism: uncultured Lachnospiraceae bacterium (assembly GCA_910585215.1). Taxonomy (GTDB): domain Bacteria; phylum Bacillota; class Clostridia; order Lachnospirales; family Lachnospiraceae; genus CAG-303. Next base: position 68,745 of record CAJUDQ010000005.1, on the reverse strand, counting down.
ACTGTAAATTTATTCAAGTTATAGAAAGAAGGAAAAATCATGGTAAAAGTTGATATTATTTCAGGATTTTTAGGCGCAGGAAAAACAACGCTGATTCAAAAACTGTTAAAAACTGTATATAAAGGTCAGAATGTGGTTCTGATTGAAAACGAATTTGGAGAAATCGGAATTGACGGCGGATTTTTAAAGGAAGCGGGTATTGAAATAAAGGAAATGAATTCCGGCTGTATTTGCTGTTCGCTGGTTGGCGATTTTTCTGCATCTTTAAAAGAAGTAGTAGAGACCTATCAGCCTGAGAGAATTATAATCGAGCCTTCTGGAGTAGGCAAGCTGTCAGATGTAATGAGAGCAGTCGAAGGAGTAAAGGAAGAAGCAGGGCTTGAAATCGGATATAGAATTACTGTGCTTGACGTAAATAAATGTAAGATGTATCTGAAGAATTTTGGAGAATTTTATGTCAACCAGATAGAATATGCTTCTACAATTGTGTTCAGCAGAACAGATATTGCAAAAGAAGGAAAGACAGAAGCGGCCCTTGCAATTGTAAAAGAACATAATGCAGAGGCGGCTGTTGTAACTACTCCTGTAGAGCAGTTAAATGAGGACAGTCTTCTTTCTGCATTCAATCATACAGCAGGGCTGGAGGAAATGCTGAAAAGAGCAGAAAAAGAACATGAAGAGCATCATCACCATGAAGAACATGAGCATCACCATGACCATGAGGAGCATCATCACCATGAAGAACATGGGCATCACCATGACCATGAAGAACATCATCATGAACATGGCCATGAGGAGCATGAACATCACCATGAAGAACATCATCATGAACATGACCATGAGGGGCATGAACATCACCACCATCATGCCGATGATATTTTTACAAGTTGGGGCACAGAAACCAGCAATGCATATACACAGGAAGGATTAAAAGCTGTTTTTGATAAATTTGAGCAGGAATCAAAGGGAACGATTCTTCGTTCTAAAGGGATTGTCAGAAATGCAGAGGACAGTCAGTGGATTTATTTTGATTATGTACCAGGCCAGTTTGAAATTCGTACGGGAAATCCGGATTATATTGGAAAGGTAGTAGTGATTGCTGCCGGATATACAGAGCAGGAACTTGAAAAGATATTTTTAGGGTAAGGAGAAAACGTGATGGAGGATACAAAACAGGTATATATGATATATGGTTTTCTGGAGTCCGGCAAAACCCGTTTTATTAACTTTACGCTGAATCAGGATTATTTCTATTCGGAAGATACTACTCTGTTACTTGTCTGTGAAGAAGGCGAAGAGGAATATGATGAAGAGGAACTAAAAGAGAAGCATATTGTAATTGAAGTAATTGAAGATTTTACCGATTTCAATCTTACCACTTTAAAGGAACTGGATGAGAAATACAAGCCAAAGCGCATTGTGATTGAGTACAACGGAACATGGGACTGCAAGAATATTCAGCTTCCTGATAACTGGGAAATGCAGCAGCAGTTAATTACAGTGGATGGTTCTACTTTTGAGACTTATTTTTCAAATATGAGAGTATTATTTGCCGATATGATTCGAAATTCTGAGCTTCTGATTATGAATCGCTGTGATGAGCTGGAAAATCAGAAACTGACCGGTTTTAAAAGAAGCATAAAATCTATCAATCAGGGAATCGAGGTAGTATTTGAGGACAGTGAGGGAGAAATTGACCTTCCGGTTGAGGACGAGGACCTTCCATTTGATTTGAAGGCGCCTCTTGTAGAGATAAAACCGGAGCATTTTGGTATCTGGTTTATTGATATGTGGGATAATACCTCAAGATATTCAGGTAAGACGTTTCAGATAAAAGCGATGGTAATGAGGGAGTCAGGTATGGCTGCAAATGCGTTTGTTATGGGCAGACCTGCTATGAACTGCTGCGCGGAGGACCTTGTTTTTATGGGAGTTTTCTGCAAGTATAAAGATGCAAAAAAACTGGTAAACCGGCAATGGGCGGAAATCAGATTTTCTGTGGTAGAGGAGTTTAATGAAGAATACGACGGAAACGGGCCTGTATTATATGTTCAGGAAGCCAGAGAATGTGCGCCTTTGGCAGAACCGGTAGTAAATCTTGTCTAGCCGCAGCTGAAAACATAAGGAGAAAACTATGAAAGTAATTTTTATCAGACATGGAGACCCTGATTATAAAAATGATACACTGACAGAAAAAGGAAAAAGAGAAGCAGAGCTTTTATCCGACAGAGTAAGCAAATGGAATGTAAAGCAATTTTACTGTTCTCCTCTTGGACGGGCCAGAGATACTGCAGAATATTCCATGCAAAAAATGAACCGGACTCCGATTATATATGACTGGCTGAGAGAGTTTTATTACCCGATTACAGACCCTGTCACAGGAAAAAACAGAATTGCATGGGATTTTATGCCAAAGTACTGGACCAGTCAGCCGGAATTATATGATAAAGACCAGTGGATAAATTCTCCGGTTATGAAGACCGGTGAAGAATTGCAGAACGCATATGGCGAAGTGTGTTCCGGAATAGACAGTATCCTTGCTTTACACGGATATGAAAGATATGAAAATTATTACAGGGCAATACAGCCAAATAAAGATACGATTGTATTTTTCTGCCATTTAGGCGTTTCTTTCGTAATGATATCCCATATTCTTGGGATTTCTGCACCGGTTTTATGGCAACAGTTTTTTGCTGCTCCAACCTCAGTGACTCTTCTCTGTACAGAAGAGCGTGAAAAAGGAAACGCAAGTTTCAGGGTAAAGGTTTTCGGAGATACCAGTCATTTGCTTGCAGGAGGAGAACCGGCATCAGATTCGGGATTCTTTCAGGAAATATTTGATGATTAAAAGATATTATGGGAAATATGACAGATACAGTGATTGGTTATATTTTCTGTAAAAAATAAAGAATACGGAGGATTTTTTATGGTAATAGAACCAAAGGTAAAAGGATTTATCTGTACAACAGCTCATCCTGTGGGCTGCAGAGAGAATGTCAGAAGGCAGATAGAATACATCAAAAAATTGGGAGAAAATCATGCGCCAAAAAAGGTGCTGGTAATAGGAGCTTCTACAGGTTACGGACTGGCTTCAAGGATTGCCGCAGCATTTGGAGGTCATGCAGATACGCTTGGGGTAATGTTTGAAAAAGAAGCTTCCGGCAAACGTACCGCTACGCCTGGATTTTATAATACAAAGGCATTTGAAGAATTTGCCAGAGCAGAAGGTCTGTATGCCCGTTCAATCAATGGAGATGCTTTTTCAAAGGAAATAAAAGAAGAAGTCATTCATACAATCCAAAAAGATTTTGGAACTGTAGACTTGGTAATATACAGCCTTGCTGCACCAAGAAGAACCATGCCAGACGGAACGGTCTATCATTCTGTTTTAAAAGCCACAAAAGAGCCATACAGACAAAAATCTCTGAATCTAAAGGATAATACTGTTTCTGAGGCAGAAATTCCGGCTGCATCAGAAGAAGAAATAGAGGCTACTGTAAAAGTAATGGGCGGCGAAGACTGGTTTGACTGGATAGAATCCTTCAATAATGCAAAGGTATTGTCCGAACATGCAGTTACAGTTGCATATTCTTATATTGGTCCAGAACTTACATATCCAATTTATTTTAATGGAACGATTGGAATGGCCAAAAAAAATCTTCATGAATATGCAGAAAAAATAAGAAAAACTTTAAATACCAGTGCATATATCTCTGTCAATAAAGGACTTGTCACTCAGGCAAGCAGTGCAATTCCTGTTGTACCGCTGTATTTTGCAATTCTGTATAAAGTCATGAAGGAAAAAGGCTGTCATGAAGGCTGTATTGAACAAATTGGAAGATTATTCCACGACAAACTTTTCGGGACACAGGTGATAACTGATGAACAGGGTATGATTCGTATGGATGATTATGAACTGCGTGAGGATATTCAGACTGAAATAAAGACTGTCTGGGATAAAATCAATTCTGAAAATGTTACAACGCTTTCTGATATCAAAGGTTACTGGGAAGATTTTTATCAGATGTTTGGATTTGGACTGGAAGGAGTAGATTATTCCGCAGATGTGGAAGTGTAACTAAAAAAGTTGAGCAGTTTTTCTGCTCAACTTTTTTCTGACATCATTTTTGTAAAATTTCTTATCATATCGATTTTTTTAATATCAGAAGGATTCATTTTTGATTTTAAAGATTCAAGAATAATTTCTGTCTCGTCGTCATTAAATGTAATACCCATTTCATTTGCCTTGGCATTTACTGCCAGAAAAAAAGGAAGAATTTCTTCCGGCTTTTTGGAGCCTGCCTGTTCACTGAGCATTTCAATGAGTGTTAATTTTTTAGGGTCAATATTTTTAAATTTCGGGTTTTCTGCCCAATTCTGATATTCCATTTTATTCCTGCCTTTCTATTGTTTTAAAAAATTATTAAAAATATCATCAATTTCCTTGCTGCCTTTAAACTGGTTCATCATATTCATCATAGCCATAGGATTCATCTGAGAAAACAGCGAATTGTTTTTCTGACTTTCCGTTTCCTGATTTGAACGGTCAGCAGTTGTGTGAAACGCATAATTTTCCTGTTTTTTCTCTTCCTCGGAGCCCTGTGGCATCTGAAACATTGAAAAAATGTCTTTGTAGCTGTCATACATATTCATTACTTTTGACATATTAAAAAACATATCAATCAGTTCATTTTCCTTTGGCGAACAGAAGCCGCGAAGAACGCCAAGCAGCTCCTCTGTGTTGCCAAGCTTGCTTTTGTCAGTTATGTTATCCGTATATAAAATCGGGCCATTTCTTATCATATTTATGGCATTAAAAAGCTCGGAAAATCCCATATAAATATTTAGAAATTTCTGCATAGACACAGGAATGTATGGAAGGACAGCTTTAAGCATTTCCATCCGACGTAGTTCATTCTGGCTTTCTGAAAAATGGTCCATAGTAATTCTCCTTACCTAATCGGTTTCTTGTTAAAAATGTTTCTTAGTCTCTAATCGATTGATTCTCAGGCTTATATTCTATCTTATGATAAAAAAGTAAATGATATGACAGTTTTATATGACAGACAAAGGTACCGGACAGAAGAAAACCTTCTGTCCGGAAGTATCAGAACAATCAATGCAGTCAATACAGTCAGTCATTGACCGGTTGCATTATATCCGGTCTTTTAGCAGCCGATACCTACATTGTTGTTGCAGCCACAACCGCAACCACAGCCGCATCCATTACCGCCGAAACCGAATCCGCTGCCGCCACAGAAGAGCAGAAGCAGGATAATAATCCAGCAGCTATCGTTTCCGCAGCTATTTCCGCAGCCACATCCACCGCCGCATCCGCCGCAGCCACCAAAACCGCTGCCACCGCAGAACAATAAGATTAAAATAAGAAATAAACAATTGTTGTTGTCATTGCATTCACAGCCACAGCTGTTTCCGCAATTTGTTGCTGTTAAGTCACTCATTTAGATATCCTCCAAATTTGTTTTACAATGTATTGTATTCCCTGCAGCCTGTCTGTGTTCAAGAAGTTTATAAATTTTTCCAGTATATTTTTATAATAAAAGTAAATGATTTATAAGGTGAGAAAAAGATATTCCGGAGGCGTAAAATGGCAGGTTATAAAGTTGAGATATGTGGCGTAAACACATCAAAATTACCAGTTCTAACCAATAAGGAGAAGGAAGAACTGTTTGAAAAGATAGAGAACGGAGACGAAGGGGCCAGAGAAAAGTTTATTAATGGAAATTTGAGACTTGTGTTGAGCATTGTTCAGCGCTTTTCCAATTCCAGTGAAAATATAGATGATTTATTTCAAATAGGCTGTATTGGATTAATCAAAGCATTGGACAATTTTGACAGAAGTCTCAATGTGAAATTTTCCACCTATGCTGTACCAATGATTCTGGGAGAAATACGAAGACATTTGAGAGATTCTTCTCAGATAAGAGTCAGCCGTTCACTCAGAGATATTGCATACAAAGCAATCTATGCAAAGGAAAATTACGTGAAGGCACATCAGAAAGAGCCTACAATTAATGAAATCGCAGAGGAAATCGGCATTGACAAAGAGGATATTGTTGTGGCATTGGATGCCATACAAAGCCCTGTTTCTCTCTATGAACCCGTATACAACGAAGGCGGAGATACTTTATATGTTATGGACCAGATAAGCGACAAAAAAAATAAAGAAGAAACATGGATAGAAGAAATTTCTCTGGGTGAAGCAATAAAGCGTCTTCCAGAAAGGGAAAGACAGATTGTACAGCTCCGTTTTTTTAAAGGGCGCACACAGATAGAGGTGGCGGAGGAGCTTGGCATCAGTCAGGCGCAGGTCAGCAGGCTTGAAAAAAGCGCTTTGCGCAGCATGAGAAATTATCTGGCATGTTAAGACAAACTCTCGAATATACTATATGGATAAGTATTAAATTCAGAAAGTACAAAATCCAATCTTGTGAAGATTAAGGAGGAAGAATGATTCGGCTCTCAGAACTGCGTTACAAGGAAGTAATTAATGAATGTACCTGTAAAAGGCTCGGATGTATTGAGGATTTGGAATTTGACGAAAAATGCGGCCAGATATGTGCTGTGATTATTCCCGGTCAAAGCCGCTGTTTTGGACTGTTCGGAAAGGAAGAGGAATTTATTATTCCCTTCCGCTGCATCCGCCAGATAGGCCCTGATATTGTATTGGTGGAAGTAGATGAAAAGGCTGTGTTAAAGACTTGACAAAGCTGAAAAATACGTTACAATAGCAGAAAAGAAACAGCGGAGGAACCAGAAGTGAAATGTCCATATTGTAATAAAGAAAATACAAGAGTCATTGATTCAAGACCATCGGAAGAAAATAATTCCATAAGACGCAGACGACAGTGCGATATCTGCGGAAAACGTTTTACTACATATGAAAAAATAGAAACACTTCCATTAATTGTAAGAAAAAAAGACAACAGCAGAGAAGCCTATGAGCGTGAAAAAATAGAGTCCGCTATTGTAAGGGCCTGTCATAAGCGTTCTATATCCTATGAACAGATACAGAAAATGGTAGATGAAATTGAAAACGTTATTTTTAACGTAGAGGTAAACAGAGAAGTTTCCAGTCAGGAAATCGGAGAAATCGTAATGAACAAGCTCAAGGATTATGATTCTGTGGCATATGTAAGATTCGCTTCCGTTTATCGGGAATTTAAGGATGTAAATACCTTTATGGATGAGCTTAAGAAGCTTTTGGAATAATCTGATAAAATACAGAATAAAAGAAAATGATGAAAAAGAACATCATTAAGAGGACAGATATTATGTTTGGCAGTTTTTATCCAAAGAAATGTGTAGACAGCACATATGAAATTGATTTTAAAGCACTTTATAAACAGGGGTATCGAGGAGTTTTGTTTGATATTGACAATACTCTTGTACCACATGGCAAGCCGGCAGACAAACGTGCGAGAGAATTGTTTGACAGATTGAGAAAAATAGGGTTTCATACCTGTTTGATTTCGAATAATAAGGAACCAAGAGTAAAGCCGTTTGCAGAGGAGGTACGTTCAGAGTACATTTTTGATGCTCACAAACCGTCAGTAAAAAATTATAGAAAAGCAATGGAACTTATGGGAACAGATATTACCAATTCACTGTTTGTAGGAGACCAGCTTTTTACGGATGTTTATGGAGCAAACAGAGCAGATATGTATACAATTCTGGTAAAGCCGATTCATCCAAAGGAAGAAATACAGATTGTATTGAAAAGGTATTTAGAGAAAATTGTTTTGTGGGAATATAGAAGAAAAGGCAAAATGGAAAGATAACGGTTTGTGGGAGAATGTTATATCGGAAGGGATGATGTACAACATCGTCCCTTTTGCCTATATGGAAAATTTTACTTGCATTATATAAATAAAGCAGTTATAATAGACTGTGACTTCTCGTGAAGTGAAAAAAGAAGAAAAAAGGAGATTAGTAATATGGCAGAAATTGATTTAACTAAGTACGGTATTACAGGTGTTACAGAAATCGTACACAACCCATCTTATGAAATGTTATTTGAAGAAGAGACAAAGCCAGATCTGGAAGGCTATGAGAAAGGCCAAGTCAGCGAGCTCGGCGCAGTTAATGTAATGACTGGAATTTATACAGGCCGTTCACCAAAAGACAAGTTCATTGTTGAAGATGAGAATTCCAAAGATACTGTATGGTGGACTTCTGACGCGTACAAGAATGACAATCATCCAGCTTCACAGGAAACATGGAATGCAGTAAAAGACATTGCCTTAAAAGAGCTTTCCGGCAAAAGACTTTTTGTAGTAGATGCATTCTGCGGCGCAAACCATGACACACGTATGTCTGTTCGGTTTATTGTTGAAGTAGCATGGCAGGCTCATTTTATTGAAAATATGTTTATTCTTCCTACTGAAGAAGAACTTGCAAACTTTGAGCCTGATTTTGTTGTATACAACGCTTCCAAAGCAAAAGTTGAAAACTATAAAGAGCTGGGATTAAATTCTGAAACAGCAGTTGTATTCAATATTACAAGCCGTGAGCAGGTGATTCTCAACACATGGTATGGCGGTGAAATGAAGAAGGGTATCTTCTCCATGATGAACTATTATCTGCCATTAAAGGGCATTGCTGCTATGCACTGTTCTGCAAATACAGATATGAATGGCGAAAATACAGCTATCTTCTTTGGACTTTCAGGTACAGGAAAAACTACGTTGTCTACTGACCCGAAACGTCTTCTGATTGGTGACGACGAGCATGGCTGGGATGATAACGGTGTATTTAACTTTGAAGGTGGATGTTATGCAAAGGTTATCAATCTGGATAAAGATTCTGAGCCTGATATTTACAATGCAATCAAGCGTGATGCTCTTCTTGAGAACGTTACACTGGATGTAGAAGGAAAGATTGACTTTAATGATAAGAGCGTAACAGAGAATACCCGTGTATCTTATCCAATTAATCATATAGAGAATATTGTACGTCCTGTTTCTTCTGCACCGGCAGCAAAGAATGTAATCTTCCTGTCAGCAGATGCATTTGGGGTACTCCCTCCGGTATCCATTCTGACACCAGAGCAGACACAGTATTATTTCCTGTCTGGATTTACTGCAAAGCTTGCAGGTACAGAGAGAGGCATTACAGAGCCGACTCCTACCTTCTCAGCATGCTTTGGACAGGCATTCCTAGAGCTTCATCCTACAAAATATGCAGAAGAGCTTGTAAAGAGAATGGAAAAGAGTGGCGCCAAGGCATATCTTGTCAATACTGGATGGAATGGAAGCGGCAAACGTATCTCCATTCGTGATACCCGCGGCATTATCGATGCAATTTTAAATGGCGATATCAACAATGCACCAACAAAACAGCTTCCAATCTTTAACTTTGAGATTCCTACTGAGCTTACTGGTGTAGATACCAATATTCTTGACCCTCGTGATACTTATGCAGATGTATCTGAATGGGAAACGAAAGCAAATGATCTGGCTGACAGATTTATTAAGAACTTTGGTAAATATGAAGGCAATCCAGCTGGAAAGGCATTGGTTGCTGCTGGCCCTCAAAAATAAATCAATTTTCAGAGAACAGAAAACTTAACCGGATTATAGAAGGCGCTCAGAAAAAGCTTAACATCTGAGCGCTTTTTTTATCAGATGGAAGTTCTGACAGGTTTATAATTTTTATATTGAAGATATGTTCGATTAGTGGTAAAATATATAATATCTTATTATGAGTTAATTATTATTGTTTGTTCATTATGACTGCCAATTGACATATTACTGATGGAGAAAGATTATGATTGCTTTTATAAAAGGAAAAGTTGCCGATATAACAGAAGAAGCCGTAATTCTTGAAAACAATGGGCTGGGATATCGTATTTTTACATCATCCACGGTACAGGCTCAATTATCTTCAGGCAACGAAGTAAAACTTTATACATATCTAAATGTTCGGGAAGATGCCATACAGCTTTATGGATTTTTGACAAAGGACGATTTGAAAGTGTTTAAACTTTTAATTACTGTCAGCGGCATAGGTCCAAAGGCTGGTCTTTCCATATTAAGTGTAATGTCAGGAAATGACCTTCGTTATGCAGTAATGTCAGGTGACAGTAAAGCTATTTCAAAAGCTCCCGGTGTCGGTGCAAAGACGGCGCAGAAGGTGATTTTAGAACTGAAGGACAAACTCAAACTGGAAGATATTTTGGATGCATCGGAAAACGCAGAAATATCCAATAGTTCTGAAGGACAGGCAGATATCAGAAAGGAAGCAGCGCTGGCGCTGGCGGCTCTTGGATATTCTCAGACAGAAGCTATGAAGGCTGTCCGTAAATGTGAAATCACAGAAGAAACCACCGTTGAAGATTTGTTGAAACTTGCACTGAAAAAAATGGTATAAAGTCATCAAACTTCGTATGGTATAGTTTTAAAAATCAATAAATAAGAAGAGCAGAGGCGAAAAAATGGAAAAAAGAATTATAAATACAGAGCTTTCTTCTAACGAAGAATCTGTGATGGAAAGTAATTTAAGGCCCTCAAAACTGAATGAATATATTGGACAGGATAAGGTAAAAAGCAATCTGAAAATTTACATAGAAGCAGCAAAATCAAGAAAAGAATCCTTGGACCATGTGTTATTCTATGGTCCTCCGGGGCTTGGAAAAACTACACTTGCATGTATTATTGCAGAAGAGATGGGTGTAAGTATCAAAATTACAAGCGGTCCTGCAATCGAAAAACCTGGTGAAATAGCAGCCATTCTAAATAATTTAAAAGAAGGAGATGTTCTTTTTATTGATGAAATTCATCGTCTGAACAGACAGGTAGAGGAAGTATTGTATCCCGCCATGGAGGATTATGCGATTGATATTGTAATTGGAAAAGGGGCAGCAGCACGTTCGATACGTCTGGATTTGCCAAGGTTTACTCTTGTAGGCGCTACTACAAGAGCAGGACTTTTGACAGCTCCATTGAGAGACCGATTTGGCGTAATAAGCAGACTGGAATTTTATAGTGTGGAACAGCTCTCACAGATTATCTGCCGTTCAGCAGAGGTTCTGGGTGTAAAAATTGATTCCAAAGGAGCAGAAGAAATTGCAAGACGTTCCAGAGGGACTCCGCGACTGGCTAACAGGCTGTTAAAAAGAGTGCGGGATTTCGCACAGGTAAAATATGATGGTAATATTACATATAAAGTAGCGGAATTTTCACTGAATTTACTGGATGTTGATAAATATGGTCTTGATAATGGCGACCGCATGATTCTGGAAACTATTATTAAAAAATTTGACAATGGACCGGTTGGACTGGATACTCTGGCTGCTGCTGTCGGGGAAGACTCCGGAACGCTGGAAGATGTCTATGAACCATATTTAATCAAAAACGGTTTTATTATCCGTACTCCAAGAGGAAGAATGGTGACAAGGCTTGCCTGTCAGCATCTTGGATTTTCATATAACCAGACGGAAGAATAAAAAACATGGAGGAGTTGTATGTCTATTAAAAATGATGTTGAAGTAATAATTAACGGAAAAGTCTATCGACTGAGCGGTTATGAAAGTGAAGAATATCTGCAAAAAATCGCCTCTTATATTAATAATAAAATCAATTCTTTTGCAGAACAGGAAAGCTATACCAGACTTAATCCCGAAATGAAAAACACGCTTCTCTGTATTAATCTTGCAGATGATTATTTCAAGGTGAAAAAACAGGCGGATTCAATAGAAAACACCTCAGAATCAAGAGACAGACAGCTTTATGATGTAAAGCATGAGCTGGCAGGTGCAAGATTGAAAATTGATACTCTTGAAAAAGAAATCACAATGTTGAAAGAAAAGCTTTCTGAACGGGAGAAGGAAAATATTCGGCTGGGAGCAGAGCTTGAGAGTACAAAAAATATTATGGATGCTGCCATAGCTTCCAAGAAGGAAAGTATTGTTCTGCCGGAACAGGAGGAATCAGACGAAACGGATGAGGAATAATTTAAACAACAGTTTGAAATGTGAAATACTTGCCCCTGCAGGCTCTTTTGAGTGTATGAAGGCTGCCTATCGGGCAGGAGCCGATGCCGTTTATGCAGGAGGAGAACGGTTTGGAGCAAGGCAGACGGTAAATTTTGAAAAAGACGAATTAATAGAAGCAATTCATTATTCTCATCTGCGTGGAAAACGGTTTTACCTTACTGTCAATACGCTTCTGAAAGAAAAAGAGCTGGAAAAGGAACTGTTTGACTATCTTCTTCCTGCTTATCAGGCAGGATTGGATGCCGCAATTGTACAGGATATGGGAGTTCTTTTGTTTCTTCGCCATAATTTTCCACAACTTCCTGTTCATGCCAGCACACAGATGAATGTGACAGGTGCTTTTCAGGCAGAAGAATTAAAGTCTCTTGGTGTAACAAGAATTGTTCCTGCAAGGGAGCTGTCTTTACAAGAACTATCAGACATTTATAAGACTACAGGGCTTGAAATAGAGTGTTTTGTACATGGGGCTCTTTGCTATTCTTATTCCGGTCAGTGCCTGCTGAGCAGTATGATTGGTCAGAGAAGCGGGAACCGAGGATGTTGTGCTCAGCCATGCAGGCTTGCATATGATGTGATAACAAGAAAAAATTATATAAATTCTCTTTCTGATAAAAAAGTACCAGAGGAACTATGCCTGAACCCGAAATCACAAAAATATGTATTAAGTCCAAAAGATTTATGCACATTGGAGTTGATTCCTGATATATTAGAAGCAGGAGTTTTTTCTTTCAAAATAGAAGGAAGAATGAAAAAGCCCGAATATGTGGCCAGTGTGACTGCCATGTATCGCAAATATGCAGATTTATATTATGCCGGAGGAAAAGACCATTACAAAGTAGACACAGCTGATATTGAATGTTTAAAGGAAATCTATAACAGAGGAGGATTTACAAGGGGATATGGCAGACAGCATAATGGAAAAGACATGATGTCTCTGGAAAAACCGAATCATTGTGGGGTGAATATAGGAAAAATTGAAACGATAAATAAAAACACCCTTTGTATAAAAAACAAAATTCCTCTAAATAAAGGAGATGTATTATCTTTTGACTTTAACGCTGATAATATACAAAAAAGCAGCTATTGTAACTATACCTTGAAAGAGAATTTAAAAGAAGGAACTTGTTTTAATATATATAATAAATTTCAAAATAATTTTATTCTCAGAAAATCCATGCTAAACTCTTTCTGTGTATTTCGTATTCGAAACAATCAGCTTATTCAGAAAGTAACAGAAAACTATATATCAGATATACAGTATCCTGTCACAGGCAGGGCTGAATTTCAGGAAGGTATGGCAAGTCTGACTGTATGTTGTGGCACTGTCAACGTTACTGCCAGTACGGATGCCGTTTCAAAGGCAAAAAACAGCCCTTTATCCAGAGAGGAGATAACAAAAAGACTGACAAAAACAGGAGAGACTGAATTTTTCTTTCAAAAGCTTGATGTTATCTGCAATGATACTCTTTTTGTTCCAGTAAAAGAGTTGAACAGACTGAAACGTGAAGCACTACAGGCACTCAGACAGAAAATTCTGGATACTTATAAAAGAGAGCTTCCAAATCCGAAAACTGTTTTTCAGGAAATTCATAAAAACTGTCAAGAGAAACTGTCAGAGGAAACTGTTATCATACCTTTGGTATCCGTGTTGATTTCTACTTCTGAACAGTTTTCATGTGCTGTTTCTTCTGATATTGTACAGCAGATTTATATCGAAACTTCACTGTTTTCCTATGAAGAAATGTCTAAAATGATAGAAGCTGCTTATAATAGTAATAAAAGAATCTTCTGTGCTCTGCCTCATATTTTCAGAACGGAAGCCAAAAAGGAATTTGAAAAAAATCTTTTATTTTATAAAAATAAACATATTCATGGTTTTGTATTGCGCAATTTAGAAGAATACTTTTATATACGTTCGTTTCAAGAAGCATTTTTTCATAAAGATTTTATATTTGACAGCGGAATTTACTGTTATAATAAACGTACCCGAAATTATCTGGAAACTCTAAGTCCTGCTCTTATTCATTATTCAAATGAATTAAACAGTCATGAGCTGGAAGAACTGGAGATAGCAAATGGAGAACTGGATATTTACGGGTATATGCCAGTAATGCTGACTGCAAACTGTATCAGAAAAAATATGAACAAATGTGATAAAAAAGCAGCAGAAGACGCATATTATCTGAAAGACCATACAGGCAGCATGTTAAGGGTCGTCAATATCTGCCGATTCTGCTACAATGTGATTTATTATCCGCAGCCTTTGTCACTGCTTGGAGATTTTTTTGCAGTACGTAAGCTGAAACCGGCTTCCCTCCGACTGAACTTTACATTTGAGAATAAAAAGGAAATGGAAAATGTTCTGAATATAGTTACCTGTAATATGAAATGTAATTCCGGTAACTATAAAGATATTGAAAGATTTACCAGAGGGCATTTTGGAAAAGGGGTTTTGTAATTTATGATTAATATTTTTTCAGCAATCACAAGATATGCCTCCATTCTTTTCATATGTATCTATATGATGCTCGCGTTTCGTGCTGTCAGCAATGTCAGCAGACAGCAGAAGCGCAGGCTGTTTTACTGTGAATCCGCAATTATTACCATTATATATTCCATGTATTCCGTGACAGCATTTTTGAAAACAAAATCTGTCAACGGACTGATTCTTTGTGCCGTTACATATGTAATACTGTTGATTATCGTTTTTGTCTGCTGTAAAATATATCCAAAATCAAATAAATTTCTGCTTACAAATATATGGCTGATGATGTCTATCAGTTCTGTAATACTTTTAAGAATTTCTTATACAAAGGCTTTGCGCCAGTTTATTATGGGTGCTGCCACTCTGATTCTTACATTAATTGTTCCATATTTAATGTCCAAAATAAGTATTCTGCGGAAATATTATTATTCCTATGCTGCATTTGGAATTGTGCTTCTTCTTGTTGTTTTTATTGCCGGAGATGTTACTTATGGAGCAAAACTGTCGATTGACCTTGGAATTATCTCTGTACAGCCCTCTGAATTTATAAAAATTACATATCCGATGTTTATTGCCGGAATGTTATATCAGAATATTTCTGTGAAAAAGCTTCTGATTACCTCTGCTTTATGTGCCATACATGTAGTGATTCTGGTTCTTTCAAAAGACCTTGGAAGTGCATTGATTTTCTGTCTTGCTTATTTGTTTATGATTTATGCTGCCACAGGACGAAAGCTTCTTTTGCTGGCCGGACTGCTCGCCGGCTCGGCGGCTTCCGCCGCTGCATATTTTCTGTTTTCTCATGTACAGGTGCGGGTAGCAGCATGGATAAATCCGTGGCCGATTATTGACGGAAGCGGTTATCAAATTGCCCAGTCTATTTTTGCAATTGGAACAGGTTCTTTGTTTGGAATGGGACTGTATGACGGGAATCCAAATTTGATTCCGGTCGCGGAACAGGATTTTATTTTTTCAGCAATATCGGAAGAAATGGGGGGATTCTTTGCTCTGGCGCTGATTTTATTATGTTTTCATACCTTTGTGATTATGATAAAGATATGTTTTAAATGTAATGATAATTTTTATAAGCTGACGTGCTTTGGCATGGCTGTGATTTATGGAGTACAGGTATTTTTGACAGTGGGTGGCGCTGTCAAATTAATTCCGTCTACAGGAGTGACGCTTCCTCTGATAAGCTACGGCGGAAGCTCTCTGGTATCCACATTATTAATGTTTGCCATTATACAGGGGTTTAATATTTATGATAAAGAAAATAAGACAGAATCCGGTATTTCCACCGGAAAAAACAAATTCAAAAAAATTAAATAAGGATATTTTGCTGGTAACCTATATATTTATGGGATTGTTTCTGATTCTTGCTGTTTATTTTTTCTATCTGGCAGGGTTTTCAAGCAGAAACATGATAAACAATTCCTATAATAAGCTTCAGAATCTTCTGTCAGAATCTGTGATACGAGGAAACATTTATTCTTCTGACGGTGAACTGCTGGCTACAACTGCTTATGATGAAAATGGTGAGGAATACAGAAGTTATCCGTTTTCCGAACAGTATTGCCACATTGTGGGAAGTATGGGACAGGGATTATACGGGCTGGAGGCTGCATATAATTTTGAACTGCTGTCTTCTGGAAGCAATCTGTTTACAAAGATTTTAAATGATTTTAAGAATAAAAAAGACGATGGAGACAGTTTGATAACCACCTTAAATCACAAGCTTCAAAAAGCCTCTTATCAGGCATTGAAAGGGCATGGAGGCAAAAATTACAATGGAGCAGTTGTGGTTATGGACAGTTATACTGGAGCAGTTCTTGCCATGACATCCAATCCGGGTTACAACCCAAATACCATAAAAGAAAACTGGGAAAAGCTAAATGAAGGAAACTCTTCTGTTCTCTTAAACAGGGCCGCACAGGGAATGTATACCCCCGGCTCGATTTTTAAACTGATTACTTTATATGAGTATTTAAAAGAGGGCAAATCAGAGGAAGAATATTCTTATGTCTGTACTGGAAGCATTTCTGTAGATGGTGAAGAGATTCACTGTAATGACGGAGTGGCACATGGAACTGTAAATTTGATGGATTCCTTTGCTCTGTCCTGCAACTGCTCTTTTATAAATATTGGAAAACAGCTTTCTATAAAAAGTTTACAGGAAACCTGTGAAGACCTGCTTTTTCATAGAAGTCTTCCGGTAAAAATTGCTTATAACAGAAGTTCTTTTCCTCTGAAAGAGAATGATTCTGAATTTGTAAAGGCATTGACCTTTTTCGGTCAGGGAGAAACCCTGATTTCTCCACTTCATATGGCAATGCTGGTAAGTGCAATTGCAAATAATGGAACAGCAATGGAGCCATATTTTGTAGAAAGGATAGAGGGAGCTTCTGGAAATACAATCAAAACTTTTTCTCCAAAAAACTACAAGACCTTGTTTGAAGAAGAACTGGCAGAAAAGCTGAAGAGTTATATGCGTTCTGTTGTAGAATATGGCACCGCAAAGAAATTAAACAGCTTTGAACATCTTACTGTTTATGGAAAAACCGGTTCTGCGGAAATCGACAGCGACCGAAATATTCATTCATGGTTTATCGGATTTGCAGAAGATGATGAGAACCAAAAAAGTTATACGATTGTTGTAGTGGCAGAAAATGTATCTGCCGGTACTTCGCCGGCCCCATCTGTCGCAATTGCAAATCAAATTCTGAAAGTTCTTGATTAGTTCAAATAAATAGGGTATACTAGTGTCAATGGTGAAATACACACCACGACAGGAGGTATGCGCTATGATAAAAGCGATAAGCTGCGGCGGTGTGGTGATTTTTCGAGGTAAAATATTGGTCCTTTATAAAAATATCAAAAATAAATATGAAGGATGGGTTTTGCCAAAGGGGACCGTGGAGCCCGGTGAAGAATATAAAGAAACAGCTCTTCGGGAAGTCCGGGAGGAAAGCGGTGTAATTGCATCAGTCATCAAGTATATTGGAAAAAGCCAGTACACCTTTACCACTCCAGAGGATATTGTAGAAAAGGAGGTTCACTGGTATCTGATGATGGCAGACAGCTATTACAGCAAACCACAGCGTGAAGAGTATTTTTTGGATTCAGGCTATTATAAGTTTATTGAAGCTTATCATCTTTTGAGATTTTCAAATGAAAAGCAGATTGTAGAACGAGCCTATTCGGAATATTTGGATTTAAGAAAAAGTAATTTATGGGGAAGTAAAAAATATTTTTAATCCCTTCTCTGAAATATCCAAAGAAAGCTCTTTGAAAAATAAAACAAATTTTTAAATAAGGAAACGGATAGTACACAAGGAAACTGTTATGAACAAGAAAAATTATCAAAAGGAACTGGAAAAAATCATTCACCGGCATATACAGGAAAAGTTTATTCCTAGTTTACTCATTCATAGCTGCTGCGCCCCATGCAGCAGCTATGTTTTGGAATATCTATCAAATTATTTTCGTATTACAGTATTGTATTATAATCCCAACATTTTTCCAAAAACAGAATATGAATACAGAATTTTGGAACAGGAACGTTTTATCAATTCCATGTCTTTTTTTAATCCTGTCCAGTTGATTCGTACAGAATATACTCCAGAGGATTTTTATTCTATCGTAAAAGGACTGGAAGATGCAGAAGAAGGGGGCGAAAGATGCCTGAAATGTTACAGACTGAGACTGGAGTATGCTGCAAAGACAGCAAAAAAACTGGGATTTGACTATTTTACCACAACATTATCCATCAGCCCTTTAAAAAATGCGGAAAAATTAAATGAAATTGGCCTGGAGCTTGAAAAAGAATATGGAATTTCCTATCTGGTTTCAGATTTTAAGAAAAAAAATGGATATCAGCGTTCGGTAGAACTGTCAAAAGAATATAAACTGTACCGTCAAAATTATTGTGGATGTGTCTATTCAGCAAAACGTCTCGAGAAAAATCAGGATTTTAGAAAGTGTGAATAAAAATGAAGAAACTAGGACTCGATATTGGTTCTACTACCATTAAATGTATTGTATTATCAGAGAATAATAAAGTGATTTATTCCTCATATCAGCGCCATTTTTCACAAATTTCAACAGTGCTTGAACAACAGCTTCGAGAAATTTCCTCCAGAACAAAAACAGAAGATATGCTTGTGACAATTTCCGGTTCCGCCGGAATGGGACTTGCTGAAAATTTGAATATTCCTTTTGTACAGGAGGTTTATTCTACAAGAAAAGCTGTAAATCAATTAATGCCCGGAACAGATGTTGTGATTGAATTGGGAGGAGAGGATGCCAAAATTCTGTTTTTGACAAACGGCTTTGAAGCACGAATGAATGGAAGCTGTGCGGGTGGAACAGGAGCATTTATTGACCAGATGGCAACTTTGCTTCATATTACTCCTGATGAATTGAATTTACTGGCTCAAACCCATGACAAGCTGTATACAATTGCATCTCGATGTGGTGTGTTTGCAAAATCAGATATACAGCCGCTTTTAAATCAGGGAGCCGAGATTCCCAATATTGCTGCAAGTATTTTAAAGGCTGTAGTAAATCAGACAATCGGAGGATTGGCGCAGGGAAGAGAAATCACGGGAAATATATTATATCTTGGTGGTCCTCTTACTTTTTTTTCGGAGCTTCAGAAGAGCTTTAACGAAACTTTGAAGCTTCAGGGCATTTGTCCGGAATATTCCCTCTATTATGTAGCAATTGGTGCTGCTGCTTCCGGCAGTGGAACAGCACAGAATCTTTCTAGGCTGGCGGATTGTATTCAGAATTATTCCAGTCAGGAAACATATCTAAGCTGTAAGCCGCTATTCTCTTCCAAAGAAGAATATATGAATTTTTGCACCCGACATGAGAAAAATTCTTCTCATATAAAATATCTGTCAAAGGTGGACAATCCCATGTATCTTGGGATTGATGCGGGTTCTACTACAGTAAAAGCCGTGATATGCAATAAAAATGGTGATATTTTAAGTCAAATGTATCGTATGAATCATGGAAATCCCGTTCCCATTATCCGTGATTATCTGATGGAAATTTATCAGAAATGGCCGGATATTGTATTTGGAGGGACGGCAGTAACCGGATATGGTGAAGATATTATTAAACATGCTTTTGGTATAGATACTGGTATTGTAGAGACAATTGCCCATTACACAGCCGCTGCAAAATTTATGCCAGAAGTAGATTTTATTATTGATATCGGCGGGCAGGATATTAAATGCTTTAAAATACATAATCATGCGATTGACAATATTTTTTTAAATGAAGCCTGTTCTTCCGGCTGCGGTTCTTTTTTACAGACCTTTGCAGAAGCTCTTCATTATGATATTAAAGAATTTGCAGAGCTTGGATTATATGCTTCAAAACCAGTAGAGCTTGGGTCAAGATGTACTGTTTTTATGAACAGTTCTGTAAAACAGGCTCAAAAAGATGGCGCATCGGTAGAGAATATCTCTGCAGGTCTTTCCATGAGCGTTGTCAAAAATGCACTGTATAAAGTGATTCGTTGTGGTTCTGCAAAAGACCTCGGTGAACATATTGTAGTACAGGGAGGAACATTTTTAAACAATGCAGTTCTTCGGGCATTTGAACAGGAAATACAAAAAGAAGTAGTACGTCCTTCTATTTCAGGACTTATGGGAGCATATGGCGCGGCACTATATGCGATACAACATACAGCCGGTACAGGTCATGGAACCAGTCAGAATCCCATTACCGCTGACTGCATAAATAAAAAAAGTTCTTTTATAAGCAGAGAACAGCTGATAAATTTTAAACATGAAGTAAAGATTGTAAAATGTCAAAGCTGTGATAATCACTGTCAGCTTACTGTCAATTCCTTTGGTGATAATCGGACTTTTATTGCGGGCAATCGCTGTGAAAAACCATTAAAAATAAAATCGAAATATCCAAAATATAATTTATACGAATATAAAAGAAAACTTCTCAGCTGTTATTGTAAAGATGACTATAACAAAGAAAAGAAGACCATCGGAATTCCGATGGTACTGAATATGTATGAGCTGTTGCCATTCTGGCATACCATATTTCACGAGCTTGGCTTTCATGTAATCGTATCTCCTCCAAGTACAAGAAAACTTTTTCTGTCCGGACAGCATACGATTCCATCTGATACAATCTGTTTTCCAGCAAAGCTTGTACATGGACATATAGAAGCATTGCTGAAAGAAAAACCGGATGCTATTTTTTATCCTTGCATGAGTTATAATTTTGATGAAGAAAAGGGAGACAACCATTATAATTGTCCTGTAGTGGCATATTATCCAGAGGTAATTAAGGCAAATGTAAAAGCAGTAAAGCATACCAGATTTATTTATGATTTTGTTGGTATTCATAATCGCAGAGAATTTCCAAAAAAGTTTACAAAGATATTAAATCATTATATGTCCTGCAAATTTACTGTAAAACAGGTAAAAAGAGCAGCAGATTTGGCTTATCAGGAATATGAAAGCTATATGAGAAAAGTTCGTGTACAAACAAAGCATTTTCTTGAAGAGGCAGAAAAACAGCACCGGCCGGTTATTGTGATTGCCGGCAGGCCATATCATATGGACCCTGAAATTAATCATGGTCTTGACAATTTTATCTGTGAGCTTGGAGCAGTCGTTGTTTCAGAAGACGGATTAAGCAATTCTACAGAAAAATTCCGTACTACTGTGTTAAATCAGTGGACTTATCATGCCAGATTATATTCGGCGGCAAAATATGTAGCAGAAATGGGAAAAAACAAAAATATAAATCTGATTCAGTTTATTTCCTTTGGCTGTGGAGTAGATGCCATTACCAGCGATGAAACCAGAGCTATTTTGGAAGAAGCTGGAAAAATTTATACACAGCTAAAAATTGACGAGGTTACAAATATGGGAGCAGCAAAAATACGTATTCGAAGTCTTTTTGCTGCTGTCGGAATAGAAAATCAATAATAGCCTCAGATAGTTTCCTAAAAATCTTGAGGTTACACCAAAACAAAAAAGAGAGTAAAATAAAGAGGTAGCATATGGCAACAAATGAAATTTATCCGGAATTTACAGCGGAAATGAAGCAGACACATACCATACTGATTCCAAATGCACTTCCTATGCATTTCAGCCTGATGGGAGAGGTTTTCCGAAAAGAAGGATATCATATAGATTTTCTTAATTATTCAGGGCAGAAAATTATTGATACCGGATTAAAATATGTGCACAATGATGCCTGTTATCCTGCAATTATTGTAATCGGACAGCTTATTTATGCACTGGAATCCAAAGATTATGACCCGAAAAAAACTGCTCTTATGCTTTATCAGACAGGAGGCGGATGCCGCGCTTCAAACTATGTGCATTTGCTTCGCAAAGCATTAAAAACTGCAGGATTTGATTATGTTCCGGTTGTATCGGTTAATTTTGGCGGAATTGAAAAAAATACCGGATTTCGAGTAACGGCGCCCATGTTTTTAAAAGGGCTGATTACATGGCTGTATGGAGATTTTATTATGCTTTTACGCAATCAGGTACGTCCATATGAGAAAGAAAAAGGTGCATCGAAAAAGCTGACAAAAAGATGGACAAAACGTTTAAACAATCAAATTTCGCATAATAAAGGGATTACCAGAGCTTCCATCGCGCGCAATTTTCGCGCGATTGCAGATGATTTTAACCATATCCCAGTGATAAAAAAAGAGAAACCAAAGGTGGGCATTGTGGGTGAACTGTATGTAAAATATGCGGATTTTGGAAACAATCATCTTCAGGATTATCTGGTAGAACAGGGAGCTGAAATTATGGTTCCCGGAATTTTGGGATTTGCATTGTACAGTCTGAATATTGGTATGGAAAATTATCGCTTGTATGGGGACAAAAAAGGACTGATGTTCAGCAGGATTGCAGTAAAATATGTGGAAATGCTGGAAAAAACCATGTTGTCTGTCTTGAAGCAGTATCCACGTTTTGAAAAGCCGATTTCTTTTCAGGCATTGAAAAAACTTGGAGAACAAACTATCAGCCGTGGTGTCTGTATGGGAGAAGGATGGCTTCTTACAGCAGAAATGGCAGAGCTGATTGAAAAGGGATATAAAAATATTGTCTGTGTACAGCCGTTTGGATGCCTGCCAAACCATATTGCTGGAAAGGGAATGATTCGCAGTCTGAACGAACAGTATAAAGAGGCAAATATATGCGCAATTGATTATGATGCCGGTGCAACCAGAGTCAATCAGGAAAATCGTATTAAATTAATGCTGGCACTGGCAAGGGAAAATTAGCAAATTTATAAAGGAGAGATTTCAGATGGATAGAAAAGCAACTGCCAAACAAACACTGAACATTATGGAACAGGGATATTATGAAACAGAGGGAGAAAAAATAGAAATCAGAGAGCTTTTGGAACACTCTGTAAAAGAAAGCTTTCTTCTGACTCCGGAACAGGGCACAGCGCTTTTAGATACCTATAAATCATCAGAATATAATACAAAGAAAGATTTGGGCAAAAAAAATTTGGATGTCTGTAACTGTTCTTCTGTAGATGCCATTTTAAAATTGTCAGAAGAAGGAAAGAAGGATATCGCTGTTTTGAATTTTGCCAGCGCAAAAAATCCAGGCGGAGGCTTTTTAAACGGAGCAATGGCACAAGAGGAAAGTCTTGCCGTCTCAAGCTGTCTTTATAAAACTCTGACAGTGCATGAAGAATATTATAAAAGCAATCGTCTCTGCAATACCATGATGTATACAGATTATGCAATCTATTCTCCAAAGGTGGCTTTTTTTCGTGACGGACGATTCAGACTGTTGAAAAAACCAGTTACAGCTTCTGTATTAACACTTCCGGCAGTAAATATGGGACAGGTTTTATTAAAAGGTGAAAATATAGAAAAGGCAGAACAGGTAATGAAACGCCGTATGAAACTGTCACTTGCTATTTTTGCAGAACAGAAATGCAGTCATCTAGTTTTGGGCGCTTACGGATGTGGAGTATTTCGCAATGACCCGAATAAAATTGCAGCATGGTGGAAAGAGCTTTTGGAGGATTTCTTTTGGAATAAATTTGAAAGCATCGTTTTTGCCGTAATGGACAATACCTCTTCGCAAAGTTGTATCAAAGCTTTTCAGGAAATTTTCTAAAAATAGAAACCGTGTGAAAGATGAAAGTATTGTTGTAAATATAATGAGATATGAAAAGAAGCGGCAGTTCAGGATAGTATCAATCCTCTGAATGTCGCTTCTCTGTCTTGTCTGTAATAATTATGTATATAATATTACAGAAAATCTGCTGATTTATTTTTAAAACAATTTATAATTTGTAATTTCTTCCAGATAATTTCCGTCTTTATCTATTCCATGAATCTGTACTATATTTTTTCCTGTTTCATTTAATTTTGAGGAATCAAATGTAATATTTGCAATACCATCGGAAGAAATTGCACTTTTTAAAATCTCTGTTCCATTTATCTGAAATGAAATTTCCGAAATATTGTTAAAAGAAGAAGATGCCCTGATAGAAACTGTATGATTTTCATTATAGCTGACATCTGTAATATTGATTTTGTTATCAGGTTTATAATATCCAATTGAATTTATCAATGTTTCATAAGATGCAAACTGTTTATCCATCCATGCAATTCTTGTGGTAATAAATTCCTTTAAGGCTGCCATCGATTCCTCATAATTTTTTCCCTGATATGGTCCATAGGTAATCTGCCATTTTTTATCATTGGCAAGTCCTGCTTCGTAATATTTTTCATAATATTCATCCAAAAATCCGCCATCCTTGATAATATCCTCAATCACAGTTGGTCTGATTTCATGATATCTGTGATAGGCAAGCATAAGAAAATATGGGTCTCTGACCAGATATCTGTTCCATTGTACAGACTGATAATACTGCTCATTTGTAAAATAATTATTTGTGGTATGCCATTCTTCCGGAATATTGGTAAAAATATTAAACATGTTGTCATTGCCAAACGCCCAGTCAAAATCCCATGCAGGACTTAGCTTTGCAAGGCCGTCTAGGTCCTTTGTGACAAATACACTGTTTTTCATACAATCCCAGTTCATGGAAAACTCGCATACAAAAAAATTGGTAATTAACGAATCCATATCAAAAAGCTGCGAATAATGCTTTCCGTCGTTTTCCTTATCTGTATAATTCGCCTGATATTCATCACTTATCCAGCCTGTATCCGGATTATAATAATTTCCAAATCCCCGATAATGTGTATCCGAATCATGATAGATAAAATCCGCACTGTGCAATGCATATTCAAAGCTTTGAAGATATCTGTGTGCATATTCTTTCAAATCTTTATTTGTATAGCCATATTCCGGTGTATTAAAATAAAAAGGCTGTTGATAATTTGTAGTCAATCCATTCATATTCTGAAGATTGTAAAAGTCCATTTCTAGCAGAAATCCTCCAGTGGTATCAGGAATATCCACATAATCTGCTATAGTATAAGTAATTTTATTATATGTAAAAGTATATGGGGAACTTATCCATGAAAAGTCAAAACATAATTCATCTTCAAACATATCACGCCATTTTTTTTCTTCTTCCTTGCTCCATTTTTCTTTTTCCGCTGTTTCTTTTGCAATTGCAGCCGCAGCATTTTCAGCAAGTTTTTCCCAGTCAAAGATATCGACGCGTTCTTTTCCAACGCGAACATGTTCGCAAAGCTGATATACGCCGCGATATTCATTATTCAGTATAAGAGCGACATTTAAGGATTCCGCCGCAAAATCAGCACCAAGAGAAGCGGAAAAATCATACATCAGCTTATTGCGGAGAAACGTATGATCAATATCATTTGCCAGCAATACCCAGTGTTTATTTGCGCCCATATGAAAGAGGTCGCTTTTTTTATCAAGTTTTATTTTATAGGGAGCCTTTTCACGGTTTCTGGTAGAATTTCCACGGAGTTTTATGGAAATATTTCCGGAATACAAATCCGTATTATCTGGATATTCGCTGTTTCCCTGTATATTCATGGAAGCATCTACATATACGTCTGCGATATAATTTTCTGTATTGATATATATCACCGGAAGTCTGCTGCAGTAAATGGAGGCAGAGGCGGAATTTGTCTTATCAGATGCGGAAACAGTGATAAACTTTTCCAAATCATCGGATGTTGGAGTATAGGTATTTGTGGAATTTGAGATTTCTTTTCCATCAATACTCCACTGATACGTAATATCAGTGCCTGAGGCACCGGCAAAGGTTACAGTAAGAGGGGTATCTACACATGCATAATTTTTATCAAATGTTAAAAATACACTGTCCGATGATGCATTGGTAGAAGGACTTTTTTCTGATGGCTGCCTTCTATTGATGAAAAAATATGCGCCAACTGAAAAAAAGACTAAAAATAAAATTGTACATAAAGCAAGTATCCTCCATTTTGAATGAAGAAAATTTTTTTTATCCATAAATACCTCCTAAAGAACTTTTGTAAATATAGAATAAAGTATAACATTTTTTTCTAAAAGATACAATGTTTAAACAAATTTTAGTATTGACAAAATAATTTTTCTGATATATGATAATGATATTCAAAAAGAAAGAGGTATTTTATGTTAAGCATTGTAATAATGAAGAGGAGAGAAAATTAAATATCCACAGGGCATTGATAAAAAGTTATATCTAAAAGTCTGCCCTTATATCTGTCCTAGAAATGCTGTGCATAATTTTCCTTTTTAGATTTCAGTTTTTGATATGAATAGACTTAGGAATTGTTAAGAAATTATTTTTTATTCCCTTTATAGGAATATATGAAATATATTATTATAGTAATCAACTTAAATTTTATTTTATAACAATTTTTTAGTGATGTTATTTTTATCAAACAAGGAATAAATACTGGTTATACCATTTGGGCAATTAACATAAGTGTTGATTGCATTTTTTATTTGAAAACTTATTTTGTGAATTTTATTTGAATACTTTTATTCCTTTCACTAAATATGGAATTATGCTGTTTGAAACCATATGGCTGCACTTTTGGGCGGATATACATAACTTTTATTTTAGGAAAGGACGATAAAAATGATTGATACAGAAAAAGCTCTGGAATTTGACAAAGTGAAAGAAATATGGAGAGACCTGGCACTTACGGAATGGGCAAAACAGGAGATTCAGAACAGTATTCCATATTTATCAGAAACAGAGTTATTAAAAAAATTAAAAGAAACAACAGAAGCAAGGCTTATCATTGAAAAATGCGGAAATCCTCCGCTTGTTTCCCTGAATGGAATTACAGAATGGGTTGAAAATGCAGAAAAAGGAGACTGCCTGAATCCTTTACAGCTTGAAGAAATTGAGAAAGCTCTGGTTGCTGTTATGCGCGTGAAAAATTATCTGAACAAAGGGCAGGTATATCAGATTTCTCTTGCCTATTATGACGAAAATCTGGATGAGCTGGAAGAAATAAAACAGGCTATCCATATGCAGATTAGAAATGGCAGGATAGAAGACAGCGCTTCCAAGCTGTTGAAATCACTGAGAAATGAAATAGACAGAGTAGAAAGCAGAATGAAAGAAAAAGCAGATTCTATTATCAGGGGAAATAAACTGTGCATGTCAGATTCTTTTTCAACGTTTCGCAATGGACATCTTTGTATTCCGGTAAAAAAAGAATATAAATTTAAAATAAGCGGAAGTGTTATTGATAAATCTTCCACGGGAAATACATTATTTATGGAGCCTGCGGCAGTATCTAGACTGTATGACGAACTGCAGATTTTAAATATTGATGCAGAAAATGAAGAAAGACGGATATTGTATTCTCTGACAAATATGATTGCAGAACAGGCAGAGGTGTTGAA
Source organism: uncultured Lachnospiraceae bacterium (assembly GCA_910585215.1). Lineage (GTDB taxonomy): Bacteria > Bacillota > Clostridia > Lachnospirales > Lachnospiraceae > CAG-303. The sequence continues at coordinate 41,402 of CAJUDQ010000005.1, read as the reverse complement.
ACAAAATATCAAGCTGATAGAAAAACTGGACTTTATTTTTTCCAAAGGGAAACTCAGTCTGGAATTTGACGGAAATGAGCCAAAGATAAATACAGACAGAAAAATTCGGATAAAAGCCGGCAGACATCCGCTGATAGACAAAAAAAGCTGTGTGCCGCTTTCTCTGGAAATGGGAAATGGAATTTCGGGAATTGTTATTACAGGACCAAATACCGGAGGAAAAACTGTGGCCATGAAAACAGTAGCATTAAACTGTATTATGGCACAATGCGGGCTGCATGTCACATGTAAGGAGGCTGACATCTGCATGAACAGCAATATTCTCTGTGATATTGGAGATGGACAAAATCTGTCAGAAAATCTTTCCACTTTTTCTGCCCATATTACAAATGTTTTGGAAATTTTAGATAAAATGGATAAAGAAAGTTTTGTGATTATGGACGAGCTTGGCTCTGGAACAGACCCGACAGAAGGAATGGGAATTGCAGTTGCAATATTGGAAGAATTGAAAAAAAGCGGGGCTTTATTTCTTGTGACAACTCATTATCCGGAAGTAAAACAGTATGCAGAAAAGGAAGAGCATATTATAAATGCAAGAATGACTTTTGATAAAGAAAGCCTGAAGCCTCTCTATCAGTTAAAACTGGGAGAAGCAGGAGAGAGCTGTGCATTTTATATTGCTGAAAAAATGGGAATGTCCTGCAAAATGCTTTACACTGCGAGAAAGGCAGCTTATGGAGATGATATGCCGGAAGATATATTAGAAAATGTAACAGCTGGTGCAGATATGACAGAGACAGATTGTTTCAAAAAAGAGAAGACCACATCCAAAATTCAGAAAAAGAAACCGCCAAGGAAAAAGAAAACTATTAGAAAATTTCAACTGGGTGACAGTGTAATGATATATCCGGACAAAAAAATCGGAATTATATGTCAGCCGGAAAATGAAAAAGGAATTTTAAGAGTGCAGCTTCCAGACAAAAAAATATGGATAAATCATAAAAGAGTCAAGCTTTTAGTAGAGGCATCTGAATTATATCCGGAAGATTATGATTTTTCTATTGTATTTGATACGGTTCAAAATCGAAAATTAAGACATCAAATGGAGCGAAAATATACAGAAGGAGAAATTAATTTAGAATAAAAAAGAGCAATCTTTAATTTACAAAAATTTGCAAATCTGTTATACTAAATTTTGACGGAATCTGTAAAAATTGAGAATATATTCAAACAGAAAAATTTTAAGATAAAAAGGATGGTGATTTATATGAGGAAATATATTTTAGCTGCATAGCATTGGCTATTGCAGGCTATTGAAGAATTGTTATAGTCATTGCTGTTTCTTATCATTTATTCTAACAGGAGACAGATATGGGCTATATAAAAGCAGAAGAAATTCTTCCTGCGGAAGTGATTGAGCTGATACAACAGTACGTAGACGGGAGAACTATTTATATTCCAAGAAAACAGAATCACAGGCAGGAATGGGGAAAGAGTACGAAAATAAAACAGGAATTATCTGTTCGGAATGAGCAGATTTACAAAGATTATCGAACAGGATTAAAAATTTCCGAACTGGCAGAAAAATATTTCTTATCGGAAAAAAGTATACAAAGAATTATTCGGGAAAATCGCGCGGTGGATAATAAATAATGGATTTATTTTTTGAATTGTCCAAAATATTAGCTTATATTTTTTTCTAAAAATTTTCAGGGTGGAACACAGATAAAAAATAAATTACAATAAGATAAAAATAAACCAGATTGGAGAATAAAAATATGAGCGAAACAACAGATAAGTATATGAATGAATTAAGAGAATGGCTTTTACAAACTGCTGACCAGAATTTAGAGGAAATGTCAGAATTTTTTACCGCAAGAATAGAAGGATATGAGGAACATATGTCTATATGGAAAAAATCTTATGAAAGATTTGCCGAACTGTTTCCAAAAGGATGTGAAAAAGTCTTGGACATTGGATGTGGTACAGGATTAGAACTGGATGAAATTTATAAAAGATATCCGGATATTTCGGTTACAGGGGTGGATTTATGTCAGAGTATGCTGGATAAACTGAAAGAAAAATATATAAATCCCCCTGAAGTAATCTGCATGGATTATTTTCAATATGATATGGAAATAGAGAAATGGGATGCAGTTATTTCTTTTGAAAGCCTGCATCACTTTCTGCCCGAAAAGAAAAAAATGTTATACCAAAATATTTATTATGCACTGAAACATGGAGCTGTATTTCTTTTAGGTGATTATGTAGCATGTTGTACAGAGGAAGAGGAGCTATTACGCAAGGAATATTTTGAGAAACGAAAGAAATTTCAAATACCAGATGAACAATTTGTGCATTTCGATATACCATTAACATTAGAACACGAGAAAGAATTGCTGTATTCTGCCGGCTTTTCGGATATAGAAATATATGATGATATGGAAGAAGCCATGATTCTAGTGGCAAAAAAGAAATAAAACAAATTTTTATTGTTTAAATACTCTATCTTTGAAATCATAAGCAACGAAGCAGCATTTTTATGAAAATAATGATTTATTAGATAAGGAGGCTGAAATGAAGATAGAAAATAATATTCTAAAACATTATTTGCAAAATGTTTATTTTATTACCGGTACAGCTTATGCTGGAAAATCTACTATGGTGAAAATGCTGTCGGAAAAATATGATATGATTTGCTGTGGTGAAAACTTTCACTCTGCTGTATCGGATATTGTTGCAACTCCTGATGTTCAGCCGGATTTATGTTATATGAAAAATATAACTGACTGGAAGGATTTTGTTACCCGTACACCAGAGGAGTATGAACGCTGGATATTTAGCACAGCAAGAGAAGCGGCGGAATTTGAGGTTGTCTGGCTTCTTTCAGTCGCAAAGGATAAAAAAGTAATTGTGGATACAAATATCCCTATTGATATTTTAAAGGAAATTTCAGAATACCACCATGTTGCTGTTATGCTTTCGCCACAGTCTATGAGTGTTGAGCGTTTCTTTGACCGCAGTGACCCGGAGAAACAATTTCTTCTTGGTGTAATTGACAGTTGTGATAATAGGGAAGCTGTTATGGAAAATTATAAAAAGGGATTAGCTTTAATCAATAGCCAGAAGCATTATGATGAATATGCAAACAGTGGTTTTTTTACATTGGTGCGTGAAGATGACGGGAAAGATACGCGTGAAGCTGTCTGTGAACTTCTGGCAAAGCATTTTGGGTTAATTTGATATACGATAAAATATTCCAATTGACAAAATAGAGCTGGAAAATAGATTGCAGAATCTGTTCTCCGGCTCTATTTCTTATCTTTAAATCAAATTTTAAATTATCTGTAAAGCAGATATTTAAGAAAAACAGGATAAAACAGGACTGTCTTTTTTCACAAACGCGATATATTCATAAATATCAGCATTTATATCATACCATTTTTTCCCTTCATACGTTGTTCTGTCTTTTGTTAAAATCCATGTACCTTCCGGCAGATATACTTTTCGCGCAGTACAGCCCTGTGTAGTAACAGGAGCAAAAATAATATCACTGCCAAACAGATACTGGTCGCCTGTTTCATAACAGACAGAATCATCTGGAAAATCGAAAAACATCGGCCGCATAACAGGAATACCAAATTCAGAAGCCTTATCCATATGTTCTTTGATATAAGGAATCAACCGGTTTCGTAATAAAACAAGCTCTTTTAATGCAGAAAAGTTTTCTGTGCCGAAACTCCAGATTTCATTCTCATCACCACTGGGTTCTATAATATCCCTTGTCCTGTCTGCACCGATTCTGCTTCCATGAAGACGCATAACAGGACAAAATACACCATACTGGAACCAGCGGATAATAAGCTCTCTGAAGTAATCCGAATGAATATCTCCTCCATAAAAGCCACCGATATCCGTATTCCACCATGGAATACCGCACATAGCCATATTCAATCCCGATTTTACCTGTTCTGTCAGACTTTCAAAGGTAGAAGGAATATCACCAGACCATACAACCGTTCCAAACTTTTGTGCGCCAAGGTAAGCGCTTCTTGACAGAGTCACAATCTCATCCTTTCCGGTTTCCATCATTCCGTCATATACAAGCTTTGCATAATAATAAGGATAAAGCAGTGCCACTTCATCTCCATTTCCTTCATATAATACAAGATTGTCAAAATGTTCCGGATGGATTTCTGGCTCCGCTTCGTCGAACCACATGCAGTCAACGCCATTATCATAATAATTTTCTTTTAATCGTTGCCATACATAAGCTCTTGTTTCCGGATTTGTTGCATCAATCTCTGCCTGTGGACCATAAAAATCAAACACTCGATTGCTGCCCCGTGCTGTACGCATTAACATATTGTGTTCCAGCATGTAATAATAATTCTCACTCTTTTCATTTATTGTAGGCCACATGGATACCATCAGCCGAATCCCCATTTTATGGAGTTCATCAGCCATTTTTTTCGGATTTTTCCAGTATGCAGGGTCAAACCGGTACTCTCCCTGTTCTGTCCAGTGAAAATAATCGATAATAATAACAGATAAAGGAATCCCCAATTCTTTGTATTTTCGCGCAACAGTTAATACCTGCTCTTCGTTTTCGTATCGAAGCTTACTTTGCCAGAAACCCAATGCCCATTCCGGCATTTTTGGTGCATGTCCGGTCAGGTCTGTCAGAGTTTTCGTCGCTTCATATGGAGAACCGCCTATAATAACATAATCAACACCCTTTGCACAGTCGCTGACCCACCGTGTCCGGTTTGCGGCAAGCTCCACTCTTCCGGTAGAAGGCATATTCCATATAAAACCATACCCTAAAGAGGAATAAACATACGGGATAGATGTTTTTGTATTTACATGACATAAATCAATGGTACATCCCTTTTTGTTAAAACAATTTATACGCTCATGTCCAAGTCCGTAAAATGCTTCTTTTTCATCTGCCTCAAAGCTCACGCGAATTTTCCAGAGATTGCTTCCTTTGTTTTCATAATTGCGATATCCGCTGTTAAAAGTCATTTCCGGCATTTCTGCAAGGATTTTTTTGCCTTTGTAATAAAAGGATATTTTTCCGCAGTCTTCCATTACAGCAAGCATATTTCCATTTTCGAGATAGGCAGTTCCATTTTCTATCCAGACCTTGGCGGGAATATTCTGCGGCATTAATGTCCAGTTCTGTTCTGTCAGATATCCGGATGCTGTTGCCTGAAAACGGATGCTGTCTTTGCCGCAGGCGCTTATTTTTCCTGTTTCTCCGGCTCTTTGAAATAAAATACATTGTTCTTCCAGTTTAAAATTCATAATTTTTCTCCTTTATATATTTAACTTCTAAAAAGTATCTATTGCTTAACAAAATACAGAAAAATAATTACAAATTTCTATATTGCAAACATCTGGTTCCTAATGGTACAATTATATTGTATCTGTCAGATAAAATCTATAACGTTTTTAAAGTATACTAAAACGATATTGACCAAAAAGAGTATTTATCAAAAGGAAATATTATGAGACAAGAAAGTTTAAAAGAACCATTACAGCATGGAACACCAGATTTTCCGGTTGCTTTATACAACAATCATTTCAACCGGCAGTATGACCTTTTAGCGCCGCTTCACTACCATAGAGAATTTGAATTTCTGGTGATTACTGAGGGAGTAGTAAATGTTCAAATTGAAAAAGAATCTTATACTTTGCAAAAAGGAGAAGGAGTGTTTATAAATTCCGGTTGTATTCATATGATAAGCGGAATGGATAAAACAGAACACGGTTTTATTGCTCTTGTATTTGATTATAGCCTGTTATGCCATGAATCAGATAAAATTTTTATGTCTTATATCAAGCATATCATTAATCAATCTTTACTTTTGCCGATTTCTTTGCCAAAAGAAATCTGTATACATATACAAAAACTCTGTTCTATATTTAAAGAAGCTTCATTTGGGCATGAATTTTATATAAAATCATCTTTATATCATATCCTTTTTCTTCTTATCCAAAATGCCAGACGGGTAAAAGCGCCGGTTCAGAGTGTAAAAAGCAGTATTATAAAGACGGTAATAGATTATATAAAAGAAAATTATTCAAAAACAATATCCTTGCAGGAATTGGCTGACTACGTACATACCAGCAGAGAGTATTTGTGTCGTATTTTTAATGAAATAACCAGTGTTTCACCTGTTGTTTATTTGAACCAATATCGGATTCAGCAAAGTACATTTTTATTGCTGGACAGCAGTTTCAGTATATCTGATATTGCATTTTCTTGTGGTTTTCATAATAGCAGTTATTTTAATAAATTATTTAAACGTTATATGGGATGTACTCCGACAGAATTTCGAGAAAAGTCACTGTTCGTTTAAATGAAATTTATTGTAAAAAATGATAAAAAAATAAATATACTTATATTAAACAGTCTTTATCATATATCAACTTTTCTGTGATACGTTTCATTTTTCCTCTTGACAAATCATTATTCAGAAATTATAATATGCCACAAGGCAATGAAAAAGACAGTAGAAGTATTACGAAATTCCCAGAGAGTTAAGATATGGTGAGAGCTTAACAAGAGTAGTATTACTTTGAATATCACTTTTGAGCTACAGGCTGAACGCTTTTTGCAATTAGGCTGTGTCGGAAATCCTCCGTTATTGGGATGACATATGATAGTATGTTTGACAGTGGTTTATAGAAGAAGATATATGGCTTCGTTCTGTCAGAACGGAGCTTTTTTATTTATAAAAAATGACATACAAAAACACTTCTACAAACTTTTCTTTGCCTGACTGATACCATAAATCAAAGGTTTATTGATTTTATTTATTATTATAATAAGAAAGGCAGGTATGCAAAATGAAGTATCACGAATTAACCCCAAAGCCGGAAATGGCAGATGTTCAGGAAGAAATTCTTGCATTTTGGAAAAAAGAACGTGTATTTGAAAAGTCCGTAGAAGAAAAGACAGGAGAGGAGGTTGTGTTTTATGACGGTCCTCCATTTCCAACCGGAAAGCCTCATCATGGAACGGTTCTGGTTTCCTTTATCAAGGATTTGACTGCAAGATATCAGACAATGAAAGGACATAAGGTTCCAAGAGTGTGGGGGTGGGACTGTCATGGTCTGCCGATTGAAAATCAGGCAGAAAAATTATTGGGGATAGAGGATAAAAATGAAATTGAAAAAAATATTGGAATTGATAAATTTAATGAAAAATGTTATGAAATTGTCTCAAATAACAATGAAGCATGGAAAGACTACGTAGAACAGATGGCGCGGTGGGTAGATTATGACGGCGCGTATAAGACCATGAATCCTGAATTTATGGAGAGCGTTATGTGGGCGTTTAAACAGTGCTATGAAAAAGGGCTTATTTATAAGGATTATCGGGTGACTCCTTACTGTATGCACTGTGAAACCTCTCTTTCCATATCAGATACCAGAGAATCTGATTCGACCAGATTGAGACAGGACAGGTGGGTAATTGCAAAGTTTAAAACTGCGTTGTCTCTTGAACATAAATGTGTTTATCTGCTGGCATGGACAACAACGCCGTGGACTTTGCCGTCAAATTTATGCCTTGCAGTAGGAGAACATCTGAATTATTCTTTTGTAGAGGCAGAAAATGAGATTTATGTGGCATGTACAAATACTTTAAAGAATTTTCCAAAGCTGTTTGGCACATCTCCAAAGGTTTTACAGGAATGGAAAGGTTCGGATTTTGTCGGTATGGAATATGAACCTCTTTTTGATTATTTCAGAGAAAAAAAATCAGAAGGGGCTTTTCGGGTAGTTTCGACAGATTATGTAGGAGCAGAAGAAGGCGTCGGAATTGTGCATACTGCGCCGGCATTTGGAGAGGACGACTACTGGACCTGCAAAAAGCATAAAATTCCTTTGGTAAATCCGGTAGATGAAAAGGGATATTTTACATCTGAAATCACAGATTTTTATCAGGACAGCGCCTCTTGTCCTGTAGAGGACAGAAAAAATGTAATTGAAATGAATCCTGTTATTATAAAATATCTGTATAAACATCAAAAGGCTGTGGCAGACGGAGTGATTAACCATAATTATCCTCACTGCTGGAGATGTAAACGGCCGTTAATCTATAAAGCAATGAACGCATGGTATTTTAATATCGAAAAAATAAAGCCGCGTTTAATGGAATTAAATGAAAAAATCAACTGGGTTCCAGAGACGGTCAAACATGGGCGCTTTGGCAACTGGCTTTTTAATGCAAGAGACTGGAATATCTCAAGAAACAGATATTGGAGTACGCCGATTCCAATCTGGGAATGCGAGGAATGTAAAGAACGCAGAGTTTTTGGAAGTATTGATGAAATATATAAAGCAAGCAATGTAAAGTTAACAAACCTTCATAGACAGTATATGGATAAGGTGACAATTCCCTGCAAATGCGGCAAAACCATGCGGCGTGTACCGGAGGTACTGGACTGCTGGTTTGAAAGCGGTTCTGTACCATTTGCACAAAAACATTATCCATTTGAAAATAAAGAATGGTTTGATTCACATTTTCCATGTGATTTTATCGTAGAATATACGGGACAGATACGATGCTGGTTTTATTATCTACATGTCCTTGCAGTGGCATTATTTGATAAAAATGCTTTTAAAAACTGTGTAGTGCATGGAACCATTCTGGCAAAAGACGGAAAAAAACTTGCGAAATCTTCAAAAAACTATACGGACCCAATGGAACTGATGAGGCAGTATGGAACAGATGCCTTTCGTTTATATTTGTACCAGTCAAATGCGATGCTGATAAACGATTTGCTGTTTGACGAATCAGGTATACAAAAGGCTTATCAGCAGATAATTCTGCCATATTGGAATGCATGCAGTTTTTATATTTCTTATGCAAATATTGATGAATTTAAACCGGAGCATGGCGTTTTAAAGCAGCCAGTTTCCGAAAATCAGCTTGATAAATGGATATTGGCAGAGCTGTATGAAACAGAAAAGCATATTTCATTTCACATGGATAATTATCAGGTAAACAAATATGTCCTGTATTTGACAGAGTTTTTAGACGGATTGACAAACTGGTATATCAGGCGTTCAAGAAGGCGTTTTTGGAGCAGTGGTATGAGTGAAGATAAACGTTGCGCATATGAAACATTATATTATGTGCTTGTGAACCTTACAAAGCTGTTTGCTCCTGCAGCACCGATTCTTTCTGAAAAAATATATCAGGTATTAACAGATGAATATTCTGTACATTTAACAGAATGGCCGGATATTTGCGAGGAATATGAAAATAAAGAATTAATAAAGCAGGTATCTCTGATACAACAAATTATTTATCTGGCAAGAACCATACGAAATAAAAACCAGATAAAAAACAGGCAGCCTTTAAGGTGTCTAAAAATCGCATTGTCAGATGATACGCAAAGTTCTATGGTTTCTGAATTTAGCGGGATAATTGCAGAGGAGCTGAATGTAAAAACAGTGGAAATAATAAAGGAAACAAAACAGATTGCGGATATAAAATATGCGCCTGATTTTGATGAAATACGCAGCCGGTATCCAGAACGTATTTCAGAAATTATTAAAGCTATAAAGCAGGAACAGTTTATTTTAAAACAGAATGAAGTGATTCTTACAATAAATAATATACAGGAAAGCTTTGCGCCGGAAATTATTCTTGTAACCTATCAGGCAAAAAACGGACAACATGTGGCGAGTGGTCAGGGAATTGTGGTTTGTCTGGATTTGACTCTGACAGAAGAGTTAAAGCGGGAGGGAATTGCAAGAGAAATCGTGCGGAAAATTCAAGATACAAGAAAACAGCTTAAATGTGAAATTACAGACAGGATTCTGCTTGAATTTGATAGTGAAATAGAGCAGAAATGGACAGAATATATTTGTCAGGAAACAATGGGAAATATGGAAAAAATAGACAGGGCAGATGTTGTATTATTGGCAGAAGATGAAAAACATCATCAAATAGAAATAAAAGTTAAAAAAACGGTTTCTAAATTTTGATGAGTTTGCTATAATAGGCTTAAATAAAATTTATAAAGTAAATGGAGAATAAGTTATGTATCAGCATCATAAAGACTCACTGGAAAATATGAAAAAATATTTTATGGAAAAAGACGTCATTGCTCTGATTTTTGGAGGCTCTGTGGCAAAAGGAAATGAACGGCCGGATTCAGATTTGGATGCAATGGTAGTTGTAAGTGATGAAATATATAAAGAGAAAAAAGAAACGAATCGTACAGCTGAAACAGTTTCGGGATTTTGTACTTATGAGGGCGGGTATTTTGATATCAAGTATATGACAAAGGATTTTTTGCGGGAAGCGGCAGAAAAGGGAAGCGAGCCGGCCAGAAATGCTTTTGTAAAAGCACAGGTATTATTCAGTCATGACCCTGAAATAGAGGAAATTGTTGCAAAAATTCCAGTGTTTCAAAAATCGGAAAAAGAAGAAAAGATGATGTCTTTTTATGCTGATTTCTGGCTGAATTATTATTATTTTATGAAAAGCTGCCCGATTGACGGATATATGAGGCTTCATGCGATAAATGAGGTGATATATAGTCTTTATAGAATGATTCTTCAGGAAAATGAAATTTTATTTGCCTGCAACAGAAGGCTGGAAGAACAGGTAACGGCAATATCTTCTCAGACTGCCGAGTTTACAGAACTTGGAAAAAAGCTGGCAGAAACACAGGAAATGGAAGATGCGGATGCGTTTGTACGAAAATTTCAGGAAATCTCCTCTTATGTAGCACCAGAAGATGTGTCAAAAATCTTAAGCACCTATACAAAGGATTTTGAACAGTGGTGGAGAGTACCAAGACCAAATATCAATGAATGGTAAAAATATGGTTATTCCCAATTTTATCAACATGAAAACATCAATAGGAACTTATAATAGAAATACTGATTGCTGCAGAGCGCTCCTGCTTGGATTATAATAAATTATATTTATTCCGGTACTGACTCGGCGAACAATTCATCTGTTCCTTAAATACTCTGGCATAATAACTGGAACTCGAAAAGCCTGTCTGCTCGGCAATTTCTGTTACAGACAGGTTTTTCTGTGCCAAAAGAACCAGACTTTTTTCTACTCGATAATATAAGATATAATCGAACAAAGACTGATTCATATGTTTTTTAAAAAATCTGCAACATTCTCCTCTGCACAGGCCAATCTGCGCTGCGATTTCCTCTAATGTAATTTTCTCCATATAATATGTATGAATATAAGTCAAAATTTCCCGAATCCGTTCTAAATCATGTCCTTCCCGTTCTTTTTTCGAGGATATCTGAAATTCTTCTTTTTTATTTTCCAAAACAGACAGCCATATAGAACAGAGTTTTTGCTGAATTTTAAATTCAAACATATCCTTATGCTCAAAAAACAACTGATAGATTTCTTTCATAAGCTCCAGAATTTCTTTCTGCCATAAAACCTTCGGGGAGATAAAAAATGAGCCAAAGCTCTCTGCGGTAATTACAGGCTTTACATAATTCTGATGCAGAATACTTCCCTCATATCCATATATCATACGCGGATGAAACGTAATCGAAATATAATAACAATTTTCCTGTTCAATCATATGTCCTGTATGCAAAGCGTTTGAATTACAAAAAAGCCCTTCATTTGCATGAAGAGTATACAGTTTATCATTTACCTGATAGCTGATTTCTCCCTCTTTCACAAAAGTAAGTTCAATCTCCGGATGCCAGTGCCATAAAAAGGAGCCACGCTCATAATATGCTAACACTTCTTCACTGACAAACACTGGAAATTCAAAACTTCCATGTGATTTCAATTCTTTTTGCTGTTTGTTTGTAATTAACTGCATAATCCGTTTCCTTTTTCTAAAACCTCAATATAGTACAAATATTTATGAATATAGTTATTGTCGAATTCTTATACTCTCATTATAATAATATTATTAACAGAACGCAACAGCTTTTTATAGGAATCTATTATTTATGAAAAACAAACTGGAGGTAATTAAAAATGCAAAATGAAAAGTTAAAGGAAATGAAAGAATGTTTTATTGAAAAATTCGGCGAGACGGGAGAGATTCGCAGCTATTTTGCGCCGGGCCGCGTCAATCTGATTGGGGAGCATACCGATTACAATGGAGGCCATGTATTTCCATGTGCGCTTACTATCGGAACTTATATGCTGGCAAGAAAAAGAGAGGATTCAAAACTGCGTTTCTATTCCATGAATTTTGAAAAAATCGGTGTAGTTGAAAGTTCTTTAGACGAACTGAATCCAAAACAGGATGAAAACTGGACTGCATATCCAAAGGGAGTAATGTGGACATTTCAGCAAAAAGGCCATGCGATAGATAACGGTTTCGATATTCTGTTATATGGAAATATTCCAAATGGCTCAGGTCTGTCCTCCTCGGCATCCGTAGAATTGGTGACAGGAGTTATGCTTCGGGATATGTTTGGCTATAACGATTTAACAAATATTGATTTATCATTGTATGGACAATATTCTGAAAACAATTATAATGGCGTAAACTGTGGAATTATGGACCAGTTTGCTATTGCTATGGGAAAAAAAGAGCATGCCATTTTCCTTGATACAAACAGCCTTACCTACCAATATGCGCCTGTAAAGCTTGAAGATGCGGAAATAGTCATTGCATGTTCAAACAAAAAGCGGGGACTTGGAGATTCGAAATACAATGAAAGAAGAGAGGAATGTGAAACAGCTCTTGCAGAAATTCAGAAGGTAAAAAATGTGCCAAACCTTGGAGCACTGACTTCTGAAGAGTTTGAGGAGGTAAAGGATGCCATAAAAAATCCGGTACGCCAAAAGCACGCCAGACATGCTGTCTATGAGAATGAACGCACTGTGCGTGCTGTGACCTTGCTTTTAAATAATGAAATTGAAGCATTTGGCAGGCTGATGAATGAATCTCATACTTCTCTTAGAGATGATTATGAAGTAACGGGAATTGAACTGGATACTTTGGTGGAACAGGCATGGAAATGTGAGGGAGTCATTGGTTCACGAATGACAGGAGCAGGATTCGGAGGCTGTACAGTCAGCATTGTAAAAACAGAGGCAATTGATAATTTTATTAAAACTGTTGGTGAAGCATATGAAAAGAAAATCGGATATAAGGCAGATTTTTATGTAGTAAATATTGGCGACGGACCACAGAGACTAGAATAGTGAAAGGAGAATATGAAAATGATAGACAACAGTATTGAAAAGCTTGTTCAATATGGGATAAATACAGGATTAATCAGTGAAGAAGATAAAATTTATGCCGTAAACAGAATTTTAGAGGTATTAAATAAAGATTCCTATGAGCCGGATAAACAGGCAGAGCAGGAAATAAATCTGGAAGATGTCTTAAATGAGTTGTTGGATTATGCGGCAGAGCAGGGACTCTTAGAGCATAATACCATTGGCTATCGGGACCTTTTTGATACAAAGCTTATGGGATGTCTGACACCGCGCCCAAGTGAAGTAAATCAGAAATTCTGGCAACTTTACAACGAAAGCCCAAAAGCGGCAACGGAATATTTTTATCAGTTCAGTCAGAATACTGACTATATCAGATGTTACCGGATAAAAAAGGATGTGCGCTGGAAGACGGAAAGTCCTTATGGAGAAATTGATTTGTCAATTAATCTTTCCAAACCGGAAAAAGACCCGAAAGCAATCGCCGCAGCAAAATCCGCAAAACAGTCGGGTTATCCAAAATGTCTTTTATGCTATGAAAATGTGGGCTATGCGGGAAGAATCAATCATCCGGCAAGACAAAATCACAGAGTCATTTCTCTGACAATTAATCAGAGCCCTTGGGGATTCCAATATTCACCGTATGTTTATTATAATGAACATTGTATTCTTTTTAATAAACAGCATATTCCGATGAAAATTGAACGTGATACTTTTGTCAAGCTGTTTGATTTTATCAAACTGTTTCCTCATTATTTTATTGGTTCCAATGCAGATTTACCAATTGTGGGAGGCTCTATTTTAAGTCATGACCATTATCAGGGCGGACATTACACCTTTGCAATGGAAAAAGCAGAAGCGGAGCAGAAGATAGAAATAAATGGGTATGAGAATATTGAGGCTGAAATTGTAAAATGGCCAATGTCTGTGATTCGTATTCGTCATAAAGATACAGACAGACTGATTGCACTGGCAGAGCATATTCTGAATCACTGGAGAAGCTATACAGACGAGGAGGCATTTATTTTTGCAGAAACAGACGGAGAAGCTCATAATACGATTACTCCGATTGCCCGCATGCGTGGAGATAAATTTGAATTAGACCTTGTATTGAGGAATAATATTACAACTAAGGAATATCCTCTGGGCGTATTTCATCCGCATGACCAGTATCATCATATTAAAAAAGAGAATATCGGATTAATTGAAGTAATGGGACTCGCAGTGCTTCCTGCAAGGCTGAAAGATGAGATGAATCTTCTGGCAGACTATATTTTGGAGGGCAAGAATATCAGAGAAAATGAAATGTTGGAAAAACATGCGGACTGGGTAGAGGAATTTTTGCCAAAGTATCATAACGCTACCGTTAATAATATTACCTCTGATAACATTATGGATATTCTGAAAAAAGAAATCGGAGAAGTTTTTGTTCATGTATTGGAAGATGCCGGTGTTTATAAATGCACACCGGAAGGCAGAAAAGCTTTCCTGAAGTTTATTTATACATTATAAAAATGAATTGGCAAGCGAAAATATATGTCAGTTTATTTCATAGCTAAAGCCATGAGTCTTCTTGGCACATTTTATAAAATAGCTATGATATTAAAATTATTTGTAAATTCATTACAGTTGGAAAGGAAAAATTTATAAAGAGGGAAAGATTATGGCAAGTGGAAAGTTTGAATGTAAAGATACTTTTTATTTAAATGGAAAACCATTTCAGATTATTTCAGGAGGAATCCATTATTTCCGTGTTGTACCGGAATATTGGAAAGACAGACTGGAAAAGCTGAAAGCTATGGGCTGCAATACAGTAGAAACCTATATCCCGTGGAATATGCATGAGCCAAAAAAGGGAGAATTTCGTTTTGACGGCATGCTGGATATTAAAAAATTTGTAGATACTGCAAAAGAGCTTGGTTTATATGTAATTTTAAGACCGTCTCCATATATCTGTGCAGAATGGGAATTTGGAGGGCTTCCGGCATGGCTTCTGACAGAACAAGGCCTTCGGATACGTACAAGCTGTGAAGCTTATTTAAAGCACGTTGAAGAATATTATGATAAGCTGTTTGAAATTATTTCTCCTCTTCAAATTAATTATGGCGGTCCGGTTATTTTAATGCAGGTGGAAAATGAATATGGATATTATGGAAGCGATGGCGCTTATCTGGAATCCATGAAAAAAATGATGACTGACAGAGGCGCAGTGGTGCCGCTTGTCACATCAGACGGTCCATATGATGAATCTCTGTCCTGCGGCCATATAAAAGGGGTATTGCCTACCGGCAATTTCGGTTCTCATACAAAGGAACGGTTTGAAATTTTAAAAAAACACACAGAAGGCGGGCCTCTGATGTGTACGGAATTTTGGGTAGGCTGGTTTGACCATTGGGGCAACGGTGGACATATGACGGGAAATCTGGAACAGAGTGTAAAAGACCTTGATGATATGCTGGCATGTGGTCATGTAAATATTTATATGTTTGAAGGCGGTACAAATTTCGGGTTTATGAACGGGTCCAATTATTATAATGAGCTGACACCGGACGTAACTTCTTACGATTACGATGGAATATTGACAGAAGACGGCCAGATTACGGAAAAATATAAAAGATATAGAGAGGTAATTTCAAAATATGCAACAATACCGGAAGTTTCTTTTTCAATGAATATAAAAAGAAAAGCATATGGAACATTAAAGGTTCAGGAAAAGGTAAGTCTGTTTGATACACTGGATTCTCTTGCCAGTCCAACAGAGCTTCCATATACGGTATCTATGGAAATGCTGGGACAAAATTACGGATATGTTCTGTATCGGTCTGTGCTGGAAAAGGAGCAGAACTTTGAAAAAATCAAGCTCTGGAAAGCAAATGACAGAGCCAATATTCTCATAGATGAAAAGCCTGTCAAAGTGCTTTACGACAGAGAGCTTTTGGAAGAACACAAAGTAGA
Source organism: uncultured Lachnospiraceae bacterium (assembly GCA_910585215.1). GTDB lineage: Bacteria > Bacillota > Clostridia > Lachnospirales > Lachnospiraceae > CAG-303. The sequence continues at coordinate 25,246 of CAJUDQ010000005.1, read as the reverse complement.
GGCAGAAATAGCCAAAGATTCCGTGATTGATATTCTTGTGGAAAATATGGGACGTGTAAATTTCGGTCCAAGAATGGAAGAGCAGCGCAAGGGAATTGACGGTTGCGTGCAGATTAACGGACATATACATCATAATTGGAAAATGTATCCTCTGCCGCTTGAAAATATTGAAAGTGTTGATTTTTCGGGAAATTATAAAGAAGGAACACCTGCGTTTTACCGATTCCATTTTGAGACCTTGGAGCCTTCGGATACTTTTCTTGATTTTGCAGGCTGGGGAAAGGGCTGTGTGTTTGTAAACGGAAAAAATATCGGTCGGTTCTGGGAAATCGGACCACAAAAAAGACTTTATATACCTGCCCCGTTTTTGAAAAAGGGAGAGAATGAGATTATTATTTTTGAAACAGATGGAAAAGTGGCGGAAGAAATTAAGCTTTGTGATGAACCGGATTTGGGATAGAGCAAATATAAAAAAATAAAAACAGAGCAGTGGCGGTCATATTAAGAATGAAAATTTCTTGATATGACCGCCTGTTGGCAATTAAGACTGTCAATTTCTCTTTTATCATACAGCAAACATCAACTGTATCATTTATTTAGATATTTTGATATAAATTCATCATCTCTCTATTTTTTGTTATCCATAAAAATGAGTATCACGTTTTTTATCAGATAAAAGAATTATATTGTAAACTGTTCGGAAAAATGTTATACTCTAAAGCAAAAAAGGCCGCAGGAGGAAAACATGTTATTTAATAAAAAGAAAAAGGAAGAAAATAGTTCTGTATTAGAGCAGGATTTAAGCAATCAGGTAACTCCGGGAGCTGTATTTATTATGCATCTTTTAATGAAAAAGCCGCCTGAACTACCGGATAAGAAGAATATAACAGAAA
>CAJUDQ010000005.1:14552-24343 GCA_910585215.1 uncultured Lachnospiraceae bacterium | reverse complement strand
AGTTCAGACGTGTGCTCTTCCGATCTGGGAGAAGTGGATTGTTTCGCACATGATGGAAAAATGGCCGGTGTTGCCGTAAAAAAGTATATGGCACAATTTAAGGATGCCTCTGTGCCTCCGCAGCTTTTTATTACTGGCGGAGATTTTGACGCCGGAACAATTGATGATTTATACAGAAGTCAGATGTGGGATTGCAGAAATGACAGTGAACGGATTCTTTCAGAATGCAACTATCAGATGATTGCTACAGATATGCTGGCGGCTACACTTACAGCACACGACAGAGCAGATATGCTGATGGACTATTTAGAAGCGTTAATGGAGCTGTTTCCTGAATGTGAAGCTGTTTATTTTCACAATTCCGGAAAAATGTTTCTGGCAGAACAGATTCGTGAGCATAAAATTCAAAGAGAAGACCGTTTTATCTATTTTGCAGTAAATGCGAGATTTTTTAATGTGCAGGGAAGTGAGAGCATGATTGTAGACACTCTTGGCATGAGTACATTATTTTTGCCGGATTTGCAGTATCATTTTCATGGAATGGACCCAAATGACATAGTAACTCACGCTTATAATATGGCTTCCTATATATTTGAAAATGAGAATCCCATTAAAAATGGAGATACCATTGACAGTATTGAAAATGGAAAAATGAATATAGAAGTTCAATGGAAATGTCATTATGAAGATGCGCTGGTTCAGCCAGCAAGGCAGGTAATTGATGTGTATATGAATGAGTATGCTGCAGGAAAAAGAGACTATTAGAAAAAAATAGAGTAACAAAAAGGAGTAATAATGAGTGAATTAAAAAGAACATCTCAAATCCACCGTAAAACGAAAGAAACAGATATAGAAATAACCCTTAATTTAGACGGTTCAGGAAAAACTGAAATAGATACTGGAATCGGATTTTTTGACCATATGTTGGATAATTTTGCAAGACACGGATTATTTGATTTGACAGTAAAGGCAAAAGGCGATTTATATGTAGACTGTCATCATCTGATAGAAGACACTGGAATTGTACTTGGACAGGCAATTTGTGAGGCAGTAGGAGATAAAAAATCTATAAAGCGCTATGGTTCCTGTATTTTACCTATGGACGATGCACTGATGTTATGTTCTCTTGATTTATCGGGACGTCCATATTTTGTCAGTGATTTTTCCTTTCAGGGAGAAAAATGCGGATATTTCGATACAGCAATGACAAAAGAATTTTTCTATGCCATTTCTTATTCGGCCATGATGAATTTACATTTTAAACAGATGTCAGGTGAAAACGACCACCATATTATAGAAGCTGCTTTTAAAAGCTTTGCAAAATCATTGGATGCGGCGGTTACAACAGATGAAAGAATTACTTCCGTCCTTTCTACAAAAGGAACTCTTTCATGAAAAACATCAATACACATTTAGAAAACATTGTGAATATAAAAAATAGCAAAGAAAATTTAGAATTGGAGAAAAAGAAAAAATGAATGAATTTAAACTTGCTCAGGAATTAATTTTAAGCAACGGTTCTGCCGTAATGGCGCAAAATATCAAAAAATCTCTTGAGACGCCTCCTGTAGAACTTGCCAAAAATTGCAGCAGATGTGGAGCAGATTTGTTATTTATCACGGATATTTCTTATTTTGATGAGGAACATGAAACAAATATCAGCACTGTCAGAGAGATTATAGAAAATATAGATATACCGGTAATTCTGGGAGGAAATATCAAGCGTCTGGAGGATGTAAAAAAATACCTGTATGCCGGAGCTTCGATGACCTTTTTAAATATGAATTTAGAATCAAACCGCAATATGATAAAAGAGGCATCCGACCGTTTTGGCAAAGATAAAATCGCTGTATTTGCTTCTAAAGTTGACATTGCTCAAAGTGAAGAATGGAAAGAGCAGGGTGCCGTTTTAATTATCAAGTCTGTTGTGGAACAGACAGACGAAGAGCTTGCACTTCCGGTATTATACAGAGGAACCAGTTTTCAACTTGAAAAAGACTGTCATGAAAATGCTTATGGCTATTGTTATCCGGCAAAAGAAAACACAGATTTGTTTTATGAAATAAAAAAACAGGCAAAAGAAAAAAAGATTCCTGTTATCCTTCCACAGTCGGAACTTTTATTTTCAGATTTAAAAAAAGATGAGAACGGTCTTGTACCGGTAGTTGTGCAGGATTGCCAGACAGATGAAGTTTTGATGCTTGCCTATATGAATGAAGAAGCGTTTTACCATACAATTGACTGTGGAAGAATGACATATTACAGCAGAAGCAGGCAGGAACAGTGGGAAAAAGGATTGACAAGCGGTCATTTTCAGTACTGGAAGGAATTAAAGGCAGACTGTGATTATGATACAATCCTTGCAAGAGTAAGCCAAGTAGGCGCGGCATGCCATACAGGAGCACATTCCTGCTTTTTTAATAAGATTGCCCAAAAAGAAGAAGTATCAGAAAAAAATCCAAACAAAGTATTTGAAGATGTAATGGCTGTGATTCTGGACCGAAAAGAAAATCCAAAGGAAGGCTCTTATACCAACTATCTGTTTGATAAGGGGATTGATAAAATATTGAAAAAATGTGGAGAAGAAGCTGCGGAAATTATTATTGCCGCAAAAAATCAAAAATCAGAGGAGACTGTTTACGAAATCTCGGATTTTCTGTATCATTTAATGGTTCTTATGGCAGAACAGGGTATTTCATGGCAGGATATTACAGCAGAATTAGCCAAAAGATAATTTGTCTGCGCTATGATAAATTTGTGTATGAAAAAGATTATACTTGAGAAAGGAACGGCAAAAAATGACAAATCTGGCTTTATCAGATGAAATTTTAATGAGTATTGACAAGCCCGCGCGATATATTGGCAATGAAGTAAATATGGTAAAAAAGAATTTAAACGAGGTAGATATTCGATTTGCCATGTGTTTTCCTGACGTTTATGAAATTGGCATGTCACATCTGGGGATTCAGATACTTTATGATATGTTTAATCAGATGCATGGGGTATATTGTGAAAGAGTATATTCTCCGTGGCATGATTTGGACAAAATCATGAGAGAAAATCATATCCCTCTGTTTACCCTTGAAACGCAGGAACCTGTAAAGAATATGGATTTTCTTGGAATTACCATTCAATATGAAATGTGTTATACCAACATTTTGCAGATTCTTGATTTGAGCAATATTCCTCTGTACAGTAAAGAGCGCACAGAAGAGGACCCGATTGTTATTGGAGGAGGACCTTGCGTTTATAATCCTGAACCGATTGCAGATTTTTTCGATATCTTTTATATCGGAGAAGGTGAAACGGTTTATGGAGATTTAATGGAAGCTTATCGTAAAAACAGAAAAAAGAATGGTTCCAGACTGCAGTTTCTTGAGCTTGCCGCCGAGATTCCGGGACTTTATGTTCCTGCGTTTCTGGATGTGGAATATAATGAAGACGGAACGGTCAAAGCCTTTCATTCCAATAATATACATGCTCCCGAAAAAATTACAAAAGAGCTTGTTTTAGATATAAGCAATACGTATTATCCCGAAAAACCATTAGTGCCATTTATCCGTGCCACACAGGACAGAGTAGTGCTGGAAATCCAGCGGGGGTGTATAAGAGGCTGTCGTTTTTGTCAGGCAGGTCAGATATACAAACCAGTCAGAGAAAGAAATGTAGAATTTTTAAAGGATATGGCAGTTAAAATGCTTTCCAGTACCGGACATGAAGAAATTTCTTTAAGTTCCCTAAGCTCCAGTGATTATTCAAAGCTTGATGAGTTATTGACATTTTTAATCGATACTTATCAGGGAAAAGGAGTCAATGTTTCACTTCCATCTTTAAGAGTTGATAAATTTTCACTGGATATTATGAAAAAAGTTCAGGATGTTCGAAAAAGCAGTCTGACTTTTGCACCGGAGGCAGGGTCTCAAAGGCTTCGCAATGTAATTAATAAAGGGCTTTCGCAGGAGGATATTTTAAACGGCTGTGACCTTGCATTTAAAGGCGGCTGGAACAAGGTAAAACTTTATTTTATGCTGGGGCTTCCTACAGAAACAGAGGAGGATATGAAAGGGATTGCAGAGCTTTCAGAACTCATTGCGGAAAAATATTATGAAATTCCAAAGGAAGAAAGAAATGGAAAGGTTTCTGTGACAGCAAGCACTTCATTTTTTATTCCAAAGCCGTTTACTCCGTTTCAATGGGCGCCAATGTGTACAAAAGAAGAATTTTTAGCAAGAGCAAAAATTGTAAATACAAGAATGAAAGAAATGTTAAATAAAAAAAGTCTGAAATATAACTGGCATGAAGCGGACGTATCCGTTATTGAAGGATTACTGGCGCGTGGAGACAGGAAAGTATCAAAAGCAGTATATCTTGCTTATAAAAATGGTTGTCTTTTTGATGCATGGGGAGATGCTTTTCAGAATGAACTCTGGGAAAAGGCAATGAAAGAGGCTGGAATTGACCTTGATTTCTATACAACCAGAGAGCGCAGAGAAGATGAGGTATTTCCATGGGATTTTATCAATACAGGTGTAACCAAAAACTATCTGCTGCGGGAATGGAAAAAATCAAAAAAAGAAACTGTTTCACCAAATTGTATGGTGGAATGTCAGGGCTGTGGCGCGGCATGTTTTGGAGGAGGTGTCTGCTTTGAAAATCAGAATTAAATTTGCAAAAACGGGACCTGTAAAATATGTCGGTCATCTGGATATGCTTAGATATTTTCAGAAATTAATCCGACGTGCAGAAATTGATATCTGTTATTCTGGTGGTTTTAATCCTCATCAAAAAATGTCTTTTGCTGCTCCATTGGGAGTTGGCATGGCAGGTGAGGGAGAGTATGTAGACATTGAAGTGCATACTTCCACAAGCTCAATACAGGCAATACAGGCGTTAAATGCAGCTTCTGTGGAAGGAATTGAAATAAAAAGTTTTAAAAAGCTTCCAGATAATTCTTTAAATGCAATGTCAAGTGTAGCTGCTGCAGACTATTTTGTAAAATATAGAGATGGATATGAGCCAGATTTTTCTCTTTATAAGGAATTTGAAAGATTTCTGTGTGAAAAGGTAATCGAGATAGAAAAAGAAACAAAAAAAAGTTCAACCATTCTGGATATTAAGCCTCTTATTTATGAATATCACTACAGTTGTGATAAAGATTTTTTGTCTTTGCCGGAAAATAAAAATGGAATTGTTTTAAAGCTTGCCGCGGGCAGTGTAAACAATTTGAAGCCAAGTCTGGTTTTTGCTGCTTTTTATCATTTCATGGAAAAAGAGCTGCCGGAATTTGCACTAGATATTACAAGAATAGAAGTATATGGAACAGTTACATCAGGAGAAAAAATAAAATTTGTTGCATTGGATAATTTTGGTGAAAATATAGTATAGGATGTGGTACTTTTGAAAAAAATTGTAATTGCAAAACTGAATAGTAAAAATCCAGATGTTATTTACACAGGGGTTGTATTTGACGAGTGGAATTTTCACACAAAAGAAGAAATAAATGTTTCGCATGTAAATACTGCAAAAGAAAAAGCATGCAACCTTCAGATATTTCAGGAGGACAATGTTTCTTATATCGGAAATATTTATATCGGCCATGTTCGGGATATTGTAAAAAACATTGAAGCGGCTTTTGTGGAATTTGCCGAAGGTACTGTCGGGTATTTATCCCTAAAAAATGCTCACCCTGTTTTTTTAAATAAAAAAAATACAAACAAGGTCTGTGAAGGGGACAATATCATTGTACAGGTAGAAAAGGACAGAATTAAGACAAAAGAAGCAGTACTTACAGGGAATTTTGAACTGGCGGGACGATTTTCGGTAATTACTCATGGGAAAACAGGTATCAGTGTTTCAGCAAAAATCAGAGATGAACAGTATAAAAAAGAAATTCGGGAAAAGCTGGCGGATTTTATGGAAAAGAATCTGCCAGCTTCGAACTGTTATTCTGTAATTATCAGAACAGAAGGATATCAGGCAGAACTGGAAGAGATAAAAAAAGAACTGTTGGAGCTTAATGCGGAATATGAAAGAATACTCGGGCTGGCAAAGACAAGACAGAAATATTATTTATTAAAACTGGCAGATACGCCAGTGCTTCGATTTGTAAAAAGCGGGATGGAAAGAGACCGAGAATGTGAAATTATTACAGATGATGAAAAGATTTATAACTATCTTTCTGAACAGAAACTGCAAGAAATTTATCAAAACTGCAAACTGCGTTTTTATGAAGATGCACTTTTGCCCTTATACAAACTGTATAATCTGGAAGGTATCCTTGATGAGGCATATTCTTCAAAGGTATGGTTGAAATCAGGCGCATTTCTTATCATTGAGTATACAGAAGCCCTGACTGTAATAGATGTAAATACCGGAAAATGTGAAAAGGGAAAATCAAAGGAGGCGACCTTTTTACAGATTAATCTGGAGGCAGCACTTGAGATTGCCAGACAGATTCGGATTCGGAATATTTCAGGAATTATTATTGTGGATTTTATTGATATGGAAGTGGAGGAATATACAAAAAAATTATTGGAATATATGAGGATGATTGTGAGTAAAGATTCTGTAAGAACAACGGTGGTCGATATTACCAAACTGCATTTGATGGAGATTACAAGAAAAAAAACCACAGACAGAATTCAGAAAATAGAACAAATATTTTAAGCTTTTCTTTTATTGATGAAATTAATTTGGGTTGCCATCTCTTTCTAAGTTATGGTTTACATAGGGCAGAAATTGGAATATCAAAAAAGATTGCCAGCATTTTGAAAAAAATATCTTTATTTTTGAAACCACCTCCATACAAAATCCCACTTATAAAGTGAGAGAGGTAATCATAAAAAGTAAGGGGTATACATATCATAGGAAAAACAAAATCCTCTCTGTAATGTAACTGGACCTGAAATATAACGTTCTGAATCCGGCAGAGGTTTTTATTCCTTTTTTGACTGCTGCCGGAAAAAACAATATATTTACAGGGGTAAAAGGGGTTACAAATAAAATATATCAAAGGAGGTGAATGGCAGGGCAGGATAAAATTTTTTCTTTCTATAATTTTGTTTGTGAAAATATGTAAGAATTTTCCAAATTTAAAGTTGAATTTCACACAAATTTATAGTATCATATGAGTGGAGTAAGATTTGGTAAGGGAAACAAAAGAAAAAAGATTGATAAATATATCATCAGGTATCGCCTGAGTGATTTCTTTTGATTGAATATTTTTTGTCAATTGTACAGCTAAAACTGCTGGTATAATCAAACCTGCCATATGATATGGCAGGTTTTTCTTTTTCTTTGTTCTTTCTGCCCAACAATACTTTATAAGGAGGTTTTCTATGAAACAAAAACTAAAAAAATCTACTGCACTTGCAATATCTTTTGTGATGATATTTTTACTCGCAGGTTGTAAGAATGGTGACGACGAAAAGACGTCAAAAGAAGAGAAAAAAAATGAGGTATCTGCCGAATATGGATATAATGTCGATTATAAAGAATTAAACGGTATAAATTCCATGGGAAATATAGCAAAATCAGGAAACACAATCTATTTTACAGATTTCTCCTCTGAGGAAAACAGTGATAAAAGTATTACCATGATACGCTCAATAGATATTACATCACCGGAAAATATAAAAACTTATGCAAACTATGAAAATGATTATTCGGAAAATGGACCAAACACTTATACAGAAATACCATATATTTATCCAAATAACGATGGAACTATTACATATATGAAAATAGATATTACCTATGATGAAAATACTTCGAACCCTGGAACCGGTTCAATTGATTTGGGAGATATTCCGGAAGGAGCCGCGATTACAGAAGAATATATCCAGCAGTTAAATCTTGATTTGGAATCAGTCGGGCTGAAATTCAGTGAGTTAAACGGCATGACCGTCAAACAAGTGGTTGATTTATATCAGCAGCTTGCTTCTGGTGATGAACCAAATCATACAGACAATAACTATGAAAATATTGTCACCACACTTATTACTGTCGATGCAGATGGAAAAGAGCTATCCTCAAAAGATATCAGTAGTCAGTTAAAAGAACCATTTGGCTCAGGTTTTGTATTTGACAAAAATGGCAACTTATATATATATTCTCAAGAATGGGATAAAATAGATTCAGACAAATCGGAAAACTATCTGACAATTTTTAATATCTCTTCCCTGGAATCGGAAACTCTGAAACTTGACGATATAGAGATTCAGAAAATAATGCTTACTGAAAATGGAGATATCGCTGCAGTTATTATGGATGAGGACTATAACTGCAAAATAGTAGCATGGGATAAGGACAAAAAGAAATTTGCATCTGGGGAAAATTCTTCTCCAACAGCAATGTGGATAGATGAGATTTTTCAGGCAGATGGAGATAATATTTATTATGTAAATGAAGGTATTTTATATAAATACAATCTGAAAAAAGGCAAAGATGTACAGATTTTGAAATTTATGGACTGGAATGTTTCTCCTGACCGAATTGTTGATATTGCTCATATCGATGAAGAACATCTGAATATTATAACAAGTGAAACCAGCTCAGGAAAAGATATTCTAATGCTGAATAAACTTACCAGAGTAAAGGCTTCCGAAATTACCAGAAAAACAGAAATCACTCTTGGCTGTCTGGGAGCAGATGATTCTATCAAGAGTGCCGTGATTGAATTTAATAAAACAAGTTCAAATTATAAAATTGTTATAAAAGAATATCTGGATTATAACGATGAAAATTTTGATTATGATGCTTCCATAACAAAGTTTAACAATGACATTCTTTCTGGAAATGGACCCGACCTGATAGATTTGTCTTCACTTGACTTCTCACAGTATGAGGGAAGCGGCCTTTTTGCCGACCTCTATGAATATATCAGAAAAGATGAAGATTTTTCAAAGTTAAATTTAAATGAAAATATTATAAAACTGTTCGAACAGGATGAAAAGCTTCTTGCTCTGCCGACCAGTTATACCATTACAGCCCTTGCATCTGCCAAGAGTATACTGGGTGACTCTCCGTTTACGATTGATAAACTTGCAGAGCTTATCTCAAATAATCCTGACAAGGATATGTTTGAAAATATCAGTCAGGAAGAAATTTTGCATACACTTTTGCTTTATAATGAGGATTTTTTTGTGGATTACAAGAATAAAACCTGTAATTTTACAGATGGAAATTTTGAAAAAATATTAAATATTGCAAAAACCTATCCGTCAGAACAGGAACTTGAGTCAATGCAGCCAGGAGACGACGATGAGTTTGATGTAAAGAGAGTTTATGAGGGAAGACAGCTTTTCTACAGAATGCACCTGAATGACCCGAATGAATATCAGATAGCAAATTATATATTGAAAAATGATATTCAAATTTCCGGATATCCTTCTGTAGAAGGAAATAAACTTGCTGCTTATGTACCATCTTGTCTGTTCGCAATTCATGCAAAGTCAGACTATAAAGATGACTGCTGGAATTTTATCAAAATTCTTTATGATAAAATATCAAGTCAGGGATATTACAATGGTTTTCCGGTGGATAATGACAAACTTGATGAAATGCTGAAGGAATATGCTACTCCAAATATGGTAGAGGATGAAAATGGCAATCAGGTAGAACAACCTTCTATTTATGGATTTAACGATATGGAGATTAAAATATATGCTCTGACAGAGGAACAGGTAAATACAATTAAGGAGCTTACAAAATCTGTTTCTGTACTGGCACCACAGGATTACTCGGGAGATTTATTTGAAATAGTGGATGAAGAATCTGCATCTTTCTTTCAT
>CAJUDQ010000005.1:0-14542 GCA_910585215.1 uncultured Lachnospiraceae bacterium | reverse complement strand
AGACGTGTGCTCTTCCGATCTCAGAGCAGAATAAATATTAAAATAAATGAAAAGAATTAATTTACAAGGGATTTATAATGAAAAATTTTTATAACAAGAAGTTAAAAAAATGGTCTGCATTTGCTCTGTCATTGATATTAGTATCAATGACAGGATGCAAAAGCAATCATTTGCAGGAAACAGCGAACAGAAAACAAAATAGCGCAGAATTGGCAGACTACTCTGAATATGGATATAAAACAGAATTTATTGATATTAAAAAAAGAGCAAATGAGATTAGCGAACCGGTTCTTTCCGGCGATACTTTATATTTTTTCAACATTACAGGGGAAAGAGAAGGTCCTGCCTTCTGGCAGCTTCAATCAGTTCATTTGTCTGCACCAGAGGAAATAAAAACATATGATTCTTTTTTCAAAGAAGAAAATTTTATTCAAAAGCTTGAGTTTCCACATGCAAATAAAGATGGCGGTATTACCTTTTTGCAGGTATTATATCCCAAAGACGAAGAAAATTTTGAAGAGGACAGTATATATCGTCTTATCAGACTGGATGCCGACGGCACTGTTCTTTTCAATTCAGATGTCACCCATTATTTTAAAAATCAGATATCATTATACGGTGTATATACGGGAGAAGATGCCGCGGAGTTTCTTTATATATACAGTCAACCCATGCCGGGCTCAAAAAATATATCAGAACAGGAAAGCCATTTTATGTTAATCATAAACTGTGAAACGGGAGAGGGTGAAAAAACAGCAATTGACTGTGAGCCGTCTTTACTGACAGCACTGTACTCTGGCGATGTTATGGCGGTGATTTATGATACTCATACAGGAAAGAACTTTATTAAAGTGTGGGATAAAGATAAGAATACGTTTTCTGATAAAACAATTGACTTTTCTAAACATACATTTCATCAAATCTATCCGGCATATGAGGATAAATTTTATTATATCAACAGTGTTACTGGTATTCTTTCTCTCTATGATTTATCCGAACAGAACGTGGAACAGACTGTTCGCCTTATGGATTGGAATATTCCCGATTTGGCTGTTTCGCTGGTGTCCTGTATAGACAGTAATCATATGATTGTTGTAGGAGGAAGCAATGCAATATATCGAATGACAAGAGTAAAGGCTTCCGAAATAAAACAGAAAACGGAGATTATTCTTGGCTGTATGGACAGTTTTAAGGATGCAGAACTGATTGCCGAGTTTAATCGAAAACATTCTGACTATCAGATTACAGTCAAAAATTATATATCAAAAACAGATGAACAGGAAACGGTTGATTCTAACGAAGCTGTTTCTCTGCTGACAAAGGATATTCTTACAGGAAATGCACCAGATTTAATTGACCTTTCTGGTATTGATTATGCAAGATATTCAGGAAGTGGAATGTTTGAAGATTTATATCCCTATATTCGCAAAGATGAGGACCTTCAAAATCGAAATTTGAACCAGAATATTCTGAAGCTTTTTGAGGAAGATGGCGAACTTTATGCACTTCCTTCAAAATATACAATCCATGCACTGGGAAGTGAAAAACAAACACTTGAAAATGAAGCATTTACACTGGATAAATATCTGGAGATAGCCAGTGATAATACTGAAAAAAGCCGATTTCAAAGAATAGGCAGAGAAAAGCTGCTCTCTACATTATTTGCCTACAATGAAGATTATTTGATTGATTATAAGGCAAAAACCTGCAATTTTACAGACGGGATTTTTGAAAAAATTCTTACAATTGCAAAAGAACATAAAAGTGCTAAAAACGAAGATGCTATTTTAAATGAATCTTCGGAGCTGCCAAAGCTTGCTGCTGATAAACAGATTCTGTTTTATCCTATGGACTTTTATGATATTGTATCAGAATATCAGTGTGTAGAAAAAATGTTTGACAATCAATTTCACATAACAGGTTATCCCTCAGTAACAGGAGATAAGACAGCTGTTACTGTGACAGAAAACTTATATGCCATCAGTTCATTATCACAGCACAAAGATATCTGCTGGGAATTTATAAAATTGGCATTTGATTTTTCAAATGTAAAATCAGAATTTCAGCGTTCTTCAAGTTTTCCAGTAGATAATGATTTATTGGAGAATTATTTTCAAGAATTGAAATCTGAAGATATGGGTTATTATGAAAACGGTCAAAAGATACCAGTTGCAAATATAAATAATGTCTGGATTTATGCTCCGACGGAAGATGAAATACAGAAAATTCGTGAACTGGTTTATCATGTCAATACACTGATTCCTGATAGCTATACAGGGGATATTTATAAAATTCTTGCAGAGGAGGCAGAGGGATTTTACGCAAATGATAAAACAGCAAAAGAGGTATGCAAGGTAATTCAAAGCAGAGTAAATCTGCTGATAAATGAAAACTGAAAATATAAAACAGGGAGAAATAATTAATTTGGAGGATTTTAAACTATGAAAACAAAATTTTTAAAACATGCGGCAAGAAAGGCTCTGACAATTGCATTATCAGTGACAATAATCGTTTCTGTCACTGCCTGTAAACACGATGTTGATGAAAAAAAATCAGTACCTGATAAGAATACAGATAAAAAAACTGATATTTCAGCCGAACAGACTGGCATTTCTGAATATGGATATAACATAGAATACATAGATTTTCCGAAAGAGCTGGAAAATCCTTATCAGCTGGTTGTTTCCGGAGATACACTATATTTTGTACAAAGTTCACCATATGGTTCTGAAATGATTCAATCTTTAAGCCTGTCTTCACCGGAAAATATAAAAACTTATATTGAGCTGGAAAAAAGCGAAAACATCCGTTTGGAAATTTCCTATCTGCATCCGAATGCGGATGGTACGTTTACCTTTATACAAAGGGAAATTCCTGAGAATTTATTTTCTCATAATGGAAAAACTCTTGACCTTGGAGATATTCCCGAAGAAGAGGATATTACAGAAGAATATCTGTCACGTCTTGAAATAGACCTTGCTTCTTTGGACCTTGAATTTAATGATATCAGAGGATTAAGTGTAAAAGAATTTGTTGCCTTATATGAACGTCTTACTGACAATGACAATTATATAGCTGAATCATGGGGGAATGGAAAAGTGTATCTTAATACGATAGATATGGAGGGCAATATAGTTTCTCACTTGGATATTACAGAGCACTTTCAGGATATCAGTTCTCATAATGCTGCTTATGACAGAGAAGGCAATATCTATCTGTATAACCAGAAATGGACATTATCCGAAAATCATCTGAACATTTCAGAATATTCTGTTTTAAAAGTCAATTTAAAAACAGGAGATGCCAAAAAAACAGTGATTGATAAGGAAATAAACACTTTATTTTGTGTACCGTCAGGTGATATTGTCGTAATTGCTTACAGTACAGATTCCGGAAAATCTTCTGTGAAACTATGGGACAGAGAAAATAACAGTTTTTCAGATAAAGAATCAATTTTGCCTGTTACTGTGTTTGGAACTGCATATGCGGCATATGATGATAAATTTTATTATACAGATAGCACTATGGATACATTGTATCTTTATGATTTGTCGGAGCAAAAAAGCGAAGAGATACTAAAATTTATTGAATGGGATATTTCTGATAAGACTATATCCGCAATTTCTCATATTGATGATACACATATCACAATGGTTGGAAGCTGTATTTACCAGTTGACCAGGGTAAAAACTTCTGAAATTGTAAATAAACAGATTATTACTCTTGCCTGTCTTTATGCATCTAATGACACCAAATCCTATATTGCAGATTTTAACAAAACAAATTCTGAATACAGAATACAGGCAAAAACATATCTTAATGAAAATACAGGTTATGATGAAGCGATTACAGAATTTACAAAGGATATTCTTTCAAATCCTCCAGACCTTATTAAGCTGGATGGTCTGGATTATGCGAGATATTCTGAAAGTGGTATTTTTGAAGACCTCTATCCATTTATGCAAAAAGATGAAGAGTTTAAAAACAGAAATCTGAATAAAAATATATTAAAGCTTTTTGAAACAGATGGAAAATTATATTCTCTTCCTGCTACCTATATGATAACAGGACTAGCAAGTGCAAAAAATATTCTTGGTGATGAACCGTTTACATTGGATAAATATATGGAGATTTCTGCGGCAAATACCAATAAGGATATGTTCCACTATATGAGCCGCGAAGAATTATTGAGCACCCTGTTTAGTTGTAATGAAGATTATCTGATTGATTATAAAGCAAAAAGCTGTAATTTTACAGACGGAATTTTTGAAAAAATTTTGAATATTACAAAAGATTTTCCGAGTGAAAATGCCGTTCAGGCAAAATATGAGCAGGATAGCCTGAATGGAGAATATATTCCACCACTTCAAAATATTTCAGAAGGAACACTTCTCTTTTATAAAATGGATAATATTTACAATTTTTTACCATATCAGACCGCAGATTTTATTTTTAACGGAGATTTTAACATTACAGGATATCCTTCTGTGGAAGGAAACAAAATTGCCATACATTCAAACAACAGTTTATATGCAATAGGTTCACAGTCTCCATATAAAGAATTGTGCTGGGATTTTATCCGGAAGGTTTTTGACGCTGAATTGGAAACTTCAAGTAGTACTGGATTTGCAGTGGATAATGACCTGTTTGAAATAAAATTTAAGCAAATGGCAGAACCGATTATGAAACAGGATGAAAATGGAAATATGGTGGAAGTTCCACAAAGGTCCACAGAAGGAAACGTAGAAATGAAATTTTATGCCCCATCAGAGGAAATGGTGGAAAAAATGCGTGCACTGATAGATTCAGTGAATACGCTTCTTCCGGTTTATAAGGCAGGAGATATTTATCAGATTTTATTAGAAGAAGCAGCTCCTTTTTATGCAGGAGATAAAACAGCGGAAGAAGTTTGTAAAGTAATACAGAGCAGGATAAATATTTTAATTAATGAAGGGAATTAATAGCGGTAACTTATTAATAGCGGTAACTTATTAATAGCGGAAACTTATTAATAGCGGTAACTTATTGAATAAGGCAACTTTATTTATATCAGGAGGCGTTTTTGATGTTTTTAAAATTAGAAAAAAAGAAAAACCAAAAGCAGAAAAAATCAGAAACAGAAAAAATCAAAAACGGAGAAAGCGCAAAACGGAAAAAGAAATCAGTTCTGGAACGAAAAAAGGCAATTCCATCTGCTTTGTTTCTGGCTCCAAGCTTTATCGGTGTAATGATTTTTTTTGTAGTGCCATTTATTGTGGTGATTTATTATTCCGTGATAGATACCCCAATATTAAAAAATTTTGTATGGTTTGACAATTTTATTGCATTATTTCAAAATAAAGCCTTTCAACAGGCTTCATGGAATACACTGAAATTCACACTGATTTCTGTTCCACTGGCAGTTGTGCTGTCACTTCTTATGGCGTCGCTTTTGGAAAAGGCGATGCCGTTTAAAAGCCAGTTTCGTTCCTTTTTTCTTACTCCCATGATGGTGCCGGTAGCCTCTATTGTACTGGTATTTCAGGTACTTTTTAACCAAAATGGAGTTGTAAATGAATTTCTAAGAGTATTTGGAATGGATAAAATTGACTGGTTTAAATCAGATTTTGCAATGATTATTGTTGTTATTCTGTTTTTATGGAAAAATCTTGGTTATAACATGATTTTATTTATGGCGGCACTTGCCGCCGTTCCAAAGAATGTACTGGAAGCGGCAAAAATGGATGGTGCATCTAATAAGCAGCTTTTTTTCCGGTTGAAATTGAAATATATTTCCCCGACAATTTTCTTTGTCACAATTTTTTCAATTATTAATTCGTTTAAAGTTTTTCGTGAGGTCTATCTTCTGACAGGAGATTATCCATATGAAAGTCTGTATATGTTGCAGCACTTTATGAATAATGCATTTAACTCATTGAATTATCAACGATTGTCTGCTGCTGCAATTCTGATGAGCCTTGTTATGATAGTGATTATCGGGATTTTATTTCTTGCAGAAAACCGCTTTGGAAAGGATGTGGAGGGTTAAATGAAAAATGAAATAAAAACTCAAAATATTTCTGCTGGAAAAATAAAAAGAAGAAAAAAAGGGCTTTCCGGTATTATTACCAGAACTTTGATTGCACTGATTTTTTCTGTATTTTTTCTGCTCCCAATTGTTTTGACTGTCACAAATTCCTTTATGTCAACTACAGAAATTTCATCAAATTATGGAAAAATATTTTCCTCTGTGGATGACAGAAATGGAAGAGAATACATAGCGGAAACGGTAAATCTGAAATTTATTCCCGATATTGTTTCCTTTGAACAATATTGGAATGTATTACTGAAAAGTCCTGATTATCTGCTGAAATTCTGGAATTCCGTTATTTATGTCGTACCGATTACGCTGTTTCAGATTCTGGTTGCAGCTTTGGCAGCATACAGTTTTACGAGATTTACCGGAAAGAAAAAAACAATTATTTTCTTTCTCTATATTATTCTGATGCTTATGCCATATCAGGTCACACTTGTTCCAAATTATTTTGTTTCCAAGTGGCTGAATATCCTCAATACAAAATGGGCCGTCTGGCTTCCAGGTATTATGTCGCCATTCAGTGTCTATCTTCTCACTAAATTTATGAAAAGAGTCCCGAATGAAGTGATAGAGGCGGCACAGATAGACGGAGCCGGTGAATTTCGAATTTTCTGGAATATCTGTCTGCCTCTCTGCAAAAGTGCATTGTTTTCTGTAGCCATACTGGTATTTATTGACTATTGGAATATGGTGGAACAGCCATTAATTCTGCTTGAAGACTCAGATATGCATCCACTCTCTATCTTTCTGTCAAAGATTAATGCAGGAGAAACCGGTCTTGCCTTTGCAGTGGCCACAATTTATATGATACCGAATCTTTTGCTGTTTTTCTATGGCGAAGATGATCTGGTTGAAGGTATTTCCTCGCAAAGCAGTTTAAAATAAATAAAAATTATACAATCCATACAACCAGATAAACAAGAAAAAACGGATGACTTGAACTGATTCAAAACCGATGGCGTATATACGCGGAAATGGAGTTTAAAATGAAGGAGAACATCGTAAAAAACAGAAAATGGGTAATAAAATCTGCATCTGTGTTTTTCGTGGTACTTTTATTGCTTACTTTCTTTTCAAATACAATTATGAATTACTCTCTGCCGCAGGTAGCCACTCAATATATCCAGTCGGGAACGATTGCGAGCAAAGTGAGAGGAACCGGAGTAGTAGCGGCAGACAATCCCTATCATGTAACTGTAAACAGTGCAAGAAAAGTGAAGCTTGTCGCAGTTAAAGAAGGAGATACCGTGGAACAGGGAGCACTTCTTATCATGTTTGAAGACGGCGACAGCACAGAACTCGCTGCGGCAAAAAAGGCGGTAGAAGACGCAAAATCTGCTTATCAGAAATATATTGTGACAAATCAAGTCGATACTGCTCTGGTACAGAAAGTAGAAAGTGGGCAGACTGGAGATTATTCTGAATATCAAACACAGCTCGCCTCTGCCAAAACAGCCGTAGATTCTGCGCAGGAGACAGTGAACCAGTATACCGCTTCTACCAAAACTCTTCAAACACAGCTTGACACACTTCAAAATGCTGTTTCCGATATAACAGCAGAGCAGGAAGCACTTGAACGAGCCAACACAGCACTCAGAACGGCAGAAAATGAAAAAACCATAGCAGAAAACAATGTTTCCTCCCTAGAAGAACAATACAATCTGTATTCTGAAGCAGGAAGTGATATCTCCGGTATCGCAGTTCAGCTTGCCAATGCCAAAAGTATACTTACAGAGGCACAAAATAATGTAATAAGATGTCAGCAGGAGGCAGACAATGCACAGGCAGTTTTGACTGCCAAACAGGAAAACGCACAGAATCGTGCGGCGATTGCCTCTTTACAGACACAGTTAAGTGCTGAAAATACAGCTCTTTCCAATGCTGCGGATAAACTGACAAAGGCGCAGGAAGCACAGCAGAAGATTATTGAAAAATTAAATACCGAGACAGAGCTTGTTTCGATGTATCAGGCGATTTTGGAGGCACAGACGGCACTTGACCAGATGGGTACAGACGGTTCTGGCAATAAAATTGTTGCCGCCAGTGCAGGTGTTGTATCGAATCTGTCTGTATCCAAAGGACAGACGACCGTAGCAGGAGAGCCGTTAATGACAATTACCGGTACAGATGGCGGATATGTCGCCACAATAACTGTTACCACCGAACAGGCAAGAAGAATCAAAATAGGGGATACCGCGGATATTGATGAAAGCTGGTATTATTCTGATATTTCTGCAGTAGTTTCGGCGATTCGCAATAACAGTGAAAACCCGGGACAATCAAAGCTTGTAGATATCAAGCTTAATGGAGATGTGGCGGAAGGGACTTCTTTGAATTTTGCGATAGGTGGAAAAAATAATACCTATAATTTTATAGTTCCAAACAGTGCTGTTCGAGAAGATAAAAATGGGAAATTTATATTGATTATCAGACAGAAGAGCAGTCCACTTGGAAACCGGTACTTTGCAAAACGGGTGGATGTGGAATTGTCGGCATCTGATGATGTGAACAGCGCTGTTACCGGCGAACTTGAAGGATATGAATATGTAATTACCACCTCCACAAAAGCGATAAAGGCAGGAGACCAGGTAAGACTGACAGAAAGTTAAGAGAGGTGATATCTTTGAAAATCGGAAACTGGATAAAAGATATTATCATAAATATTAAGAGAAGTATTACAGAAAAAATCAAAAAACTCCGACAAAAAATGAAACTATTTTTTACAGAGCTCGGAAGCTGTTTTTATACAAACAAAAGAACATTTATCAAATCAGGCTTGATACTTTTCATCTCTCTGATTTTTCTTCTGGTTTTAAATCTGATTTCTTTTTCTGTTATCAAAAATGTTCCAGACCAGAACTCCTGTCTGGAATGGGGTGGAAAAGATTATGCACAGGTATCATGTTATACCAGCCGTGCAGATGGATTTCATACAGATGAACTTATGCGTTTTGAATATGAAATGAATAAAATGCTGAAAACCTCTGAAAAAGAAAATGTATCAAAATGGACCGATGCATATTCTGGTAAAGGAAAACTTACAGTCACAAATGGAAATACTTCTGTAGAAGGAGTCGCCTATGGAGTGGGAAACAATTTCTTTTT
The DNA here is from genome assembly GCA_910585215.1 of uncultured Lachnospiraceae bacterium. Lineage (GTDB taxonomy): Bacteria > Bacillota > Clostridia > Lachnospirales > Lachnospiraceae > CAG-303. The sequence continues at coordinate 5,361 of CAJUDQ010000005.1, read as the reverse complement.
CTTTCATCCGCTGCAGCTTCTAAATGGAAGCTATATTGATACAAAAAATGTGATGAAGGATTATATTCTTCTTGACGAAGAAGCTGCATGGCGACTGTTTGGTTCGAGTGATATTGCAGGAATGTATGCATATATTAATGGAGAACCTCATGTAATTGCAGGTGTATATAAACAGCCAAAGAGCTGGCCAAACAAGGCGGCAGGGAATGGAGAAATTACTTTTTATGTATCCTATGAGGTATTGAAAAAATATAATGAAGATGCTGCTATTACCTGTTATGAGGTCATTATGGAAAACGCAGTAAAGCATTATGCCTATCGTTATGTTCAGAATTATTTTCAACCGGAAGCTGAAAATACAGACGGAGCAGCAAAGGTGGATTTGGGATTATCAGATAAGGATTCTGACAGAGAGATAAAGATTATAGAAACTTCTGACCGATATTCTGTGCAAAACAGGTGGAAAGAGTTAAAAAATTTTGGAGTTCATTCAATGAAACTGGATGAAATTATTTATCCATTTTGGGAAAATATTGCAATAGCCTATGGAACTGTACTGACACTGCTGTTTTTCTTTCAGATAGTCGAATGGATAACTGTTGTCTTGTGCATTGTTATCATGATAATAAAAATTCACAGGTTTCGATAAATTTCCTTCGTATATTTTGAGAAAATCTGCGAAAAAGACGGAAATTAAAGTAATTTTTTACTTGACATTTCCACTTTCCGGTAGTATTATATTTGAGTGTCTGTTTAAGTTATCAAACAGACCTGCATGCCGCATGGTTCGGTTAAAAGTGCAGAAATGCCACCAAAACCAGCGAGTATTGTTCAATAAAATTATTGAATAGTTAAGAGGAGGTGTACACATGTACGCAATAATAGCAACAGGCGGAAAGCAGTACAAGGTTTCCGAAGGCGATGTTATCAGAGTAGAAAAGCTTGGTGTAGAAGCAGGAGAGACTTATACCTTTCGTAAAGTTCTTCTTGTCGGCGGTGATGAAATGAAAATCGGAGCTCCATTTGTTGAGAATGCAACTGTTGAAGCAGATGTTATCGACAATGTCAAATCCAAGAAAGTCATCGTTTACAAGTTTAAGAGAAAAACTGGCTATCATAAGAAAAAAGGCCACAGACAGCAGCTTACAGCAGTTAAAATCACAAAGATTAACGCTTAAGTTTCATCGAGTTAATTATGATAAAAGCTGTTTTTTTTAAAGATTCAGACGCATATTACAGAGGTTTTTCCATATCTGGACATGCAGGATACGCAGATTCAGGCAAAGATATTATCTGTGCCGCTGTATCGGCATTATCTGTCAACACGGTAAATGCTATTGAAGCTTTTACAGAGGACAGGTTTGAAGCTTCTGTAGATGAAAAAACGGGGATGCTGACTTGCAGCTTTCCTGAAAAAATCAGTGCTGAATCAGCTTTATTAGTTGATTCACTCCTTCTTGGATTGAGAGGGATAGAAGAGGACTATACAGACCATACTTATATTAAGATATCTATTGAGGAGGTGTAATTCCGATGTTAAAAATGAACCTTCAATTATTCGCTCATAAAAAGGGTGTTGGTTCTACAAAGAACGGCAGAGATTCAGAATCAAAGAGATTAGGCGCCAAAAGAGCCGACGGGCAGTTTGTAAAAGCTGGAAATATTCTTTACAGACAGCGCGGAACACATATTCATCCAGGTTCTAATGTAGGCAGAGGCGGAGACGATACATTGTTTGCGCTGGTGGATGGTATTGTTCGGTTTGAAAGAAAGGGAAGAGACAAGAAACAGGTTTCTATCTACCCTGTAGCTGAATAATCAGCAATATATATTGCATGAACGGGCTTCAATCATAATTTCGATTGAAGCCCCTTTTTGAACAACAGGAGGTTGACTATGTTTGCAGACAGTGCGAGAATTTTTATAAAATCAGGAAAAGGCGGAGACGGACATATCAGCTTCCGAAGAGAACTGTTTGTCCCAAACGGCGGTCCCGACGGCGGAGACGGCGGCAATGGCGGAGATATTATTTTTGAAGTAGATGAAGGATTAAATACCCTGACAGACTTTCGTCATATCAGAAAATATGCGGCTGAATCAGGCGCAGAAGGCGGCAAAAGCAATCAGCACGGAAAAAATGGACAGGACCTTGTGATTAAGGTTCCAGAAGGTACGATTATTAAAGACGATGAAACCGGAAAGATTATCGCAGATATGTCGGGCGGCAACAGAAGAGAAGTGATTTTAAAGGGCGGCAGAGGCGGTAAGGGCAATCAGCATTTTGCAACTGCCACTATGCAGGTCCCGAAATATGCAAAACCTGGAACTCCGTCAAAAGAACTGTGGGTACGGCTGGAGCTTAAAGTAATCGCAGATGTAGGACTTGTGGGATTTCCAAATGTCGGAAAATCTACATTTCTTTCAAGAGTGACAAATGCCAGACCTAAAATTGCAAATTATCATTTTACTACCTTGAATCCAAATCTTGGAGTTGTGGATTTAGATGAAAACAATGGTTTTGTAATTGCTGATATTCCGGGATTAATCGAAGGTGCAAGTCAGGGGGTTGGTCTTGGATATGAATTTTTAAAGCACATCGAAAGAACAAAAGTGATTATTCATATGGTAGATGCTGCCTCCGTTGAAGGACGTGACCCTGTACATGATATTCATCAAATTAATGAAGAATTAAAATCTTATAATCCTGAACTTTTAAAGAAACCTCAAATTATTGCTGCAAATAAAATTGACGCTTTGTATGATAATGACGGAACTTATATCGATTTAATCAAAGAAGAATTTGAACCGGAAGGCATTTCGGTATATCCAATTTCGGCAGTAAGCGGAAAAGGGGTAAAAGAGCTTTTATATGCAGTGAATGAACTTTTAAAAACAATGGATTCCGAGCCGATGATATATGAAAAGGAATTTGACCCGAATGTATATTATGATAATCCGTCAGAACCGTTTACAGTGGCAAAAGATGAAGAAGATGAGGATGTATTTGTGATTGAAGGACCACGTATTGAAAAAATGCTTGGATATACAAATCTGGAATCGGAAAAAGGGTTTCTGTTTTTCCAGAATTTTATGAAAGAAAACGGAATTTTAGAACAGCTTGAAGAGCTTGGAATTAAAGACGGAGATACTGTAAGGATTTATGGACATGAATTTGAATATTATAAATAATACAGCTATAATTGTCAGAAAAGTGATACCACAGAGGCAGAAAGGATTATAAATATTATGACAAGTAAAAGAAGGGCATATTTAAAAGGATGTGCCATGACACTGGATACAATTCTGCATATCGGAAAGTCCGGAGTTACTCCTGAAATAACACAAAGTGTACAGGAAGCGCTGGAAGCAAGGGAATTAATAAAATTAAACGTTTTGAAAAACTGTATGTATGATATCCGTGAGATAGCAGAAACACTTGCAGACCGCACACATTCGGAAGTAATTCAGGTAATTGGCAGAAAAATTATTTTGTTCAGGGAAGCGAAAGAAAATTCAAAATATGCAAAATAAAAAATATAAAATCGGAATTCTCGGCGGAACTTTTAATCCAATTCACAATGCTCATATTGCTCTGGGCAAGGCCGCCTATACACAATTTTCTCTGGATAAAATACTGGTAATGGTTTCAAAGACTCCTCCACACAAATCAAATGCAGATATTTTGGATGCTGTTGTAAGGTCAGAAATGGTAAAATTGGCCATTGCAAAATATGATTTTATGGAGTACAGTGATTTTGAACTGCAAAGAACAGGATATATTTATACCTCAGATACATTGACGCTGTTGACAGAGCAGAATCCAGAAACACAATATTATTTTATCCTCGGCGGAGATTCTCTGGAACATATAAAAAACTGGCATAAGCCGGAAATTATTCTTCAAAAAGCTGTAATTCTTGCCTCTGGAAGAAATTCTCTTCAGGGAGAAGAGCTGGAAAATCAAATTTCCTGTTTAAAACAAGTTTTTCCACAAGCAGATATACGAAGGATAATCCTGGAAGATATTTCATATTCCTCTACCGAAATACGAAATGCGGTACGACAGAACAAAGATATTTCTTCTATGGTTGATAAAAGAGTATATAAATATATAACAGAGCATAGACTTTATTCTATTTAAAGAGAGGCTAACAACAGTTAACAAAAATTTATAAAAAATTATAAATATATGTAAATTTTTATAATTTAATTTGATAGAATAATGTAAATATAGGACTTGTAGAAAAGCTTATAGAAGAAGGCGGTGAAGAGAATGATAAAAACAATCAGGGTAATGCTCTTTCCGAATAATAAACAGAAAACCAGGTTATTCCAATACGCTGGCACAGCCAGATTTGCTTACAACTGGGCATTGGACAGGGAACAGGAAAATCATAAAAACGGGGGTGGATTCCTGTCAGATGCGGATTTACGGAAAGAATTTACGCAGTTAAAGAAAAATCCTGAATATGTGTGGCTGAATGATATATCAAATAACGTTACAAAACAGGCAATCAAAGACGCATGTGATGCATACAGACGATTTTTTAAAGGGATTGCAAAATTCCCCCGTTTCAAAAGCAAAAAACACTCACCACAATCTTTTTATCAGGATAATGTAAAAATACAGTTCACAGAAACACATGTCAAGGTGGAAGGGTTTGCGTGTTCCAAAAAGAAGAATAAGCAGAAACGGAATTGGATTCGTCTTGCAGAGCATAACCGTATTCCAGTAAATTCTAAATACACAAATCCAAGAATAAAATATGACGGTGTTCATTGGTGGATTACCGTTGGAATAGAATGTAAAGAATCCAATACCATACCATATAATGAAGGAATCGGCATTGATTTGGGAATAAAGGACTTGGCAGTATGTTCCGATAAAAAGAAATACGAAAACATCAATAGAACACAGAAAATAAAGAAATTAGAAAAAAGAAAACGCAGGTTACAGCGCTGCGTATCAAGAAGATATGAAAAAAACAGGAAAGGAGGATGTTACTGTAAAACAAAAAACATTATAAAAAGAGAAAAGGAACTTTTAAAATTAAATCACAGGCTAACGAATATCCGTCAGGACTACTTACATCAGACGACATCTGAAATTATAAAGCGAAAACCAAGTTTTATATGTATAGAAGATTTAAATGTGAGAGGAATGATGAAGAACAGGCATTTATCCAAAGCAGTACAACAGCAGGGATTTTACAAATTTAGGAAACAGATAGAATATAAGTCGGCATGGAGAAATATTCCAGTAATCATTGCAGACAAATTCTTTCCAAGTTCTAAATTATGTAGCTGTTATGGCAGCCCCAGAGGGGCTGTGTCGCAAAGCGACATGGCAGCGAAGCTGCC
>CAJUDQ010000004.1:33579-135908 GCA_910585215.1 uncultured Lachnospiraceae bacterium | reverse complement strand
TCCTATAGAATCCTTCATTTTTACTTCGCCAAATGTGATATATCTTCCTTTTTGTGCATAATTGCAAAAATAGCAATTAATAACTGCATTAGGTTTCATCTTTACATAAGTACCTTGTAGTTCTTCAAAGTCTTTAAGAGGATGTAAGGATTGACGGTTGCAGTTTGAACATTCAATCACTACATCATAATCATCTATTTCGGAAAAGTGCAGTATACTTTTATCTGCTTCTTCCAGTTCTTTTTGAAGCTCCTTATCTTCCATATCAAAGTGATTCATCACGGCTCCACATACAGGACAGGTTGTAAAATCTTTTGCGATGTGTCCTTTAAAAATTGTTTCACATGATTTGCATACAATATCCATATTCTACCTCCAACATTTTCTTTATATTATAATGAAGCACACTGATGCGTGTGTAGGTTATCAAACTTCATTTGATGACATTATATCATATGGTTTTGTATGATTCAAGAAATATGCAGAGTTTTTATATAAGCAAAAAAGATTAGAAGTTTTTAAATATTGCTTTATTTAAGAGGTTTTAAATATCCAATAAAAATATGTAAAGTAACTTTTTGTGAAATATTTTTGAAGAGAAGCGTCAAAATTTTTGCTTATAAATTTTTAAAATCTGTGGCCACAATTTACACATTCATATGTACAACTGTTATAAGGAATAGCATCGGAACCCAAAGCACCAGCAGCGACCAATTTGGAAAAGAAACCTATCTTGTGTAATACAAGGGATTTACATTTGGGACAGCGAGGTCCTATAGAATCCTTCATTTTTACTTCGCCAAATGTGATATATCTTCCTTTTTGTTCATATTTGCATACTTGACAATAAACGACTGCATTAGGTTTAATTTTTACATAAGTACCCTCTAGTTCTTCAAAATCTTTAAGAGGAGACAAAGTTTGACGGTTGCAGTTTGAACATTCGATCACTACATAAGTTTCAGTTATTTTGGAAAAATGCAGTATACTTTTATCCGCTTCTTCCAGTTCTTTTTGAAGCTGCTTATCTTCCATATCAAAATGATTGATTACAGCTCCACATACAGGGCAAGTGGTAAAATCCTTTGCGATTTCACCTTTAAAAATTGTTTTACATGATTTGCATACAATATCCATATTCTACCTCCAACATTTTTTTTAGTATATCATATGTTTTTGATTATTTCAAGAAATATATGGAGTTTTAACAACGATTGAGAGTATAGCAGAAGCTGTTAGACATTGATATCAAACTATAAATAATATTTGCTGAAAGCATTTAAATATGTTATACTATATATTAAATAATCAAAAGGAGGTGTATTTCAATGAAAAAGTGTCCGAAATGCGAGAAATTATATAGGGATTATGATCAATATTGTGTAATATGTCGTTATAAATTAAAATACATTGAAGGCAGTAAAATAGTGGACTATGCTCCAGAACCACATAGTCTCCCTGTAAATGTTCCAAGAGTTGAGTGTCCATACTGTCATTCAACGTTTACAAGAAAAATATCAAAAACTTCAAAAATGTTGGGAAACTCTTTTTTGGAATTTTTGCTGCAAAAAGATATAAGGAGTGGCACTGCAATAATTTTGACAGTGATTTTTAATTATCTAAGACGTCTGTTGTATCAAATTATAAGTATAGTAAATTCTATATTATACTTATAGTTTGATACAATGATTTTTTATAATAAAGAGGTTTTTATTTTGTTTCCTCTCCTTTTTGCTCTCTCACTGCCTGTTCATGTACAAGCTCTGCAATCGCATTGATAAAGCTTTCTTTTATATCCTCCGGCGAACTCTCCCTCAGTGTCTCATACAACTTTTTTCCAAGCTCCATTATCTCTTTTTTTTCATGTAATACCCCCAAAACATATCCATACAATGTCATCTTAATCTCAATTTCCATTTTTTTCATTTTGATATATCGAATCATATTTTTATCCTTTCTGTTAGATAATAGAATTTTTCTAAAATCCGTTTTTCAATTTTTCTTTATAAGATTGATGAATAATTTCCATAGACAGCTCCACTTCGCCGTTCATCAGACCATTTTCATCAATCAGCTTTTCATATTTCTCGTATATATGTAAACAGTGTTTATAGCTTTCCTTATTGCATGGTTTTCCTTCGGAAATTTTTGCTGCAAAATTGATAATTTCCCATCGCATATCATCTACTGATTTATCAATAAACATTGCCGTCAGTTTTTCCAAATCTTCCCGTATTCTCCCATCATGGCTGATAGACTGTACAACAGCATCCTCATGTTTTTCCTGCAATACATTCAGACTGTGAATCGTATGAATCAGCAGTTCATGGTCTTCCCGTTTTTTCCGCATCCATTTAAATTCCAGCCCTGCTTTCTGAAACAGCCATTCCAAAAGAGATACCACAGTTTTTATTCCGGCAAAAATAATAAAAACACTTAAAAATATTGCGGGAAAATCCAGACGAAAAAAATCTGTCAGTATATCCATCTGTATTTTTTCCTCCTGTTATTTGTCTGTTCTCTTTTTGATTTTTTCAAGAAGCTGTTCTATATCCTCAACAAAAAGCTCACCGGATTTCAAGGCATTTGTAATTTCCTGTGCCTTCTGGCTTGCCACTGTAATATTTCTGTTTTTATAAACATTATAAAAGGCAGAAATTGTAAGAAAAAGGGCGGATATGAGTTCAGATACTTCTTCATTATTAATGGGAAGTGTATGGATTCCAAATATCTGCAATATGGCATTTATCAGTGCTATAGCCAGAATAAAAACTCCCGTTACAGCTTCTGCCGTCATTCCCTTTAAATTTATTTTTTTCATAAAATTCTCCTTTTATCTAATCGTTTTTTTATTTAAATTTCTCAACATGTCAATACAGGATTTTAATGTATGACACAGGTAATCCAGCTCCTTTTTTTCTTCCTTTCCACTAAAGGTAATACGAATACAGCTGTGTAAATCATCTTTATCCATTCCAATTGCCAGCAGGGCAGGGGACGGAACAAAAGTCCTGCTGTTGCAGGCGGAGCCGGTAGATATCTGGATTCCATTCATATCCAGCAGAATCATAAAAGCCTCTCCCTCGATTCCCTGAAAACACAGATAAAGATTGTTCGGAAGTCTGTGTGTTTTGCTGCCGATAAGATAAGTATCTGTTATATGTTCTGTTATATAATTAAGAACATAATCCCTGCCATCAGAATTGACAGCAGAATAATCATAATTTTTTACCACATGATACAGTGAAGCGATTCCAAGTACATTTTCTGTACCACCCATGATGCCTTGCTCCTGATTTCCATACACCAGAGGTTCCAGTTCGATTTCCTTCTTTTTAAAAAATACTCCGCAGCCCTTCAGCGCACCCAGTTTGTGCGCTGAAAAACCGCACATATCAATATTCAGTCTTCGGATATTCAGAGGAATCGAAGAAATGCTTCCAGTACAGTCAAGATATAAAATACCATGATAGCAATGTACAATTTCAATTATTTTTTTAATGTCCTGTATTGTTCCGATTTCCGAATTTGCATAATCAATTACTGCAAATGGCTGTTTTTTATGTTCATATGCCATCCGACACAGACTGTCCAGATGGTCCAAATCCAAAAAGCCCTCTCTGTCTGTTTTTATGGAGGTATTTGTACAGTCAAGACAGGAGATACACTCAATTATGGATTTGTGTGCAGCAGGAGCATAAAAAATCTGACACAGAGGATGTCGCATGGCATAACCTCTGATAGCAAGTGTATTTGCCGCGCTGCCTCCACAGGTAAAATAAATAGTATCCGCATCTGCATGAATAAATTCAGCAATGGCAGTTCTTGCATCAGAAATCAAAGTTCGGGCTTTTTCACCAGCAGAATATGCAGAAGATGGATTTCCAAAGGTATCCAGTATCTGAATAATATAATTCTTTGTAGAATCTGAGAGAGGAGCAGTAGCAGCATAATCTAAATATAAATTTTTTTTCATTATTTTACAAAACCTTTCATTTTTTATTTGATAAAATCAGGATGTGAAAAATCCAATTTTAAATATTATTCCGATAAGATACATTTCAGTACAGTTTGTATTTCAGAAGAAAAGGTTTTGATATCAGATAAATTACAGGAGGAAAGAGCCTCTTTTGCTCTTTCCCTGTCTCCTGTAATTGTGTACATATGTATGGCCAGATAGATTTTATAGTGCTCTGCCGTATCACAGACAGCCCGCCACGGCTGAAAGGCAGTCTGCTTATGGCAGCTCTGGCAGAGATGATAGCCTTTTCCACAGATTTTGCAGAAGGCATTAACAGGATTTGTCATAGTTTTCTCTAAACTGCAAGGCAGCTTAGTCCTCGGAAATAATAATATCAAATAATTTTGCAGATTCTTCGCATGAATTTGCCTGAAGCTTGTAGCTTACAGCCTGCTTGCCGTCAGGAGTCAGATTTAATTCCACAGAAGACGGGTCAATCTGTGCTCTTGGAACAGAAATCACGCCGGCATATACTACATTTGGATTGCATTTATTATGGAAAATTGCATGAATCAGCAGAGATTTTACCTCCGGTACATCGTCTGTTTTCTTTGTAACCTTAACGGCAGTAGATGTCTCCTTGTCATATCTGACAAATACCTTTCCAGTTACATCATCCGGCATGGTGATTGTCTTTGAAGCAGCGTCAAGAGTAAATTTACCCTCTCCTGCAGTGGCGCTGACCTCATAGGTCTTTCCAAATTCGTTGTTTTCATTGATTACCTTTACATATTTTACTTCTGCGCCGGCAGTACCTACCGGAACATACTTCAAAACAACTGTATGGTCAGCGGCGATATCAATTGTTTCGGATACCGGCATAATCATTTTATTTGCAGTGTCGGCAACTTCTTTTTTTGCACCAAACTGGCTTGCCATCAAGTCCAGAGAATGGATGCTGTTTGTAAAATCAAACGTACCTGTCTGTGCCTTATAGAAATTTGCGATTTCAGAACCCATCGCATCTGTAACAGCAGTACCCTCGGCAGCTGTTTTTAAACTTGGGCTTTCAATCTGAGTATATCTGCCCATCAGTTCGTTTGTGGCTACATCATATTCCTCCACAAATCTTACTCTTTCAAGAATTACTTCATTTGGATTAAACATAGTATTTTTCCTCCTTAAAATTTTTTGCCGGCCAAAGAGCTTAATCAAGCTCTCCCAGCCAGTCAATCTGTTTGTTGTCTATGTCCCTGAGGTTAATTCCAAAACCGGAATATCCACTCTGAAGCAGCAAATCCGCATTTTTCATTTTGGAAATTCTTTTTACAGAATCCATAAATGCATGGATTTTCATACTCCAAACCTCTGAGTGATTATATTTAAAACCCTCACAGTTAACCATTGCAGAAATAAGGTTTTTTAACTGTGAATGGTATTCAAGGGTTTTATGCAAAAGGTAATCTTCTTTTGCATCTTCAATCAGAATCCGTCTGGTGGTTTCGTTTGCAGGAAGCTGACAGTTTCGCTTTAAGCCGTGGATTTTCCGAAGAACATCTGTTATCAGAAGATAGGTATATTCATCAATACAGATATCGTTTTCCGCGTTGTATAAAATGATTTCTTCATTTTCATCGTTTTTACATACCTCAAATTTGGAGAAATCTAAATCGCCAAATAAAATGGAGGTCTGTTCAGGAGAGTAATTATGACAAAGCAGAGAGTAAAATAACTCAAAGTCGCCAAGTTTTGTATAATCAATTCCCAGTTCGTCAAGCTGCCAGCATAAATCTGCCGGTACGCAGGTAAGAGAATATACCATAGAATAATAACGCTGTTCTCCATACTCACAGATTTCGTCCAGAGTAGGCTGATGGATAAGAATTCCCTTTTTTACAAAAAAATCTTTTCCGCGATAAATTTGAAGTTCATCATTTACAATCGTTTCCAAATCGTCACCACCTTTTCAAATTCTTCTTTTACAGGAAGTCGCTTCGCTCTTCCTGTAATGCAGCTCTTGCAGAGCAGCTATGTAACGCAGCTCTTGCAGAGCAGCTATGATAAAACAAAGTGCAGGAACATTTTTATCAATATGTTATTCTACAAGCACTTTGTTCTTTCATAAGTTATAAAAATGAAGAAAGAGAGAAAAGCCTTATTTTATCGGCGTTTCAAATATATTTTAAAATCAAGATTTTTTTAAATCCCGTTGTTTTTGCTTTTCTACATTTACAATGGCAGCACATTCACTGCAATATTTCTGGTTATTACTTTTCTTTTTATAAGGTTTTTTGCAGTATTCGCAAAGTCTTATATTTTTCTCTTTATTATAGTAATCAAAATATAATCCGGTTCGCTCAAAATCTTCGATAATGATTTCCGGCAAATGTGCAGAGTTATCCAGACTGTAAATATCCCTCATAAACTCTATACAAATCAGGCCGTTGTGAAGTGGAGTAATAAGGCCCGAAAGATAAAGATAATAAATCAGGTCTTCATTTATTTTAATTTTATCAGGGAGTGCCGCCATTTTTTTCAGTGTGCTGTATTTTTTCTGGCTGCCCTGAAAAAAGAGAGAATTATTCAAAGCTTTGTCTGTATTTTTTATTTCTGAGACAGCCTGATTTATTTTTAACTGAACCATAAAAGTAAACATCAGCTTTCGGCATAAATCAGAATATTGATACTGCATATGCTTTTCATCAAAAATAGAACAACGTTGAATAAATTCAATTTCATTTTTATATACAGAAATGGAATCCAGTTTTATCAGTGAGGAACCTTTTTTTACTGCCTGATTTACCGCTTTATTTATCATTTTATAATAAGAAGCCTTATTATAATCAGGAATATGCAGCATGCACCACTTTTCAAATTCTTCCTTTAATTTTTTTGGTTTATATCCAAGAATTCTTCTCATGTAAATGGCTGTCAGGCGCAGTTCGGCGGGCATATGATTTGGAGACTGAAATCCATTTTTGTAAATAAATTCTGCATAGTCCAGTTCATTATATTTATAGTTCAATTTGTACCTCCTGTAATTTATAATGATATCCCAGATATTGTAAATCCGAATATTGTTCTTCTGTCGGCATTGGAAAGAAAACAGAAGCATTTGTATTGTTTGTATAAGTCATAATATTTTTACAGATAAATTTTCCATAGGATTTCCATAAAAGTTCTTTGCTGGCTGTCGGTTTTTCTATATAAAAATAGTCAATCAGACAATTTAATATTACATAAGGATTCTTATTTACCTGCGATAATCTTTCATATAAATCATCCGATTTTACTGAAAAATAATTTCGTTTATCTATACTGTATTCCTCTGTACGTTCTTCCTCGCAGGAAGTAACAATCATCGAGGTTTTCAGTTCCTTCATAAATTTTTTCAATTCGGATATTACATTTTCATAATAATCTGTATATTGAATATTGGGATTTTTATAACATTCAAACGGAAAGGAGTTATCTGCTTTTGTTTTTTGGGATATCTGAAAATCAATTGTTTCAATATATCTGCACAGCAGGTTCATGGGGCTTTTGCTGATAATAACAGGGCAATAGCGATAGAACTGCTGAATAAACGCTTCCTGTTCCTCTGTGCGATTTTCAAGGGTTTCCAGTTTGGAAAAACTGGTACGGAATTTCTGTTTGCAGAGAATGTTATATTCATCCAGATATTTTTTATAGGAACGTTCTGTATCCTTATAAAGATATCTGAAAAAGTAAGGATATGTATTCAGCAAGACAGAATTATACAATTCCTTGCGCCTTTTTTTACAATCAATCACTTTTCCTTTTTTATTTTTCTTTATCTTATTTTGTCTGGTCCATACCTGTGGAATACCTTTTACTGCACGTCCAATTTTTGCTTTGTCTATCTGGGCAGACTGGGCCTTGCAACACTGCTGTAATCTGGATTTCAGCAGACGGTATTCCTGACTGTCTGCGCCATAGGTTTCCTCTATTATTGGAAGAAGTGCATATGCATTGCTGGATTTATTGGTAATAGAGCCAATAATGGAACCAAAGGAAAAGGTATCTGCATGATATAAATCATCTTCTGTAAACAGACATTTTTCCGGTTTTGGCACATTATAGAGTACTGGAAGTTCATCTTTATAAACGCCGTTTATCATCACAGAATTTGAGGTAGTGGCAAGAATATCCATATCAAAATCACTTCCGGCAAAATGAAAAGTTTCATGTCCATGATAATTTAATATAATTCCAAGTTTGCAGTATCGATACCATTTTTCAGTGTCATCGTCTTTTTGCAGATTTAAAATAACATGTTCAGACAAATAGGTAAGAGGGGAACGCATGGCATCTACCTGTGTAACTCCTTTTTCGTTCCAATAATGAGAATAAGACATGCCAGCCTTCAGTAATCCGGTCACTTTGAGTCCACATACATGCTGCATGTATCCAAAGGGGTCTGATACAATCACCTGAAAGTTTCCATCTACATAAATATCTCCTTTACATCCGGCATCAATTTTATGTCTGATAAGGTCTCTTATTTTTTTTCTGATATATTTGTCATGTTTTACATCATCAGAAAGAAGAAGTGCTTTTATCCAGTAATTATCACTGTAACACAGGAAATTTCTGATTTTTTCCTCGTTATTATTTACTCCCAAAAGAAAGAGCAGCATATAATAACGGTTTTCATAGGATACTCCCGAAATCCATTCAACAAATTGTTCTGCCAGCTTTTTTATTTCATCTTCGTTCAGATTCAATGTCTGTATAAACTGATAATTCAGTTTCAGCATATGTTTGGCTTCTTTTGGAGAAGTAAGAGCAATGCCCCAATACAGATGATTTTTGCGGCAGTTTTCAATATATTGCTCTGCACTGTCAAAACTGTCCCACAGCTTGAATTGTGATTCACTGATAATAACATCATAGTCAAAGAGATTTTTTTTGACAGGATTTCCATTTTTATCACAATAAATCGTGTCTACCATACAACGGCCCAGTTCGTCTATTTTGCCATATTCTTTTGCAAATTCATGAATTGGAAAGACACACAACATTCCTTTCATAAAATTCTGTCGAATACAAAACTGAGAAGGTACATAATCAAGGTCCAGTTCTTTCGCCCATATTTCTGCCTGATAATAGGAAATCAGTCCCATACCGTCAGTTCGATTCATAACTGCGTCTTTTATTTCTTTCTGTATAATGGTATCATCTGTTTTCCAGCTGTTTTCAATGACATAATTGGCCATAAAACTGGCTGTGTTTTCATAATCTCTTACTACAATAAATCGAGGTTCACTTACAACTTGTGTAGCGGAACCTGCAAGCCCGAAATAGGCATTAAATTTACTTGGTGAAATAAGCTTTTTCAGATTTCGGCCGTTGTTTAATCTTCTGTTCACTTCGGGAAGCAGTATTTCGCTGCAAAAAATCACAGTGGATACTCTTGCCTGTCCGGCGGAACAGCTCAGTCTTTTATATGTTTGACCATTTACCATAAAACCATTTTGATACAGGTATTCATATTGTTTGTTTGTGTCCATAACTACTATAATATAATTTTTCTCAAAAAGAGTTCGGTTTATTTTTTCCTGCAATCGTTTGAGCTCTTCCAAATAAACCGCGGCTTTTTTTTCGGTCAGCCGGTTTTTGCTTAACTGTTTCTGATAAAAATCACGGCATAGTATCAGTTTTTCCAGATGTTCACGGTTTAAAGTGCGATGGCTTATTTCTCTGATTGTCCGCAAAATCTGATTGTCTGACAAATAGACGATTTCATTGTAAGCTTTCGATTCTTCAAAAGTATCTTCAATGATGTAATGAAATTCTTTTAAGCGGCCGGAATGATATTTGCGTACATAGAACGGTCTGTTAATCATTTTTTTTCTCCTCCTTTTGCTTATATCTGAGATATTGTTCAATTCCGCCGGCAATTTTTGAAATATTGCGGGGATTTGGTTTTGTAGGGTCAAAATCTGCCTGTGATAATATTCCTGCAAATATGCGGGGATATTCCTCTGGTGTGATTGTCATATTGTTTAAATACATATTGTTCTCTTTTTTCATTTGAATCCTCCTTTTCGTTTTGAAATTTATCCTATTGGTATCACAATTACTATTTCTCCTTTTTTTCATTTTTCAAAACCTCTTTAGAACACTTGTAAAAAAATCACAAAAATCACAAATGAATATTTGAAATAATATTGACACAAACGGATGTTCATGCTATAGTATGAATGAATAGAAAATATACAAAAAAGATGCCGGACAGGAGGGAGTTAAGATATGGCGGAACAGACAGAGTTATTGGAAAAATATTACAGGCAAAATGCACGAAAATTACGTGAAAAAGTAGATAAAATTTTATCCGGTTTTGGCGGCATTACAGAAAAAGATTATGATGATTTTTACAGTCTTGCCAATGAAGTATTTGTAGATGTGTTGAAAAAATATGATGCTTCTCAAAATTTTGACAGCTTTTTGTTTTCCTGTCTTTCCAATAAAATGAAAACAGAGATGACAAAGCGAAATCGAAGGAAACGTTTATCAGAAAGAAATACCGTCTCATTGGATATGCCAGTTGGCGAGGATAAAACAGCTTTCGGTGAATTATTGGTATCTGATTTTAACATGGAAAGAGAGTTGAGATTGGAAGAAAATTCTTTTATGGAAGACAGAATTCAAATATATTTT
Organism: uncultured Lachnospiraceae bacterium; assembly: GCA_910585215.1. Taxonomy (GTDB): domain Bacteria; phylum Bacillota; class Clostridia; order Lachnospirales; family Lachnospiraceae; genus CAG-303. The sequence continues at coordinate 125,263 of CAJUDQ010000004.1, read as the reverse complement.
GCAGGACTTTCAGATTTACAGCGCCGGATGCTGGAATTAAAAATGGATCATATTCCAAAAAAGCAGATATTAAAAATTTTGAAAATAACAGAAAAGACATATGAAAATAATTTCAGACAGTTAAGGTCCTATGAAAAGACGGGTGTATTAAATTTTGGGAAAATATTCAATTCTGAAAAAATATTTAATTCTGAAAAAATATTTAATTCTGAAAAAATATTATACAGAAATAAGGAAAAACAAATGAAGGAGGAAAAACAAATGGCTGCACAGACATCAGAAATAAGTAAAAATACAAGTTATTCCATATCTGCTTATATCAAAAGATTACATAAATATTCCATTCGAGGCGACCATCCGTTACAGAGAAATTCAAATCAATGGAGTAATATACAAAAATATAATCTTATCACAACTGTATTAAACAAATATCCGATACCTGAAATTATACTGGCTGAACAGGTAAAGGCTGACAGAACAGAAAACTGGCTGATTGACGGAAAGCAGAGACTGACAAATCTTTCTGATTTTGAGGAAAATTTATTTAAAATTGGCAAAAATGCGGAACGGCCAATTATCGAGTATCAGGTAGTATTGAAAGATGAAAATGGAATTGTTCTTTTAGACAAAGATGGTTCTCCTCAATATGAAAACCGGAAATTTGATGTCAGAGGGAAATACTATTCGGAATTGCCGGAAGAATTAAAAGAACGGTTTAATGATTATACCATTCCGGCAGTTCAGTATCTTTCATGCAGTGATGATGATATTGAATATCATATAAGAAGATATAATGCTTCCAAGCCAATGACAGCCGCGCAAAAAGGAATGACTCATCTTGGAGAACAGTATGCGAAAGTGGTAAAAAAGATAACACAACATCCGTTTTTTAAAAATAAAGCTGATTTTAGAATTTCAGAATTTGTAAATGGAACAGTAGACAGAATTGTAACAGAGAGTATTATGGTAATCTATTTTTTATATGACTGGAAGAAAAAACAGGAGGATATCTGCGCATATTTGAAACAGAATGTAAAAATCAGCCAGTTTGACAATTTTGAGAAACTGCTTGACCGACTGTCAGAGGTGATGAGTGAAGATGTTTCTGATATGTTTAACTCCAAGGATGCCTTCTTATGGTTTGGCCTGTTTCATAACTTTTCCAAACTGGGCCTTGATGATAACTATTTTATAAAATTTATGAGGGAATTTAAAAAAAGTTTACATGTAAAAAAATCAGGGAATATTTCCTATGATATTTTATGTAAAAAAGGAACAAAGGACAAGGCATCTGTAATTAATAAGCTGACTTTAATGGAAAATTTGATGAATGAATTTTTACAGATTTTATAGTTTTACAAAACATTTTGTCGTGTTTGTGGTATTATATAAGTGAGACAAATATAAGGAAGGAAAGGTTGCGAAATATAAAACCATAGTATATAAAATGAAAATTATATTAGCAGTAGTGGGAAAAATAAAAGAAAAATATTTTACCATGGCAGTAGAGGAATATAAAAAACGTCTGGGAAGTTATATCAAATTGGAAATTATGGAAGTGGCAGATGAAAAGACACCAGACGGAGCTTCCCAAGCGGTAGAAGAACAGATAAAGGAACAGGAAGCAAAAAGACTGTTAAAAAATATCAAAGACGATACATATGTAATTACATTAGAAATCGGCGGAACTATGCTGGATTCTGTGGAGCTGTCAGAAAAAATCGAAAAAATCGGAGTCTCCGGATATGGAACAATTGTGTTTGTAATTGGTGGTTCACTGGGACTGCATCGGAGTGTGAGTGACAGAGCAGATTTTAAACTGAGCTTTTCAAAAATGACATTTCCACATCAATTGATGAGAGTAATATTACTGGAACAGATTTATCGAAGCTATCGAATATTAAATCATGCGCCATATCATAAATAGATAGAAAAAACATCGCTATTGAATTCACATATTGTAATTTTTCTGTTTCTTGTATATAATAAGGTCATCAAACAAAGTAAAGCATAGTCTGATGACTTACAAATGTTTCGTATGCTTCGTCATAATATAATGAAAGCAAAGTGGTAGATGATTTTATTTTAAAAATAAAAGAATGGAGGAAAAATGGACACTGTGACAAGTAAAAGTGATTATGTGATATGTATGGATGCTTCCGGCGATATTGTAAAAGAAATCGCTGTTGAAAACCATATTGAATTTGTACCAATGGAGTATTCTTTGGGAGAGGAAATGCGTGTTTCACATGGATGTGAGGAAGAAGCTCTTCTGAAAAAGTTTTATAATGGTCAGAGAAATGGAGATTTGACAAAAACTTCTCAGATTTCTCCGTTTATGTATGAAGAATATTTCAGAAAATTTCTGGAAGAGGGAAAGTCTGTATTGTATTTCTGTCTGTCAAGCGGGTTATCTTCCACTTATGACAGTTCCAGACTGGCGGCGGAAAATTTAAAAGAAGAATTTCCAAATCTGGAAGTACTTTCAATCGATACGCTTGCAGCAACAGGAGGAATGGGTCTTTTAACAGAAAAAGCAATTGAAAACAGGAAAAACGGAATGGGGATTCATGAAAATTTTGAGGCGATACAGACCCTGATTCCAAAAATCCGCCATTATTTTATGGTTCAGGATTTGATGTATCTGAAAAGAGGAGGGCGTGTCAGTGCAGCCACTGCACTTGTAGGTTCTGCTCTTAATATAAAGCCGATGTTGAAAATTGATGAAAGTGGAAAACTGATTACTACAGATAAAAAACGGGGAGATAAAGCGGCTATGACAGCGTTGTTTTCCTTCTTTAAAGAAAATTATAATGAGGAACTGAGCAATATTGTTTATATCTGTGATGCCGACACTCCGGAACTTGCAGAGCTCTTGGAAGAAAAAGTAAAGGAAGAAGCACCAGATGTCATAGTACGCCGCACCATGCTTTCACCGATTATTGGTGCACATACCGGACCCGGGATGCTTGCTGTAATATTGTTCGGGAAATGAGAAAATAAGAAAAGGAGAGGACAGCGGAATATAATAAGAAAACGAAGGGAAATTAAGAGAACAAGGGAAAGGATAATAAAAACAATAAATATGGATTGCTAAAAAATCATACAAGAATGAAGAAAAAATAAAAATACAAGGAGGAATTTTGATGAAAAAGTTTCTGAAAGAATTTAAGGAATTTATCAGCCGCGGAAATGTAATGGATATGGCAGTTGGTATTATTATCGGAGGTGCTTTTACCAGTATTGTATCTTCGCTGGTATCCGATATTATCAATCCTATTCTTGGACTGTTTGGAGGAATGAATTTTGACCAGTTAAAAATTACTCTTTTGGGAGAGGCAACTTTATACTATGGACGGTTTATTACGGCTGTCATTAATTTCCTTATTATGGCGCTGGTTATTTTTGTTATTATTAAAGCGATGAACACAGCAGCAACAAGATTTCATCATAAAGAAAAGGAAGAGGAAAAACAGGAGCCGACTACAAAAAAGTGTCCGTTTTGTAAGAGTGAGATTGCAATTGATGCCGTGAGATGTCCACATTGTACTTCTGTATTGGAAGACTAGAAGAACAAAGTATCACTTTGTATTTTTGGAAAATGGGAACTGCTGATTTGATTAAAAAAACAGTTGTCATTTTCCAAAAACCATGCTATACTTTTTGTATGCAGATATGGTTCATCGGTAGAACGCTAGCTTCCCAAGCTGGAAAGGCGGGTTCGACTCCCGTTATCTGCTTTTTCTGTTGTCTATGACATTAAAAATAAAGGAAAGGAATTTATGAAGAAAAAATTTGAAAAGGTTGCCATGAATCGGGAACATCCTTCATGGAAGCAGGCGGTGAGCCGTCAGGAAGAACTGTATACAAGAGAGAATGATATTCGAAGCGAATTTGCCAGAGATTACACAAGAATTATTCATGCGCGCTCGTATCGCAGATTAAAGCATAAGACACAGGTATTTTTTAATGTACACAATGACCATATCTGTACTCGTATGGAGCATGTGCTTCATGTCGAATCTGTCAGCAGCAATATATCAGATGTGCTTGGACTGAATACCGAGCTTGTAAAAGCAATTGCAACAGGGCATGACCTTGGACACACACCATTTGGACACTCTGGAGAAAAAATTATTTCCAGACTTACGGAAAAATATCTCGGTGAAGTTTTCTGGCATGAAAAAAATGGAATATGGGTAGTAGATAAGCTTGATTTGATTCATAATCCGCAGAATGTATATCAGAATTTAAATCTTACCTATGCTGTCAGAGACGGGATTATTTCTCACTGTGGAGAGGTAGATGACAATGCACTGTTTCCACGAAGAGAAATGATTGATTTGTATGAAATCGAACATGCAGGTCAATACAATGCGTTTACATGGGAAGGATGTGTAGTGAAGCTTGCTGATAAAATCGCGTACCTTGGAAGAGATATCGAAGATGCCCTGATGCTGAAAATTATTACTTATCACGATTTGGCCTCGCTGGTAAAGATAGCAGCAGAATACGGACATGACACGATTAATACGTCTGTGATTATGCACGAATTTATTGTAGATTTGGTAAAAAACAGTTCTCCAGAGAACGGAATTTGTCTTTCAGATGAGAAAGTAGCATTAATGAAGGAAATCAAGGATTTTAATATTGCTCATATATACAGCCATAAAAAATTGGAGCCTTTTGTAAAATATACAAAGCTGGTGATTGAAACTCTGTTTGATTATTTTATGCAGTTTTACAATCGGAAATCCACGCTTTCCGATATAAAAGAAAACAGCAGAGATTCTGTTCTTGCTGATTTTTATAAATGGCTAATCAAATACTGTTTTGTAGAAGTTGTGCCAAATGAGGATAGAGTTGTCTGTGAAAGATATAATAATCATAAATTATATGGAGCATTGGAGGAAAAGAATATATATACTCGGGCAGTGCTTGATTATATTTCGGGCATGACAGATGCCTATGCCATAGATTCCTTTCAGACGATTATCAGCTTCTAAAATTCAAAAAAGAAAAGAGGACCACCTATATGAGAAAAATAATGAATATTTTAATTCCAATTATACTTACAATTATTTACAGCGGGGTTGTTTTTTATATTTTTATCCCTGCGATTAATATACACAATATGGGAATGTGGATTTTTTTGATTTCGATTGCACTTGTCTATGCAATCTGTTCTTATGCTGCTTCCATGACAGTGTATGAAAGAAGAAAAAAATTTCCGAAAACTACGGCAGTGGCATTGATTGTGATAGGAATATCCGTAGCGGTATGTGCAGTAGGAATGCTTGTTTCTGTTCAGATTTTCCGTGCAAAGGCTTATGTGAACCGAATTACGGTAGAGGAGGGAGAGTTTGACACGGATGTGCCTACATTAAGTGATATTAAAAAAATTCCTCTTATGGATACAGCATCTGCTACGATTCTTGGAGACCGTGTGGTAGGCTCACTGACCGATTTGGTTTCACAGTATGATGTATCGGATACGTATACAACGATTTATTATAAAGGAAGAGTGGTAAAAGTAGCTCCTCTGGAATATGACGGCTTTTTTAAGTATTTTAATAATAAAAAAGAAGGAATACCAGGTTATGTGCTGGTAGATACAGAGACAAATGAGGCTGAGTTTGTACGTCTGGAAAAGGGAATCAATTATTCTCCGTCAGGATATTTTTCAAAGGATTTAATGAGAGCCTTCCGAATGAAATATCCAACCAAAGTATTTGGTGACTACAGTTTTCAGATTGATGAAAACGGTGTGCCATATTGGGTGATTTCCTGTATGGCTTATCACACATTTTTTGGCTGTACTGTGCCGGAAGAGGCAATTCTTATGAATGCTGTTACCGGTGAAATGGAGCTGTATTCTATAGATAAAATACCGGAATGGGTAGATTATGTATATTCCGGCGACGAAATCTGTGATTTGTATAATTCCTATGGCAGTCTGCAAAAGGGATTTATTAACAGCGTAATCGGACAAAAAGGCTGTACTATGACTACGGATGATTTTGGTTATGTGGCAATGAATGATGATATCTATGTCTATACAGGCATTACCTCTATTGTTTCAGACAAGAGCAACCTTGGATTTCTCCTGGTCAACTCCAGAACCGGTGATTTCCGGTACTATGAGCAGGAAGGAGCAGAGGAACATTCTGCTATGGATGCAGCAGAAGGTGTAGTTCAGAATTATGGTTATACGGCATCTTTTCCGGCGTTAATCAATATTAATGGAGAACCGACTTATGCTATGGCTTTGAAAGATTCGAAAGGTCTTGTCAAACAGTATGCAATGGTAAATGTGAAAAATTACACAATTGTAGCAGTTGGTGATACCATGAGTGAAACTCTGAAAAATTATCGAAACAGTATGGGGTCCGCGGGACAGGGCATTGATATAAAGCTTGATGTGGATTATAATGAGCGAAAAATCACCGTTGAAAATATCCAGTTTATTAATACAAACTCGGGAACTATTGTTTATATAAAATCAGGCGGTAAGGTTTACAAGCAGTATTTTGAAGAAAATGAATCTCTGATTTTATTAAATACAGGTGATAAAATTACGGTTCAATATGATGCTTCCGAGGAAGAGAAGGATATTATTGAAATTTTTGGCTTTGAATGGTCAGCTGATAGAGAAATGACCGGTACGGATGCCAAACCATAAAGCATCCCTGAATTTTATAAAGAATCAATTAACAATATCAAATAGAATTGACTTCTTTCGCTATGCTTATTAAAATAAACAGAGTAAAAATTTAAATTTGGATAGATAAGATAAAGAGGTAGCAATGTTTGGTTATGTAATTGTAAATAAGGGAGATTTGACTTTTCGGGAGTTTGATGTATATCATTCCTATTACTGCGGTTTATGCAGGGTATTAAAAGACAATTATGGTCTGACTGGACAAATGTCATTAAATTATGACATGACATTTCTGGTATTGCTTTTAACCAGCCTGTATGAACCGCAGACTACTTATGAAATGAAAAAATGTATTGCTCACCCATTTGACAGACAGGGTGTATCGATTAATAAAATTACACAGTTCGGCGCGGAAATGAATCTTCTTCTGACTGGATATAAATGCAGAGATGACTGGCAGGATGACAGAAAAATACTGAAAAAACTCTATGGGACATCTTTAAACTCTAAAATAAAGGCAATCAAACAAAAATACAGTGAAAAAGCAGAGATTATTGAAGTATGTTTTAAAAATTTAGAACATCTTGAAAAAGAAAACTGTCGGAATATAGATAAAATGGCCGGTTTGTTTGGCAAGGTAATGGAGGAACTGTTTATTTATCAGGAAGATGAGTGGGAAGAAATTCTAAGAAAACTTGCCTATAATCTGGGAAAATTTATTTATATTCTGGATGCCTATGAGGATATAGAAGAAGATATCAAAAAGAATCGGTATAATCCGTTTTCGGACAAATATCAGGAGAAGGATTTTGAAAAGACCTGCAGAATCGTGTTGACATCAGCGATTGCAGAATGTTCCAGAGCATTTGAAATGCTGCCTCTGATTGACAATATAAAAATATTGAGAAATATTTTGTATTCCGGTGTATGGCATCGTTATGAAAAAATCAGAGAAGAAAGAATGAAACACACAGAAAAAAAAGCGGAGGCAGGCAATCATGAATCCTTATAAAATATTGGGAATAAGTCCCGACGCTTCGGATGATGAGGTGAAAAAGGCTTATAAAGCGCTGTGCAAAAAATATCATCCGGATGCAAATATCAATCATCCTGATAAAAAGAAAATAGAAGAATTGTTTAAGCAGGTCCAGCAGGCATATCAAATGATTATGAAACAGAGAACCTCAGGAGCACCCTATGGGACGTCCGGCAGTTATGGTTATGAGCAGTCAGGGACTTATACTTCGGGAACAAACGGTTCTGGAGATTTCTTTGGTGATTTCTGGAGTATGTTTGGTGATTTTGGAAATTTTGGCGGTTTTCAGAGTACTTATCAGGAGAGCAGTTCCGATTACAGAAATGTTGTGAGATTTATACAGAACGGATATTATAAAGAAGCAAGAACAGTTCTGGACAGTATGGCGGACAGAGGCGGGCGCTGGTATTTTTACAGTGCACAGGCACATAACGGACTTGGAAATAAAATGACAGCAATAGAGCATGCCAAAATGGCTGTAGCCTTTGAGCCGGACAATCAAAATTACAGGATACTGCTTTCCATGATTGAAAACGGAAGCACATGGTATGAGGGAAGAAGCAGACAATACAGCTCGCCTGCGTATGAAGGAGGCGGCTTTTGCCTGAAGCTGTGTCTTTTAAATCTTATGTGTAATTTCTGCTGCGGAAGCGGCGGCTTTTGCTGTGGAGCTCCATATTCCGGCAGAAGCGGTCCTATTGTGTAAATGCAATCCTTTTTGATTTCCGGTGGAATAACCCAAGATAAATCATCCATACAGTTTACTATAGAAGCAGTGATACTCCTAGTGGTATCGTAATTACAGACAGAAGCGTCGTGAGAAACACAGATTTTGAGGCAAGTTTTTCATCGGCGCTGTATTCGTTTGCAAACATGACACAGGAATTTGCTGCCGGCATAAGCATCATGACACAGGTGACGTTTTGAATCAGTTCATCTTTTATCAGCAGATGTATCAGTCCAAGTGATACAAGTGGCAGAAGAATCTGTCGAAAAACAGTATAAAGATATAAAAATTTGTCGGAAAAGATTTCTTTTACTGAATTGGTGGCCAGAGTGGACCCGATTAACAGCATTGACAGAGGCGTGGTAATACCTCCAACAGCGGCAACTGTATCTGCCAGAGCTTTTGGAAATGGGGGATTGAGAAAATAAACTACGATAGAAGCAATGCTTAAAAGAAATCCCGGATTGACAAGATGCCGAAGATTTATTCTGGTTCCGGTTTCGGAATTTCTGGTCATAATTGCAGTTCCAAGGGTATAGCAGGACAGATTAAACATAATGTTAAATATCGCGGTATATAAAACGGCAGTGGTTCCATAAAGAGCATCTATAATGGGAAATCCCATAAAACCGATATTGCTGTAGGCAGTCATAAAGGCATAGAGATTTTTCTGCGTCTGGTCTGCTGGAAAAAAACGGGCAGCAAACATTCCGACAAGAGGAAGAAAAAGATAGATAAGTAATGCTGTAAGAAATACAGAGAAAACAGAAACAGCAGCAGGGCGTTCTGTCTGTGTAAGCACGGAATTTAAAATCAGCGCCGGCAAAGTAATATTAAGCAGGATTCTGGAAAGTCGTTTATTAAATTCTATATCTGTAAAATTCTTTTTAAATAAAAAGTATCCCAGTGCCATAATAAGAAAAAATTTTATCATCTGATTCATTAATAAAGTAAAAGTCATTTTTTATATCCTTTCTGAAGAAAAATAAAATCTCTGTCATCATATACCAAAATGATAAAAATGGCAACCCGTTTTGTAAGTATGAGAACAAACTTGTGAGTTTCTATAAAGTACAAAGATTTCTGCTTGACATGCCTGAATATTGGTTATAGAATGATTATAAAAACAGAAAGAAAGGAAAAAATTATGGATTTTTTTAATAAAATGGGAGATAAGCTCCAGAATGTGGGAAAAGAGGTAACAAAGAAGACAAAGGATTTAGGTGGTGTAGTAAGTCTGAATTCACAGATTAAGGACAGTGAAGCTGGTCTTGAACGCGTATACAAAATTCTTGGAGAAAAATATTACAAATCATTTCGTGAGGAGGCTTCACAGAGATTCAGGGAAGAAACAGATGAAATAATAAAAATTCAGTCAAAACTTGACAGTGACAAAGAACAGTTAAGGGCGTTAAAAGGATTAAAGCTCTGCTCAAACTGTGGAGCAGAGGTGGATGGAAATGCTTTACATTGTCCAATGTGCGGCACCGAGCTTCCTGTCATTACTCCTGCTTCGGAACCGGAGTCTGTTCAGGAAGAACAGTCAAAGCCAGCATTTTGTCCTTCCTGTGGTGCACCTCTTTCTGCAGATGCAAAATTCTGTGGAAAGTGTGGTACAAAGATTGAATAAATATATCTGCAAGGAGCTAGGCGATGCGTTGTCCAAAATGTAGAGCAGAGGTGGAGGAAGACGCGGTATTTTGTATAAATTGCGGCATAGAAATTGAAAGCTATCTTAAATGGTCTCCAGATTATCAGGAGAAGCCCAAAAAAAATTTTGTTTCTCAGTCGGCAGAACAGAAAAATATTGAGAAACCGGAAAAATTATCAGACAAAAAATCGGAAGAAACTGAAAATATTGAAGAACCAAAACCGGAAAAATCAGAGAATACCGATATTGAAAAATTAAAACCGGAAAAATCAGAAAATCTTCAAAAGCCAAACCGAAAAGAAGAACGAATTTTAAAAAAATCAAAACAGGAAAAACAGAAAAGTCCACCTTTTGCAGAAACTTTTTATCAGCAGAAAGAAAGATTTAACATAAAAGATTTTTTGAAAAAGCATTTTAAAGGAATTGCAGGAACAGTACTTATTCTTGCTGCAGTTATTTTTACTGCCAGATTTGTGTATAGTGTGTTTTTTGGACCGATGGACAATGTAATAGCCGTTTGTGATGAAGATAATGAAAAACATATTATTTATTTAAATGGCAAAAAGGTGGGAACTGTCAACGGTACAGCACAAATTTACAACAATATGGACAGAAGCGCTTTTTATATTATAGACAGAGAATCTACTGCATGGTATATAAAAGGAGAAAAGCTGGTTGAAATAATGGAAAACTGTACGCAGATTGCAGTGGCAAACCATGATAAAACAGCTCTTTTGATAGACGATAAACGCTGTTTATTTAGATATAACGGTTCTGAGCTGGAAAAAATCACAATGGAAGAAGTCCATAATATGGCTATTTCGGGAAATGGAAAGTATTATTCTTATACTGTTTCAAATGGAAATGAATATGATTCTTATATTGGAAAAGAAGCAGACAAAAAAGAAAAGATAAAAAACATCAAGATATTTGCTATTTCTGAAAAAGGCGATTATTTTTATGGTTTGGGCAGGAAGAATCATCTGCAGTGTATCAACAGAAAAGGCGAAGCAAAAGACCTAGCAAATAATGTGTCTGTAAACAGTGGAGCTTCGATTATGCTGAATGAAAAAGGTACAGAAATTATGTTTCTTGTAAATGATAAAACTTATATATCCGTAAAAGGAGCAGCAACGAAAAAGGTGGCAGATTATGCCATCAGTTCTGTATATGGTAAAGAGACAGGAAGCGCATTTTCATATATGGAGGATTTGAACTGTATTTTTTATCCTGTAGATACTTTTAAAAAATCGGTAGGATATGAATCAACTGGCGGAAACAAAACAGTCTGTTTGATTTCTGGCAATTATAAAGCAAAAGAAATTGTGAAAAATATCAGTGAATTTTATGGGACTGATAAAAAAGTATCCAAAATATATTATGAAACAATGGGAACTATCTATAGTGCCAAAGCAGAAGAGAATGCCCAAGAAAAAAGGCTTACAAAAGAAACAGATAATGTTATTCGGGGATATTTTTCAAAAAACAGAGAAGATATTTATTTTATTACCCAAAACTCCAAGATAGGCTACAAAAAGGAAAATGGTGAAATAGAATATACTGATATAGAAATAGATAAAAACAGCTGTCAGGTGATATGCAAGATAAAAGACAGTTTATATCTTCAGTCAAATGGAAGGTTTTTTTATGTAAATGGAAATACGGCAAAAGAATTAAAAAATGTAAAAGGCTTCTGTTATGATGAGTTTTCCGGTAAAATATACGCATATACCAGGAAACAGATATATGAAGTGAAAAATGGAAATATGAAAAAACTGAAAGGTGATTTTAATAAAATTATTTATGTCTATATAACAAAATATATATAAAAGCAGATTCCTTGAAAGAAAAACAGTGCTGTAGTAATACAGTACTGTTTTTTTGCATATAAATGGGTATACATCAATATGGATACATCAATATAAATGGTATTGACAAGCAGGAGGCAGGCATGGAGGAAAAATTCAGTGAAATTATGAAAATTTTGCCGGTAAGAATAAAAAAAGAGCTGTCATGCAGAGAGGAGGTGTTTTTGCAGGCACAGGAAATACGGGTAAGAATTGGAAAAAAAATGCATATTATCACTGGAACAGAGGACAAACAACTGTTTATGAAAAATACCTCCAGTGAAATTACTGCAAATGACATTCGGGAGATGACAGAATTTATCTCCGGCTATTCTATGTATGCCTGTGAGGACGAGCTCAGACAGGGCTTTCTTACCCTGAGGGGCGGACACAGAGTAGGGATTGCGGGAGAAACTGTGATGGAAAACGGACAGATAAAGACGATAAAAAATATTGCTTCTTTTAATATTCGAATCAGCCGTGAAGTCAAGGGCTGTGCAGACGGACTGCTCGAGTATACAAAGGGGAATCTTCTGATTATTTCGCCCCCACGCGCAGGAAAAACTACCCTGTTGAGAGATTTACTTCGACAGATATCAAACAGCCCGATGGAAAGTGTGGGAATTGTGGACGAGAGAAGTGAAATCGCTGCATGTTATCGGGGCAGGCCACAGAATGATGTAGGAGAGAGAAGCGATGTGCTTGACGGTTGCCCGAAAGCACAGGGAATGCTTATGCTGCTTCGTTCCATGTCACCGACTGTTATAGGAGTAGACGAGCTTGGAAGAAGAGAGGACATCGATGCAGTACTTCGCATTACAAACTGCGGAGTAAAAGTAATAGCGACTGTTCATGGAGATAATCTGGAGGAAGTTCGAAAAAAAGAAGTATTTCAGGAATTGTTTCGGGACAAGATTTTCAGGAATTATATAATTTTGGAAAGAGAAGAAATCAAAATATATAATCGGGAATTCCAACAAATAAACAGCCGTCAAAGAAAGGAGGCACAGACATGTTGAAGCTGTGCGGCGCCGTTTTGGTATTTTTTGCGGCGGCAGGACTTGGATTTTTTCATGCGGCAAAGGTTCGGAAAAAGTATGAGGAATTGTTGTATTTAAAAAAGGTGATTTTTATGCTTCGCGGAGAAATCAATTATAATATTTCTGTTATGAGTGAAATTTTTTCTCATATGTCTGAACGTCTGAGAACGCCCTATCATGAAATATTTGAAAATTTAAGCAGACAAATGGAGGAAAATCAGGGAAAAAATTTTAGTGATATGTGGAATGAAACAGTCATAAAACACTTGAGCGAAATCATAGTATGTGATAGAGATTTGGACAAATTGAAAGAGTTGGGAGAAAATCTCGGATTTCTCGACAAGGATATGCAGATGAACTATATTAATCTTTATCTGGAAAATCTCAGTCTTTCCATTGCGGAAAATCAGGACAAGGTACAGGCGGATGAAAAATTAAGCAGAGTGTTGGGAATCTTGGCAGGAATATTTATTATTGTATTTTTATGGTAACAAAGGGAAATGAGGTAATTATGGAAGTAAATCTGATTTTTAAAATAGCGGCAGTCGGAATTTTGGTTTCGGTAATCAGCCAGATATTAAGACAAAGCGGAAGAGAAGAACATGTATTTCTGGTGGGACTGGCAGGAGTGATTCTGGTGCTGTTTTGGATTGTACCATATATATCAGAGTTATTTGAAACAGTCAGAGACTTGTTTATGCTGTAAAAAGGATTGGTGAAAGATGAATTTTGCAGGAGTAATGCTTTTTGGTATTGCCTCGGCGCTGCTGGCAGTGCTTTTGGGGCAGATAAAGGGAGAGTACAGTGTTTATATTATTCTGGCAGCGGGAATTTTTCTGTTTGTTTTTATTCTTTCAAGAATGAATACAGTGATTTCAGCAGTCAATCAAATGAAAAGTTATATTCATTTTGAAGATGCCTATATAAATATTTTAATTAAAATCGTGGGAATTTCTTATCTGACACAATTTTCAGCAGATTTATGCAGAGACTGCGGATATCATTCGCTGGCAAATCAGCTTCAGATATTTGGAAAAATCAGTGTTCTGGCAGTCAGTATGCCGGTTGTTCTCTCTTTGCTGGAAACGATTCATCAAGTATTGGAGTAGAAAATGGAAAAAATATTCTGTTTTTGTATTCTGACAGGATTGATTCTGTGTCTGGTTTTGTCAGAAACAGTCAGGGCTGAGGAAGCAGCCAGGGAGGATGCACAGGATTATGAAGAGCTTCTGGATTTGTATGATTTGACAGATATTGACAGTGAAATTCAGGAAAAAGTAGGAAATTACAGCTTTTCAGAAATAATCGGAACTTTGATAAAAGGTGATTTTTCACAGACTCTGGTTATGCTGAAAGATACAGTAGTATCTCAGTTTTTCAGTGAGGTTTTATATAATCGATATGCACTGATAAAAATTATTTTACTTGCAGTAATATCGGCAATGTTTTCAAATATTTCCATTATTCTTGACAGGCGTGAAATATCGGAAACCGGATTTTTTATTACATATCTTTTGATGATTACCATATTAATTGGTTCCTTTCAGGTAATGTCGGATATGCTGGACTCAGTGATTCAGGATGTCGGCTCTTTTATCAAGATTATTATACCGGCAATGGTACTGTCTGCGGGACTTTGCAGTGGACAGGCTACAGCTCTTGGATTTGGAGAAGTCGCACTTTTTACGATATATATTGGAGAAATGCTGATTCGAAATGTAGTGCTGCCGCTGATAAAATTATATGTTATTCTTATGGTGGTGAATCATCTTATGGAGGAAGATTATCTTTCCAAATTTGGAGGGATTTTTAAAAGCTTTGTTTTATGGTTTTTGAAATTTTTTACCGGTGTCGTGATGGGAATCCAGATAATTAAAGGAATGATTCTGCCGGGAATAGACCTTGCAGGAAAAAATACCGCCATGAAGCTTTTAAATCTTATTCCGGGGGCAGAGGAACTAAATGCTGCGAGTAGTATTTTTTTATCCTCTGCATCTGTTATTAAAAATGCAGTTGGAGGCGCTGTGATTTTAATACTGGTAATGATAACTGTTATACCAGCAGTAAAGATGTTTGTTTTTGTGGTTGCCTATAGGCTGACTGCCGCACTGATTCAGCCGATGGCGGACCGGAGAATTTCGGGCTGTGTGGATTCTGTGGCAGACAGTGTAATGCTGTTGAACAAAGTATTGATTACGCAGTTTATTATGCTGTCATTGTCAATTGCCGTATTATGCATGGTGACATCATAAAAGACGGGAAGGAGAAACGATGGGAATAATTTTTGAATATATCCGTCCGGTAGTATTTTTTCTGCTACTTGAAACTGTGATTTTCAATCTGATTTCAGATAATGCCTTTAAAAAACTTACCAAATTATTTTGTGGAATGGTCCTGATTCTTTTGATTCTGGTTCCGCTTGAAAAACTTCTTGGAATAACTGGTCTGCCCGAAGAACTGTTAAAAAATGAACAGCTTGAGCAGTCTGTCAGAGAATGTGAAAATATGATAAATTATGGAGATGTCTATCTGGCAGAAAAATATTCTGAAGAATATAAAAAGATAATAAAAGAGGATATCCGCCAGATGGTGGAAAATGAAGGACTGGCTCTGGTGGATTGTGAAATAGAACTAGAGACAGAGGAGACTGTAAAAATAAAA
This sequence comes from uncultured Lachnospiraceae bacterium, assembly GCA_910585215.1. Lineage (GTDB taxonomy): Bacteria > Bacillota > Clostridia > Lachnospirales > Lachnospiraceae > CAG-303. Next base: position 109,640 of record CAJUDQ010000004.1, on the reverse strand, counting down.
AGAATCACTCTTGGTATTTCCAGAGAGGAACAGAATGGAATAGACATTTCTATTTCTGTAAATGGGAATGTAAAACAGATATCAGAAGAGCCGGAAATCATAAAAATAAAAAATCAGATTATCGGTAATTATCAGATAGAGGAAAGAGATATCCTTATCAGGAGGGCAAAGTGAAGGATTATAAAGAGCTTTTGGGAAAAATAGGAAAAGATAAGCTTTTACTGATGGCTGCTGCTGGTATTGTATTAATCGTGTGCTCTGTTCCCGCAGAAAAAAAAGAAAATAAAAACAATAATTCAGAGCAGAAAGGCATACAGCAGGAAACATTGCAGATATCGGCGGAAGAAAAGAGCAGCATATCTTTGTATGTGGAAAATTTAGAAACACGTCTGGCGGATATTATAGGGGAAATTGAGGGGGTAAAAAATGTACATGTAATGATTACGGTAAAGGGAAGCGAAGGTAAGGAAATCTTAAAGGATGAGAATATTTCTTCTGATAATACCAAGGAGTCAGACGGAGCAGGGGGAGAAAGAAATATTTCTTCTTACAATAAAGATGAAAATACAATTTATTATAAGGACAGCTCAGGAGCCCAGTATCCTTATGTTCTTTCGGAAATTATGCCGGAGATAGAAGGTGTGGCGGTGGTGGCAGATGGAGGAGACAGTCCTGTAATAAAAGAGAAAATAATTAACTTAATAAAGGCATTATTTGGACTGGAGATTAATAAAATTATGGTAACAGTTTAATTATGATATTTACATAATGTCGATGGAATCAGGAGGTTTCTATGAAATTATTCAGAAAAAACCAGATAGTCATTACGGCACTGGCAGCATTAATCGCAGTAGCAGGGTATCTGAATCATGTGGAAAAGACAGAAAAACAGGGGACTCTGGCAGGAACAGGAGTGACAAAGGATACAAAGGAAGGAGAAACGGAAACTGTACTGCCTGTCAATGCAGAACCGGAAAACAGTGAAGAGACAAAAGAAACAGGTGCGGATGTGGCAGCAGCCGGACAGGATATCGAAAGCAACGATATAGATATAGAGGGCGAACCTGGAGAAGCAGTGCTTGTCAATGCGGCAGGAACAGTAGATTTTATTGTGGAAGCGAAGCTTGCCAGAGAAGAGGTACGTGCAAACAGCAAAGAGTCACTTATGCAGATTATTAACAATGAATCTCTGAGTGAGCAGGACAAAGCGCTGGCTGTGGAAAGAATGGTAAAACTGACAGAAAATGCAGAGAAGGAATCCGCGGCAGAATCAATGATACAGGCAAAGGGATATAAAAACGTGGCAGTGACAATCAGCGAGGAAGGAGTAGATGTTATGGTGGTTGCAGACTCCCTTGACGGTACAGCAAGAGCTCAGATTGAGGAAATTGTAAAAACAAAGGCAGGCGTCAGCGCAGATAAGATTACAATTACAGCAGTAAAGAATCTCCAAAAATAATGTTGCATTTATTATCTTTTTTGGTATAATAAACATAAGCTTAGGCGTGAAAGATATACAGATGTGTTTCACTGCTTATAAACAATTGGAGGTAAAGTTATGGAACAGAGATTACATGATGCGAATGTAGGTGAAGTGAAGATTGCTGATGATGTGGTTGCCATTATAGCCGGTATTGCAGCGACAGAGACAGAAGGCGTAGCATCCATGGCAGGAAATATTACAAAAGAAATCATTTCAAAGCTCGGCATGAAAAATCTGTCAAAGGGTGTAAAAGTAAATGTTGAAGATACAAATGTTGTAGTTGAGTTATCACTGAATATCAGATATGGATATAATGTGCCGGAAGTTTCCGCAAATGTTCAGGATAAAGTGAAAACATCGATTGAAAACATGACGGGACTGAATGTTTCTGAGGTAAATGTTCAGATAGCAGGCGTTACCGTAGAAGGCACAAAATAGTAAGTATTGGAGTGGATGGTGCTCCATTTGTTGGGGTGCTTTTGCACTCCATTTTTATATGGCTTTTGCGACTGTCGCTTGTGGAGGAAGAATATGACAAGAAGAGAATTGAGAGAAAATACCTTTAAAATGCTGTTTCGGAAAGATTTTTATGAAGAATCGGAGCTGGAGGAACAGTTTGCACTTTTTGCAGACTCATTCGAAAATCCGATGTCAGAAAAGGACAGAGCATATATTCATGACCGGACAGCGGAGATTTTTTCAAAAATAGAGGAAATTGACAGGGCAATTAACGATATTTCAGAGGGATGGAAAACAGCCAGAATGTCAAAGGTGGATTTGACTATTATGCGTCTTGCCTATTATGAAATGAAAATGGACGATGATATTCCTGTCAGTGTCGCTATTAATGAGGCAGTGGAGCTTGCAAAGAAGTTTGGAGGAGATGATTCCCCTTCTTTTGTAAACGGAATTCTTGCAAAGCTGACAGATTAGGAGCTGAATGTTTAAAAAATATGGGTAATGTATATACGGTATCACAGGTCAATTCATATATCAGACATTTATTTGAGGAGGATTTTGCCCTTAGAACTATCAGTATTAAGGGAGAGGTGTCAAACTGCAAATATCATTCTTCGGGGCATATTTATTTTACTTTAAAGGATAAGGATGCGGGCATTTCTGCGGTCATGTTTGCAGGAAGCCGAAAAGGGCTGAAATTCAAGCTGCGAGACGGACAGCAGGTAGTTGCTGTGGGAACTGTGAACGTATATGAACGGGACGGAAGATATCAGCTTTATGCAAAAGAAATTACAGAGGAAGGAGAAGGAGACCTTTTCCGACGGTTTGAGGAATTGAAAAACGAACTTCTTGAAATGGGAATGTTTCATGAAGAGTATAAGAAGAAAATTCCTGAATATGCACTGAATGTAGGGATAGTTACCTCTCCTACAGGTGCTGCCATACGGGATATTGTAAATATTGCATCAAGAAGAAATCCATGTGTTCAGCTTTACCTGTGTCCGGCGCTTGTACAGGGGGAAGGTGCTGTAACTTCGATTGTAAGTGGTATTCGCAGGCTGGATGCAATGAAGCTGGATGTATTGATTGTGGGAAGAGGCGGCGGTTCAATAGAAGATTTGTGGGCATTTAATGAGGAAGCAGTGGCAAGGGCAATTTTTAATTGTAATACGCCAGTGATTTCAGCCGTTGGTCATGAAACAGATGTCACTATCTCCGACTATGTGGCAGATATGAGGGCTCCTACGCCTTCCGCAGCGGCAGAGCTTGCAGTGTTTGATTATGGAGAATTTTTACAGAAACTGTCCCGTATAAAATATACATTGGAAAAATCTGTCAGAAATCAGTATGTTTGTAAGCGCAGCTTGTTGGAAAATATGCTGTTGAAGCTTGAAAAAATGAATCCTCAGAAGGTGCTTTTTGATAAAAGGCAGCAGCTTGATATAGATACAGATAGGTTAAAGATACTTGTACAGAGAAAGCTGATGTTTGAAAAGCACAGACTTGCGCTTGCAGCAGAGAAACTAAATGGCATGTCTCCATTGAAAAAACTGGAAAGCGGTTTTGCCTATGTAAGCAGTGAAGGAAAAACCATAAAAAGTATAGAACAGGCGATACAGGGGAAGATTTTGGATATTACGGTCTGTGACGGACAAATCAAAGCAGAGGTTTTGGAGGTTTCAAATGGCAGAGAAGATGACAATTGAACAGGGATTTGGCAAACTTGGGGAAATTATGGAGAGGATGGAGGAGACAGATATCAGTCTTGAAGAATCCTTTCGTTTATATAATAAAGGAATCAAGCTTGTAAAACAGATTAAGGAAAAGCTTGACGATACGGAAAAGAAGCTGATTGTTCTTGAAGAGGAGCAGATTTAGCGAATACAGAAGGAGTAATGGCAGATGACAGATTTTAAAAGTGATTTGATAAGAAGAACAGAGGAAGTGGAACAAACGATATATCAATGGCTGCCAAAAGAAGAAGGTTTTCAGAAAAATTTAATAGAAGCGATGAATTACAGTGTGACAGCAGGCGGGAAAAGACTCCGTCCAATGCTTTTGCAGGAGACGGCAAGACTGTTTGGATATGAGGGAGAAGATGTTCCTCCTTTTATGGCTGCAATTGAGATAATTCATACCTATTCCTTGGTACATGATGACCTTCCGGCTATGGACAATGATGATTACCGCAGAGGAAAACTGACAACTCACAAAAAGTATGGACATGCTCAGGGAATACTGGCAGGAGATGCGCTGTTAAATTATGCTTATGAAATCGGTTTGAAAGCCGTTGTAAAAAGTAGCTCTCCGGACAGAACAGCGAAAGCGCTTATGGTACTTTCTCAAAAAGCGGGTATTTATGGAATGGTAGGAGGTCAGGCTGTAGATGTGCAGTATACAGACAAACCAATGGAACCGGAAGTGCTCCAGTTTGTGCACGAGCTGAAAACAGGTGCATTGATACAGGCAGCCATGACGGCAGGGGCGCTTCTTGCCGGAGCAAAAGAGGATGAAATAGAAAAAATTGAAAAAATTGCATTGATGACAGGACTTGCATTTCAGATACAGGATGATATTCTTGATGTAACCAGTACCATGGAAATACTTGGAAAACCAGTATTCAGTGATGAGAAAAATAATAAGACAACTTATGTGACGATTTTAGGGCTGGAAGGGGCCAGACAGAAGGTAAAGGAATATTCGGACAGTGCAGTGGCGCTTTTGAATAAGCTGAACTATAAAAATGAATTTTTACAGAACCTGCTGGTAAGTCTGATTCACAGAGAGAAGTAAAATCAGTCTGACAGGGTTGGAGGGAAAATGTTATTAGACAATATAAAAGCTCCGAATGATATTAAGGAGATAAAAAAAGAGGATTACAGTCTGTTAGCAGAGGAAATCAGAGAATTTCTGATTGAAAAAATTTCCGAATGTGGCGGACATCTGGCATCAAATCTGGGAGTGGTAGAGCTTACGATGGCGCTGCATCTTTCTTTGACCATGCCAGAGGATAAAATCGTCTGGGATGTGGGACATCAATCCTATACTCATAAAATATTGACAGGAAGAAAAAATGAATTTAATAAACTGCGCACCTATGGAGGAATCAGTGGATTTCCAAAGAGGCGGGAAAGTGAATGTGACCCTTTTGGAACAGGACACAGTTCTACCTCTGTTTCCGCGGCTCTTGGAATAGCAAGCGGTTTTTTGATAAATGGAAATAACAGTACAGTAGTTGCAGTAATTGGAGACGGGGCATTTACCGGCGGAATGGCATATGAGGCATTGAATAACGCTGCTCAGCTGAAACGCAATTTTATTATTATATTAAATGACAACAATATGTCTATTTCAGAGAATGTAGGCGGTTTTTCCTCTTATCTTTCCAAGCTGAGAACAGCAGAGGTCTATACAGACTTAAAATCGGGAGTGAAAAATACATTAAACAAAATACCGGTGGTGGGTGAAAAAATTGTTCATCATGTGGACAAGACCAAGAACAGTTTAAAACAGCTTATGGTACCGGGAATGTTTTTTGAAAATATGGGAATTACCTATCTTGGACCAATTGATGGACATAATATTACTCAAATGGTAAAAGTATTTGGTGAGGCAAAAAAGCTTGACCATGCAGTGATTGTTCATGTGGTTACTCAAAAGGGAAAAGGTTATTCATATGCAGAAAAGAAACCGGCAAAATTTCATGGAATCGAACCTTTTGACAAGAATACGGGAGAGGTGCTACATCCAAAAAAGAAGTCTAGTTATACGGATATTTTTTCAAGAACAATTTTAAACCTTGCAAAAAACAACAACAAAATTGCAGCGATTACAGCAGCAATGGCAGATGGAACCGGACTGACAAAATTTGCCAGGCAATATCCGGAGCGTTTTTTTGATGTGGGAATTGCAGAGCAGCATGCGGTTACTTTCAGCGCAGGTCTTGCAGCTTCCGGAATGAAGCCGTATGTGGCAATTTATTCCTCCTTTCTGCAAAGGGCTTATGACCAGATTCTTCACGATGTCTGCATACAGGATTTGCCGGTAGTATTTGCGATAGACAGGGCCGGACTGGTGGGGGGAGACGGTGAAACTCATCAGGGAATTTTTGACCTGTCCTATCTCAATTCCATTCCCAATATGAGTGTATTTGCGCCAAAAAATGGATATGAGCTTGCGGATATTTTAAAGTATGCTTCCTATTATGAGGGACCTCTTGCCATTCGTTATCCAAGAGGAGAGGCTTATCAGGGGTTGAAGGAGTTTCGTGCGCCGATTATATATGGAAAAAGTGAGGTATTGTATAAGGAAAAGGATATTGCTCTGCTGGCAGTGGGTTCTATGGTGGAAACGGCGGTGGAGGTTCGAAAGCTGTTAAAGAAGCTGAATTACAGAGTTTCCGTTATTAATGCCCGATTTGTAAAACCAATTGACGAGTCGTGTATTGAACAGCTTACCGAGGACCACAGGCTGATTGTCACTATGGAAGAAAATGTGTTAAACGGAGGCTTTGGTGGAGTAGTGACAAGGTTTGTCAATGGGCTGGACACAAAAACAAAAATTTTGAATATCGGGGTTCCGAATTTTTATCTTGAGCATGGTTCTGTTTCTCTGCTTCGCAGGGAATGTGGATTGGATGCAGAGACAATAAAGAAGAGAATTATTCGAAAATATCAGGAAATAAGAAACGAATAACAGAATTTTATTATAAATGAGGTATACATGAAGCGGTTTTGTGTGATAGCGATGAGGGAAAAGCAGGAAATCCTTCAGGCGGCGTCAAAGATAAAAAACTATCTGGAAGAACAGGGCTGTACCTGTTTTCTCAATGCGGGATATGTAAAAAGAAAAAATATTTCAGGAGATATACAGTGTGCGATTGTGCTTGGAGGCGATGGCACACTTTTGCAGGCGGCAAGAGAGCTGGCACAGACAACTATCAAGCTTATTGGAGTGAACTTTGGAAAGTTGGGGTTTCTTGCAGAAGTGGAGAAGGATGATATTGTAAAAACACTGGATTGCCTGATTCGGGATGAATTTACCATTGAAAAAAGAATGTTGTTAAACGGGCGTGTTGTCAGAAATGGAACGGTCGTTATGGAAAATGTGGCATTAAATGATATTGTGATAAACAGAAGTAATATTATGCGGGTAATGCAGCTTAAAATATGGATTAATGGCATGAAGCTGAGTGAGTACAGTGCAGATGGAATTATTGTTTCGACCCCTACGGGTTCAACAGCATACAGTATGTCAGCAGGGGGACCGATTGTCAAGCCGTCAGCGCGGTTAATTGTAATAACGCCGATTTGTCCGCATACTCTAAATACAAGAAGCATTATTCTGGATGCGGAGGATGTAATAGAGATACAGGCATATTCCAAACGAAAATATGACAATGACATACGAAAGGTCTTTTTTGACGGTGATGAAAATATTGAGCTGGAAGAGGGAGACCAGGTGATGATAGAGTGTTCAAGGCTGGAAACAGAGATTATCAAATTGAGAAGCCGGAGTTTTCTCGAGATTTTAGGAAAGAAGATGGGAGCGAATGAAGGAACAGAGGCAGAGAAAAATTCTTGAATTAATCAAAAATTATGAGATAGAAACACAGGAAGAGTTGGCGGACAAGCTGATTGACAGTGGTTATATTGTGACACAGGCGACAGTGTCAAGAGATATCAGGGAACTTGGTTTGACAAAGATGCCAGTAGAAAATGGCGGGCAAAGATATGTGGCGGTGCCAAATCTGGAAGTGGTAATGAATGACAAACTGCTTCGAATTTTAAAAGACGGCTTTGTCTCTGTGGATATGGCACAGAATCTTCTTGTAATTAAAACTGTTTCAGGTATGGCTATGGCCGTAGCCGCGGCTCTGGATGCGTTGAAATGGCAGGAAATTGTCGGAAGCATCGCAGGAGATGATACGATTTTCTGTGCAGTCAGAAGTACAGAAGAGGCATATCAGGTGATGAATAAGCTGAGAAAGACAGTGAAGTAGAAATTATAACGCGTTTGTGATAACGGGAATTTATTATGGAGGAAAAAAATCTATGCTGTTGAACTTGCATGTAAAAAATCTTGCGCTGATTAAAGAGGCGGAGGTGGATTTTCATGAGGGACTGAATATTATGACAGGAGAAACCGGAGCAGGAAAATCAATTATTATTGGTTCTGTCAATATTGCGCTTGGTGGAAAAATTTCCAAAGATGTAATAAGAAATGGCGCCGAGTATGCTCTGGTGGAACTGGTATTTGAGACAAAATCAGAGGAGGCGCGCCGTTTTTTTGAAGAAAATGACCTTCCGTGGGAGGATGGACAGGTGATTATTTCAAGAAAATTGATGAATACAAAAAATGTAATCAAGGTAAATGGGGAAACCGTTCCGGTAAGCATACTTCGGGAGCTTTCTTCTCTGTTGATTGATATTCATGGACAGCATGACAATGAATCACTTTTAAAGACTTCAAAACATCTTTCTATGCTTGATGAGTATGGCGGTACAGAGGTGGGCGCTTTAAAAAAACAGATTTCAGATTTGTTTTATGAGTATCGAAAAATAAAGGAAACATGTGTTTCGTTTACGGGTGACGAAGAAGAGAGGCGAAGAGAAATTTCGTTTCTTGAGTTTGAGGTGAAGGAAATTGAGGAAGCGGAATTGAAGACTGGCGAGGATGAAGAGCTTGAGGAAGAGTATAAAAGAATGTCAAATGCAGAGAAAATCACGACAAGTCTTGGAGAAGCTTATGAGCTGATTGATGGAGAAGATGGGAGTGTAAGAGAGCTCGTAGGAAGGGCGGTAAAAAATATTGGAGATTTGTTGTCATATGATGAACGAATAGAGGAATTGTATCAGGCAGTTTCGGATATTGAGACTCTGTGTACGGATTTTACAAGAGAACTGGCGGATTATATGGAAGATACGGCTTTTGATGGGGAAAGGTTTGAATATATTGAAAAAAGACTGGATTTTATCAATCGACTGAAGCTGAAATATGGGAAGAGTATAGAGGAAATTCAGAAACATAAAGAGGAAGCTCAGAAAAAACTGGAATTTTATGAAAATTATGAAGAAGAGAAAGAAAAAGTGTTTGCGAAGCTTCAGAATGTGGAAAAAGAACTTGGAAAATTATGTGACAGGCTGACAGAGCTTCGAAGAAGGGCCGGAGAAGCGATTCGAAAGAATATTATAAAGGTTTTAAAGGATTTGAATTTTCTGGAAGTACAGTTTGATGTGGAATTTCATAAAAATGAAGGATTTACTGCAAATGGGAATGATAGTGTGCAATTTTTGATTTCAACAAATCCAGGAGAGGCATTAAAACCGCTGTCAAAGGTAGCTTCGGGAGGTGAGCTGTCAAGAATCATGCTTGGATTCAAGAGTCTGCTTGCAGGGAAGGACAATGTGGAGACACTGATTTTTGATGAGATTGATACGGGAATCAGCGGAAGAACAGCGCAGATGGTATCAGAGAAGCTGAAGGAAATCAGCAAAAGGCATCAGGTAATCTGTATTACGCATCTCCCGCAGATTGCGTCGATGGCGGACAGTCATTATCTGATTGAGAAGACAGTAACAGAGGGAAAGACGGTAACGCAGATAGGGGAGCTTTCGGAAGAAAAGGCAGTAGAGGAAATCGCGAGGATGCTTGGAGGGGCAAAGATAACAGAAACAGTGATGGAAAGTGCAAGAGAGATGAAGAGAATGGCGGGGGAAATGTGAAACAGATTTTTGTCCTCAAAAAAATAGTTGAAAAAAATTGTAATTTATGATAAAGTTTTAGGGTATGACAATCAACTTATGAAATTTTTTGCGAAAGAAGGAGGACAAACGATGGAAAATAAGACTATGATGGAGCTTGACCCTGCAATGAATACACAGTTCAACGAATTGGTGAAATATTGTATGAATTCAGGTGCAATTGACCAGAATCTGTATATTGAATATGATGTTAAGCGTGGTCTTCGTGATTCGTCAGGCAAAGGTGTGCTTACAGGACTTACGGAAATATCGGATGTTCTTTCGTATAAGACAGAAAATGGAGTGAAGCTTCCGGCAGACGGGCAGTTATATTTTCAGGGCTATAATGTAAAAGACTTAATTCAGGGAAACAAAAAACAGAGATATTTATTTGAGGAAATTACTTATCTGCTTTTGTTTGGAGAGCTTCCGACAGAGGAGCAGTTTGAAAGTTTCTGCAATATATTGACGCAGCTTCAGGAATTATCGGGACAGTTTGTAAGAGATGTGATTATGCGTTCTCCGACGGAGAATATTATGAATATGCTTCAAAAAAGTATTCTCACATTGTATTCTTACGATGAAAATCCCGAGGATATTTCTGTACCAAATGTTTTAAGGCAGTCTTTGCAGCTTATTGGCAAGATGCCATTAATTTCTGTTTATGCTTATCAGTCTTACAGGCATTTTAAATTGGATGACAGTTTGATTATTATCAATCCGGATAAGGATTGCTCAACTGCAGAAAATATTTTGAGAATGTTAAGACCAGATGGCCAGTATACGGAACTTGAAGCAAAAGTACTAGATGTGGCGCTGGTACTTCATGCAGAGCATGGCGGCGGTAATAATTCTACTTTTACCAATCATGTAGTGACATCTTCGGGAACGGATACTTATTCTGCAGTAGCAGCTTCCGTTGCTTCCTTAAAAGGACCAAAGCATGGAGGTGCAAATCTGAAGGTCCAGCATATGATAGCAGACATTAAGGAAAATGTAAAAAATTGGGAAGATGAGACAGAACTGGCAGAATATTTGCAGAAAATTCTTGACAAAAAAACCTTTGATAAATCAGGTCTGATTTATGGAATGGGACATGCAGTCTATACACTTTCTGACCCAAGAGAAGTGATTTTAAAGGAATATGCAAGGCGCCTTTCTGAAGAAAAAGGATTTACACGGGAGTTTGAATTGTATGCAAGAGTGGAAAGTCTGGCTTCTGATTTGATTAAGAAAAACAGAAATACATTTAAGCCGGTTTGTGCAAATGTAGATTTTTACAGTGGTTTTGTTTATTCCATGCTTGGAATACCGGAGGAACTGTTTACTCCGATTTTTGCAATTTCCCGTATTTCAGGATGGAGTGCACATCGTCTGGAAGAACTGGTAAATAAGGGCAAAATTATTCGGCCGGCCTATCGTTATGTAGGTACTCATAAAGGATATAAAAAACTGGAAGAAAGAACAGCAAATATTTTAAATGAAAACTAATTTGCAGCTTTCGAGAATTGTTAGATAAATTTTTTATGCTATTGTTAAAATAAAAATAGTTTTTTGACAGATGAATTGCAGGAATATTTTATTCGGCAGTCACTATAAATAACATCTGTATGACAGATAATCAGTACAGATTAAGTGACTTTTTCGAAAATATATTTCCTGCAATTTATTCTTTTTATAGTTATAAATAAATATAAAAATTTGGAAATAAAACAGGCAACTATTAAAACAGTTATTTTAAGGAAAAATGAGGCAGATTAATTTTTGTAAATTCATCCATACTACTATTAAATGATTAAATTTAATGGAGGCAAAAGGATGAACAGAAAGCTTATATACCGGAGAATACTTGTGCTTTTTCTGGCTGTCGGAATTATATCATCTGTATATGTTATGGACAGATATGGAATAAAGGAAACGTCTGAGAACAGGCAGACAGAAAGCACACGGGAAAATAACAGGGCTGTGGGACGAACAGCGGAAAATGGAAATATTGTTTCTGCCAATATTACAGATGAGCCTCTAGTATATCCATGCGGTTTTCAGGTAGGAATTTATCTGGAAACAAATGGAGTAATGATTATAGGAACAGACGAGATAGAGGGACAGGATGGACTGAATCATAATCCGGCGCTGAATAAAGTAAAAGCGGGAGATTATATTACCAAGGTAAATGATATTGATGTAAGTTCCAAAAATCAACTGATGTTTTTAGTAAATAAATATGGGAATGAAGATATTATTCTTACAATATACCGGAATGGAAAATATATACAGGTCAGAATCAAGCCTGTCCAGACCGGAGAGAAACAATATAAAATGGGAATGTGGGTACGCGATGATACACAGGGCATTGGCACTATGACATATCTGACCGGAGATGGAAATTATGCTGCTCTGGGACATGGAATCAGCGATATTGATACGGGAGAACTTCTGGACAGCGAGGGCGGGATTCTTTATCAGGCGAACGTCTGGGGAATCAAAAAAGGAGAGGCCGGAAGTCCGGGAGCCTTGTATGGAATGATTTCTTATGAAGATAGTAAAATACTTGGAAATATTTCGGAAAATACTTCCATTGGAATTTATGGTTCTGTCAACAAGCAGGACGAAACCGAAAAGATGATTGAAAAATACCATTTAGAGCCTGTGGAGATGGCTAGGCATCAGGAGATTGAAACCGGAAAGGCATATATTCGTTCTTTTGTATCAGGGGAAGCCTGCGATTATGAAGTGGAAATACAGAAAATAAATGAAAACAGCAGTAAAAATAAAGGAATTGTATTGAAGGTAACAGATGAAAGGCTTCTTGGCCTGACAAACGGCATTGTACAGGGAATGAGTGGAACGCCGATTCTCCAGAATGGAAAGCTGATTGGAGCTGTTACGCATGTGTTTGTAAATGATTCTACTATGGGATATGGTATTTTTGCAGATATTATGATGGAGGAAACTCAGAGTTAAAATTTTTTAACAGAAATATTTTACCTTTTCTTTACACAGCTTTTACGAACATTCTATCTAATAATTCTACAATATTTTTCGAAGGAAAACGACAACAAATAGAACAGGAAAATAAATTTTGTGGAGGTTATTAGAATGAATGATAATGTTACCATGCTGCAGGAGGATAATACAAAGATACTGAGTATACTTGATAAAATGTTGGATAATAATGAATGTATTAATTTTATCACTAAAATAAAATGTGGTGACCAGGTATGTGAAATTATTAAAAAGGAACGGGCAGATAGATTTATTTTTGAAGTTATCATTCCAAAAGAAAATTACCTTCCGTCAGAAAATAATATTCTGAAAATAGAAGCAAATTATGATGAGGAAGCAGATTATGAGGTAGATTTTGAAGAAAAGAAAAACAGAGGACTGGAAAGTGAGGTTACTTCCATTATTCATGAGGTTGGAGTGCCAGCGCATATCAAGGGCTATCATTATTTAAGAGATGCGATTATTATGTCTGTCAATGATATGGAAATGCTTGGAGCAGTTACAAAAATTCTTTATCCTGCAATTGCCAAAAAACATAATACCACGTCAAGCAGGGTAGAGCGTGCAATTCGTCATGCCATAGAGGTTGCTTGGAGCAGAGGAAGAATTGAGACCATAGAAGATTTATTCGGATATACGATTAATGAAGGAAAAGGCAAGCCTACAAATTCAGAATTTATTGCATTGATTGCAGATAAAATTAGATTGGGGAAAATATCATAAAAGGCTTTTCATATTCTGAATTATGATGTATAATGTAAGAAGATTTTCGTGTATTGCGGATAAATATATAATTATGGAGGAAACTTATGAAGAAAATTTTATTTGTAGCTTCAGAATCAGTACCTTTTATTAAAACGGGAGGACTTGCCGATGTTGTGGGTTCCCTGCCAAAGAATTTCAACAAGGAGGAATATGACTGCAGAGTAATTCTTCCAAAATATCAGTGTATGAATGAAAAATATGTTGGTCAGTTGGAATATGTAACTCATTTTTATATGAATCTGGCATGGAGAAGTCAATATGTAGGGGTTTTAAAAACAGAATTTGAAGGAATTACCTACTATTTTATTGACAATGAATATTATTTCAGCGGTTCCAAGCCATATGGAGATGTGTGCTATGACCTTGAGAAATTTGCATTTTTCTCAAGAGCAGCACTGTCCATACTTCCGCTGATTGATTTCCGGCCGGATATTATTCATTGTCATGACTGGCAGACAGGTCTGATTCCGGTATTTTTAAAGGATACTTTTGCTCAGGGACAGTTTTATCAGGGAATTAAATCTATTATGACTATTCATAATCTCAAGTTTCAGGGTATCTGGGATGCGAAGACAGTAAAGGATTTGGCCGGTCTTGCAGATTATTATTTTACACCTGACAAGTTGCTTCATTATAAAGATGCAAACTTTTTAAAGGGTGGAATAGTGTATGCAGATTATGTGACAACTGTGAGCAATACTTATGCGGAAGAAATTAAAACTCCATTTTATGGGGAGACTTTAGACGGCCTGATGAGGGCAAGAAGTAATTGCCTGTTTGGTATTGTCAACGGTATTGATTATGATGCATATAATCCTGAAACAGATACATATATTGCTCAGAATTATAATATTAAGAACTTCAGAAAAGAGAAGATAAAGAATAAGAGAGCATTGCAACAGCAGCTTGGACTGGAACAGGATGACAGAAAGTTTATGATAGGACTTGTTTCGCGTCTGACCAGTCAGAAGGGTCTGGATTTGATTCAGTGTGTAATGGATGATCTTTGTTCTGACGGTATACAGTTTGTTGTGCTGGGAACCGGTGAGGAACAGTATGAAAATATGTTCCGGCATTATGACTGGAAGTATAACAACAGTGTATCGGCGAACATTTATTATTCAGAAGAATTATCACATAAGATTTATGCTTCCTGTGATGCATTTCTGATGCCATCACTGTTTGAGCCATGTGGACTGTCTCAGCTTATGAGTTTGAGATATGGAACAGTGCCGATTGTCAGAGAAACTGGTGGACTGAAGGATACAGTAGAACCATATAATGAATATGAATCAAAGGGAACCGGATTTTCGTTTGCAAATTATAATGCACATGAAATGCTGAATACGATTCGGTATGCAGAGCATGTATATTATAATAAGAAGAGAGAATGGAATAAGATTATTGACAGGGGAATGGAAGCAGATTTCTCCTGGAACAGTTCGGCAAAACAGTATGAAGAGTTGTATTCAAGGCTGCTTGGATGGTAAAAAGAAGAGAGTTAGAATAAAATAAAGTAAGAAAACCCCGCATCAGAGTTTGGGAAAGGCTTTGAGGCGGGGTTTTTTGACTTTGGGGAAAGTGATGCAGAGGAAGAATAGTTTCAGTCCTCTTCTTCCATTGCTGTGCTTGGTTTTAAGAAAGTGTTTTTAAATTCTTGGAAAAGAGTGAAGTGGTATTTTTTGTGGAAAGGGGCGATGTATATTTTCCAGTATTGTTTCAGGGATTTTTTGGAGTTGGTGAGGACAATTCCATATAATCCCTGAAGAATGTCGACAATATCACAGGATATTTGGTATTGTTGAGTTTGTAAATATTTTTTAAAAAATTCCAGAGATTTTATTATAAATAATATGATTTCTTTGGAACAGGAAATGTTTTTCTGGTTGGGGCTGCTGGAAATAAGGTTTGTTTTCCATTCGGGCATAAGAGTAGATATGGATTTGTACAGCTCAAGGTTGGTAGAATTTTGGGTTATTGACTGGATAATACTATCTGCAATTTGTTCGTTGTTTGGGTTTTCAATATCAAAGCGCATCTGGATAAATATTCTCTCCATATTTTCCCATTTGGATTGTTCCATTTTTATTCCTTTATTTTGTTGATTTTTTCTTCATTGATTTGTTTCTTTTTCTATATTAAATAGTCTAGTTTTATAACTGGTTTACAGGATTTCCTGAATTCCTGTAATATCCGGTGAGATTGCCATGGAGTAATTGGTGTGGTAAATGACAAAGCCGGGTTTTGCGCCGGATACTTTTTTTACGTGTTTTCGTTCAATATAGTCGATTTCTACTTTTTCCTGACCTTTGCCTTTGGAGTAGTAGGCTGCCAGACGTGCGGCCTCTTCAAAGGTTTGGTCAGGAAGTTCTTTCCCCTCGGTTTTGACAATCACATGAGAGCCAGGGAAGGTTTTGGAGTGAAACCACCAGTCTCCCCCATTTGCAAGCTTAAAGGTGATTTCTTCATTCTGAAGGTTGTTTTTTCCTACATAGATGTCAAAACCATCGGTTGAGCGATAATGAAAAGGTTTGCTTTTGTATTTGGCTTTTTTATCCGAAGATTTTCTTCTGATATAGCCGGATTGGATAAGTTCTTCTTTCAGTTCTTTCAGGTCGTCTTCGGAAACGGCGATATCTAAAGCGTTTATCAGAGATTCCAGATGTTCTATTTCTGATTTTGTTTCCAATATAATAGATTCCAGTGCTTCAAAGGTCCGTTTTAATTTTCCATATTTTTCAAAATATTTTTTTGCATTGTCCATTGCAGATAATTCTGCATCTAAAGGTATGATGATAGTTTCGTTTGTATAGTAATTGAGAACAGATGCCTGTTTTACTTCAGAAGGGATTTCATGAGCATATGCCGTGAGAAGTTCCCCATATAATTTGTATTTTTCACGTTTTTTGGTATCTTTTAGCTGCTTTTCTTGAAGGTCATATTTTTTGTAGTCTTTTTCAAGCGTAGTTTGTACAATTCGCCTTAAATCAGAAGATTTCTGGTGAATACGGGTAATCAGATTTTTCTTTCCATAATAATCTTCCAGTAAAAGACTGATAGAGTCATAATGTTCATACTCACAGGTGCTGCCATAGATAGAAGGCATATAGGAGTGAAATTCAACTGGTATATTGTTTTGAGAAATAAGAACAGGGTCGTAGTTGTGTATGTTTATTCGTTCGATAATTTGGGAAAACGATGTAAACAGAGCAGAATATTCTGTATCTGTCAAGGCAACCGCAGATTTATCTCCGTCAACTGCTGCCTGAAAGCAGATATCCTGAGCTGCCATCGGACTGATTCCGGTAAGGGAAGTATAAATTGCCTTGGCACATGGCATTGGTTTGCATACAGCTGTTTTAAAATCATTGAAAGAAATTTCCAGAGGATTCAATTTGTGAGTGGTGTCCGCAATAAAATAGGTTCTGCCGGGAAGGACTTCGCGGACAGAACTTACATTTGCAGAAATATGTTTGATACTGTCTATAATCTTATAGTCTGTATCTGTAAATATAATATTGCTGTGTTTTCCCATTAATTCTACAATCAGAAGTTTGCTGCAAATATCACCCATTTCATTGTAATGTTCCAGTTTAAAATGGATAATGCGTTCCAGCCCCGGCTGATAGATATCAAGAATTTTTGCATTGGAAAGATATTTTCTTAATACCATACAGAAATTAGGTGCTGTCAGCGGAGCTGTTTTGCTGCGACTTGTCAGATAGACAAGGGGAAGGGAGGCGCTTGCAGAAATCAGAAGTTTATATTGTTCTTTTGCCTGTTTTATTGTAATCTGAAGCTCATCTGTTTCCGGCTGTGCAATTTTAAAAAATCTGCCGCCGGTCAGTTTTGTATTTAATTCATGCACAAGTGCTGAAATGGTAATGCCGTCTAAAGCCATTTGTCTAACCTCGATTCTGTTTTATTATACTTGATTTTACAAAAAGGGAACGCTCAGTGCCACAGGCACTTTGTTTGAAATCCCTGAATTAAGTTCTCTTTATAATAACAGAAAAGAGCAGGAAAAACAAGTAACTTTATTTTTAAGCAAAAACAGAAAAAAGAATTTATTTTTTCTTTTACGGATAAAAGGAAATGTGATATGATTACAAATAAGAAAAAGTGGAAAGGAAGGTTTCAGATATGAATGAAATGGAAACTTTGAAACAGTGGATAGAAGAATCAAAAAGGATTGTGTTTTTTGGAGGTGCGGGAGTGTCTACAGAAAGTGGGATTCCGGATTTTCGAAGCGTAGACGGCCTGTATAATCAGAAATATGCATATCCGCCGGAAACAATTATCAGCCATTCGTTTTATAAAAGAAATCCGGAGGAATTTTATCGGTTCTATAAGGATAGAATGATTTATCAGGAAGCAAAGCCAAACTCTGCCCACAAGGCTCTGGCCAAGCTTGAAGAAAAAGGAAAGCTGAGCGCCGTGATTACGCAAAATATCGACGGGCTGCATCAAATGGCGGGAAGCAAGAAAGTTTTAGAACTACATGGAAGTATACACAGAAATTATTGCGAAAAATGTAAAAAATTTTATTCTCTCGAGGATGTAGTGCGAAGTAAAGGAGTACCAAAATGTGAATGTGGGGGAACCATAAAACCGGATGTTGTGCTGTATGAGGAAGGACTTGATACAGATACGATAAATCAGGCAGTGTATGAGTTAAAACATGCAGATATGCTGATTGTAGGCGGGACATCGCTTGTCGTTTATCCGGCGGCGGGGATGATTGACTATTATAAAGGAAATAAAATGGTTTTGATAAATCTTGCGCCTACTTCAAGAGATGCTGTAGCGGATTTGGTAATAAAGGGAAAAATAGGGGAAGTATTTGAAAACATAGCTGCAGTAATCTAAATAGAGAGCAGACAAAAAGCTTCCATAAATTTAATTGAGAAATTCAAATGGCAGATTTCATATAGAAAGGAAGGAAACAAATGAACGAAAAAAATCTTCACGTAATCTATACCTGTTTTCCAAAAGGAAAACATAAAGTATTAACTATGAGCTATGACGACGGCAGAGTCGAGGACCGGCGGCTTGTCTCTATTTTTAATGAATATGGGATAAAGGGAACCTTTCATATAAACGCTGGACTTTTTGCAGACCGAATCCCTCTGTCAGAATGTGCCAGATTATATCAGGGACATGAAGTGTCCTGTCATACTTACCTTCACCCGACAATTGCAAGATGTCCTGTTGAGCAGGTGATGCAGCAGATTTTAGAAGACAGAAGGGCGCTTGAAAAAGTGGTAGGATATCCTGTGAGGGGATTGTCTTATCCAAACGGTTCTTTTTCTGAGGAAATTGTAAAATATCTGCCGGCGGCAGGCATCCGCTATGCTCGAACAGTGACAAGTACAGGCAGTTTTGCCATGCCGGATAATTTTCTGACATGGAATGCCACCTGTCACCATAACTGCAATCTGCTTGAATATGCTCAACAGTTTAAAGAGCTTTCCAAAACACAATATTTGTATATGATGTATGTCTGGGGGCACAGCTATGAATTTACGCAAAAAGATAACTGGGAGCTTATGGAAGAGTTTTGCAGAAGCATTGGTGGAAGAGATGATATCTGGTATGCTTCCAATATAGAAATTGTAGATTATATGGAAGCTGCCAGCCGGTTGCAGTATTCTGTCAGTGGCGAATTTGTATACAATCCGTCAGTTCAGTCTGTATGGGTAGAAATAGATAAAAAAATCATAGAAGCAAAGGGTGGGCAAATTACTTATTTATGTGATATTGGTTTGTAAGGTTTTTAACAGCGCTTCTCTGCTGTTTTCGATTTCTCCGGCCGCTGCCTGCCTCTCCAGAGCTTTCAGTACTGCTCCGAGCTCTTTTCCGGGGGTATAGCCCACAGCTATTAAATCTTTTCCACTAATAGCAAGCTTTATCTTTGTTTCTTCTGACCTTTCCGTCAGAATTTTATCAAACAGTTCTTCTGTTTTATCCAGATTGGCACAGTCCTTTTCATGGCAGGCAGGATTGTGCCCCATAATATCTGCCCGTCGGACGGACAACAGCCTTTCAAACTGGTCTTTTCCAATTTTTTGAATCCATTTTCTGATATTTTTTCTGTTTGCCTTAAAAACAGCATCATGATAATGGATAAGCTGTACTGTTTTTTCTCTGATATCTTTTTCAAATCCCAATTTTTTCATAATTTCATTCGTCATATTTGCTCCAACCATTGCATGGCGGTAAAAATGCCCAATACCATTTACATCTTCAGAGTAGCAGCAGGGCTTGGCGATATCGTGAAATAAAACCGCCAGTTTTACAATACTGTCATCCGATGTGCAGCTTTCCAGTGCATGTATTGTGTGGGAAAATACATCATAGACATGATAGGGATTGTTCTGACAAAAACCGACACAGTCCGAAAGCTCAGGAATGTATTTTATAAACCATTCAGGATTTTTTTCTGTTTTCTTTTCTGTATTCAAAATACGGTTTTGACCGTATTTGTTCAATTCCTGTATAATCAGCTGTGCAATTTCTGTATTCATATAATTTCCCCCTTTATAATTTTTTCATTTACATATATTTTAAATTCATCAATTTTTTTATAATCTGGTATATCTGGCAGAGAAGTATTCTTTTTTGCATATTCAAAACGTTTTTCATAATCCTGCAGCAGTTCATAAAATGTATCTGTCGGCTGTCGGTTTTCGTCAAGATACTCTCCATTTCGAATGGACATTAAAAGTTCATGCTCTTGTGTACGACAGGTAATAATCTCCTCTTTTTCAAGAATATCAATACACATCATATAAAGGCGAATCAAATGTGCCATATGTTTTCCAAGTTTGTTATGTTCGATTGCCTTTTCATTTCTTTTTCCTATTTTGGCATAGCTTCCTGCAATTGCTTTCATTTCATTCCACATACCTGTCCAGTCTCTCAGAGGATAGTGGCGGAGGTTTATATCCATAAAAATTTCGGTCTGATATCCTTCCTGAACAGCAGTATCAATATACAACATGATATCACCGGCGTTATATGGATAGTATCTGTGTTTAAAATCATATTGTGCATTTTGAATACTATTTAATATATGCTCTTCCTGTTTGCTTTGACTGGCAAGTCTTGCAGATTTGTTTTCCAGACGGCGAAGCTGTGCAATTGCATAACCGGCAAAGGTGTGGATACAGATTTTAGATAAAAACATCTTTCGGTTGTCCACCAGTTCTTTTCCAATATCTGTAATATACAAATACTGCTCCGGTTTTAATCCAAGTATTTCAATTGTATTCGGATTGCTAGAGGCAAGGAGCTTTAAAATTTTATGAAAGGAATAAATGGTAGTATCTGTTTTTTCTGTCTCTGTTACCTGTTCAAAATCTTCGCCTAAAAGAATCTCTCTTTTTGAATTGAAGGCAATTCCGCGAAGGTCAAGGTCAGAGTTTTCCTTTTCCATTCCATATGCGTGACTGCCTCCAAGCCCAATCAGAAAAATATTTTTTCCAAGATGTGGATTTTCCTTTAAAAAGGTATAATGCTCAGAGGAAAGAGCCTGTTTTATCTGTTTTAAGTTCATAGTCAGAGTCCTCTCTTTTCAAATAATTATAGAGATAATAACATTCTATCAGAAATTTAACAAGTTATTTTTTTGCCTTATTGCCATATAAATGACTTTGTGTTATAATTTTTGTAAATAGATGTTTCAAATTAAAACAGGAGGACGAAAGATATGGAATCAGTGAAAAAACATGCTATTTGGGGTAAGGTGCTTGCTATATTTGCCGCTTTTATGGTGGCTGCTGTGGCTTGGCAGGTAATCGTTTTAATGCTTTTAAACGCAGGAATTGTGAACACGTTGATAGCTGTTATTCTGCTAGAACTGGTGATTGTAGTTATTTTTGCTGCTATCTTCTGGATTGTCAAAGCTACTCTGGACCAAATGCAGCTTGCAGCAGGCAAGAAGACAGAAGAGGAGCTTGCCAATGGTAAATTGGAAAGACGTATGGAGAAGCTTTCGCAGAGCAATGGTGAAGTAGGAAAAATGATTTGCTTTATTCAGACAGCTGTCAAAGGAGTGGCAACCATGTTGGCAGGGGTTCAGATGGCGACAAATGAGCTTGGAGAGGTTTCAGAGGAGTTTCAGGAAATTTTTGGAACTATGAAAAATTCACTGGAGAGTGCTGGTGAATCTGTGGAAATCATTGCAAAAAACACTATTTCACAGGCAGACCAGACGACAAATATGAAAAATGAAATCGAGTCCATCAGCCAGTCCATTGCCCGTATTTCTCAAAATATTGAAATGTTAAATATGAGCGCGGATAAAATGGGGAATTGTAATCATTCCGCGGAACAGATTATGAGTGAGCTGATTCAAATCAGCAAAAAGAGTGGGGAAGAAATTGAGAGCGTACGAAAACAGGCAGATGTCACCAATCAGTCTGCACAGCAGATTCAAACTGTGACAGAAATTATCGCGGATATTTCCAGTCAGACCAATCTCTTGGCACTGAATGCCAGTATTGAGGCGGCAAGAGCAGGAGAAAACGGAAAAGGCTTTGCAGTCGTAGCAGAGCAGATTCGTACTCTGGCAGACCAGTCCAGAGAATCCACTCAGCAGATTAATAAATTGATTAATGATTTGACTGCCAATGCAAATGTCAGTGTTC
Organism: uncultured Lachnospiraceae bacterium; assembly: GCA_910585215.1. Lineage (GTDB taxonomy): Bacteria > Bacillota > Clostridia > Lachnospirales > Lachnospiraceae > CAG-303. Next base: position 87,534 of record CAJUDQ010000004.1, on the reverse strand, counting down.
AGACCGCAGAAACAGTATCTGAGGCAGTGGCGCTTCAAAATGAGAAGATTAAAAGTACGGAAGAAATTTTTAAAGAGTTGAATTATGAAATTGACCAGGTAGGAGCCACTATTTCCAGTATTGGTTCAGAAATCGGAGAATTAAAGGAAGACAGCGATGTAATTGAAGGCGGTATTGATTCGTTGACAAACTTTGCAGAACAGAATGCAGAGAGTGCGAAGATTACTACAGAGAATATGGAACAGTTCCGAGAGATTGTAGAAGACTGCAATCAGGTAACCAAACGTGTAGTAGAGGTATCAGAGGAGCTGGTTGGATATATTCACGAAGTAGATATTAAATAGGCTGCGAAAATATGGGGCTGTTGTATTAAGAAATGACTTAGTGCGGCAATCCCATGTTTTTATTATATTTGACAATCAGGGTTTGACTGATTAAATCAACAAAACAGTCAGAGTTTGGATAATTGCATACTATCAGGAGGATTTACTACTATGGAACCAAATAAAAAATTTTACTGGAAGCTGGGTGCTGTGATTTTTGGAAGTCTGGCAGCGGCGATTTCTTTTTTCTTTTTAATATTCGGATATAAAGAGATAAAAGCTTTCTTTTCTCTGATTATGTCAGGACTTCGACCGGTATTAGCGGGAGTAGTACTGGCATATGTGTTGTGTCCGGTTGCAAAATTTCTTGAACGACAGTGTTGTAAGGCAAATCGGCTTTTGCATTTTTCACGGGCAATTTCTGTATTATTTACAATGCTGTTCGCTTTTGCTGTATTGGGTTTATTTTGTGCCCTTATTATTCCACAGCTTGCAGAGAGTGTTGGCAGTCTTGTAGAGGACCTGCCAGAAATGCTGGAAGTTCAGCTTGAAAGACTGAATACATATCTGAAGTCAGATGATGATGTGGCTGCAACTATTTTGCAGATGATAGAGTCCGCAGAAACCACTCTTGTAACATGGATAAAAACAAATCTGTTTTCCACAGTTTCTACTCTGGCAAACAGTGTATTATCCGTAGGTTCGACTTTGCTGAATATGATAGTATCTGTGATTGTAACAATCTATCTCTTGCTGGACCGTGAACATTATATGGCCCAGTGCAGAAAATTATTTTATTCTGTCAGCAAAAACAAACGCTTTAACCGGCTGGTGGGAGAAACCTTGCAACAGGCAAACAAAATTTTTGGAGGCTTTATTTCCGGAAAACTTCTTGATTCTTTTATTATAGGCGTTATCTGTTTTGTATGTCTGATGATTATGAACATGCCATATGCCTTGTTAATCAGCGTAATTGTAGGAGTGACAAATATTATTCCGGTCTTTGGTCCATTTATCGGAGCCGTGCCAAGTGCTTTCCTGCTTCTGCTGGTTTCTCCAGGAAAATGTATTGCTTTTTTGATATTTATTATTGTACTGCAGCAGGTAGACGGAAATATTATCGGTCCTCGTATTCTTGGCAATTCCACAGGTCTGTCAGCATTTTATGTTATGGTGGCAATGCTGCTGTTTGGCAAGCTGCTTGGCTTTGTAGGAATGATTATAGGAGTGCCATTGTTTGCCACTCTTTATTATATAGTAAAACGAACGGCTGAATATTCTTTAAGAAAGCAGAAATTGCCTACACATACAGATGACTATAAAAAAATTTTTGAAAAAGGTGAAACTACTGAAAAAAAGCAGGAAGAAGATAAGAAGTCGAAAAAGCAGGATTTGGATTCTTAAGCTTCAAAAGGAAATGTAAAAAGGAGATTTAGGATGTTAAAGTACTTGAAAAAATACTGGTTTTATGCGCTTTTAGCCCCTGTTTTTATGATTGGTGAGGTTATGATGGACCTTATTCAACCGCGGATGATGAGCAATATTGTGGATAATGGTGTACTGGGACTGAATAATGGAAATATAGGCGACATGCATATTGTACTGACATCAGGGCTTCAGATGATAGGAATCGTGTTTTTGGGCGGTGTATTTGGTGTGCTTTCAGGGGTATTTGCAAATTTGTGCAGTCAGAATTTTGGAAATGATATTCGCAAGGACTGTTTTCAAAGAATCATGTCACTCTCTCTGGAGCAGACAGATAAATTTTCTACCGGTTCGTTGATTACCAGAGTGACCAACGATGTGACACAGGTGCAGAATATGGTCGCTCAGTGTATTCGTGGATTTGTTCGTACCTGTATGCTGTTTTTTGGCGGTATTGTCTTTATGCTGACTCTGGACTTAAGCTTTGGCGTTGTAGTTCTTTGCGCATTTCCAGTTGTTCTTTTGATTGTTTTTTTCTTTATTTCCAAGGTAAATCCGCTGTTTCTGGTGCTTCAGAAAAAACTGGACAGAGTAAACAGTGTTATGCAGGAAAATGTGACAGGCGCGAGAGTAGTAAAGGCATATGTTAGGGAAGAATATGAAAAAGAGCGTTTTGGCAGTGCCAATACGGAGCTTGTGAATACACAGCTTCATGTGCTGGTACTGTTATCCTACATGATGCCCCTTATGAATATTATTATGAATATTTCTATTGTGGCGGTAATTTATATCGGTTCTGTAAGAGTACAGGGAGAATATACTACGCCGGGCAATGTAATGGCCGCGATTACCTATTTAACTCAGATTTTAAACAGCGTAGTTATGCTGGCAATGATTTTTCAGAATGTATCAAGAGGAATGGCATCTTTCGGGCGTCTGAAAGAAGTACTTCTCTGCGACCCCGTCATTTCAGATGGGAAAGGGGTTCCTTTGACTGGTGAAGATTCAAGAGGAAAAGTGGAGTTTCGAAATGTTTCCTTTGCTTATCCGCAGTCTGTGGGTGACGGGGTTTTAAAAAATATCAATCTGACTGTTTTTCCTGGAGAAACTTTTGCAATTCTTGGAGCTACCGGCTGTGGAAAATCCAGTCTTGTGAATCTGATACCGAGATTTTATGATGTCACAGAGGGAGAGGTACTTGTAGACGATGTGGATGTCAGAAAATATAAACTTGGTGAGCTTCGGGAAAAAATAGCAATCGCTCTTCAAAAAAGTGAATTATTCAGCACAAGTATCCGCAATAATATTTTATGGGGCAGAGAAAAGGCATCACAGGAGGAGGTTGAACATGCAGCGCATATTGCTCAGGCAGAAGAATTTATAAAAGCTCAGCCAAAAGAATACGATACATTAGTTGCGGAAAAAGGCATGAGTCTGTCAGGTGGTCAGAAACAGCGGATTGCTATCAGCCGCGCCGTTTTGAAAAACGCGGATATTCTGATATTTGATGATTCGACCAGCGCACTGGATTTAAAGACAGAAGCACAGTTATATGAGGCATTAAACAGAGAATATAAAGATGTGACAAAAATTGTGATTGCTCAGAGAATTGCTTCTGTGAAAAATGCAGATAGAATCGCCGTTATTGACAATGGAAAAATTGCCGCCTGTGGAACACATAAGGAGCTTATGGAAACCAGTGATATTTACAGGGATATTTATACATCACAGTTAAAGTCGGGAGGTGAACAGGGTGAGCAATGAGCAGAAAAGAACAAATGCACCACAGGAGCTTCGTATGGGACCAGGCGGAAGACGGGGACCGGGTGGTCCTATGGGCATGCAGAATATAGAAAAAGCAAAGGATAAGAAAAGAACGCTCAAAAGATTATTTCTGTATTTTGGAGGCGAAAAGAAAATCGTGGGAGTGCTTTTGGCAGCAGTCACTGTTATGGTGATATGTTCCGTTTATGCACCAAAACTTCAAAGTGAAGCAATTGATTTTATTACAAAACATAAATTTGACAACGTTGGAAAAATTCTTGTCATTATGCTGATAGTCTATGGAATCTATACGGTGTGCAGTCTTATTCAAAGTGTGCTGAGTGCCCATTTAAGCCAGCACATTGTAAAAAGAATGAGGGAGGACTTATTTGATAAAATTGTACATCTTCCGATAAAATATCTTGATACACATCCGCATGGAGATGTAATGAGCCGTATGACAAATGATGTGGAGAATATCTCCAATACGGTTTCTCAATCTTTAAGCTCTCTTGTTTCCGGTATTTTAACGATTGCAGGAACTGTCATTATGATGTTTTATCTGTGCTGGCAGCTTGCATTGCTGTCCTGTATAACTGTGGTATTGACGGTAATAGTTACCAAAACTCTGTCAAAAAATATGAGGCGTTTTTTCCTGAAAAGGCAGGAGCTTTTAGGAGAGTTAAACAGCGCGACAGAAGAAAATATTACCGGATATAAAACCGTAGTGGCCTACAACAGACAAGACAGAGTAATAGAGGAGTTTAACCAGATTTCTGATGATATGACAAAGACAGGAATTATTGCAGAAATTATCGGGGGTTCCATGGGACCTGTTATGAATGTGGTAAATAATATTGGTTTTGTGATTATCGCTGCTTTTGGAGGATTTTTTGCAATTGAAGAGATTGTATCGGTGGGTATGATTTCTGCTTTTATTGTCTATGCGAGACAATTTGGCCGGCCGATTAATGAGATTGCTCAGCTTTATGCGCAGATTCAGACAGCGCTTGCCGGAGCAGAAAGAGTATTTGACATTATGGACGAACAGACAGAGAGCTGTCTGGAAGAAAATTGTTCTGATATCATGCCGGAGGGGAAGGGCGTCATATCTTTTGAACATGTGGATTTTTCTTATGTGCCGGAAAAGCAGGTATTATATGATTTTACTTTAAATGTACGTGCGGGACATAAAGTTGCACTGGTGGGAGCGACCGGAAGTGGAAAAACTACTGTGGTAAATCTGCTTATGCGTTTTTATGATACGGATAGTGGAAGGATTCTGATAGACGGTGTGGATATTCGGGATATTTCTCTTGAGGAATTGCGCCGGAATATTGCCATTGTACTTCAGGATACCGTATTATTTTCAGATACGATTAAAAACAATTTAAAGTATGCAGATATTAATGCTTCGGATGAACAGATTGAACAGGCAGCAAAAATTGGCTGCTGTGACAGAATGATTTCACATATGGAAAAAGGTTATGAAACCATGCTTTCCGAGTCCGGCCAGAATCTTTCGCAGGGTCAGAGACAGCTTTTATCTATTTCAAGGGCAGTACTTGCCAATCCGAAAATACTGATTTTAGACGAGGCAACTTCAAGCGTGGATACAAGAACAGAAAAGAATATTCAGGATGCGATGGTAAATTTGATGAAAGACCGTACGAGTCTGATTATTGCTCACAGACTGTCAACAATCAGGGATGCGGATTTTATTGTAGTACTGGACCAGGGAAAAATTGTAGAAACCGGAAATCATGAGGAATTAATCAGACAACAGGGAAGATATTATGAGTTGTATATGACACAATTTTCAGGAAAGCAGATATAAAATAAATTATGTAATTAAGGAAGGTATATTTCATGGAATTAATAAGAGCAGGTGAAAATACTTATTATATAGACTGTTATGCAAAGGTAGGCGTCTATGTAAAAACTGACAGAGAAGTGTATTTGATAGACAGTGGAACAAATGATGCAGAGGGAAGCGAGATTCTTCATCTTTTAAGACAACGGGGATGGACACCAAAGGCTGTGATTTTGACACACGGACATGCGGACCACAGTGGAGGATGTGCAAAGATACAGGAGGAAACGGGATGCAGCATTTATATGACAGTGGAAGAGAAGGTGTATTCAGAATATCCCTTTTTATCACCTGTCTATATTACAGGAGGATATCCGCCAAGGGAAATGCAGAATCACTTCTTTCTTGCACGAAAATATCATGCAAAAGATATTGCAAACGCTGTCTTGCCGAAGGAGCTGCAGATTATTCCACTGCCGGGACATAATTTTCATATGATTGGTGTGCGCACTGATGATGATGTTGTATTTTTGGCAGACAGTATTTTCAGTATGAAAATGTTAAGAAGATATCATATTAATTTTATGTTTGACGTGCCGGAGTTTATCAAAACGTTGGATACTATAGGAAAAATGCAGGCGAAACTGTTTCTTCCAAGTCATGCAGAGCCAACAGAGGATATCAGGACTCTTGTAAGAGCAAATAAGGAAAAGATAGATGAAATTGCAAAAAATATTATTAATTTCTGTGAAACACCGATTACTTATGATGAATTGATACGAAAATTATTTGATGAATATGAGAGACGATTGGATATGCAGCAATATTATCTGGTGGGATTTACTGTACGTTCCTATCTTTCATGGTTAAAGGAAAAGGGAAGTCTTCATACTATGTTTGAAGATAATATGCTTTGCTGGAGGAGTTGGCATGCCTGAAAATGAAAATTTATTAAAAAAGAGGATTGTAGAACTGGGAGAACGGTCATATCGCAACAATCAGTATCTGTTTACCAGCTTTTTAAGTCCCGCGGAGCTGTCTGACTGTGCGCAAGTTCTGGAGAAAAATAGAATAAGTTACCAGAGCTTTGGTGGAACGGAGCTGGCAGAACGGGAAGTAATCAGATTTGGAAGTGTGGAAGAGTTTGGATATGAGATGGAATATCCCATCTCATGTATTATCATTGAACCGAATCTTGAAAAATTTGCAGAGGAGCTGAATCACAGAGATTATCTTGGAAGTATTTTAAATCTTGGAATTGAGAGAGATGTGATAGGAGATATTTATATAAAAGGGAAAACAGGATATGTAATGTGCCTGTCAAAAATAGCCGATTATATTGTACAGAATCTTGTGAAAATCAAACATACCTATGTAAAGTGCAAAGTGGCAGATGAAATGCCAGAAGCTTTGAAGCCAAAGTTTGAAAATACTACTGTTTCTGCCGGTTCAGAACGATGTGATATGATACTGGCAAAACTGTACCATATTTCAAGAACAGAAGCTGTGAGTCTTTTTCGAGAAAAGAAGATATTTATAAATGGAAGAGTTGTGGAAAATAACAGCAAAAGTCTGAAGGAAGGGGATATCATTTCGGCAAGAGGATATGGAAAATTTGTATATCTTGGAGTTTTGGGAGTGAATAAAAAAGAAAAGCTCAGAGTAAGTATTGACAGATATATATAGGATAAAAACAGAAAAACCATCAAAGAAACAGGAACGAAAATATGCTTGACATTTCCCTGTCTTTGTCAGTATAATGTTTTTATACATAAATCTGAAAAGGAAACTGTCATAGTAAAAAGTCCAAGTTTAAGAAGACAGGAATGATATTGCGAAAAGAAAGGAAATATGTGATGTTGGATAAAAAGATAAGCGGTTTTTTTAAATATAGTATTATTACTGTATTGCTTGTCTGCATAATAGTGTTTACAGTATTGACATTTTATATGTCAAGGCAGACAGAGGCTTCTATTGAGGATATCAGTACAATTTATATGAAGGAAATGAGTTCTCAGATACAGCAGAAGTTTGAAACGGTTATTGATTTGCGTTTAAACCAGCTAAAGGGAATTATACAGCGCACACCACCAGACACTACTGTTTATGGTGATGAAATGATAAATGAACTGATTATCAGTGCTGATGTTCGAGATATTTCTTATCTTAGTATTTATTCAGAAGAAGGAGAAGAGAAACGAATTACAGGAGAGCATTTAAATATTATAAATTATGATAATATTTTGGCTAATCTCTATAAAGAAACCGCAACAATTGGATTTGCTACAAATGACAAGGGAGAAAAATATCTTATACTGGCAGAGGCAGCGGAATATCCTTTAGAAGATGGAAGTACCAGCATAGCATTAATAGCTGGAATATCCATGCAATATCTAAACGATGCCCTTTTTCTGGATGAAAAAAATGCAATGGCATATTCACATGTCATTTCAAAAGATGGTACTTTTTTAATCAGAAGTGGAAATGCGTTTAGAGATAATTATTTTAACCGGATGAAGGAAATTGTTGAAGATTTGGATGGAAAATCAGCCGAAGATTATATTCAGGAATTAAAGGCTGCAATTGCTGCTGACAAAGACTATTCAACAGTGCTTTTGACAGAGGGCGAAAAAAGACATCTGTTTGCAAGTCCGGTTTCGGGAGATGTTGACTGGTACTTGATTTCTGTTATGCCAAGCGGAATTTTGGATGAAAGACTGAGTGAACTGGATGTAAAGCGAATGATTATTATGATTAGCTCTTCTTTGATCATTTTGATTACCATGACAGTTATTTTTATTGTCTATTATCGATTTTCCAGACAGCAGATGATAGAATTAAACAAAGCGGAGAAGGAGGCAGTTCAGGCTAATATTGCAAAAAGTGAATTTCTTTCCAGCATGAGTCATGATATTCGTACCCCTATGAATGCAATTATTGGAATGACAGAAATTGCACTGCGAAATCTTCGAGACAATATGCGTGTGGAGGACTGTCTGCAAAAAGTGCGTTTATCCAGCAAGCATTTACTTGGATTAATTAATGATGTTCTGGATATGTCCAAAATTGAGAGTGGAAAGATGACGTTAAATATTGCGGAAATGTCGCTGCGGGAGGCAATGGATGATATTGTCAATATTATGCAGCCTCAGGTAAAAGAGCATAATCAGTATTTTGATATCTTTATTCAGGATATTGATGTGGAAAATGTTTACTGTGACGCAGTACGTCTCAATCAGGTAATTTTAAATCTGCTGTCAAATGCAGTCAAGTTTACTCCAACAAGTGGAAGAATTGATGTACACTTATATCAGGAACCTTCTCCGTTAGGTGAAGAATATATCAGAACTCATTTTAAAGTAAAAGATACCGGAATCGGCATGTCGGAAGAGTTTCAGAAAAAGATTTTTGATACATTTTCAAGGGAAGAGGAAAATGAAAAAGTACAGAAAATCACAGGAACAGGTCTTGGAATGTCTATTACCAAAAGTATTATTGACCTTATGGGTGGTACAATTGAGCTTAAGAGTGAACAGGGAAAAGGCTCACAATTTCATGTGATTCTGGATTTTAAAAAGGCCGATATCGGAGAAAATGAAATGAAACTGCCAGAATGGAATGTACTGGTGGTGGATGACAATGAAATGCTTTGTCTCAGTGCTGCTGCCAATCTGGAAGCGCTGGGGGTTCATGCGGACTGGACTCTTGACGGAATGAAGGCGGTAGAAATGATAGAAGAACATCACAAGAAGAAGGATGACTATCATTTTGTTCTGATAGACTGGAAAATGCCAAATATGGATGGAATAGAAACCATTCAGGAAATTCATACCAGAGTGGGAAAAGATATTCCGATTTTTCTGATATCTGCTTATGACCAAGGTGAACTTGAGGATATGGCTTTTGAAAATGAAATTGAAGGCTTTATTTCAAAACCGTTATTTAAATCTACTTTATTTGGCCGTTTGAGACAATATGTAGATGGTTTGAACAATAATACAGACGGAGAGGAACAAATTGATTTTCATGGAAAACGTGTGCTTCTTGCAGAGGATATTGAAATCAACTGGGAAATAGCAAATGAAATTCTTTCCGCAGCAGGATTAGTGCTTGAGTGGGCAGAAAATGGGCAGATATGTGTAGATAAGTTTGCAGCGTCGGAAACGGGATATTACGATGCAGTTCTTATGGATGTAAGAATGCCTGTAATGAATGGATATGATGCCACAAAAACAATTCGAAAAATGGACCGTCCAGATAAAGACCTGCCGATTATAGCCATGACAGCAGATGCATTTTCAGATGATGCACAGAGATGTTTTGAGTGTGGCATGGATGCACATCTGACAAAACCTCTTGATATCAGGGAATGTATGAGAACGTTACAAAATTATTTGAAATAAAAAACCTGATAAATTGTGAAAAAGGGCTGTCGCTTTAACGATTAATAAATCGTGAAGCGGCAACCCTTAATTTTTTGCATAAAACAGAGGCTGAGCACTCATTTCTTAGTGCGACAGCCCCCTTTTTACTTATCATACATATGACCAGCAAAATCAAATAATATTGTATCACTTATTTTTTATCTGTTTATTTGCCGTTGCCAGCATAAGTTTGATTCTGTTTAACTGATTTACCTCGCTTGCTCCCGGGTCATAATCCACAGCTACAATATTTGCAGCAGGATATTGATTCCTCAGATTTTTAATGACTCCTTTTCCTACCACATGATTTGGCAGACATCCAAAAGGCTGTGCACACACAATATTTGGCACATCATTGTGAATCAATTCCATCATTTCACCTGTTAAAAACCAGCCTTCTCCGGTCTGGTTTCCAAGGGAAACAATCGGAGCTGCCATTTTTGCAAGTTCTCTGATATCAGATGGCGGAGTGAAATGTGTGCTTTTTTTACATGCCTTTACAACAGGCTTTCTTACCTGATTCATTGCCCATATGGCAAAATTTGCAAGACGCTTTGTCTTTTTACTCATGCCAAGATAATCTGCTTTAAAGTTATTATTATAAAAGCTATAATAGAAGAAATCCAGCAAATCCGGCATTACAGCCTCTGCGCCTTCTGATTCCAACAGTTCCACCAGATAATTATTAGCAGAAGGAAGGAATTTTACAAGAATTTCTCCCACAATTCCAACTCTTGGCTTTTTCAAATCTTCCTGAATTGGGAGACGGTCAAATTCCTCTACAATTCCCTTGAGATTTTTGCGAAATTCTTTCATATGAGCACCTTTTTTTGTAAGATGTGCCACACACGTTTTCTTCCATTTTTCGTGGAGCGCATCTGCGCTTCCCGGTGTGATTTCATATGGTCTCATTCGATAGAGACAGCGCATAAAGACATCTCCATACATAATCGCCTGTATTCCCTTTATGGCAAAGGCAGGAGTAATTTTAAAACCGCTGTTTGATTCCAATCCCTGAACACTTAAAGAAATAACCGGAATTTGAGGATAGCCTGCTTTTTTTAACGCGCGCCGGATAAATCCTACATAATTGGAAGCACGACAGCCGCCCCCTGTCTGTGTCATAATAATAGCAAGTTTGTTTACATCATACTTTCCAGATAAAACTGCCTGCATCATCATGCCTACTACGATTAAAGACGGATAGCAGGCATCGTTATTGACATATTTCAGTCCGATATCCACTGCATTTCTGCATTTTGCCTTGTAATCAGGCGCATCTGTATCCGACTGCAGCATAACAATATTTAAGCCAAGAGACCGCAGCGCCGGTGTCAAAAGCTCAAAATGAATCGGGGTCATCTGAGGAACCAGAATAGTATATCCCTCGTCGCGCATTTGTTCTGTAAATTCCACCTTCTCAATACTTGATGGCGCAATCTTTCTCTCCACCTGCTGTTCCTCACGCACCCGAAGCGCTGACAACAGCGAACGGATACGGATTCTTGCAGCTCCCAGATTATTTACCTCATCAATCTTTAAAACTGTATAAATCTTTCCTGAATTGGTTAAAATATCATTGACACAATCGCAAGTAACTGCATCAAGTCCGCAGCCAAAGGAATTTAGCTGAATCAAATCAAGATTCTCCTGCGTCTTTACAAAGTTTGCCGCCCGATACAGTCTGGAATGATACATCCACTGGTCCATTACAATCAAAGGTCGTTCTACTTTGGAAAGATGTGAAACACTGTCCTCTGTCAGAACAGCAAGACCATAGGAGGTAATCAGCTCCGGAATACCATGATTGATTTCAGGGTCGATATGATAAGGCCGCCCTGCAAGAACAATGCCTTTTTTTCCTGTTTCGTTCAGATATTTTAAGGTTTCCTCTCCTTTTTTTTCAATATCCTGGTGTGCCTGCTCCAGTTCTTCCCATGCCTTTGTGGCAGCATTTAAGATTTCCTGTTTTGGAATATCAAACTCCTCTGAAAATACTTCTGCAAGTCTTGAAGAAATTGTTTCAAGACTGGTAAGCGCCATAAACGGATTTAAAAACCGGATGTGTTCTCCTTCCAGCTCTTCTACATTATTATTAATATTTTCAGCATAGGAAGTGACAATCGGACAGTTATAATGATTGTTTGAATCTGGCGTTTCATTTCTTTCATAAGGAATACATGGATACCAGATAAATTTTATATCATTTTTAATCAGCCATTGAATATGTCCGTGTACAAGTTTTGCCGGATAACATTCAGATTCGCTTGGAATAGATTCAATACCAAGCTCATAAATTTTTCTCGAAGACTGAGGGGAGAGCACAGTTTTAAAGCCAAGCTCCCGAAAGAAAACTGCCCAGAATGGGAAATTTTCATACATATTCAGCACTCTTGGGATTCCTACCGTTCCCCTTACGGCCTTGTCATCTGTTAATGGTTCATAATCAAAGATTCGTTTCAGCTTATAGTCAAACAGATTTGGAATATTTTCTTTATTTTTCTGTTTTCCAATTCCTTTTTCACAACGGTTTCCACTGATAAACTGTCTTCCACCGGAAAATTTGTTAATGGTAAGCAGGCAGTTATTGGTACAGCCCTTGCAGCGGGCAAGAGAAGTAGAATATTCCATGGAATTGATTTTTTCAATGGACAACATGGAAGTTTTCTGTCCCTTAAACCGTTCTCTTGCAATCAGCGCAGCGCCAAATGCTCCCATAATTCCGGCAATATCAGGCCGTACTGCATCACAGCCGGATATCTTTTCAAAGCTTCGAAGAACTGCATCATTATAAAAAGTACCACCCTGAACGACTACCTTGTTTCCGAAATCCTTTGCATCCGTAATTTTTATTACCTTAAACAATGCATTTTTAATCACGGAATAGGCAAGACCGGCAGAAATATCAGCTACTTCGGCCCCTTCCTTCTGTGCCTGTTTTACATTGGAATTCATAAAAACAGTACATCTTGTTCCAAGGTCCGTAGGATTTTTTGCAAACAGCGCTTCCTGTGCAAAGTCCTGAACAGAATAATTCAGGGATTTGGCAAAGGTTTCAATAAAAGAACCACAGCCGGAAGAACAGGCTTCATTTAACTGAACAGAATCCACAGTATTATTTTTTATACGGATACATTTCATATCCTGACCGCCGATATCAAGAATACAGTCTACATCAGGTTCAAAAAAAGCAGCGGCATAATAGTGCGATACTGTTTCCACTTCTCCCTCATCAAGCAGCAAAGCGGCCTTTACAAGCGCTTCCCCGTAACCTGTGGAGCAGGAATACGCGATTTTTGCGTTTTCTGGCAGCATGGAATAAATTTCCTGAATCGATTTAATTGTAGTTGACAGGGGATTTCCGTTATTGCTGCTGTAAAACGAGTATAAAAGAGTTCCGTCTTCTCCTACAATTGCAGTTTTTGTAGTTGTAGAACCACAGTCAATGCCAAGAAAGCAGTTTCCTGAGTAATTTTCCAGTCTGCCTTTTTTTATACTGTGTCGGGCATGCCTTTTGGAAAATTCCATATATTCTTCTTCAGAAGCAAACAGTGGTTCCATACGTTTTACTTCGAAGTCCATTTTTACCCCTTTGGAAAGCTTATCAATAATTTCATTGATAGAAAAAGAGATATCTTCCTTATAATTCATGGCGGAACCGGTAGCAGCGAAAAGATGTGAGTGCTCCGGAGCGATAATGTGTTCGTCTGTAAGCTTCAGGGTACGGATAAATGCGGCTTTCAGCTCAGACAGAAAGTGAAGAGGTCCGCCAAGAAACGCTACATTTCCGCGTATTGGCTTTCCACAGGCAAGGCCGCTGATTGTCTGGTTCACTACCGCCTGAAAGATAGAGGCGGAAAGGTCTTCTTTTGTGGCGCCTTCATTAATCAAAGGCTGAATATCCGTTTTTGCAAATACGCCGCATCGGGCAGCAATTGGATAAATCGCCTTGTAATTTTTTGCATATTCGTTTAAGCCGGCAGCATCCGTCTGCAAAAGAGAAGCCATCTGGTCAATAAAAGAACCAGTACCACCGGCGCAGATACCATTCATTCTTTGTTCCACACCATTTGTAAAATATATGATTTTTGCATCCTCGCCGCCGAGCTCTATTGCCACATCGGTCTGCGGTGCATAATCATTCAGGGCAGTAGATACCGCCACAACCTCCTGTACAAATGGAATTTCCATATGTCCTGCAAGTGTCAGGCCACCGGAGCCTGTAATCACAGGATAGACAGTAATTTCTCCAAGCTCAGTCTTTGCCAGCTCCAAAAGTTCTTTCAAAGTTTCCTGAATATTGGCAAAGTGACGCTTGTAGTCAGAAAATAAAATCGTATTTTCTTCATTTATAATGGCTATCTTAACAGTAGTGGAACCGATATCGATTCCAAGTTTGTAAAGTTTATTCATAAATGTATTCTCCTAATGTTCGGTAAAACACGGGGTTACACATTTATTCTATGCGAAACCCCGCCTCATTATATTATAAAAACAAAACCTTTTCAACTGTAAAAATTTAAAAGTCTAATGCCGTACATGCTCATGTGTAAAAATATGGTCCTGACAATATTCATAAGTGCCTTCACATTTTGAACAGAAACGGAACGAAAGTTCAGGGTTGGTTTCGTTTGTTCTGCCACAGATGGCACATTTATGCTTTGCAATTGTCTGTGCCTGTCTTGTCTGCTTTTGGTAAGTGTGTCTCCGTTTCATTTCTCTTGGAGAATATTTTTTTATATTTCTTGTGGCAAGGAAGAAAATCAGAAAATTTAATACCGATAAAACAATTGCGGCGGCCTCCGAAAAACAGAGATTTGCAAGTTGAAGCTTTACCAGCCCGCTTACATTGCCTGCGCGCTGAAAATAAGTGCCGACATAGTACAGGCAGGTGTAACCAAGATATACTCCGTCTACAATTGCAAGCCACTTGATTTTGACAGGCAGAATCATCATAAAATATACCTGCACATCGGGAAAAAGTGTGGCAAATGCAAGAAAGGATGCCATATTTATATAATAAGTGCTCATAGTAAGGCTGATACCGAATTTACCGCCGCTTGCCAGCAGAGTTATCCAGTAAATGAGCATTGCGCCAACTGTCATAATCAGATAGCCGGACAGCATGTACATATTATAACGAAATGTTCCCCAGTGATTTTCCAGTGTATGTCCAATCCAGTAATAGAACAGAAACATAAATATGATAAAAAAATTGAAGGTCTGAGGAATGGTCAGTATCCATGTGAAAAGTCTCCAGATTTGTCCCTGCATAACAAGTTCAGGGCTTAGCTCCAGCAGCTGGTAAATCTTGGGATTAAATAACAGCAGAACATAGCCTATGCCATAGCCAATCAGCAGATAGTTAATCAGATTCGGAATCGCATATTTTCCGAATTTTCTGTCAAGCTTATTTAAAAAATTCATTGTTACCTCCATTTATACTATAACTTGTGGAAATTTATTTTAGAATCATTCCAATAAATTACTCTAATGAATCACTCCAAGGAACATTTCTAAGGAATTATGCCACAAGATATAGTATAAATGTTTTTTATAAATATTACCAGTAAAAAATGTATTAATTCTGAATCAGACTTAAAAATTTTTCAAATGTCATATCTTCCTGATTGATAAGGTCTGACATTTTGATATTTTTATCGAAGGGTTCACTGACAGGGGAAATACAGGAAGCTTCCATACGGCCATATTCAACTTCATCAAAACTTGCACTGCGATTTTCCGGTGGCAGCTGGATACCCGGCATATCACCAGTGATATTGCTCATATCTGGAGGAATATTTCTCATTTCATTGGTAGACATAGTATTATCCGGCATGCCATCAGGCATATTGTTGTCTGATACGCGCATGTTTGGCATATTGTTATCCGACATATTCAGATTTGGTACACTGTTATCCGCCATATTACTGTTTGTCATGCTATTGTTTGAAACAGTATTGCTCATATTGTTGTTTATATTGTCATTCAGCATATCACTTCGACGGATAGGAATACAGATTTCCTCTCCAATTTGAAGATTATAAATATTCAGATGTCTATTGGCGTTCATGATTTCTCCAATGGGAACATTGTAATATCTGCTGAGCAGATAAAGGGAATCTCCCTTTTTTATAGTGTGTACAATACCATTACATTTTCTGCAGTAACAGATATTTCCAAAATAATTGTTATCCATTTTATAGCCTCCGATAAATGAAATTATGCAGCCAACTTATTATGCAGCCAGTAAAGCATGATGGTGGTATCATCACAAAATTGATTGTGTTGGCAGCAGGATTGCTTAATAAAAGCGGTTGTGGATACATTCATATATACTATATGCAAAGCAGCAGGGAATGTTCACAGGAATCAGGGAAATATTTTTGATAATAAAGAGAAATTCAGGAATGTTTAAAAGCTGTAATATAATTATAGAAAAATGAAAAACTTTTATGAATAGAATCGGCTAGATTCTCTCAAAAAAATAAAGTATAATAAAATTAAGTACAAGAATAACAAAAAATTTAGAAGAAAAGGAAAAATAAAATGCTGAAATTTAGAAAAAAGAAAATTTATATTATATTGGTGGTAATAATTGTTGTGGCCATAGTTGTATGTCTTTGGACAGAAAAGCAGAAAAGAGAACCCATGAACAGACAGGCCGGTGTTTTCACAGCACAAAGGCAAAACCTGAAAGAGCTGGAAAAAGTCATTTCTGAGCAGAATAAAAAAGAAACAACAGAATTTCAGACAGAAGCAGAGACGATGCCTGTACAGACAGAGGCATCTGCAGAAGGTGAAACAGAGCCGATGACAGAAGTACAGACAGAGATGTCTACAGAAGCTGAAACAGAAACAGTATTAGAAGCAGAGCCCGAAACAGAAAAACCATCCCAAAGCGTATACATACCAAAAATCAAAAATACCTCGGAGTACTTAATTGCTATCGATGCGGGACATCAGGCACAGGGAAATTATGAAAAGGAACCAATTGGACCAGGTGCAACTGAGACAAAAAACAAGGTTGCCGGCGGAACAAGGGGTGTGACAAGCGGTATACCTGAATATGAGCTGACATTGTCCGTAGCATTGAAATTGAAATCTGTGCTGTTGGAACGGGGATATCAGGTATTTATGATACGGGAGAGTCATCAGGTAAATATCAGCAATGCCGAACGGGCAGTTATGGCAAACAATGCAGGCGCAGATGTTTTTATCAGAATTCATGCTGACGCTTCAGAATCAGAAAGTGCATATGGAATGACTGCACTTTGTCAGACACCGGATAATCCTTATAACAGCATGCTTTATTCATACAGCAGACATCTTTCTGACTGTCTTTTAAATGCAATGGCAGTACAGACAGGGGCACGAAAAAGGGGTGTAACAGAAACAGATACCATGAGTGGAATTAACTGGGCACAGGTTCCAACAGCAATTATTGAAATGGGATTTATGACAAATGCAGAGGAAGACCGGCTGATGAGTACAGAAGATTATCAAAACAGGCTGGCGCTGGGAATGGCGGATGGAATCGAAAATTATCTGGCAGGGCTTGGGCAGTAAAAAATCAAGAAGGAAAATACAACAACATCTGTAAGGAATTATAAAGAATTATAGAGAATTATGGAAGCATCCTGCTCTGTAAAAGCATATACTAAAGTATAATAATATACATGGATATAGATATACATGGATATAGATATACATGGATATAGACACAATGGATATCAACACAATGGATATCAATACAATGGATATAGATATGCATGGATATAGATAACAACAGGAGAATCTAAATGAAAAATCAAGTTATTATTATACTGGCGATAGTCATTGTTTTTCTTGTTCTCATATGTCTGATTGTCTGGCTGTGCCACAAAAGGGCAGAAAGGGCAAGAAAAAAAGTATTGTGCACTTGCGATGAAGAGAAACTTGCAGATTTGAACAAATTAATTACCCCCTTTGGGTTTTTATATGATGTGAGGCAGGATATTTTCTATTCTTGTATGAATCCGTGGCAGCGGAAGATGGGATATGGTCGAATATATGACACAATGGCGCCCTCCATGAATATGATTATTGACTGTGAACCTGTCTGTTTCCGCTATGACAATCGGGAGTGGATGATAGAACTGTGGAAGGGACAGTATGGCATTGCTGTCGGCGCAGAAATAGGAGTATATATCAAAAAGGATAATTTTTATCAGAGTGTGGAAGACGACGAACTGTTAAATATGAGGTTTTCCCTTTATCATGGAAATCATATGCTCATACACAGACAGGATAGACACTGGTGGCTGACGGGCTTTAAGCTTGGAGAATATAGCAGAAGACGGGATTTGATTCTGGAAGCGGAAATCCTTTTTCCAACAGTAGAAATGAGAGACGCTTTTTTAACTTCCTGTCGAAAGCTTGGATACAGGCGTGAAAATCTGACATATTCTTCACGAAGTGTATGGATTTGCTTTGACAGACCAAAATCAAAACAGCCGGGCAGATGTCTGTGGCTCTATAAAAAATATATACAGGGAGTAAACAGACGAAACTGTAAAAGATTCTGCAAATATACAAAATGTTTTGACAGAACAATTGATAAAATTGCATATATCAGGTATGCATTCCCTCATCTTTATCATATAATTATAAAGATTACATGGAGAAAACGTTGTAAAAAATGTGGATGTGTGCAGGGAGTGAAAAAAAGATAGACAGAATCTATCGCAGTGCACTCAGGTTGAGAATAAACCGGAACAGCAGGATTGTTCTGATGAGTGACTGTCATAGAGGAACCGGAAACTGGGGAGATAATTTTCTTTTCAATCAGAATATTGCCTATGGAGCTTTAAGGTATTATGACCGTATGAATTTTACCTATATAGAGCTTGGCGACGGTGATGAATTGTGGGAAAACAAGAAAGTAGAAGATATTCTGGAGGTTCATGGCAGTCAGCTCCTGCTGATGTCTAAGCTTTATCAGGCAGGCAGATTCTATATGATTTATGGGAATCATGATAAATATAAAAAGAGCAGCGATTATATGAAATGTGTATATAACCGCTATATGTGGCGAAAAAGTGAGGTATGCTATGAATTATTCCCTCGTATGAATGTGTACGAGGGAATTGTTTTGGAGGAGGAATACAGAAAATATGAAATATTATTGCTGCATGGCCATCAGGTAGATTTTATAAATGATAATCTCTGGTATATGACCCGATTTCTGGTCAGACATTTCTGGAGGAAACTTGAGCTTATTGGAATTAATGACCCGACCAGTGCAGCGAAAAATTATAAAAAGAAAAAAAAGGTGGAAAAAAAGCTGGAGAACTGGGCGGAAAACAAAGGGGTTATGGTAATCGCCGGACATACCCACCGACCGGTGCTGCCTGAACCCGGAGAAGGGATGTATCTGAACGACGGAAGCTGTGTGCATCCGAGATGTATTACGGCGATTGAGATAGAGGGCGACCAGATTACGATGGTAAAATGGGAAGTAAAAACAAGGCCTAATAATGATATGTATGTGGGAAGGGAAGTTGTGGAGGGACCATATTGCATAAAAGAATATTTTGAAAATTTGAAGCAGCAATAATAATTTTATCTTATATGGTTTTTGTGAAAAATTGTTTTAGGTTTATCTATTTGAGATATTGAGAAATGGGTGTGTTTTCTTCCTTCTTTTGTCAGTTTTTATCAAATTAAGGATAATATTACCCTTGCAATTTAGCAAAATGTATAGTATAATTCAGAAAGATTGTTAACGAATTGTCAAACAATAAATTTAATAATGAAAGGAGCTCTATTATGGCTAGCAAAATTACAATAATTGGTGCAGGAAGCGTAGGGGCTACGATTGCCTATACTCTCTCTCAGGAGACATTTGCATCGGAGATTGTCATCATTGACATTAACAAGGAGAAGGTTGACGGGGAGGCAATGGATATCGTACAAGGTACAGCGTTTCGTGACCCGATTGACGTGATTTCAGGAGAGTATGAGGATGCGAAGGATTCCGATATTGTTATCATTACCTCCGGTGTTCCGAGAAAGGCAGGTCAGACAAGAATTGAACTTGCCCAGACAAATGTAAACATTATCAAGGATATTGCTCCAAAGATTGCCAGTGTTGCCCCAAAGGCACTCTATGTAATCGTATCAAATCCTGTAGATGTTATGACTTATGCATTCTTAAAGACATCAGGACTTCCAGAAAATCAGATTATCGGTTCCGGTACACTGCTTGACACTACAAGACTTCGTTACGGACTTGCCAACCATTTTAAGATTGCCCAGAAAAATATTCACGCATATGTATTTGGTGAACATGGAGATTCCTCTTTTGTTCCATGGTCAGGCGCAAGTGTTGCAGGCGTACCTCTTGACGAGTATACCAAAATCAGCAATACTTATGGAAGACATTTGGAAGAATTTGACGAAGCAAGAATGGAAGAATATGTTCATAAATCCGGCGGTGAAATCATAAAAAGAAAAGGGGCGACTTTTTATGGTGTTGCCATGTCAGTCGTAAATCTGTGTGGTATGCTTTTAGCTGCTTATGAATCTGTTGTAACCGTTTCTACTATGATGCATGGAGAATATGGTGTAGAAGACGTCTGTACAAGCTGCCTTACAATCGTAGGTCCAGAAGGTGTAAAGGGCAAGGTGGAAATGAAGCTGACAGACGAAGAAGTCGTTAAGTTCCAGAAGAGCGCCGATGCATTAAAAGCAGTTATTGCACAGCTAGATTTAAGTTAATTGTAGGAGGTTTAAAATGGAGTATCGTATCGAAAGAGATTCGATGGGTGAAATGCAGGTGCCTGCCGACAAATACTGGGCGGCTCAGACACAGAGAAGCTTTCAGAATTTCAAAATCGGCGGTGAAAAAATGCCGCCTGAGATTATACATGCGTTTGGCATTCTGAAAAAAGGCGCGGCAATTGCAAACTGCAATCTCGGAAAGCTGGATGAAGAAAAGAAGAACTTTATCTGTCAGGCTGCTGACGAAGTGATTGACGGAACTTTAATGGAGCATTTTCCACTGGTTGTATGGCAGACAGGAAGCGGCACGCAGTCCAATATGAACAGCAATGAGGTAATTGCCAATCGAGGAAATGAACTCGCAGGAAACAAACTTCTTCACCCAAATGACCATATTAATATGTCCCAGAGTTCCAACGACACATTCCCAACCGCTCTTCATATTGCAGCAGCCATGAGCATAGAAGACAAACTGTTCCCTGCCATGGACAAGCTGATTGCCACTTTTAAAAGACTGGAAAGTGAAAATGAAGATGTTGTAAAGAGTGGCCGTACTCATTTGCAGGATGCAGTTCCGATTAAGTTTTCACAGGAAATCAGTGGATGGACAAATATGCTGGAAAAGACAAAAAAGATGCTTTTGGCTGCGCTTCCGGGATTAAAAGAACTTGCACTTGGCGGTACTGCCGTAGGAACAGGCTTAAATGCTCCAAAAGGTTTTGGAGAAGAGGTTGCAAAGGTTATCAGTGACTTGACCGGCAAGGACTTTGTAACAGCGGACAATAAATTCCATGCATTGACTGCAAAAGATGATATTACATTTGCACATGGCGCATTAAAAGCACTTGCAGCAGATTTAATGAAGATTGCAAACGATGTCAGATGGCTTGCCAGTGGTCCTAGATGCGGGCTTGGTGAAATCACAATTCCTGAAAACGAACCTGGAAGCTCGATTATGCCGGGCAAGGTAAATCCTACCCAGTGTGAATCGCTTACTATGGTAGCAGTTCAGGTGATTGCAAATGATACCGCAGTTGGAATGGCGGCCAGCCAGGGCAATTTTGAGCTGAATGTATTTATGCCGGTAATTGCATATAACTTTTTACAGTCTGTAAGACTGCTTGCAGACGGCATGATATCTTTCAATGACAACTGCGCAGTTGGTATTCAGGCAAAGAGAGACAAGATGAGCCATAATCTTCACAATTCTCTTATGCTGGTAACTGCCTTAAATCCTTATATTGGTTATGACAATGCTGCAAAGACAGCCAAAAAAGCCTTTAAGGAGAACATTTCATTAAAAGAAGCCTGTGTTGCATTAGGGTTTTTGACAGAAGAGAAGTTTGATGAAGTATTCCACCCGGAAGAAATGGTATAAGACGGAGGTCAAACATGAAATATAGTTACTATCCAGGATGTACGCTTAAGACAAAAGCGAAGGAATTAAACGATTATGCAATCCGTTCCGCAAAGGTTCTTGGAATCGAGATGGAAGAGATTGAAAACTGGCAGTGCTGCGGTGGTGTATATACCACCGCAAAGGATGAGATTGCCACAAAGCTCTCGTCCATAAGAGCGCTTGCTCAGGCGAGAGACAAGGGACAGGACCTTTTGACGCTCTGTTCTGCCTGTCATAATGTAATAAAAAGAACAAACAATGATATTCAGACAGATGGGGATTTTGCATTTAAAGCAAATAATTACATGGCCCCTGATATGGAGTATCACGGAGAAACAAAAGTAGTCCACTATTTCGAGGTGTTAAGGGATGTTATCGGCTTTGACACATTAAAGAGCAAGGTGGTAAATCCTCTGAAGGGCAGGAAAATTGCACCGTATTATGGATGTCTTCTGCTTCGGCCGGGCACAGTCATGGCATTTGATGACCCTGAGAATCCGAGAGTTATGGAAGATTTTATCCGTGCAATTGGCGCGGAGCCTGTTATGTATGCTCAGAGAAATGAGTGCTGCGGTGGTTATATGACATTAAACGACAAGGAAATCGCAGAAAACAGAAGTGAAACCGTCGTTACCTCTGCGGTAAAGAAGGGTGCCGACTGTATGATTACTGCCTGTCCGTTGTGCCGTTATAATCTGGAGGCAAATTCAGTCACAGAACTTCCAGTAATTTATTTTACAGAATTATTGGCTGAAGCTCTGGGTGTAAAGGAGGTGCAGTAAATGTTCAATACAAAAATTTCAAAGGAAGAACTGGAAAGAATCAGTGGAGTCAAGACAAACAAATGCATGAAATGCGGTAAATGCTCTGGTACCTGTCCAAATTTTGACGGTATGGATTATCATCCTCATCAGTTTGTAGATATGGTTGACAAGGGAAATATTGAACCGTTGTTACAGTCAGATTCTATCTGGACCTGTTTAAGCTGTATGGCATGTCTGCAGAGATGTCCAAGAAACGTGGAGCCTGCAAAGCTGATTGAAGCAGTGCGTCTTGCAGTGGTACGCCAGCAGGATGCCAATCATCTTCATGCTGAGGAAATCCCTGAGCTTTTGGATGAGGATTTGCCACAGCAGGCGATTGTAAGCGCTTTCCGTAAATATAAAAAATAAGGACGGGGCAGCAATGCTTGTCATTTATAAATATTGTTTCCATAAAAATAAAGTTCTATTCATAGAAAATTGTTTTGTGAATTTTTTATGACGCTGCCTTAAAGGCGGCTGTTTTCAGAACAAAGTGAAGAGGTATTGAAAAACACTTTGTTCTATAACAAATTGAAAAAAATATTTAGAAAGCAGAGTGAAAAAAATGCAGAGAATTGGAGTATTTGTATGTTGGTGTGGTAGTAATATTGCAGCGACAGTAGACGTTGCAGCAGTGGCCGAGGCATTAAAAAATGAACCGGGTGTTGTATTTGCAACTGACTATCAGTACATGTGTTCTGCAAGTGGACAGGAAATTATTAAAGATGCCATTAAGGAACATAACCTTACCGGCGTAGTCATCTGTTCATGTTCACCAAGAATGCATGAAGTTACTTTCCGCAGAACTGTGGAAGCTGCAGGACTGAACCCTTACATGCTGGAAATTGCAAATATCCGTGAACAGTGTTCATGGATACACAAGGATAAAGCAGAGGGTACAGAAAAAGCAATTATCTTGGGCAGAACAGCGATAGCGAAGGTTCACTTGAATGCACCGCTTACTGCACAGGAAAGTCCTGTGGTAAAACGTGCACTGGTAATTGGCGGAGGTATTGCAGGTATCCAGACAGCACTTGATATTGCGGATGCAGGATTTGAAGTGGATATTGTAGAAAAAAATCCTACCATCGGCGGTAAAATGGCACAGCTTGACAAAACCTTCCCGACACTTGACTGTGCAGCATGTATTCTTACCCCTAAGATGGTGGATGCAGGCGCAAATGAAAAGATAGGTCTTTATACCTACTGTGAGGTAGACAAGGTCGAAGGCTTTGTTGGCAATTTCAAAGTGACAATCCGTCAGAAACCGCGTTACGTAGATGCCACAAAATGTACTGGCTGTGGAGAGTGTACCACAAAATGTCCGTCAAAGAAGAATCCAAATGAATTTAATATGGGACTGGATAACCGTCCGGCTATCTATATTCCATTTGCACAGGCTGTTCCAAAGCTTGCAACAATTGATCCGGATGACTGTATCTATATGAAGACCGGAAAATGCGGTCTCTGTTCAAAGGTATGTACTGCCGGAGCAATTAACTATGAGCAGAAGGAAGAATTTATTACAAAAGAATACGGGGCTATCGTTGTGGCAACCGGCTACAATCAGATTAAACCGACAGAATTTGAAGAATACGGCTATAACAATTATCCAGATGTTGTTACCTCGCTGGAGTTTGAGCGTCTTATGAATGCGGCAGGTCCTACAAAGGGACATCTTCTGCGGCCTTCAGACGGAAAACCGCCAAAGAAAATTGTATTTGTACAATGTGTCGGTTCCAGAGGACAGTCTTGCAGAGATAAATCTTACTGTTCCAAGATTTGCTGTATGTATACGGCGAAGCACGCAATGCTGGTAAAAGACCATTATCCTGACGTGGAGGTTACTGTATTTTATATTGATGTGCGTACTCCGGGAAAGAATTTTGATGAGTTTTACCGCCGTGCAGTAGAAGAATTTGGCGTTCATTATGTCAAGGGCATGGTAGGAAAGGTTTCAGAGGAAGACGGTGTATTAAAAGTACAGGCATCAGACCTTCTGGCAAATGAGCAGATTCATATGGATGCCGATATGGTGGTACTTGCAGCGGCAATTGAGCCGAATGAATCAGCGAGAAGCCTTGCAACTATGCTGACAGCGAGTATGGATACCAATGATTTCTTCACAGAAGCACATGCAAAGCTTCGTCCGGTAGAGAGTCCGACTGCAGGTGTATTTTTATCTGGTACCTGTCAGGGACCAAAGGATATTCCTGAGACCGTTTCACAGGCAAGTGCAGCTGCGGCAAAAGTAATTGGCCTTCTTGCAAAAGACCATCTTTTATGTAATCCTTGTGTTTCACATTCAAATGAACTTTTATGTAACGGCTGTTCTACATGTGCAAATGTATGTCCATATGGAGCAATTGATTATGTGACAAAAGAGATTAACGACCATGGTGTACGAGAGACAAGACGGGTTGCAGTTGTAAATGAAGCAGTTTGTCAAGGCTGTGGTGCATGTACAGTTACCTGTCCGTCGGGTGCTATGGACCTGAAAGGCTTTGCAAACAGACAAATTATGGCGGAGGTAGATGCAATATGCAGGTAAATGAAGTTGAAGAAAAGAAAGAGTTTACTCCATTAATTGTGGCATTTTGCTGCAACTGGTGTTCTTATGCGGGAGCAGACCTTGCCGGAAGCAATCGTCTGAATTATCCTGCAAATATAAAAATTATACGTGTTCCCTGTTCATGCCGTGTAAATCCGCTCTTTATTTTAAGAGCCTTTCAGCGTGGCGCAGACGGTGTTATCTTATGTGGATGTCATCCGGGTGACTGCCATTATACAACAGGCAATTATTATGCGAGAAGAAGAATGACCACACTATTTTCAATGCTTGACTATCTTGGCATTGAGAAGGAAAGAACAAGAGTGGAATGGGTTTCCGCTGCCGAGGGTGTGAAATTTGCCCAGACAATGAACGAGTTTGCTGAAGCCATCACAAAGCTTGGAGAGAACAGAAAGTTGAGGGATCTGCGATGCGAGAAATAAGAGAGTTGCTGGTAAAGAAAATAAACGAGTTGCTTGAAAATGGAACCGTAAATCGCGTCATCGGCTGGAAGGCTGGAGATTTCTGTTATGATGTAACTCCGGCTGTCTATACAAAGGAAGACAATCTTTGCGATTTCCTTTTTGACGGCTTCTGCGGTGCAAATCAGAGCAAATATTTAATTAATGAAACAAAAGAAGAAGGCAAAGTACTGGTTTTGTTAAAGCCATGTGATTCCTACAGCTTCAATCAGCTTATCAAGGAACACAGAATTGATAAAGAAAAGGTATACGCACTTGGTATTCCATGTTCAGGCATGCTTGATATAAATAAAATGAAGGAACAGGGGATTACAGGTATTCTGAATATTACGGAAGATGGCGATAAAGTAAAAGCAGAAACGCTTTACGGAACAAAAGAGTGTGACAGAAAAGATGTGCTGCTGGAGAGATGTCTGTGCTGCAAGGGAAGCAAGCATGTGGCATATGACGAGCTTTTAGTTCCAGAAGCAGAAGAAAAAGAGCTTGGCGGAGCTGACAGATTTTCAAAGGTAGCTGAGCTTGAGGCGATGACGCCACAGGAGAGATTTGACTTCTGGAGAACCGAGCTTTCTAAATGTATCCGCTGTAATGCATGCCGGAATGTATGTCCAGCCTGCTCCTGCCGTACCTGTGTATTTGATAATGCCGCTTCTGGTGTGGCTGCAAAAGTAAACGCAGATACTTTTGAGGAAAATATGTTCCATATTATCCGCGCATGGCATGTAGCCGGCCGCTGTACAGACTGTGGGGAATGTAGCAGAGTATGTCCGCAGAATATCCCGCTTCAGCTTTTAAACCGCAAGTTTATCAAAGACATGAATGAGCTTTATGGTGAATTTCAGGCAGGCGAGGATTCTGAGACAAAGGGACCTCTGACGGCATTTACCAAGGAAGATGCAGAACCAGGCATAATCTATACGAGAGGTGGTGACAGATAATGTTAAAGATTTCCATGAATGAAATTGACAAGCTTTTTAAGGCAATTGCAGAATCTGATACATTATACCTTCCAATCGAGAAAGGCGATCAGATTGAGTTTTACGCTTACGATGACGATGCAAAGGTTCGTCTGGATGCACTTCATACAGTAAAATCTGCAAAAGATGCATTTCTGCCAAACTGTGAAACTATGATGAAGTTCAAGGTAGAAGGCAAAAATATTGAAATAGAAGAACAGGCTCGTGTCAGCGAAGAATTTGTGATTTTGGGCGTAAGAGCATGCGATGCAAGAAGCTTTGCCATTCTTGACAAGGTATACTTATCAGACCCTGTAGATACATTCTATGCGGCAAGACGCGAACATGGCATAGTGGTTTCTCTTGCCTGCAGCAAACCGGAAGAAACGTGTTTTTGTACAAAATTTGATATCGATGCGACTGAGCCGGAAGGTGATGTAATCACATGGATTGTCGACGATGTTTTTTACTGGGAGGCAAAAACAGAAAAAGGCAAAGCATTGACAGAAAAGATAAAGGCTGTATTTGAAGAGACAGACAATACAGCGGTAGAAAAACAGAAGGAAGAAGTAAAGGCTGTTCTTGACAGGCTTCCATTAAACAGTATGGATATGGAATATTTAAAGGGCGCCGATATGATGGAATTGTTTAAGAGTCCGAAGTGGGAAGAACTTTACAAGTCCTGTCTTGGCTGCGGAACCTGTACTTTTGTATGTCCTACCTGCCAGTGTTATGATATCAGGGATTATGATACGGGTCATGGCATTACACGTTACCGCTGCTGGGATTCCTGTATGTATAAGGATTTTACCATGATGGCGCATGGAACAAACAGAAAGACACAGTTAGAGCGCTTCCGTCAGAGATTTATGCATAAGCTGTCCTATTTTCCGATTAATAATGACGGGGAATTTGGCTGTGTGGGATGCGGCCGTTGTATCAGCAAATGTCCGATTTCCATGAATATAACAAAAGTAATAAAGACACTGGGAGGTGACAGCGAATGAGTGAAGTATTAATACCAAAGATTGGTGTCGTAACGGATATCCGCATGGATACTCCAGATGTAAAAACATTCCGTGTCGTAACACAGGATGGCAAAAAGGCATTTGACCATATGCCGGGCCAATGTGCCATGCTCTCGATTCCGGGGGTAGGTGAAGCAATGTTTTCCATCACATCATCTCCAACAAATACAGAATTTATGGAATTTTCCATTAAAAAATGCGGATGTCTTACAGACTGGCTTCATCAGATGGAAGTAGGACAGATGATTACAATTCGCGGACCTTATGGAAATCCGTTTCCTGTTGATACAGAATTAAAGGGAAAAAACCTTATCTTTATTGCCGGTGGTATCGGACTTGCACCACTTCGTTCTGTTATTAATTATTGCAGAGATAAGAGAGATTCTTATGGTACAATTGATATTGTATATGGTTCCCGTTCTGCAGATGATTTGGTAGATTATCAGGAAATTATTGATGAATGGGAAAAGACAGAAGGTGTCAATGTTCATCTGACAATTGACCGCGAGCAGGAAGGATGGGACGGACATGTGGGATTTGTTCCAAATTATGTAAAGGAATTAAATCTGAACGTGGATTCTACAGTACTTATTTGTGGACCTCCGATTATGATTAAATTTACTCTTGCAGGGCTACAGGAGCTTGGATTTAAGAAGGAGCAGGTATATACCACGTTAGAGCTTCGTATGAAGTGTGGCGTCGGCAAATGTGGCCGCTGTAATGTGGGTTCCAAATATGTGTGTAAAGACGGTCCTGTATTCCGTTTTGACCAGATTGACGAATTACCGGATGAATATTAAAAGAATATAAAATACAGTGAATACAAGCATGAAATAACAGAGAGGAAGGTTCAAATCATGGCAGATATGGTTAATGTTTATTTATACGGAAAAAAATATGAAATTCCGGCAAGCCTCACTATCATGGAAGCTTTTGAATATGCAGGCTATCAGTTAGTCCGCGGATGCGGCTGCAGAAACGGATTCTGCGGTGCCTGTGCAACTATTTACAGAATTAAAGGTGAAAGCGAGCTGCATGGATGTCTTGCATGTTCTACACGTGTTCAGGACAACATGTATGTTGCTTCACTTCCGTTCTTCCCGTTGGAGAAGAAAGTTTATGATATCAATGAAATCAAGCCGACAGAGCAGATTATGATGCAGTTATATCCTGAAATCTACAGCTGTGTAGGCTGTAATGCATGTACAAAGGCATGTACACAGCAGTTAAATGTAATGCAGTATATTGCTTATGCACAGCGCGGGGAATATGAAAAGTGTGCAGAGGAATCCTTTGACTGCGTAATGTGTGGTGTATGTTCCGCACGTTGTCCTGCCGGAATTTCTCATCCACAGGTGGCTCTTCTTGCAAGAAGACTGACCGGCAAGTATATTAAACCGGAAGCAAAGCATCTGACAGACAGAGTAGATGCAATTGAAAAGGGTGAGTTTGATGAGTTTGTTGAAGCTATTATGACAAAGCCTTTAGAAGAGCTGAAAGAAATGTATAACAACAGAGAAATTGAGAAATAAAGGAGGATGACGAAATGAGTTTACCATATACACAGGAAATGCTGGATTCTATTAAAAAAGTAGAAGCCAGCAGAGCGGAACGTGTAAACGGTCCTGAACCAAGACGTATGACAGCAGAAGAAAAAGATGCCTTACTGGAAAAATTTCATCCTGACTACAATAAATCAAGCTTTGTAGATATTAAAGTTGGTCCAAACAAGGGACAGAAGGCTCCAAAGGAGCTGGCTGAAATGCTGGAGGCAAACAGCAGAATCAGAGATATGAAAATCGATTTGTCAAAGCCTGATTATGATGTGGATGTTCTGGTAATCGGCGGTGGTGGTGCCGGCTCTTCCGCAGCCATTGAAGCGCATGAGGGCGGAGCAAATGTTATGATTGTAACAAAGCTTCGTATCGGTGATGCAAATACCATGATGGCAGAAGGCGGTATTCAGGCAGCAGATAAAGACAATGATTCACCACAGCAGCATTATCTGGATGTAATGGGCGGCGGACATTTTGCAAATGTTCCTGAGCTGGTAAGAAAGCTTGTATGCGACGGTCCTTCAGCAATTCAGTGGCTGGACAGACTGGGCGTTTTATTTGATAAAGATGAAAACGGCAACATGATTACTACGCACGGCGGCGGTACTTCAAGAAAGAGAATGCATGCCGCAGCAGATTATTCAGGCGCAGAAATTATGAGAACTTTAAGAGATGAGGTATTGAACAGAGGGATTCCGGTGATTGATTTTACTGCCGCATTGGAATTAATTAAGGATACCGACGGAAAAGCAGCCGGAGCAGTTCTTATGAACATGGAAACAAAGGAGATTCTGGTTGCAAGGGCAAAAACAGTAGTAATCGCAACAGGTGGTGCAGGACGTATGCACTATCAGGGATTTCCTACCTCCAATCACTACGGAGCGACAGCAGATGGTCTTGTTATGGCTTATCGTGCCGGAGCAGAACTTTTGTATCAGGATACTCTGCAATATCATCCGACAGGTGTGGCATTCCCGGCACAGATTTATGGCGCGCTGGTGACAGAAAAGGTTCGTTCCATGGGTGCTATGTTTGTAAACAGAGAAGGCGAAGTGTTTATGCATCCGCTTGAGACAAGAGATGTGGCTGCATCAGGGATTATCCGTGAAACAAAAGAAAGAGGCATGGGCGTACATACTCCAGTAGCAGACGGTATCTGGCTGGATACTCCTATGATTGATATGATTCATGGCAAAGGTACTTTGGAGAAGAGACTTCCGGGTATGCTCAGAATGTATATGAGATATGATATCGATATGAGAGAAGTACCGATTGTAGTTTATCCGACATTGCATTATCAGAATGGCGGTATAAAGATTACTGCAGACGGAATGTCCGGCGTGGAAAATCTTTATGTAGCTGGCGAGGCTGTTGGAGGTGTTCACGGAAGAAACAGGCTTATGGGAAATTCACTGCTTGATATTATCGTGTTTGGACGGAATGCAGGACAGCAGGCATCCAAGAAGTGTAAGGAAGTAGAGTTAAAAGAACTTACGCTGGCACATGTGGGTGAATTTCAAAAGATGCTTTCAGAAGCAGGAATTGAAACAGATTTGGTATCACCAAAGCTTCTGCCGGATTACAGACCAGAAGGCGTGACAAAGCTGAATGAGATTATTTTATAAGATAAACAGGTGAAAAGAAATATAGAAACAATGTAATGAAAAAGTTAAGATTACCGAAAGGCGGAGGGCTTTTCGGTAATTTTTTAGAAATTTGTAGGAGTACGATAATCTTTCTATAATCCATTCAAAATCCTCTTGTCATTTCTTGACAAATTATGATACAAGGTGTATGATTGCAATGATAAATTATGCAACCAACGCTTGTGTTGATTGCCAAATTAAAAATAAAAAGGAGTAAAATGAGATGAGTTTTAAAGTATTTGAGGTCTTAGGAACCTACCTTTTTAATATGAGTTCCATGACCTTAACGTTATTTTTCCTGTTTTTGATTATTGTAACGGGATATCTTATCGGAAGAATTTCGATAAAGGGCGTATCTCTTGGCAGTGCAGCAATTTTTCTGGTAGCATTATTTGTAGGTCACTTTAAGGGAGTTGCCTTTGAGGAATTTGCATCGTGGCAGGCAAGCGAAGGCACAGTAAACAGTTATTTTAAAATGATACAAAATCTTGGACTTGTATTATTTGTAACATCCGTAGGTTTAATTGCAGGACCGACATTTTTCAAGAATCTGGTAAAAAATGCAAAATCTTATGTATTGCTTGGATTGTCTATTATTCTTGCAGGTGCAGCTACCTGTGCGCTGATTACTATTCTGGTTCCGGGAATGGATTCCGCGATGAGTGTTGGACTGTTGTCTGGTTCCCTTACCAGCACACCGGCATTTGCTGCCGCACAGGAGGCAATCGGAGAAGCAGCTTCAAATTACAGTGATATTGCAGTAGGGCATGCAGTTGCTTATCCGTTCGGTGTTATCGGAGTAGTGCTTTTTGTTCAGATTATTCCTAAGGTAGTAAAGGCAAATATGGACGAGGAACGCAAAAAATTGGTTTCTGATGAAGGCGAAAAGAAAAATAGCTTAGAGGATAAAAAGCTGTTTAAAATGGAGAAGTTTGGCCTTGGCGCATTTGGTCTTGCCATTGTATTTGGTCTGATTCTGGGATGTATTAATATTCCACTTGGAGCCGGTTCCTTTAATCTGGGTACAACAGGTGGTCCGTTGATTGTAGGTCTGATATTTGGACACTTTGGACATATGGGAAAGCTGGATTTGAAGGTCGATGAAAAACTGTTAAGCATTTTTCAGGAACTTGGACTTATTTTATTCCTGATTGGTGCAGGTGTTGACGGCGGAGCAGGATTTGTAAAGACACTTTCGGAATATGGTCCGTTATTGTTCCTGTGGGGAGCATTGATGACAGTGATTCCTATGATTATTGGCTTCTTTATTGCAAAATATGTAATGAAACTGAGCCTGTTTAATAATCTTGGTTCTATCTGTGGCGGTATGACCAGTACTCCGGCTCTTGGAGCGCTGATTAATATGACTGGCACTCCGAATGTGGCATCTGCTTATGCGGCTACATATCCAATTGCACTGGTAGCAGTGGTGTTGGCTTCACAGTTTTTGACATATTTATAAGAAATTTCTTTCTATAAGGATATAATGCAGGTGGTTTTATTCTATCTGCGTTATATTTTTATCTGTAAATATGATAAAAAATAAATTGTATTTAGTCAAAATAAATATGATTGCATATATTAAAATTAGATGATATGCTCAAACTATATATTATAATGAATACACTTTTAAAATATCAATCAGAACATTAAACTGTATAGTGTTTGTTTTCAAGTATATTGACTATAAAAATATATCGAAAAGATACAAAAGTCCGCAGCGTTTCGGTCAGAGAGAAACACTGCGGTTTTTGGTTTACTTTTCGCTATTGACAAAGCCTATGAAATATTTTACAATATCCAATGAAAAAAATAAGAGTATGTTTCGGTTTTTTATAAATCAATCAGGAGATTTTATTATGAAATATTTAAATAAAATACTATATATTACTGCTTTGCTGTTGATAGCAGCTGGTCTTACTGCCTGTTCGGGCAATAAAAAACAAAAGGAGGAAGATAAATTGTCGATTGTGACTACTCTTTTTCCAAACTATGATTTTGCAAGACAGATTGCAGGAGACAAAGCTGAAGTGACTCTGCTTCTTGACCCCGGAGTAGAATCGCATGACTATGACCCGTCTCCGTCAGATATTATTACGATTAATAAAGCTGATTTGTTTATCTATACAGGAGACAGTATGGAGCACTGGGTTACTGGCATTGTTGATTCTATGGAAAAAGATTCTGTAACAATTGTAGATGCTTCTGCAAATATAACTCTTGTAAAATCTGCAAAAACAGCTCACGAAAGCGAAGGAAGAGAAACCACTCTTGAATATGACCCTCATATCTGGACCAGTCCTAAAAATGCTCTTATTATGATAAATACCATATTAGAGGCAATTGTGAAAAAAGACCCTGACAATAGAGAGTATTATCAGCAAAATGCAGAAGCATATGCCTCGGAAATAAGAAAGCTTGATACAGAATTTCGGGAGATTGCAGAAAAAGCAAAATACAATACCATTTATTTTGGGGGAAGGTTTGCTTTGATTTATTTTGTACAGGAATATGGGCTTGCCTATATGTCGGCTTTTGACTCCTGTTCTTCTGAGACAGAACCGAGCGCAAAGCTGATTACAAATATTATTGAGGCAATGAAAAAAAGCGGTGCAACAGTGGTTTACTATGAAGAACTGACAGACCCGAAGGCAGCGCAGGCGATTGCAGAGGAAATTGAAGGAACTACCCTGTTGCTTCATTCCTGTCATAATGTATCTGCAGAGGATATGGAAAATGAAGTTACTTATGTGAGCCTGATGAGGCAGAATGCAAAAAATTTGAAAATTGGACTGGGAGAAAAATAACAATTATGAGTCAGTTGCAATGTCGAAATATTACGATTTCTTATGAAAAAGATATTATTGTGCAGGATTTGAGCTTTGTGGCAGAGGCTGGAGATTATATCAGCATTGTCGGAGAAAATGGAACAGGAAAAAGCTCTCTTTTAAAGGCGATATTGGGACTGATTCATATAAAATTCGGAGAAATCCGGTTTGGTGAAGGTTTAAAAAGAGAAAATATCGGTTATCTTTCACAGCAGAATCCCATGCAGAAGGATTTTCCTGCCTCTGTATTTGAGGTAGTTTTATCCGGTTGCCTGAACAGTCTGGGATTTTTTCCATTTTTCAGAGTGAAGGAAAAAAATAAGGCAAAGGAAAATCTGGAAAAGCTTGGTATGACTTCACTTTTGCATCAGTCTTTTGCAGATTTATCGGGAGGACAGAAGCAGAGAGTTCTTCTGGCAAGGGCTTTATGTGCCACGGATAAAATTATATTTCTGGACGAGCCCGTTACGGGACTTGACCCTGTAGCGATAAAGGATTTATATGAATTAATTCAAAAGTTAAACAAAGAGATGAAGATAACAATTGTTATGGTAACACATGATTTGGAGAATGCAGTCAGATATTCTGACAAAATTCTCTGTCTTAGAAAAGAAGATTATTTTTTTGGTGCTGTAGACAAATTTCTAAAGTCAGAATATGGAAAGGATGTAAAAGCATGAATTTTTTTTCAGGTATATCGGAAATGTTTTCCTATTCTTTTCTGATTAGAGGAATGATTGTAGGCGGACTGGTAGCACTGTGTGCATCCCTTCTTGGAGTAACACTTGTACTAAAGAGATATTCTATGATTGGAGATGGACTTTCTCATGTAGGTTTTGGTGCAATGGCAGTTGGACTGGCATGTAATACAGCACCTCTTACGCTGGCAATTCCTATTGTAATTATTGCAGCCATTCTGCTGCTGCGAATCAGCGAAAACAGTAAAATAAAAGGCGATGCTGCGATAGGGCTTATCTCAAGCAGTTCTATTGCAATTGGTATTACGGTAAATTCTCTTTCAAATGGTACAAATATTGATTTAAACAGCTATATGTTTGGAAGTGTTCTGGCAATCAGCAAGGATGATGTTGTTGCCTGTATTACCATGAGTATACTGGTACTCTTTTTATTTCTTTTGTGTTATCACAGAATTTTTGCGATTACTTTTGATGAGGCTTTTGCAAAAGCAACTGGAATAAAGGTCAATCTTTATAAAACTCTGCTGTCAATACTGACGGCGGTTATTATTGTGATTGGCATGAGGATTATGGGAACTCTTCTTATTTCCAGTCTGATTATATTTCCGGCGCTTACCTCCATGAGAGTATTTAAGTGTTTTAAAGCCGTTATGTTTTCTTCTGTAATTGTTTCTCTGATTTGTTTTTTCTTTGGAATGACTGCCTCTTATCTTTATGAAATTCCGACTGGAGCAGGAATCGTACTTGCAAATCTTACAATGTTTCTTCTGTTTTCTCTGGCTGGTTTTTTGAAACACTGATAGAAACAGACAGATTTGTAATAAAACTGGAAAAGAAATCTGATAGAATTGTGTTTTGGTTTTGCTTGAATCTTGAAAAAACAGTAAAAATTATATAAAATGGTTATACATACAGATATGAATACAGGTGAAAGGATAAAAATATGGAGCTTCCTTTTGAATTAAGAACAGCGATTGAAAAACAGACAGAGGGAATGAGTCTGTCTAAAATGAAGAAGATTGCAGAAGATTTAAGCATCAGATACAGAAAGCAAAGCGGGAAAGGAAAGAGATTGCTTGTAGAGGAAGAAGAAGCAGCAGTATATTCATCTGTTCGTATGCCTGCGACTTTTGGTGCGGTTTTTTCAGCGTTGAATTATGTGCTTGAGTGTATGAATCTGGAGGCACATACACTTCTTGATGTGGGAGCCGGTACCGGTGCAGCAGCATGGGCGGCAGATACTTTACTGGAACTGGACAGTATTACATGTATGGAGAGGGAACCTGCCATGCAGAAGATTGGAAAATCCATTATGCAGCAGGGGTCATCTGTTTTGCAGAGGGCAGAATGGATATCTGGTGATTTGGTTTCAGATAATATTTTACAGGCAGATTTGGTAGTTGCCTCTTATATATTAAATGAACTGCTGGGTGAAGATTTTCTTAGAAGCATAGATAAACTGTGGCATGCGGCGCAGGAGCTGCTTTTGATTGTGGAACCAGGTACGCCGCAGGGATATAAACGGTTAAGGATGGCGAGAGAATATCTGCTTTCAAAGGGTGCTGATATTGCAGCACCCTGTCCGCATAGTATGGAATGTCCAATGCCGCCCGCCGTTTTCAGCTTAAAATCGAACGACTGGTGCCATTTTACCTGCCGGATAGCCAGAAGCAGGCTGCACAGGCTGTTAAAAGACGGAGAGGCCCCATATGAGGATGAAAAATTTTCCTATATGGCATTTACAAAAGGAGAGGCAAAAAAGGTTCCGGCAAGGGTTTTAAGGCATCCATATACAGGAAAAGGGTATATTTCTTTGGAGGTATGCAAGACTGAAGGAATCATAGAAACAGCAATGATTAGAAAAAAAGATAAAGAGATGTATAAAGAAGCAAAAAAAGTTCGATGCGGGGACAGCATTGCCCTGTCAGAAAGGGAAGAACATGGAAAAAGAGAGTAAAAAGGATAAAAAATTATTAATTTTAACCTTATTTGTGATTCTGTTTTGTATAATGGCGATTATCAGCTTTATTGCCGCGCTTATGGGACATCAAGCGGCATGGGCCCCAGCGCTGTCAAGTATTTTCGCAGCAATATCAATAATAAATGTAATACATATCAAGAAAAGACAGCTGCATCAGGAAGGAGAATAAAAGAATTTATCCCTGTCAGCTGGTTGGAAATCTCAGTTCTCAGTTAATGCAAAATATTTATGTGCTTCTTCCGGCACAAGAAACAACATCTGCCCTTCCTGTATAACAACACTTTTATGTTTAAAAATCACTTTACCTTTTCCATTTAAACATTGAATCATTTGGTAGTAGCGATAGCTCCACTCTGTTTCTGGTCTTCCATTAGGACGTATCATATGTTCCTGCTCATAAAGATAACCAACACCGGAAAAGAAATAGGGCAGTTTATTTGTAAATTCATTTTGAATCGGAAAAAACAACATAGTAAAGACCTCACAAAAATATTTTAGTTTAGTCTATCATGCCAAAGCTCTTATTGCAACCAAAATCTTAATATCGTTATATCATTATGAAAATATTATGATAGACACAATCTTCTTTTAAGCGTATGATATGAATATGCTAAATAGGTTTTGTAGAAAAGCAATATATTATTTCAGGAGGTTTAACTATGATTAGAAAAAAAGTAAATTTTAATACTGAGTGGCTGTATTCGCCAACGGATTCTACAGACGGCGAACTTGTAGATTTTTATGACAGAGAATTTGAACAGGTATCCCTTCCTCATGCAAATACTCTGCTTACCAGACACAAAGGACCAGATTTTCAGCAGCAGATAGAATCTTACCGATTTATTTCATGGTACAGACGGCATTTTGTTCTTGATGAAAGTTATAGAGGAAAAAGGATTTTTATTGAATTTGAGGGAGTTGCCAGCGCCGCGGAGGTTTATGTAAATGAAACATATATTGGAGAGCATAAAGGTGCATATACAGGCTTTTCCTTTGATATTACAGAGGCTTTAAACGCATGGGGAGAAGACAATGTAATTGCTGTCAGAGTTGATTCCACAAAACGCTCTGATATACCGCCGGAAGGAGGCGAAGTAGATTACTGCCTGTTTGGTGGTATTGTGCGTGATGTATGGCTGATTGCGACAGGTGAATGTTATATTGATAATACCTTTGTTTCAACGCCATATATCAAAGACGGAAATGGAACAGTAAAAAATGAAACGACTGTGTATAACAAAGCAAAGGAGGATAAAGAGCTTTGCGCCGCTACATATGTTCTGGATAAAGACGGAAATATAGCTGCAAAAGGAGAAAAAACAGAACTGGTAAAGGCTGGTGAAGCATATACATTTTCTGTTGAGATAAATGGCATTCAAAAACCGGAGCTTTGGGATATAACGAGGCCGTATTTATACCGTGTGGTAACGAAAATATCAGATAATGGGAAGTACATAGATGATTATGAAGTAAAAACTGGTTTCCGGTGGTTTGAGTTTACAGAGGAAGGTTTTTATTTAAATGGTAAGCCGCTGAAATTAATTGGTGTAAACCGACATGAGCAGTGGCCTTATCTGGGAAGAGCAGTAAATCGCAAACACCAGATGGCAGATGCCGATTTAATAAAGAAAACCGGTTTTTGTGCAGTGAGATGTTCTCATTATCCGCAAAATCCAGCATTTCTTGACAGATGTGACGAGCTTGGTCTGATTGTATTTGAGGAGGCTCCAGGATGGCAGCATATAGGAGATAAGGCATGGCAGGAAATTTACAAGACCAATATTCAGGAAATGATAGTCAGGGACCGAAATCATCCATCCATCGTAAGTTGGGGAACCCGTGTGAATGAATCGTTTGATGATAATGAACTTTATACAACAACGAATAATATTGCAAAAAAGCTGGATTCTACAAGACCGACGCATGGCGTAAGGAGAATGGAGTCTTATGAAGATTCAGAGTTTCTCAAAAATGAAGATATTTATACTGTAAATTATCAATATCCTGAAATACCAAGACATAAACCGTTTATAATAACAGAACATTCCATGGACTGGTTTGAGGGTAATGGTTTTTCATGGGCAGCAGATACAAAGGCACTTGCATTTACCAAGACATTTGCCAGTGTGGCGGATTATTATTTTGGAAATAAATATTGTCTTGGCGGATTTGCATGGAGTATGTTTGATTATAACAATGAAGTGAATTATACAAGAACAGAAAATGTATTTTACAGCGGACTGTATGATATATTCAGAACGGAAAAGATGCCGGCATATTTTTATATGTCACAGAAAGATAACAAAACATCGCCAATGGTGTATATTGCCAATTACTGGACAGGACCGTTATCAAATCCGGTGACAGTAATGAGCAACTGCAATGAAGTGGAGCTGTACATAAATGGAAAATTGATTGAGAGATTAAAACCGAACTTATATCTGAACCTTCCACATCCAATGTATGAATTTAAAGATGTTATATTTGAAGAAGGGGAAATAACTGCAGTAGGCTATGTGGATGGTAAGGAAGCTGCACGATATATGCGCAGAACGCCAAAAGAGGCATCAAAACTTGTTTTAATTCCTGAATATAGCCATATCGTGGCAGATGGTTCTGATTTTACAGCAATTAAGATTGAACTGACTGATGAAAACGGAACTGTATTGCCGTATGCTGACAATCAGATTTCAATAACCGTAACGGGTGAGGGCAGGTTTATCGGTGAAAAAGATTTGAAACTGGAAGGCGGAAGGGGTGCGTTTTATGTGGCAGGATACTATAAGAAAGCCGGAAAAATTCAGTGCAGTGTATCGGCAGAGGGGATAGAAGACGCTTTTTGTGAGATTATTGCAGATGCTTATACAGAGAAAGAAATTTCAGGTATTTAGCAAATAAAATTTTTCAGGCTGAATATGTGAACTTGAAAAGTTGTAGAACTTTCATTATTATTACAGAGAGGAGGCAAAATGATGATGACAAAATCAAAGTTAAAAAACACAGTATTTATTTTTATGAGTATTCTTATGTTGTTTATGCTTGCAGGCTGTGCGAAAAACAGTGAAAAGGAAACGGAAAAGCAGACATCAAAAACAACAGAGACAAAGCCAAAGGAGGAAGAAGTGAAACAGAAAACTTTAGAAATTACGGTAGATGAAAATACGGTATATCAAACAATTGAAAGTTTTGGTGCCAGTGGAGCATGGTGGAGTCAGGACGTTGGCGGATGGACTTCTCTGACAAAGGATGGCATAGAACTCAGGGAACAGATAGCAAAGCTGTTTTTTGACCCGACAGAGGGAATCGGACTTTCCGCTTATCGATATAATATCGGAGCCGGAAGCGCTGAGAGTGGTTCGGAAAGTGGTATTACAGACCCGTGGAGAAGGGCGGAAAGTTTTGAAACAGAGCCAGGTGTATATGACTGGACAAAGGATGAAAATGCAGTCTGGTTTTTAACAAAGGCCAAGGATATGGGAGTATCAGAACTTGTATTTTTCTGCAACAGTCCTTTGGTAAGATTGACAAAAAATGGAAAGGCATATGGCAATGAGGCAGAAGGAACGCCGACTTCCAATCTTTCAGAAGAAAATTATGAAGCGTTTGCCAATTATGTTCTGGATATTACAGAGCATTTTATTTCAGAAGGTTATCCGGTTAAATATGTTTCGCCTGTCAACGAGCCACAGTGGGACTGGACTGGAGGACAGGAAGGATGTCATTATGAACCGGACGAGATGGTAAAGTTTTTAAATGTATTTCTTGATGTGATGGAAGCACGAAACATAGAAGGGCTGGAATTGTCTGCGCCGGAGCTTGGAGAATGGGGAAATACAAGCTATCCGTATTATGAAGCAATTTTAAAAGATGAGAGATTGTCGGGGTATCTGAACAGTCTGGATATACATTCCTATTGGTCGGATATGGCAGCAAAGACCTCTTTTCAAAAATGGCTTGCTCAAAAAACTTCAAAAGAATTTTCATTAAAGACAAGCGAATGGTGCGAGATGGTAAATGGAATGGATTTGTCTATGGATTCTGCCATTAATCTTGCTATGGAAATCAATACAGACCTTACAACATTGAATGTGACATCATGGCAGTACTGGATAGCCGCGAGCTGTTACAGTTACAGAGATGGACTGATTTATGTAAATACTCCGGGACAGGGTATGACTGTTGCAAAGCGTCTCTGGGCAATGGGAAATTTCAGCAGATTTATCAGACCAGGTTATATGCGCATAGAATGTAGTTCCGATTCTTCTGATATTTATCTCAGCGCATATAAAGGCAAAGATGACAAGGGAAAGGAAAGAGTTGTACTTGTTTTGATTAATCCAAAGGATATGGAATATAAAATTTCCACGCAGAATTTCAGTAAATGGGCAAATGGAAGTATGTATATAACAGATAAGGAACATGAGCTTGAAAAAACAGAGGAATTTAAGAGTTCTGACAAAGAGATTGTGATTCCTTCAAAGTCTGTTGTAACAATACTGCTGAATGAAGTGTAAAAAGAAATAAGATAAAGATGCGATAAAAAAGGACTGTAAATTTATTATGAACAGGAAAAACA
Organism: uncultured Lachnospiraceae bacterium; assembly: GCA_910585215.1. GTDB lineage: Bacteria > Bacillota > Clostridia > Lachnospirales > Lachnospiraceae > CAG-303. Next base: position 46,517 of record CAJUDQ010000004.1, on the reverse strand, counting down.
GCTATCAAAAAACAGTGTATGCCTGTTTTGTCGGTTATATTGTACAGGCGATAGTAAATAATTTTATGCCGCTTTTATTTTTAACTTTTCAGTTTCAATATCATATTCCGTTGTCTAAAATTACCATGTTGATTACAGTCAATTTTGGACTGCAGCTTCTGGTTGATTTATTATCAGTTGCCTTTGTAGATAAGATAGGATATCGTATTTCTACCATTTTTGCTCATATCTGTGTTGTTTTGGGACTGATTTTATTGACAGTACTGCCAGATATTCTGGGAGACCCGTTTTGGGGAATTTTGCTGGCGGTATTTGTATATGCTGTGGGAGGCGGACTGCTGGAAGTTCTGGTAAGCCCTATTGTAGAGGCGTGTCCTACAGATAATAAGGAAAAAGCGATGAGTCTTTTACATTCCTTTTATTGTTGGGGACATGTGGGAGTAGTCTTATGCTCTACTTTGTTCTTTACATGGATTGGAATAGAGCACTGGAAAATACTGGCGGTATTATGGGCAGTTATACCGGCTCTGAATGCAATTTTTTTCAGCAAAGTGCCAATTATACAATTAAATGAACAGGAACAAAACGGATTGACTTTAAAAGAGCTGGTAAGAAAGAAACTTTTCTGGATTTTTATTTTGATTATGACTTGCGCTGGTGCCTGTGAGCAGTCAGTGAGCCAGTGGGCATCTGTTTTTGCCGAAAAAGGACTTGGTGTAAGCAAGACAATCGGAGATTTGGCAGGACCAATGATGTTTGCGGTTTTTATGGGGCTGTCAAGGGCATTTTATGGAAAATATGGAGATAAGATAAAGTTAGAGCAATTTATGATATACAGTGGGATTTTATGTATAGTTTCCTATCTTCTGATTTCTTTTGTGCCAATACCTGTGATTGGGTTTGCAGGCTGCGGACTGTGTGGACTGTCTGTAGGAATTTTGTGGCCGGGGACCTTCAGTATGGCTTCTGTATCTGTCAGGGGCGGAGGCACCGCCATGTTTGCACTGCTGGCACTGGCAGGAGATTTGGGATGCTCTTTGGGTCCGGGAATTGTGGGAGCAGTATCGGGAGCTTTTAAAGATAATTTAAAAATGGGAATCTTTGCAGCAGTGATATTTCCTGTGCTTCTATTAATAGGAATTCTATGGAATAGGCAAATTGGAAAAGCAGACAGGCATTAACCGGCAAAGTTATTTGATAAGTAAAAATAGAAAAATAAAGTTGAAGAAAAACAGATAATTTTTAAAAACAGAAATTGTTTTTGAAGGTTATCTGTTTTATATTTTATGCCAGCCGCTGAATACCTAAAGTTAGCGGGTTGCGTATCTGTGAAACTTTTGAAAAACAATGCACTGTAAAAGGGGATTTTTTTCTGGAAAAATAAAAAGCCGTATGGTAAAATAAAAGTAATTTTAGAAGAACAATTTGAACAGAAAGGAATTGGAAGGAAAAAATTATATGAAATTGCTTAAAATTTTAGACAGTGGTAATTATACAGAGGACATGCCTCTTATTTATAAGCAGACAGTAAGAGCAGTCATTTTGCGCAATGGAAAAATGGTAATGCAGAGAAGCCGAAGTGGAGAATATAAGATACCCGGAGGAGGACTTGAAAAAGGTGAAGATATTCCCACAGCATTATATCGTGAGGTTCTCGAAGAGGCGGGAATGAGAATTGACAGAACATCAATAAAGGAAATCGGAGAGATAGTAGAGCTGCGCTGTGATATTTTTGAAACTGAGAAAAAATTTGAGCGACATACTTATTATTACTTGTGTGAAGTTACAGAAGAGGGACTTCCATTGACATTGACAAAAAGTGAACAGGAGCAGGGATTTACATGTGTATGGGAAACGCCAACGATGATTTATGAGTACAATAAAACCGTCTGCACATCACCAAATACCGTGAGAGATACCATATTTATCAAGATGCTTACAGAAAAAGAAATTTGTCTGTAAGAGTTTACAGATAAAACATATACAGAGTAGAAGGGAATTTTATTATGAATTTTAGGGAATTGCATCAGGCAAAAGCACCATATGATGAGCTTATGGTAATTGAAAAAAATATAGAAAAACAGGGACGGATTTATCATATTGCAGGAATGACAAGATGCGGGACACAGGCAGTTTTATATATTTTGGAGCAGGAGAATGACATAAAGAAAAACGAACAGATAAATTCTTTGGAAAGAAAAAATAATAAACAGGAAAACAATCTGTCAACGAAACAGACAAATCGAATGAATATGAAAAATGGTTCAGAAAACAGTTACTTTTTTGATATAGAGAAATTTAAAATTGAACATAATGAATATTTTGTACAACAGGCTTGTTCAGGAAATCTTGATGTGGAAAATTATGAAAAAATAAGTTTGTTTTTTGATATGCTTCATGCTGGCTGGAATCCTAAGAACAGTCCTTTTGAGATGGTTGACTGGAAGGAACTTATGCTTACAGAGATTGTCATTGATTTGAAACAGAAAAAGCTTCCAGTATGGCAGGAAGATGTTTTTGTAAAGCTGCACAAAAGATTTAAAACTTATCTGGTAGAAAAGCCTGTTTGTTTAAAAACGGGGGAAGAGAGTGAACTGGAATTTATTCTGGAAGATGGAAGAAAAGGGATTTGTTATATTAATAAAGTATATCCCATAGATGTCTGGGAAGAACAAGAAAAGCAGTTTCAAAATCCAAAATATCTGGAAAGAATGACAGAAAAAGAGCTGGAAGAAATGAAGCATGACTTTTATTCCTGTCTCGAACCAAACTGTCCAAAGGGTATGTGTTATCTGGGTATAGAATACGAGTGCAGCTTAAAGGGAAATCTTGTATTTTATGACAGTGCATTTTTGGAAGCAGAACCGGAGGTATATCATGGAAGCGCTTCTGCTCTTATGATGCTGTTAAAACCTGATGAGCCAGTTGGAAAACATGGATACGAAAATCATGGCTGTATGATACAGACGGCAGTTTTGCCGGATATTGAAAAACTTTTGGCGGAACTTTTTCAGTATATAGAAGTGCTTCCGGAAAAAGAAGAATTATTGACTGCAAAAACACAATAGCAGTAGTACAGATTTAAAATGAAATTTTTTGTAAAACAAAATTAAAATATTCAGGAGAGACGAACAATGAATATAAGAGAAGCACTGAAGCAGAAAATATTACTGACAGACGGGGCTATGGGAACATGGTTTGAAAGCCTGTATTGCAGAGAAGGCAGGAAATATCCGGAAATGGAGGCTGTGGAGCATCCGGAATGGATTACAGATATTCACAGGCAGTATATAAACGCGGGAGCAGATATTATCCGCACAAATACCTTTGCTCTGAATCACAGATTAATAGAAGAGAAAGATAAGTTAAAACAGGCAATTATCCAGAATATTCTGTGTGCAAAAAAGGCAGCAGCGGAAAGTGAACGGGAAATTTATATTGCAGCTTCGATTGGACCAATGAAATATCGAAATGATGAGGAAGAATACAGAGCAGAGGAAGAATATAAATTTATTGTGGATGTATTTTTTGAGAATGGAATTGATATTTTTGTGCTCGAAACTTTTTTTGATGTGGATATGGCGAAACGAATGGCTGCATATATCAAAAAGAAATATTTAAATGCCTTTGTTATTACTCAGTTTGCATTTTACAAAACAGGCTATACTCGCTATGGATTTCCCATGCAAAGATTGGCAGATGTACTGGTAGCAGATAAAAATATAGATGTGTTTGGGTTTAACTGCGGCATCGGGGCAGCGCATATGAGTGAATTATTTGGAAAAATTTCTTTTTCAGAGGAATGTATGATAAGTGTTCTCCCAAATGCCGGATATCAGCAGGAATTGACAGGCAGAGATATGTATTTTCGAGGCTATGGTTATTATGCAAAGTATATGGAACGGATGATAGAACAGGGAGTAAATATTATCGGAGGGTGTTGTGGTACATCACCGGAATATATCAGAGAACTTCAAAAACTCTTAAAGAACAATCCAAAACCAAGGGCAAAGAAAATCAGTTCTGTAAAAAATCAGAAAAAGCCGGATATGGAAGAAAATATATTTATGCAAAAGCTTGAACGGGGAGAAAAGGTTTTTGTGGTTGAACTGGATTCTCCGGTTCAGAAAAATGCAGATAAATTTATAGAAGGGGCATTTCGGTTAAGAGAAAATCAGGTAGATATGATGACAATTTCAGATTCTCCTATGGGAAAGCCAAGGGCCGATTCTTTTGAAATGGCAGTTTATGTACAGAATAAAACAGGACTTATGGTTATGCCTCATATTACCTGCAGGGACAGAAATGTGATTGCCTTACATTCGGCATTTTTGGGCGCACATATGAATGAAATCCGAAATCTTCTTGTTATTACAGGAGACCCTGTAGCACGCGAAGATCGTGATACGATTACACCGGTATTTGATTTTTATTCTGTAAAGCTTATGCAGTATATAAAAAATATGAATAAGGAGATTTTTGAGGGTGAGCCTTTTTATTATGGAGGAGCATTAAATTATGCGGGAGGAAATCTCGAAGCAATTGCAGGGAAAATGCGAATGAAAATAGAGGCAGGATGCAGTTATTTTCTGACGCAGCCGATTTATTCCGTGGAGGATATTGAAAGGGTGAAAAAATTGAAAGAAATGACAGGAGCAAAGATTCTCTGTGGGATTCTGCCTCTGGTCAGTCTGAAAAATGCACTGTTTATGAAAAATGAAATGCCGGGAATTTCTGTACCAGAAAAGATTATTGAGAAATATCACGCAGATATGAATCGGGAAGAGGCAGAAAAAACAGCAGTAGAAATTTCGGTAGAGATTGGGAAAAATGTGAAGGATTTTGCGGATGGATATTATATTATGACGCCGTTTCAGAGAGTGTCACTGGTGAATCGGATTATTTATGAATTGAGAAAGATAATTATATAATAAACAGGCTATTTTGAGAATGTTTTTTAGGAAATATACAAAATAACATTTTCAAAATAGCCTGTATTATATTATAACAAAAACAATGTATCTCATTTATAATAAAATAATTTCGTAGATATAATCAATAAACAATAATTTATCTTTTCAGCAGAAACATTTATATTATAGCACATTAAATTTTATTTTCAATATGTTTTTTCTTACTTTTAAAAATTTCCTTTTTTTAAAAAAGCTTTTATGATAGATATTTCTGTAATTTTGTTATCTTTTTTTTCTAAAAAATTCTTTTAAGCAGTCAGATAAACAGTCAAATTCAATTCTTTGATTTACTTTATTTTCAGGTAGTTTCATCACTTTTTCCCTTTCTTATATTCATTTTTTAAGCAGTCAAATAAATAGTCAAACAGAAAATAACTTCTTAAAAACCCTGATTTTATCAGATTTTATTGAAGGCTCTATATGATTGATTATATCTACGAAGAAACAGACAAAATTCTGCTTAAATCTGAGGGTTTTATAACCCCTGAATAAAGTTGAAAAATTCAGATAAATAATGAATGCCGCGATACAGGTTATCAATAAGATTGTAACAATTAAAACTGGGGCATCGGCGAAGCATACCCTGATATCATACAGTGAACGGAGAGTATTGAATATGACAGATATCATATATATAAATGATTGCTATGAATTGTGGAAGCAGATGAATCAGACAAATCTCAATCCTCTGACATTTCGCAGATATACAAATCTGCTTGAAACCCATCTTCTTCCATATTTTGAATATACAGCCATGCAAAGTATTACAGAAAAAGATATCCATACTTTCTTGAAGCAAAAACAGGAGGAAGGTCTGGCAGAAGTTTCAAGAAATATGCTTATTACTCTTTTAAAAAAACTTATACAAACAGCAGGAATCGATACTGTTGCTCTTGGGCTTGAGCATACAATACATGTAAAACAGCAAAAACGCAGCATAGAGATTCTGAATTATGAAGAACAGCTGCTGTTGGATGAAATACTTACGGACAGCGGACAAGTCAAATATTTAGGAATTTGCTTTGCTTATAAAATGGGACTTGCCATAGGGGAAATCTGTGCACTGTCATGGTCAGATATTAACTTAAAGAAAGAAGTAGTGTCTATCAGAAATACAGTGCAGAGGATACAAAATACAGAAGAAGAAGGGAAAAAAACACTGCTTGTAAAAATGGAGCTTCCTTCAGCAGCACAAAGAGAACTTCCAATTCCAAAAACAGTTTTTGAACAGTTACTATTGTATAAAAAATCAGACGGATATGTTTTAGAAGGAAAAGAGGGAAAACTTCCGGACCCGAGAAGAGAACAGATGCGTTTGGAAAAACTGTTTCAAAAGAAAGAAATGAAAGGATGCAGCTTTCATTCATTGAGAGATACATTTGCAGTAAAATGTCTTCGGGCAGGAATGAGTATGGAAGATTTGAGTTATGTGCTTGGACATTCCAGTGTAACAGTTACGTCTGAGAGATACCAGAAATTTTTGGAAAGAAAAGAAAATCAGATGGTATTGAAGAGAATTATGGAGATGGTGTAAATGAAAAACAGGAATTTTGTAAAGTGAACAAAATGTATAATACGACAATTGCACATATTGTATATGCTTCGGATAATAAATTTACGGAAATACTGGGTGTTTCTCTGGTTTCTCTCTATGATAACAGTAAAGATTTAAAAGATATTAAAGTTTATATACTTGACAGTGGAATTACTGAAGAAAACAAATTAAAACTTCAAAGTATTGCCATATCATATAACAGAAGCGAACTTTATTTTATATCTGCCAGAAATATTAACAAAGTACTTTCAATGAATGTAAAAACAGATAGAGGTTCCCTCAGTCAATATGCGAGATTATTTGTTTCAAGAGACCTGCCGGAAGAATTGGAGCGTGTGTTGTATTTGGACTGTGATATTGTTGTTAACAAATCTGTCTCTGAATTATGGCAACTGGATATGCAGGGCAAAACAATAGCAGCTTTAAAGGATGCGTTCAGCAGACAATATCGAAAAAATATTGAATTATATGAAAGTGATATTATGTTCAATTCAGGCGTAATGCTGATTGATTTGATACGATGGAAAGAACAGAAGATTGAACAAAAATTATTAAAGTTTATAAAGAAATATAATGGTGAGATACAGCAGGGTGATCAGGGAGCATTGAATGCAGTATTATCAAAAGATACCTGCTGCTTTCATCCAAGGTTTAATTCTGTAACAATTTTTTATGATTTTACCTATTCTGAGCTGATAACATATCGGAAACCTGTAGATTTTTATAGCTTCGAAGAGATAAAAGAGGCTGTTAAAAATCCGGTGATTATTCATTATACCACAAGCTTTTTAAGTGTTCGTCCCTGGGTTCAAGGATGCAGGCATTATTATAAAGACAAGTGGATAAAGTATAAAAGCATGAGTCCTTGGGCTGATTGTATGTTATGGCCGAATAATAAAACAAAAAGTTTAAAGGGAATGTTCTTTCAAATTCTGAGTAAATTGCCAAGGAAATTATGTATTGCTCTGTCAGGACTTTTACAGGCATATGGAAGGCCATTTGTATACAGTTTGAAAAATAAATTATTACATGGAGATATAAATGAAAATTGACAGATTTAATATAAAGTTAAAACAACTGCTTGGAAAAAATATGAAAAAAGTAATAGCAAAGTTTTTGTTTCCATTTAGAAATAAATTTATACTTTTTAATGTTTCAAACAGAGCCAGAACAAATCAAGTAAATTTGAATTATTGGTCTGAATCTAAAAATCTTGGAGACCTGCTTTCACCGGTTGTTGTTGATTATATGCTCTCTTTAAGAAATATTTCCTCTGATAAAAAAGTCAAAAAACAAAGACATTTTTATGCGATAGGAAGCATATTGACAGCTGGGCAGCAGGATGCTGTTGTATGGGGAAGCGGTATTCTTAATGCTTCTCTTACATACAGGCTGGAAAAACGAAAACTTGATATACGTGCAGTAAGAGGTCCTTTCACACGGGCTGTGTTGATGGATTATGGGTATAATGTTCCCGAAGTTTATGGAGACCCTGCTATTTTGTTTCCAGAAATTTACTCACCAAAAACGGTTTCCAAAAAATATAAATATGGAATTATTTTTCATAAGGATTATAATTTGCCAAGTTTGACAATTGATGATGATTATACCATTATTAATATCTGTACTGACAATTATAAAAGTTTTATTAACAGAATCGTAAGTGCAGAAATTATTATTTCCTCAAGTCTGCATGGAATCATTCTCGCGGAATCATATGGTGTTAGAGCAATTCTTTTAAAACCTCAAATAGATATATTAAAATATTATGATTATTATTTCAGTACAGGAAGAGTAAATATTCCTGTGGCTGAAAATATTGAGGATGCATTACATATTTTGCCGCCTGAATTACCTGATTTTTTTAAGCTGAGACAAAAGTTAAAAGCAGCTTTTCCTTATGATATTTATAATTAATGTGAATAAAGAGGATTTCAAAAATGAAGGTAAAAACAGTCTGGCATTTAAATATTACAAGTTTAATAAGTGCATTTATATTTTTTATATGCATTAGAATAACCTATTTGAATGTTGGCATAAAACTGACATTTATGCTTAAAACAGTATCCATCATCATTTTGGTTAGTTTATTCATTTTTAAACGAAAAAAACCTGAGAATATACTTGTTATAAGCGGCTGGTATGTTATTATTTTAGGGTCCACATTGTTGAATCAGAGAAATATTTTTAATGCTGCTGATATATTGTCAAGTTCTTATCTTATCTGTTTATATTTGTCTTATTTTGATAATTCAACAAAAAATAAACTGAGAATTCTTGAAACGTGGACTTTTTTACTGTTTGTTCTCTGTGTTGCCGATGGTATATCAATCTTGTTGTATCCAAATGGTATGCCAACTAATTCTTATTTTAAGCTTACATGGTTTTTAGGTTATAAAACAGCTCGATTGGCATATATTTTGCCGCTTGCAGTGCTTATTTCTTATCTTTCTTATCTGAAAAAAAGATGTTTGAATATAACTGCTGTTGCAGTAATATTATTATGTACCGTTATTTGTTTTAGAGTACAGGCAACTGCTGCTGGAGTTGCGATGCTGCTTTTTCTTATTTTAAACTTACTTATGGAATTTTTACATAGAAAAAGAGATATTCGAGAATGGATTTACAAAATTCTTAATTATAAAATACTGTGTATTGGATATGGCTTTTTGTTTTTCTTTGTGACTATTATTCAAACAAATCCTTTTATTCAATATATTATTCAAAATATATTAAATAAAAGTGATACTTTATCCTATAGAACGGGAATATGGGCGGCATGTTTAAACAGATTTTTTGATAATCCTCTGCTGGGCTGTGGTTATCTGACAAATGCAGAGTATACTATTATTACAAACTATCCGCTTGGAACATCAGCACATAGCTTTATACTGAGCATATTGGTTACTACTGGTATAGTTGGACTGGTCTACTATATTTTTATGTTGCGTTATTTTCTGTTCAGACATGAAAAGAGTTATGAATATCATGAAGCTGTGGCTTTATTTGGATTATTATGTATTCTGATTGTAGGTATTACATCTTCAGCTATGGTTTTTTCAGTTTTTTCAGGATTTATATATATACTGATTGATTTAAAGTATTCTGACGAGTTTTTGATAAAAAGGTAAATGTTTATGAATGTAAAAAATGAAGTGTTGTATTTAAGAAAACTATATAAGCGAAATAAAAAAATTCTCAATTGTCTTGCAAGAAAAACAGATAAAAATAAGGTTAATCTTCATTGGTGGAGTATGCGCAGAGATGATAACTCTGAAAATGTCGGTGATTATTTATCAATCGTTATTTGTCAGTATATGTTGAGCAGACGTAAACTTACACTTGATACTTCTGTTCATGGAACAAAACATCTTTATACTGTCGGTTCCATTATACAGGGAGGAGCTCAAAATGCTGTTATCTGGGGAAGTGGTTTGAAACATGGTGTCTCTGATTTCGGTAAACTTGCCAGATTAACACGAAAGCTTGATATCAGACTGGTGAGAGGTCCTGAAACAAGAAGGGCTCTGATTTTAAATGGATATGAATGTCCTGAGCTGTATGGTGATCCCGCTATTATTATGCCTTTGATTTATCAGCCAAAAGAGACAGAAAAAAAAGATTATGCAATTCTTCTTCATCATGATACAAATAGAAGTATTCTTAACAGTATCACACCTGTCACAAATAATTATAAAGAATTGATTGACTATATTTATAATTCAAAGCTTGTAATAAGCAGTTCACTTCATGGGATTATTTTAGCTGAAACCTATGGGATTCCAGCTATTCTTTTGACAGACAGGGAAACCAGCAACAGGTTCAAGTATAACGATTATTATTATAGTACGGAAAGATTTGACTATCCTGTGGCACAAAGCATTGAAGAGGCATTGGCTTTACAGCCGGCACATCTCCCAAATTTGACAGATATAAGAAAAAATATATTGAATTCATTTCCATATGATTTATGGAATTGATTTAAAAAAGAATCAATAGAGGATAAGAAATGATTAGCATTGTTACTCCAACATATAACAGAAAAAATATGCTTAAAGATGTTATTGACAGCATCCGAATGCAAACCTATACAGATTTTGAGATACTTATTATTGATGATTGCTCCACGGATGGAACAGATAAATTTATTACTGATTATGTTGATGATAAGAGAATCAAATATTTCAGAAATCAAAAAAATATGGGACCTGGATATAACAGAAATTTTGGTTTTAAACAGGCGCAGGGAGATTATGTTATATTTATGGACGATGACGATTATTATCTCGAATCTGATTTTTTCTTAAAAGCGGTCAATATTTTCGAAAGTAATAAAGAGAAAAATCTTGCCTTTGTTTCTGCCAATGCCTATGTTGACCATATAAAAACTGGAAAAAGAGTTTGTGCAAATATAGGTCATATTGGATATATTGACGGAATTAAATTTTTACTTAATTTGAAAATCAAATATAATAAACCGCAATCGACATTTACTACCATATTTAACAGAAAGATTTTATTAAAAGCAGATTTATTGACTATGAAAATGGTGAATGACTATGCTATTTATCTGAGAGCTCTTTTGTTTGGCAATGCGTATATCATGCAGGACAGAATCGGTGTTTACAGAGTACATAATCAGAATATTTCCTCTCATATTGAGCGAGACTTTCTGCTTCAAAATCTTGAAGAACGAACTTGGGTAAAAAAGAGATTAAAAGAAAAAGCAGAAAACAGACATGTACGTAAATGGTGGAAGAGGCAGATGCTTATGCTTTTAAAATATTATTTACTGGGAACAAATCCAAAATTTGAAGATAGTTTTTATATTGCAAAATGGATGATAAAATCTTCTGGATTTGCACCTGATTTATTTCTAATCGTACTTATATTTTTAATGATTTATAAGCCTTTTGGAGCTTTAAAAAAATTGAAAAATATTTTTAAGAAGGAACGGTAATGGGAGAAGAAGCATTAAAAAAACAGGTGCTCAGCAGTGTGTTCTGGAGATTTGGTGAAAGAATCTGTGCACAGCTGGTAACGTTTATTGTTTCAATTATATTGGCAAGGATTCTTGAACCTTCACATTATGGTGTTGTTTCGCTGCTTACTATTTTTATTACAATTGCAAATGTGTTTGTTACGGATGGTTTTGGCAAAGCTCTGATTCAGAAAAAAGATGTAGACAACAGCGATTATTCAACTGTATTTTTTTTTAACATATTGTTTTCATGGCTTGTATATTTCATTATTTTTTTATCAGCAAAATTTGTAGCCGATTTTTATCATAATGATATCCTGACTCCTGTCTTGCGTGTGTTAGCTTTAAGAATCCCTTTGGCAGGAATTAATTCTGTACAGCAGGCATATGTATCACGTCATATGATGTTTAAAAAATTTTTTCTGGCAACCTTGATTGGTACTTTGATTTCTGCGGTTGTTGGAATTGCTATGGCATTATACGGATTTGGTGTATGGGCCTTGGTAGCGCAATATCTGACAAATTCTTTGATTGATACGCTTATGTTGTGGTTTACTATAAAGTGGAGACCGCAAAAAGTTTTTCATCTGAAAAGGCTTTTTTATCTGCTAAGTTATGGTTGGAAAATCCTGCTTACAAGTCTTATTAATACAGCATATGAAAATCTGCGAAGTCTTGTTATAGGAAAATTTTATTCCAACGAAGATTTGGCATATTATACAAAGGGTACAAGTTATCCGGTTTTAATTATAAATAATGTCAATACTGTAATCAGTTCCGTTCTTTTTCCAGCTCTTTCCAAGCTTCAAGACGATAAAAAACGTCTGAAGCAGGGAATGAGACGTTCTATTACTGTCAGTACTTTTCTTATATTTCCGTTAATGATGGGACTTGCAGCAATTTCAACAAATCTTGTAAAGGTAATGCTTACAGACAAATGGCTATTCTGTGTTCCATATCTTAAAATTGCATGTATATATTTATCTCTTTATCCGATAAATATAGCGAACCTTCAGGCAATTATGGCAGTAGGTAGAAGTGATATCTATTTGAAATTGAATTTTATAAAAAAAGCGATAGGACTAATTTTGTTATTTGCAAGTATACCGTTTGGAGTAACTGTTATTGTCAGCAGTGAGATAATTGTTGCATTACTTGCAGTTATTACAAATGTCAGAACGAACAGAAAAATTATGAAGTACTCATTTGGAGAACTGATACAGGATATTGGCAAAAATTTGGTTTTGTCACTTCTCATGTTTGCTGTAATTACTGTTTTTGACAGGCTTATTTCTATATATATCGAAAGTCTCATAATTTGTATTGTAATAGAGATTATTTTAGGAGGATTTATATATTTATCCTTGGCAAAATTATTTAAGTCAGAAGAATTGCATTATATTATGTCTACTATAATAATACAGAAAAA
>CAJUDQ010000004.1:0-33569 GCA_910585215.1 uncultured Lachnospiraceae bacterium | reverse complement strand
CTATTATAGCATAATTTATTTATTTTGTACAGTTATAAGAAAAAAGAAAAAATCCTGATGAATCAGATAAATAAAAAAGCAGGATATGATATTAGTTATATAGTATCATATCCTGCTTTTTTATTAGATTGCATAAATAGGACTTTTACAAAATAAAACAAATTATATTGCTGTTATTACTCCCAGAGATTTTAAAAATAAAATAAAGAGTAAAACAGGTGCCACAAATTTAATTGTAATAATAAATAATTTCTTTCTTCCAAATTTTTCGCCGTTTTTTACTGTTTCATCAATAATACTCTTTGGTTTTATAACCCATCCAACCAGAATACAGGTTCCAATCGCTACAATAGGCATAAGAACACTGTTGCTGATATAATCCATAATATCCAGAATCTGCGCTTTTACTCCATTTGGCAATGTCTTTTCAAAATAAAGATGATTGTAACCAAGACATACAAAGATTCCTGCAACAATGGCAATCGCTGTTTCAATGGCAGCCGCCTTTTTTCTGCTTAAATGAAACTGGTCCATAAAACTGGAAACAATAGCTTCCATAACAGAAACAGCACTGGTAAGCGCGGCAAATAATACCATTGCAAAAAAGAGACAACCAATGACATTTCCAAGTGTTCCCATAGAACTGAATACTTTTGGAAGAGAAATAAACATCAGTCCAGGTCCGGAAGCTTCTAGTCCCTCAGTACCCATAAAAGTAAATACAGCAGGAATAATCATAACTCCGGCAAGAAATGCAACAAGTGTATCAAAAATTTCAATCTGGTTAATGGACTTTATCAGATTGGCATCATCCTTTACATAAGAACCATAGGCAATCATAATTCCCATTGCAACACTCAGACTGAAAAAAAGCTGTCCCATTGCATCTACCAGTACAGTAAAGAAGCTTTTCACAGTCAGGCCGTCAAAATCAGGTATTGTATAAATACGAAGACCCTCAAGTCCGGTACGTGTGACATTATCTGCGTCTGTATGACGGATAGTCAGTGAAAACACAGCAATAATCACAACCAGCAGTATCAGAAGTGGCATGATAATTTTTGAGGAGGCTTCAATTCCTCGATTTACACCTCTGAAAATAATAAATGCAACCAGAAATAAAAAGATTGCCAGAAATACAATCGGCTGGATATCCATACTGATAAATTCTGTGAAATAACCATCATTAGCAGCCTCCTTGCCATTGCCTGTCAGATAGACAAGAAAATATTTGATGACCCATCCGCCGATAGCACAATAATATGGAAGAATCATAATTGGAACAAGGCAGGCAAGTACGCCTAAAAATTTCCATTTTTTATGCAGTTTTTTGTACGCCGTCAAAGGGCTCTGTTTTGTTTTCCGACCGATGGCAATCTCAGCGGTAAGCAGTGTAAATCCGAAGGTCAATGCCAGAATCAGATAGATAAACAGAAACATTCCGCCGCCGTCTTTTGCAGCCAGATAAGGAAATCTCCATATATTTCCAAGTCCTACAGCGCTTCCGGCAGCCGCCAGAACAAATCCGATTGAGCCATTAAAGGCGTTTCTTTTCTTTGTTTTTTCCATGACTTCTCCTTTTTTGTAAATTCAGAAACGATTCTGAATAATGGTCGTTTTTTCTACTTATGTATGAGAAGCTCTCATATAAAAGCAGAAAATGATTTTTTAATTATCTATATGAATTTATTATAAAATAAGTATAAATATATCATAAAACAGCGCGAGATTCAAGTACTTTATCTAAGTTGATGGATTCAATTTATGCATATATAATGAAGAAGCATACTATGGATGGAGTAAACGAAGCGAAAAAATAATATATTTTGCATAGACAGGCTGTCCTGCTGATAATTTTGAAATTATCGGCAGGACAGCCTGTTTTATTGAACAAAATGCAGGGAAGATTTTCACAAGTATATAATGCCTCAGGCACTTTGCTGTTTGATAAAAAGTTTCTTTCTATTTCTTATGTCGTTTTATACAGTAGATAGGTAGAGTTTAATAAAATATAATCTTTTTGTTATAGAAAAATAGAAAACTTTTATGACTTTTTATAGAATGAAAAATGCATAGAACTACAGGTTCTACGCAAATGCAGAAAGAATTATAATAATAGATTTAATTATAATCTGCATCCCTTGATTTGTCAACGGATTTCTTGCAGTTTTCGACAAAATAATAATAAAGATTGATAATAAATATATTATATTTGATTGCTGAGTAGAAAAAATTTGTATGAAAAGGTTGGATTTTACGCGTATTTTGAAGAATCCAGCGGCTTTGAATTTATAGGGGTCAAATTTGGGGTATCAGCTTGAGTTTTGGAAAGGAGAATAAAATGTCTAAAAGAGGAGAAAACATAAGAAAACGCAAAGATGGACGATGGGAGGGGAGGTACATCTATGGCAGAACAGAAAGCGGAAAAGCGCTGTATCATTCCGTCTATGGAAAAACCTATGGAGAGACAAAAGAAAAGCTTCAGATAAAAAAAATGGAAGTAAATGAGAACGTGAGCCAAGATAAGGGGATAACTTTTCAGTATATTTTAAATGATTGGCTGATAAGTAATCGGATTCGATATAAGGATTCTACTTATACAAAATATAAGTATATTATTGATAAGCATATCCTGCCGGAGCTTGGAAAAGAAAAAATAGAAAATCTTCATACGTCAAAGATAAATGGTTTTCTGGATGGAAAAATGAACAGTGAGGCACTAAAAAATGAGGAAGCGTTATCGGCATCTTATGTACGGACAATGGCGTTGATTATTGATTCAGCATTAAAATATGCGGCTTTGGAAGAACTGTGTGTTCCGATAAAATCTTCAATAAAAAAACCTGTCGTAAAAAAAGGGCAGATACAGACATTAAGTTGCAGCGAATGTGACTGTTTAACCCAATATTGTTATGCAAATTTGAATCATACAAATATGGGGATTTTGATTTCGTTAAATACAGGGCTGCGTATTGGAGAAATATGTGCGCTAAAGTGGAGCGATATTGATATGTACAGCCATTTGCTGCATGTAAATCATACGATGTCGAGGCTGAAGAATGATGAGGACAGGTGGAAATGGATAGTGGAAACGCCTAAAACACAGGCTTCGATTCGGGCGATTCCATTGTCAAACAGCTTGTTTGAAGCATTGATGAGGATAAAGGAAACAGCGGTGTCTGATTATATTGTTTCCGATTATGAAGGGTTTGTAAATCCCAGAACATATGAATATCGGTATCATGTGGAAATGAAGAAGAGTAAAGTGAGGGATGTGAATTTTCATGTTTTGAGGCATACCTTTGCGACAAGATGCGTGGAGGGAGGAATGGATATTAAGACACTGAGTGAGATTTTGGGACATTCGAATGTCAGTATTACGCTGAGTACGTATGTACATTCGTCGCTGGAATTGAAAAAAACACAGATGGAAAAAGTGGAGAAATATTTTGCTAATAGTGGTCAATAATGGGGTCAGAGTGGAAGAGAAAGGTGATGAAAAAAGGGATGGAGATGGTTGCGTAGAACCTGTAGTTCAACGCAGACAAAAAGGGGGTAAAGAAAAAAATAAAATAAGTAATTAGTTATAATATATGCATTTTCTTAAAATAATATACTTACATAAAAAATCAGCCCATTTGTCATTATGATAATTGCTGATATACTGAAAATATAGAAGGAGAATTTGTATGAAAATAAGAATCGCCATTTTGGAACAGGATAAAAACTATTTGCAAAGACTGCTGTCAGCATTTGAAACAAAATATGAAGATAAGATAGAAATGTATTCCTTTACAGATGAAAAACTGGCGTTAGATGCGATAAAAAATAATAAAATTAATGTATTTCTGAGTGGAGATAAATTTGCTGTTACCAAAAATCAGATGCCGGAAAAATGTGGTTTTGCTTATCTTGTAGATACTCCGGATATGGAAACGATGAATAATGAGAAAGCTATTTGCAAATTTCAAAAAATTGATTTGATTTACAAGGAAATCGTAAGTCTTTACTCTGAAAATGCGCTGGATAAATTAAAGAACTATGATGAAGGAAGTGCGAGGATTATCGCATTTGCTTCCCCGTCAGGCGGTACAGGAGCCAGTACGATGGCGGTGGCTTTTGCGAGATATTTTGCGAAATGCGGGAAAAAAACGTTATATTTTAATACAGAAGAACTTGGAGACAGCAGTATTTATTTTATGGGTGAAGGGCAGTTTAGTTTTGATGATTTAATTTACGCAGTAAAAAGTAAAAAGGCGAATATGACCTTGAAATTTGAAAGTACTGTCAAGCAGGACATCAGCGGTGTGTATTTTTTCTCTCCTGGAAATAAGGCATTGGATGTAATTGATTTGAGCAGAGAAGAAGTCAGTCAGTTAATTGTAGATTTAAAAATGTCGGGAATTTTTGATGTGATTATCTGGGATATGGATTATTCTTTTCATGAGCTTAGAAGTAACCGAATGGAACTGGTATCTGATATTGTTCTGGTCAGCGATGGATTGGAATTGAGTCTTTCAAAATTCAGAAGAATGTATGAGTCATTAGAAGTGCTAGAAAGGCAGAGAAAAGTAGATGTAATGGATAAAATGTGGATTGTTTATAATAAATTCAGCAATAAGATGAGCAAAAGTGTAGGAATCGATGATATCAGAGAATTAGGCGGTGCGCCAAGATATGAACATGCCACGGTAAACCAGATTATAGAGCAGTTGTTAAAATTAAATATATATGAAAAATTGCTGGTATAAAATTAAAATAGAGAAATATGAAAGTAACAGTATAAAATATTTATATAAGATTGTACAAAGTTATAATAAAACAGAAATACATATATGAAAATAGAGGAAAAAAATGGGAATTGATGAAGAACAAAAATTTGTAGAACAAATCAGAAATTATGTAACGGAAAACCTGCCTTTGAGCAAAATGTCCGATGAGGAACTGGAAGAACAGGTGGAGGAAATTGTTACGGAACGGTTAAAAGGAATATATTGTTCTGTAGAACAGAAAGTGGAAATTGTCAGGCAGGTTTACAGTTCGATTCGTGGATTTGGACTGTTGGATAGTATTATCAGTGATGATACTATTACCGAGGTAATGATAAACGGGGCAGAAGATATTTTTATTGAGAAAAATGGGCGGTTGACAAAGCTGGATAAAAAGTTTGAGAGTCAGAGAAGGCTGGAGGATATTATTCAGAGGATTGTCGGGCTGGCAGGGCGTGAAGTGAATCAGGCAAATCCGATTGTAGATACCAGACTGCCGGATGGCTCTCGTGTAAATGTGGTGCTTCCTCCAATTGCGTTATGTGGTCCTACTATGACAATCAGAAAATTTTCCAAAACACCTATGACAATCGAACGTTTGATTCAATATGGTTCTTTAACGCAGGAAATAGCATACAAATTAGAACTATTAGTAAGGGCAAAATATAATATTTTTATCTGTGGTGGCACTGGTTCAGGAAAAACGACTTTTTTAAATGCATTGTCCAATTATATTCCAAGAGATGAAAGAGTGATTACGATTGAAGATTCCGCAGAGCTTCAGATTACTGGCGTGGATAATCTGGTAAGTCTGGAAACAAGAAACGCAAATGCAAGTGGTTCAGGGCAGATTACGATACGAGATTTGATTAAATCGTCGCTTCGTATGAGACCGGAAAGAATCGTAGTAGGCGAGGTACGTGGCGGAGAGGCTCTTGATATGCTTCAGGCAATGAATACAGGGCACGACGGTTCTCTGTCGACAGGACATGCCAATTCTACACAGGATATGTTAAGCCGTCTGGAAACTATGGTGCTTCAAGGCGCACCGGGGCTTCCTTTGGAGGCTATCCGGCAGCAGATTGCATCGGCGGTGGATATTATTATTCATTTGTCGAGGCTTCGAGACCATTCAAGAAAGACAATGGAAATTACTGAAGTGGTAGGATATAAAGACGGAAAAATTGTGCTGAATCCTTTATATAAGTTTGAGGAGGATGAAAAAACGAAACTGGAAAAAGTACATGGAAATTTAAATAGAACAAAGAACCCGATGAAAAATGACTTTAAACTGGTTCTGTCAGGAATCAGAGAAAAAATATAGGAGAAAGAGTTATGAAACAGTATTATGGAGAAAATCAGGGGGATATGGGGTATGGGGTGGGAACAGAGACAGGGTATGAACAACAGATGAGATATGGGGAAGAAGCAGGATATCAGACAGAATATGCACAGCAGATGGAATATCAAATGGAATATGGGCAGCAAATACGCATTGAAAATCCGAATAAAGAAGAATTTATGAATAAGAAAGAAAAAAAGAAAGAAAAAGAAATGCAGCCACAGTGTTATATGTCAGTATCAAATATGACTACATGGAACTATAATGTTTATTATATGTTGAAAAAAGAGAAAATACTGTATTTTTTATTGGCGTTTGTTGTGGGTGGATTCGTTGGGTATGTGTTTTTTGGAGGGTTATTTAAAGATGAATTTTATAGTTCTACTACTAAAACCTATATATCTAATATAATAGTTGTATTTATTTTTGGTATTTTGTTTGGAAAAATATACCTTCCTATGAGAACAGAACAATTAAAAGAAAAGAAAAAAAGGATACTAAAACTACAGTTCAGAGATATGCTGGAATCTTTAACCACTTCATTAAATGCCGGAAGTAATACAATCGATGCGTTTCAGAATGTATATGAGGACCTTAAAGTCCAATATGGCGAAGAAGCAGATATAGTATATGAAATATCAGTTATTTTATCAGGAATAAGAGATAATCACACAATTGAAGAAATGTTGAAAGACTTCGGATGGAGAAGCGGAGTCGATGATATTATCAGTTTTTCACAAGTATTTGAAGTATGTTATAGAAAAGGAGTAAATATCAAAGATATTGTTCGAAATGTACATAATATATTAAGTGATAAGATGAGGATATCTGAAGATATAGAAACACAGATTACTGCTGCAAAGAATGAAAATAATATTATGATTGTGATGCCGGTTATTCTTATAGCTATGATAAAAAGCATGAGTCCCGATTTTGCATCTAATTTTGCAAGCACATCTGGTGTAATATCTACATTGGTCAGCCTCGGATTGTTTGTTTTATCTTATATTGTAGGAAGAAAGCTAATGGAGATTAAAATCTAAAGTGTGGATGAGTGTTTCATATAGTTATGTAAAGGTCTTTAGCTGGTCTGTGATACTGCTTTTTTTCTATATACTTTCAGTTATTATACTGAAAAGAAAAGACAAATGGAAAAAAATAATAAAAGTTTTCACATTGGGTATAGGAATAGGAACTATGATAGTATATATCTTATTTAAATATTTATTTCATTTAAATAGGATAGATGTAATTGTTCTGGAAAAAGGAACAGATGAAGTCGTTTATATAAAAGAAGATATAGATAAAGTGTATTCGCAGGGAGATAAATGTATAACGTTTGTATCAGGAAAAAAGACAGAAAATATTTTTTACAAAGTATTGGAATATAATGTAAAAAACAACAAAGTATTCATTTATATAAAAACGCAGGAGGAAAAAGATGTTTACAATCATTGATATTGTAATGTTCAGTAGTGGAGGTATTTTACTTATATTGTATTTGATATTTTTCTTTAAAGGTCTGCAGTATAAGGATTATTTTGCCGGATTGGATGAAGACGATTACATATTAAAAGATATTTATATTGTGGGACTGGCTGTTTTGAGAACCGTTCATTATTCATTTATAAGCAAAAAAGACAGAATTTTAAGACAGGATATTAATATTTTTTATGGAAAGAATTATGAGGATTTCTTTTTGGTAACGATTCGTTCACAACAGATATCGATTGCGTTTACGTTATTGGTATTAGGCTTCTGCCTTTATGGACTGGCGAGCGATGTACTTATTGTATTTGTAATAGCCGGATTTGCTGCAATGGCATTTTATTATTTCGGTTCATTATTGGAAAATAGAATAAAGGAGCGTTCAGATAGTATGCTGAGTGATTTTTCGGAAATGGTTTCCAAACTTGCGCTCTTAACAAATGCCGGACTGATATTGAGGGAAGCATGGGAGATGGTTGCTTATAATGGAGAAAGTGATTTGTACAAAGAAATGCAGATGTCAGTAGAAGATATGAGAAATGGGGAATCAGAGATTACAGCTATCAGCAAATTTGCTTCCAGAAGTATGCTTCCAGAGATTCGCAAATTTAGTTCTACAGTTGTACAGGGGTTGGAAAAGGGAAATCAGGAACTGGTATATATGTTGCAGGAACAGAGTAAAGAGTGTTGGGAATTAAAACAACAGCTTGCAAAACGGCAGGGTGAAAAAGCTTCGTCAAAACTTATGATTCCAATGGCGATTATGTTTATTGGAATACTGGTGATGGTGGTTATTCCTATTTTTAGCAATATGGGAATGTAATCATAAATAAAAAATAATAATAATTTACAAGGAGGAAAATGAAACAATGAATTTACTTAATGAGCTTTACATTGCATGGCTATGCAGATTAAATGCTGTTAAAAATGATGAAACGGGTGGATCTGAGATGATTGCGGTAGTAGTTATGATTGGGATTGTGGTTATTTTGGCAGTAGTTTTCAAAGATAAGATTGCAGATTTGGTGAAAAGTATTTTTGACACAACAGAAACAAATGTAAATGATGTAATGAAGCCTATAGAACATTGATTTAAATTGCAATAATATTTTTACCGAAGTATTTACTCTATTTTTATCAAAACAGGGTAAATATTTCAGTAAAAATATTGTAATCAAGGAGAAGATTCATATTATGAAAAATGAAAAAGGTGCTACGATTGTAGAGGCATCTGTAGTATTTCCAATTGTATTTATTATTATTATAATCATGCTGATATTAGGAAACGCATATTATCAGAAATGTCGTGTGGAGGCGATTGTTAGTGTAAATACAATTGAGTGTGCCGGCTATGCGCAGGACACATTATTAGATTATTATAAAAAGAATGGAAAAGTTCCTACAAATGTAAATGATATGCCGTCTATTGAACCATATAAATATTTAATCAATGGTACAGGCAGTAATATTAATATAAATGTTGCTGATGCAGAACAAAATATAAAAAAACAGATAGAGTCATTAAATGCGGGATATTATAAAGGAATGGAAGTGCATCTCGAAAGTTATCAGATGTCTTATCAAAACTATTTTATTTATCAGACAATTACAGCCAAAGTAAACTGCAGAATACAAATGCCTGTCAGACCTCTTTGGAGCAGTGAATATTTGAATTATTATTTTTCAGTGATTTATGATATACCAGTAACAGATTCAACAGAGTTTATACGAAATGTAGATATGGCAGTTGACTATCTGGAAAAGTATGGTGGAATGGATAAAATACAAAATGCAATGGACAAGGTAAAAGAATTTTTTGGAAGTTAAACTGGAGGTTTTTATGTTAGAAATTTTTATAAAGAAAAATAATGGAGCTGTAACAGTGTTCTTATCTTTAATTCTTGTTCCAGTGCTTGCATTTACCGGAGTTTTTATTGATTTGGGAAGGATATGGCTGGCGCAGGGAATAGCTGCTTCAAGCGCTGACCTTGCATTAAATACTGTGATGACCAGTTATGATAAGGAATTAAATGAATATTACGGTTTGGCGGCATCCTGCCAGAATACAGAGGAATTTATGAAGCTGTCAGAAGAATATTTTAAGAAAAGCCTAAATTCAGAAATTGTAGATGAAGAATATCTTGACTCTTTGTGGAAGAAACTTATGGTTTCCGTTGGAAATGCAGAAGAGGCAGTGACAGGAAGCAGCACCGAATGGTCTGTGGATAAAGCAGCTAATTTTCTGTTGATGGATGTGCCTTCTGATGATTCTGTAAAGATTACAAAAGCGGATGAAAATTCAGACTTGGCAAATTCGGTATTTTTAAAGGCTCAGATTGTTGAATTTATGAAATACAGAGCACCGATAGGACTGACGGAATCTATTTTGGAACAGATAAAAGGATATAAGGCAGAGCTAGATAATTCAAAAAAAGACAAGGAACTCCAAAAAAAGGAAGAGCAGGTTTATCAATTTGAAGAAGAATTTATGCGGACTTTATATGATACATATAAAGAAATTAAGGTATATGAAGGATTGGGAATTACAGAAGATATGGTTAACAGTATGATAAATTCTGGAAGCGGATACAGAGCAGTATATGAAGATGTACATAAAAGAATGTTAAAAAATTATGCGGGACTGGATATTAATAAATATCCGACATCAACATTTAAGTATCAATATGCTCTTTCACAGTTTTCAGATACAAATAAACCAGATGATATTACTTATATTAAAAAGACTATCAAGGAGGCAATCAGTCAGGTTACGATATTCCGAAAAACGCAGGAAAAGCTGATAGCAGAAACAAATGACGCTCTTAGTAATAATATGGGAATAAGCGTAGACGCTGCACAGATAGATTCCGCTTATACAGTGCGGCTGGTAAGTAAAGTATATACAAATACATATAAAAATGCATTGGAAGAATATAATAAGGCGGCAGACAAGGTAGTTGAATATTATGTTCGATTAGAAAGTATAAAAGATAGTTCAGCGGCTTCGGAATTGATAGTAGCGGAGACAGAGAATTTAAAAATAACAAAAAACGGGAATGAAAAATATGATGATGAATTTGTAAATGCAGATAAAACTTATCAGGAGCATTTTGTTAAAGTTTTTGAGATGTTAAAAAATGATTATGATTCCTATTTATCTCAGGGAGCATGGACCAATGCGCAGGCAACGGCATGGCCATATAATAATAAGATATATATGAAGGTTCTTCAGATAGTTGCAGAAAATTCATTGGGAAATGATGCAATTAGAAATTTGATAGAAACACAAAGAAGTATAGATAATAACTGTATTAAAAATATTTGTAACGAAATAAAAGGCAGATTAGATATATTAAAAGATGCTATTAAAAGTATGAAAAAGATAGAAGAATATGCAGCAAAGTTGATTCAGCAGTATGATGCATATCTTAATGGTAAGAATGGAAAAGCTGGATATAATCAGTGGAGCCAATATACAAATACTTATAACAGTGCGTATTGTGATGTGTCAAAGACAAGTTTGGAAGATGATTCGTTAAAGGCAGAGGAACAAAAAATAAATGTACAAAATTTAAACGCTTTTAAAAATCGGGTGACAAATATAAGAGTGCTTTTAGAGGCTGTCAAAGAACAGGTAGATTCCATGAAATATGCAGGGAAAAAAATATCGGAAATAGATAGTGTAGATGAAATGATTAGCCAGACAAACGCTGTATCTGCTGTTGCAAATTGTATTAGGGAATCAGAATTTGAATCTGCTGTAGAATTTAAGTTTGAATCAGGAGCAGGAAATATATCCATGACAAATGACAATCATCCTGAATTTTCAAATAATCCGGTGGAATCAAATGAAGCATATGTTGTATACCAATATATTATAAATAAATTTCAGAATATGGATGAAAATGAAAAAGAGAATGGAGAAAATGAATATAAAAAACGTAAAGAAGAAAAAGACAAGGCAAACGACGATGTGCAGAATATCGAAGATAATGCTGATATTAATGATATTAAAGAAAATTTAAAGGATTCAGCGGAGCTTTATCCTTCTAAATTAGCTACCTCATCTAACGGAGTGGATTTATTAAGCGGCGTTTTTGGAATTGTTACAGATTTTGCGGATAATGGTTTTAAAAATACGATTGAAAGATATAGAGATGTCCTTTATACGGCAGATTATTGTATGGAAATGTTCAGTTATGCTACTTATGAAAAGGAAGCAAAATACAAATATATGCTAAAGGAACATGAGAATAATTCTTCCAAGTTTAGTGGAATAGAAAATCTCAGTACAAAGGTTTCCTTCATTGCAAATAAGGATTTAGAAACATTGAGTTCAGGTTATAAACAGGAATTTGAGGATATGTTTACTGATACGAATCCCCAAAATACAGTAAATAAATCGCTGACAAATAAACCGATTAATGCAAGTAATAATTATGCGTATACAAGAGAGTTAGAATACATTTTATTTGGAAAAAGCAACAAAGAAAATGTATCAGAGATGTCACAGGAATTATTTGGATTGAGATATGCACTAAATCTTGGGCCGGGGATTGCAAAATTGTGGAACACAAATGATAATCCCTTATTATTTGGCATTTCAAGTGGAATTTCTGCTGCCACTTGCGGAATCATACCAGAACCCCTTGTTAGAATGGTATTAATTTTAATTCTAGTGGGTATGGAAAGTTTAAATGATGTTTCACTTTTATTGGCAGGAATACCAGTCCAGTTTTTGAAAATAGGAAATGACAGCGAATGGGTATATTCTGGAGATTATTTTAATGGAAATACTACATCAGCAACACATAACGATAACGCAATACGGTTTTATTACAGCGATTATATGCTGCTTCTTCTGTTTTTACAGCTCAAAGATACAGATAAATCAAATGATGTATATAAACGTATTGGAGATGTGATTCAGGCAAACATGAGCCAGTTAATTACAGATAATAAAGAATATCAGCTCTCAAAAGCGATTACCCAATATAAGATGAATTATACGCTTACAGTGAAACCATTAGTATTGAATTTGGGAATTTATAACGGGTATGAGAATAATCCGGCGGCACTTACAGATTGGAGAACATTTTCTGGCGTTCTTGTTAATGGATATTAATAAGGCTTAGATAAACTCTGGCATAGATAGGAAAGGAATTTTGCTTATGAAAAAGAAAGATAATGAGAATGGAGTAATTATAGTAGAAGCCTCTATAGTAGTGCCTCTGTTTATATTTTTTGTTATAACATTCCTATCCCTGATAGATATATGTATGCTACAGATGAGAATCAACATTGCGTTGAATACAGCGGCAAAAGATATTTCTCAGTATTCTTATTTATATATGATGACAGGATTGAATGAGGAACAGGAGAAATTATATAATGGCAGCGAGGGCGTCAGAGTTTCTATGGATAATACATTACAGGGACTCCAGACAATGACTAATTCATGGATACCCGCTGGAGATGGAGTACGCGACCTTACCGAGTATCAGGGAGATTTTAATGCATACCTGCAAAAAATTGAAAATGTAGACGAAAGTACAAATCAGGCTGTTACATGTACAAAAGAAGAAGCGCAGAAAATCTATAAGGATTGGTCAGCGCAATTATCAGACCCACAGGCGTTTATGACTGGTGTTATATCATTAGCGGGAAATGAACTTTCAGAAAAAGCGAAATCCATACTGGCAGAAATGATGGGAAAGGCATTTATGAGTAAAAATCTTCGTTCTTCTGATACTGATACAGCGGAACAATATCTAGCAAGACAGCATGTAGTTCCAGCAGAGGAGTCTTATGTAAATGGATTGGATTTTTCAGGAACAAAATTATTTGCAAATGGCCAGACAGACAGGGTACAGCTGGTATGCACTTATGAAGTTGAAGTAATCAAGCTCTTAAATATCAGCTATAAATTTAAATTTCAGACAACAGCAATTACAAGAGCATGGGGAAAAGGTGTATCATCAAGGAGCTGAATGGAGAAAACTATGAAAATTTCAATTATCATCACCCTTATTTGCGCTATATTTTTAAGTATATTTAGTATTTATCTAATATCATATCAAAAAGAATATGAAAATAAACAAGAAACAAAGAAAGAAAAATATGTATACGGAAAAAAAACAAAGATATATGCGGGAAGTCTGTTTTTGCTGAATTTTATACTTGGAATACTTTTGTCTTTTATCTATACGGGTAATTCATGGATGCTGAATATAAAATTATTGGCTTTAATCAGTATTTTATGGCCGATTGGCTATATTGATTATAAATATATGAAAATACCAAATAAAATATTATTGGCAGGACTTTATCTGAGAATGATATGTTTAACTGCTGAGACTATTCTTTACAAAAAAGCTGTGATAAAAATATTATTTGCAGAGTTTCTGGCTGCTATTGTTATATTTTTGATATGTATGCTGTTGAATTTTATTATGAAAAATGCAGTTGGCATAGGGGATATAAAATTATTGGTTTTAATGGCATTATATATAGGAGATAGTGGAATTATACCAGCAGTTGTCTTTTCATTGTTTGTATCATTTTTTATTTCAGTTTATTTCCTTATAACTGGAAAAAAAGGGAAAAAGGATGTTATCCCATTTGCTCCATCAATATTGGCAGGAACCTATTTATCGATATTTTTATTGGGAATATAAGCATCAAGGAAGGAGAATTGCGCAAAGCAATAGAATGAAAAAATGAAGAGTTATAGAATATTAATACCTGCGGCTTTGGTTGTAATAATGGCACTGTCTGTTTTTTCTTTTGTGAGAAATAAAAAAAGTCTTCAAAATAATTATGAAGCTTATATTTCTAGCGCCGAATATTGTATGGAAGAGAAGTTATATGTAGATGCAATCAATTATTATAGAGCAGCATATGATATTCAGCCGTCTTTGGAACTGGATAAAAAAATTATTGACTGTTATACGAAACAGGGAAATAATGTAGAGGATTTATATGAGGAATTGTTAGATAAATATCCAAAAGACCAGCTCGCATATGAGTATACCATAGAATATTATATTCTGCAAAAGGAATATGAGGAGGCATATAAAATAAGGGAAACATCTCAAAAGAGAAAAATTAATTCAAATAAAATAAAAGAGATGTTTGAAGAAATACAATATTACTATGAATTGGCAAGTACAGATTTTATAGATGTTGGAGAATATTATAATGACTGTTGTATTGTAAAGTCTGAAAATGAAAAATATGGCATTACAGGAGCTTCAGGAAATTTGCTGCTTAACTGTAATTACAATAAAATCAGCTGTTTTTCCAGTGATTATTTCGCTGTTATAAATAGTGACAATGAATTCTATTGGATAGATACAAATGGAGACAGAAGAAGAAATTATAACGGAGAAGAAACAGTGGTGGAACTGGGACCTCTTACAGAACAAATTTTTTGGGTAAAGCTGGAAAATGAAAAATATGCTTTTTATAATTTGGAGAATCAGAAAGTAAGTGATGAATATACAGAAACCACAAATTTTTCAGACGGAGTAGCGGCGGTTTTAGATGGTTCATGGTATATCGTAAATACTGTAATGGAGCATGTGAATGATATCCCATATGCAATGATTATTACAAACGAAAATAACTATGTATCAAATTCGGAAAGGTTATTTGCGAGCGAAGGAACAGGATATAAAATGTTGGATAGTTCAGGAAATACAGTATCGGATGATTTGTATGAAAATGCAAGGTTATTTATAGATGGAACTGCTGCAGCAGTACAACAGAATGGAAAATGGGGGTTTGTAAATATAAATGGGGAAATTGTAATAAAACCGGAGTATGAAGATGCACGATCTTTTAACAATGGATTTGCAGCAGTAAAAAGGGATGGAAAATGGGGATTTATTGATACTCAAAACAATATGATAATAGAGCCGACATTTGAGGATGCAAGGGATTTTAACTCATTAGGAAAATGTTATGTTTTAAAGGATGAAAAATGGAATTTGCTAAGTTTCTATAATTAATATACAAGCAATCAATAAGAGATAAAATAAATTTTATAGAATTATATAGATGAAAAGAAAGGACTTACCCATATGAAAAACATCACTTATGAAAATCAGGGCAACAGTACTTATTTGGTATATGAAATTGATTCCACAGACATTGTGGACAATTTAAGCCTTGGTATGATTAACAATAATAAAATTATCGGTCTTGCACCTGTGATTTACAGTCAGGTAGATGATAAAAAATATTTAAAATATAACATTTCCGCCAAGGTGCCCGCTGCCGCTTTTCTAGCAGGCGCAGCAAGCAGAAACCGTATTCTTGGCGTTTTTTCCGGCGTATCAAAGGCTTTGTTATCCGCGGAAGAATATATGCTGGATGCAAATACCATTATACTTGATTTAGATTACATATATGTAGACGTAACTACCTGTGAGGCGGAACTTATCTGTCTGCCAGTTCAGAGGGGGAATTTCAATGATGTAGTTTCTTTCTTTAAAAATATTATATTCTCTGTTACTTATGACCAGACAGAGAACTGCGATTATGTGGCGAAAATTATAGGCTGCCTGAACAGCCATTCCAGTTTTTCTCTTCAAAACTTTATGCAGACAATAGACGAGTTAAACGGCAAAAGAATTAATATCCAAAATATTCAAAACAGTCAGCAGATAGAGCCACAGCCAAACTATACAGAGGTTCTGCATGGAGAATCACAGGAAATTAAATCGGTGGCGGAAAATCTGCAGAGAATAAACCCGCAGGGATTAAATCAACAGGGAGCAAATCCACAGGGAATGGGCATGCCGTTACAGCCGCCTCAGATACAAAATAACAGCGTCTATCCATATAATAACATACAAAACCAGCCTCCAATCCAACCGCAGGGAATACCGACTGGAAATACTTATTATACGAATCAGCCGGTCGGAAACCAAAACAATATTCCTCCCAATCATGGAACAGCATCAGGATATCAGCCTGCCAGAAGAGATACTATGCTGCCAAACTCTGCTTCATTTGGGAGAACAGCAGCACAAAATCAAAAACCGCAGAAAAAGCAGAAAGCAGAAAAAAAGAAAAAAAAGGGTCAGACTCCTCCTCCGGTAAGTTATACAGTTCCAGGAGCTCCTCCTTTCAGGACAGGCGGGTCTATGCCGGCACAAAATACGGGCATTTCAGGAAAAACAGAAAAACCACAGAAAAAGAGTGGAGGAATGTCAGGACTTTTTCACAAAAAGAACAAATCAGAAAATGTACCACCAAATAATATAGCTCGAAATTATCAGATACCAAATGGAATGGGTGGTATGCCAAACGGCATGAATCCAAATAATATGGGCAGTATACCAAATGGCGTGAATTCAAATGGCATAAACTCAAATAACATGAGTCCAAACAATATGAGTGGTATGTCAAACGGCATGAATCCAAATAATATGGGCAGTATGCCAAATAACATGAATCCGAATGGAATGGGTGGTATGCCAAATAACATGAATCCGAATGGAATAGGTGGTATGCCAAACGGCATGAATCTAAACACCATGACACAGCAAACAAATCCGCAGTATATGCCGCAGGAACAAAACCAAAATCCGCAATATGCCTCACGTTCTTTAGACTTTGGACAGACAACAGTATTAGATGCAAATATGGCGGATGGACAAACTTCTGTTTTAAGTGCTCCTGCTGTGGCTCAGCCTTATCTTGTAAGAAAAAAGAACAGTGAAAAAATTTTTATTCATAATGCGTTTTTCCGTATTGGTAAAGAGGCAAATTATGTAGATTATTTTATTGGGGATAATTCCGCAATTAGCAGAAGTCATGCAAATATTATTAATAATGGAAAAGACTACTATATCGTAGATACAAATTCTAAAAACCATACCTATGTAAACGGACAGATGATTCAAAGCAATACCGAAACTCTGCTTACACATGGTTCGATTGTAAAACTTGCAAACGAAGAATTTGAATTTCGGATGTATTAATATAAAGGAGAGGAGTACTATGCAGTTTATGATTTCAGCAGATTCTGATGTAGGAATTAAAAAGACGACCAATCAGGACAGCCTGCTTATAAAGGAATATGAAACGCATATTGGAAACGCTGTGCTGGCGGTGCTTTGTGACGGAATGGGCGGTTTTGACAAGGGAGAGGTAGCAAGCGCAACAGTTATCAAAGCCTTTGAGCAGTGGGCAGACGAGCAGCTTAGTTTTCTTTCAGAGCAGCCACAGTATGAACATACTCTGCGTCAGCAATGGTTTTCCTTAGTATCTGACTTGAATGAAAAAATAATGAATTATGGCAGAGAACACGGAATCCGGCTTGGAACAACAGTTGTGGCAATGCTTTTTACACAAAACAAATATTTTTTAATGAATATCGGCGATTCGCGCGCTTATGAGATACATGAAAATCAAGTACTCCAGCTTACAAAAGACCAGACCTTTGTAGCCAGAGAAGTAGAGCTTGGACATATGACTCCGGAACAGGCAGAAATAGACTCAAGAAAAAGCGTGCTTTTACAATGCGTAGGCGCTTCGGAGCAGGTTTATCCTGATATGTTTTATGGAGAAGTAAAACAGAATACTACTTATATGCTGTGTTCTGACGGATTTCGTCATGTGATTACGCAGGACGAAATATATCATATGCTTGCGCCGGAAATATTGACAGACATTACAACGGCTAAGGCAAATATCCGGTATTTGATTAACCTGAATATGCGCAGGAATGAACAGGATAATATTACCTCTGCAATCATAAGAACATATTAACCAAACAGCAGTACAGGAGGAGTAAATATGCTTGAAATAGGCTCATTAGTAGACGGAAAATATAAAATACTAAGTGAAATCGGCCACGGCGGCATGAGCGTAGTATATATGGCAATTAATGAAAAAGCCAATAAAACATGGGCAATCAAAGAAGTCCGCAAGGAAGGTGTCAATGATTTCAAATCAGTCAAACAGGGATTGATTGTAGAAACAGAAATGTTAAAAAAGCTGCATCACAGATTTTTGCCGAGTATTATTGATGTAATTGATATGGATGATTCCTTTATTATTG
The DNA here is from genome assembly GCA_910585215.1 of uncultured Lachnospiraceae bacterium. Classification (GTDB taxonomy): domain Bacteria; phylum Bacillota; class Clostridia; order Lachnospirales; family Lachnospiraceae; genus CAG-303. The sequence goes on along the minus strand of CAJUDQ010000004.1, from coordinate 14,896 downwards.
TAATGGATTATATCGAGGGAAATTCTCTTCACCACAGATTAAAGGAATATGGAGCGCAGCCGCAGGAAAGCGTGATTCAGTGGTCTATGGAGCTGTGTGATGTACTGGGATATTTACATTCCAGAACACCGGCAATTATTTATCGTGATATGAAGCCGGCCAATGTAATGCTGAAACCTGACGGACATATTACACTGATTGACTTTGGTACAGCAAAGGAATTTAAAGAATTTAATGTAAAAGACACAATTAGTTTCGGCACAATTGGCTATGCCGCGCCGGAGCAGTTTGGCGGAAAAACAGATGCCAGAACAGATGTATATTGTCTGGGGGCTACCATGTATCATCTGGTAACAGGAAAGGACCCGTCTGCTCCGCCTTATGAAATCCGTCCGATTCGTGAAATTAATCCCGCACTTTCAAATGGCTTGGAACGAATTATTCAAAAATGCATTCAGCGCGAACCAGACAAGCGTTATCAGTCCTGTGCAGAGCTGCTGTATGATTTAGAAAATTACCAGCGTATCGATATTATTCATCTGAAAAAACAGTGGCGCAGAATGATTGGTTTCGGAATGTCTGCCCTGTTTACGATAGGAGCAGGTATTACCGCTATGGCTGCAAATAACGGTGCGCAAAACCGCCTGAAAGAAAATTATGATTATCTGATAGACCAGGCGGCAGTAGCGACGCTGACACAGGATGAAAAGGAAGCCCTTTATATAGAGGCAGTTCAAATAGACCCATCACGCAAAGATGCATATTTAAAAATGATAGAAATGTATCTGGAATCGTCAGAAGACGAGGGAACGGGCAGTTTTACAAGAGAGGAGTCTTCAAATATTACAAAGCTGAAAGCTGGTCTTGACAATAAGAATGATGAGGGATTTGCCAATACCATAAAACCGCTTCAAGAACTACAGTCACAAAACCCGCAGGAATATGCGGAGGTTTGTTATGAAATAGGAAAGGCATATTGGTATGATTATGAGGTGGAAAACGAGCGTTATAAAAATGCTGTGGAATGGTTTGAAGACGCTGTAGATTATGACAGTACATCTTCTATCTTTGTAGAAATCGGACAATGCCGGCAGAATATCAGCAAATATGAAGGTCAGTCGCGAATAGATGATATGAATAAAGAATATACCACTATGTGGGGAAGTATAAAACAGCTTGTAGAAACTGTATCAGGTATGGGCGATGAAGATACAAAACGTCTGGTATGGCGGGAAACGGTGAATACGATTGATACTCAGGCAAAATATTTTTCGGAAATTCCAGAAGAAGATATGAAGTCTTTGTTACAGGATATCCTACAGGAATCAGACAAAATGTATGAAAATACGAAATATCCAGCAGTCCAGACAGAAATCGAGGAGCTTCGTCAGAATATAGAAAAGGCGGAAGAAAGGGTTGAAACAGCGAAAAAGGAGCAGAATGGAGGACAAAAATGACATATGAACAATACCAGTTAATGTTTTATATTGCATTAGCGGCATGTATTATCCTCTTTCTGTTGACTGTGATTTTATTTTTTGCACTGAAAATTCCCAGAGCATTTGGGGATATCACAGGATTATCCCGAAAGAAAGCAATTAAAAATCTGAATGAACAAAGTGAAAAAGCAAAAATTTGAAAATAGAAATTCGAAAATCAAAAATAGAAAAAATTTCTGGCGGCGGCTCGGAGGAAACCGACAGGATTTCTCCATCAGGAAGAATTATTTCGGATTATACAGGGAATACGGTAATTACAGAAAAAATAGAAACAGAGAGAATAACTGGAGGAAATGAAACAACCGTGCTTTCCGGCAGTACGGCAGAAACCACGGTACTTTTTGAAAATGCAGGTGAAACTACAGTGTTAAATGGATTCAGTGCAGGTGAGACAACACTGTTGACAGAAAATACAATATTTGCAGCAGGTGAAACAGAGCCACTGGAAATATCTCAAACAGGTATGAAAAAAGGATTTGCAAAGGAAATTCAAAGAATTGTTTTTATCCATACAGATGAAATAGCTGGATAAAATATAGTTAGATGCATATTCAAATAGATTTCAGATAGATGTTCAAATAGAAACAAGGAAGAAAAGAAAGGGAGAAAAACGATGGCTGAAAGTAAGAAACGATGGCTTGCGCTTATTATGGCAGTGGTTATGCTGGCAGCGTTGCTGCCGGAAAGCTTTTTATCAGCAGCAGGAGTGCAAGGAGAGAATAGCAGTAAACCTGGCAGAAATACTGAAACAGTTGATAATACTGAAAAAATAACAGATAATACCGAAAAAGAAACAACGGATAATACATCTGAGAAAAAAACAGTAATATATAAATTTAAAGGATGGACGCAATTAAAAGATGAGATATTTTCCTTTATTTTATACGATAAAAATAATGAAATAATATTGCAGCTTGACAATTTAGGAAAAGAGGATAAAACGGAACTTTCCGATGAATCAGGAATAGAAATTTCAACAAAAACAGATGATATATATCTGACTGTTACGTTAAAAAATCTGGATGTGAATGAAAGCTATTCATATAAATTTGAGAGCAGCGGAGATACAGAGTATGATCCTGTTACAGAAATAATTGATTTGGATAAAACCTTATCAGAGATTGAATTGGTTGAAAGTATAGATGTAGAATTGCCATATATCACATTATATGTATCACAAAAGCAGACAGAAACGATGGATATTATATATAAAATATATGAAGCTGTTGATAATCAAATAAAGGGAGATGTTTTAGTAGAAGATAAAATTGAAGAGATATCTTCTGATGTAAAAAAAGTCTGTATTAAAACTGAAAGTGGCTTTTTTGCAGAACAGTATGGAATAGAATTTTATAATAATGATAATAAGCTGTTAAGTATACAATATGTAAATAGTTCTAATGGTCGTGTATTAGGAACAGAAAATACTCCTGTAGATATAACAAAAGACATAGAACCACTGGAATTACAGATTTCTTATGAAAATTCCGGAAATACATATACAGATATAAACAATCCAAATAATAAATATTATCAGAAAAGAACAGCAATTCTTAAAGCAAATAAAAATTCCGACAGAATAGATATAAATACTTTAAGAAAAAAAATTACAGAAAGTATATCTTTCACTACAGTAAATAATTTGAATAATCCATTAACTCTTACTTTATCAGAGAAAGCAGAAGATGGAACCTATCATGTCACAGATGAAAAAGGAACTGTTGTTTTGAAAATTTCAGAATGGAATGAACTTGACAATTCTTACAATATAGAATTTGTACAAAGTGGAAAATACTTATGGAATAATATAGAATATTCTGATAAATCAGGTAATATTGCTTCTGTCAGTTTTTCTAAAATAGAAGGAAGTACAGAGGACGACAATACATTTTTTATTGATAATACAGGACCAAAGGCAGACTGTTTTATTAATTTTTTTCCTGATATTCATTCACAACGTGCAAGAACAGATGGTGGGCTGTTGGAAAAGCTTTTAAGAAATACATCTTTACAATTAGCTACAAATTTATCCGATACTGAGAAATCCGAATTTTGTCTTGAAAATGTTTCTGATGATTATTCAGGGATTTCAAAAGTTGATTATTATGTTTTTGAAGAAAAGAAGGATTATCAATCACTTACAGAGTGGACAAGCTGGATAAACGGTATATCAGATATTAATCATACAAACTTATGTGTATCAAAAGATACTGACGGTATATATTATATGTATTACAGGCTTGAAGATAATATAGGAAATATTTCTTATTATGACGGACTGGGATTTAAGCTTGATGTTACACCACCGGAAATTGTACTTAGTTATAGTATAGACAATGGTGGAGAATATAAAACAATATCCGGTTCTGCCATAGAAATTAATAAGGATGTGAAAATAAAGGCAGTTATTACAGAAACAAATTTGACAGATGATAATATTATTTTAAAAATAAATGGTAAGTCGGAAAATAATTTTAAAATTTTGCAGGAAAATAATCTCAAAGAACTGACTTTTGATTTAACGGCAAACGAGAATGAGGATATTGCTTATAATATAGAACTTGTTTGTACAGATGATGCAGGCCATTCTTCTACAGCAACGGCAGAAGTGATTATAGATAAGAAATCTCCTGTTATTAATTGTAGTTTTACCCCTACACATAGTTGGGAAAACGATACTATAACTTTTTTTAGCGATGATGTGGAAGCTGTTTTGGCTATTGAAGATGTTCGATTTAATAAAGATAACAGCATAGTTTCAATTAAAAAAAATGAAGAGAAGGAGGTTTTATTAAGCAGTCCGGATAATGGTTATGGAGAAAATAACTGGAAAAAAACCAGTGATAATTCAACTGATTATAAAACTACATTAAAATTTACAGCAGGAAGCAATACAGATGATAAATATATAATAAAAATAACTTATACAGATAATGCAGGAAATAATGTGGAATACAAAAAGACAATTATGATTGATACAAATCCGCCAGTTGTTTCCATTAAATTTACAGATAATCAAAATCCTGTAGGAAATTATTATAAAATGCGAACAGCAGAAATTTCTGTAACAGAAGAATCTTCTTTAGATATGAAAAACTTTAAAGCTGCCATTGAAGCTGGGATTTCTGTGACAGACAAAGACAGTCAAAAGATTGATATCAATGATAAGAAAAATCAATTTTATGAAATTAGCGAAAATGGTACTTTAAAAAATGCTTATATTGTAACATTTAAAGGTGATGGACATTATAATCTGAATATTTCCTACACAGATAAATGTGGAAATATAACAGAACAGGCAGCAACAGCTGAATTTAGTATAGATACAACCCCGCCTACAGCAGTTGGATATGTAGAGTTATATCGTTATATGGATAAAAATCCACTATTATTGGAAACGTATAATTTAATCCAGCAAATCAGAACAACCTCTTATTTATCAACTTATTTTGAAATTATGGGAGAGAAGTATCCATCTAAATTTATTTTAACTGATATACAAGATAATCTGTCCGGTGTAAAGGATATTAAATATTATTTAGTAAATAGTCCACTGGATGAAACAATTAAACTTGAAGAGCTTGATGATACAGATTGGAAAGATGAAAATACTGAATCTACTGACCAGAAATTTATAGTAACATTACCAGAACAAGAGAACCCGAAAGCTTACTATATATATTATCGAATAGAAGATAATGCAGGAAATAAGGCTTATTATAATGGAGCAGGTATTCTTCTTGATCAGGAAAATCCTGATATAAAAGAATTTACTTATACTTATGATAAAGATGTTAAACGTATTATTGATGAACAGGAAGAAATAGAAGGTAAAAAAATTAATGTATATACGTTTTCTGATAATGTAAAAATAAATTTTCAAATTGAGGAAACAAATTTTAATAAAGAAAAAACTGAAATCAAAATAGAGAAATATGATTTTAAAGAAAAGAATTATAAAGATATTTCAAATCTTATTGGCAAGCCTGAATGGACTGCTTTAGAAGGTGATCAAGAAAATATGTACAGTACTTTGCTTTCTACAAATATCGAAGGTTTAAAAACAGAAAAAAATCAGATAAATCAGTATAAAATTACGGTACAGACTGAAGATATGGTCGAGCGTACAGACAAGCGTACAGAAATTATCAGAATTGATAAAGAGCTTGCAACGATTACAGTTGAATATATTGATGATGATAATGATGATCAGCCAAAGAAGCCTTATTATAAAGAAGAACGCACAGCGAAAATTCAGATAGAAAAAACGATTTACAGTTTTGTAAATCCGGAAGAATTTCGCAAAGCGATTGTAAATGGAATGGGTGTAAAAAATGAGAAATATACAGATATCATAAAGGCTCAGGAGATTCAAGAACAGATTCCTGCTGCTACAGAGGACTTTCAGGTAAAAATAGAAGATACTCAAGATACTCCGATCTATACAATCAGCAAATGGGATTCTGACAGTAACTCATATACAATAACCTTTCATGCAGATGCTATCTATGAATGGAATATAAATTATACAGATATCGGAGGAAATAAAAGTAAAACAGAGTATCCATCTGATGAAAACTCTTTTGTAATTGACAGGCAGGCGCCACAAATAACGGTGTGTTATGACAATGTAAATATGGTTCAGAAATCTTATTACAAAGAAGAAAGAACATCTGTTATATCTGTGAAAGATTTAAGTTTCAGTTATTATTATTATAAAGAGAAAAAAGACTTATCAGAATTAGAAAAATACATCTGTTTTGATATTAAAGCAGACAATCCGTTTGGTGAAACTTTGGAAATATCAAATTCCAAATGGGAGGCTACTGACGGAATATTTAAGAGTACTATTATTTATAAAAGTGATGCTGTTTATACTTTTGAAATCACAGGCAGAAAGGATATCTGCGAGAATGAATTATTAAAACCAGAAGAGATAAAGTATTTTGATAAAAATCAAAATGCTATCACAGATGGAAAAAGCTTTGTGATTGATAAAACAGCTCCAATTGTTACTGTTTCTTATGATAACACAAATAAATCTCAAACTGATTTTTCAGATGGATATTATAAAGGAGATAGAACGGCAACTATTTCTGTTCAAGATTTGAGTTTGTACTATTATTATCAGACAGCAAAGCAAATTGAAGAATCTGATTTTGATATCAACTGGGAAATTAAATTAGAAAATGAAAAAACTGAAATCTTAGAAAATAGTTCTGATTTTTATAAAGAAGATGGGCAGTGGACATTTGTTGAAGATGAAAAGGTATTTCAATATAACATCTGCTATCAGGGAGAAGCAATTTACTCTTTTCATATTACTCAAGCTCAGGATAAATGCCAAAACAAACTGAAGACTAACAAAGAGGAGATTACATACACAGATACAGATGGACAGTTTTTTGTGATTGATAAGACAGGTCCACAGGTTACGGTTACTTATGATAATACAAATGAATTAAAAAAGAAAGACCATTTTTATTATGGAAAGAGAACAGCTCAAATTTATGTGACAGATTTAAGCTTTGTATATGCATCCAGAAATAAAGAGAATATAAATGATATTCTGGAAAAGAAAATCAAAAAGGAGATAACGGCAGTAGATACAAAAGGAAACAGGATTGAAGAGGATATTATCGAAAAAGGAGAATGGTCATTTAATAATGGTATTTATCAGCAAAAGATTGAATTTAATGGAGAAGCGATTTATAGCTTTGATTTATCACTTATACAGGATTTATGTGGTATAAAATCTGAAAATAAAAATATACAATACAATGTTTCGGATGGAAAATCTTTTGTAATTGATAAAACAGCTCCAAAGATTACAGTTATTTATCATGATTCCAATGCTAACAAACAGGAAGACAGATACTATAAAGATTCAAGAACAGTGGATATTATAGTAGAAGATTTAAGCTATATTTATGAAGAGGAATTAGCAGAATCAAAGAATTTAACTCCCGAAAATCGAATTTCAGATTGGATTGAAATTACAGCAAAAGATGCAAAAGGAAATCTGGTTACAGATGCATTTAAAAAGGAAAAATGGATATTTTTAAAGTCTGATTCATCAAATTTATTGTCTGGAGTTTATAAAAAAACTATTTGCTTTGAAAAAGATGCTATCTATACTTTTTCGATATTAAATAATGGAGAAGCTTCGGCGGATATCTATGATAATAAAGCGACTATAGTTTATAAAAATATTCTCGATGATAAACAAATAGATGTAAAAGATTATGATTCGTTTGTAATCAGCCGAAAGGCGCCTGATGTATATATTACATATAATGATAATTCAGAAAACAAGCTGAAAAATCATTATTATAAAGGAGAAAGAATGGCAACCATTATGGTTTCGGACTTGAGTTTTGTATATGAGGACAGTCAAAAGAAAGATTTGGATTCTCTTGCAGCAGATAAAATTCAAATTCAGATTACAGCAGAAAACGAAAAGGCGGAACAGCTTACAGACAGCTATTCTATAAAAGGCTGGAATTTTGACAGAGAAAATGGTGTTTATATACAGGAAATTATTTATACCGGTGATGCGATTTATTCATGGAATATTTCTGGTAAAAATATTTATAGACAGGATATTCAGACAAAGTATCAGAATAAAAATAATCAGAACGTAGAAGATTATGGCTCCTTTGTAATTGACAGACAGGCTCCGGTAATAACTGTTCTTTATAATGATAACTACAAGGTTTCTGATTATTTTTATAATGGACAGCGAACAGCCCAAATAAAAGTATCTGATTTGAGTTACGTATATGAAGACCGTCAAAGAAATTCACAGGAAGGTAATATGTCTGTAACTCCGGATGAAAGAGTAGAGATTAAGATTACTGCGAAAGATGAGACGGATAAAATAGCAGAAGATGTTTATAAAGAATCCGGCTGGAATTTTGATACCAAAAATGGAGTGTATCTTAAAGATATTAATTTCGAAAAGGATGCTATTTATAAATATGAAAATTCAGCAACGGATATATATGGCAGACAGGGAGAATTTTCATATATTAATATAGATTCATCAGCAGAAGAAACTATATTGCCGGAAAAAAATATAAAAGACTGGAACTCTTTTGTAATTGATACAGAAGCTCCAGTAGTAACAGTTACTTACGACGACCGGAATAAAGGCACAAATACAACAAAACCGGAATATACAAACGGATATTACAGGGACAACCGTACTGCACATATTACTGTTTCAGATTTAAGCTTTGTATATGCAGACAAATATATGCCGGAACACGCAGATGCAAGTCTGGTATTAAATGCGACAGATAATGATGCGAATACTTATATTTTACCTGATATTCGCGCATACAGCAATGACATGGAAAAAAATGTGGAAAATGCGCATACTATGAATTTGGAATCTTTATGGAGCTGGAATGAAGCTTATAATGGATATCAGGCAGATATTACCTTTCTTGCGGAGGCAGATTATACCTTTTCCATAACAGGAAAAGATATCTGTAAAAATCCCGCAAATGTCAGTTATTCAGATGTGGCGGATGCCAATCGTTTTGTGATTGACAAAACTGCACCGACTATCAGTATTACATACAATGACAATACACCAGTGAGAACGATTGACGGACGGGGATATTTTGCTCGGACAAGAACAGCCACTGTCGTTATTACGGAAGGATGTGATACCTTTGACAGTGGAGATGCACTTGAAAATATTGTTATCACAGCCAGAGATGCGGCAGGAAACGATGTGGGAAGCGACAATTACACTGTATCCGGCTGGACAGAATCCAAGGCCTCCGCAAATGGAAATGCAACTAGATATACAGCAGAAATTACCTACCGTGGAAATGCAAATTATACTTTTGCAATATCCTACACAGATAAAACAGGCCATACAGCCTCAGAAATTAATACAAATGAAAGTGCATCACCCTATACATTTACGGTAGACAGCGCCGCGCCAACAGGAACCGTCAGCGTATCCGGCTTTGGAAGCTGGAACAGTCTGGCAGAGCTTGTTACTTTTGATCGCTGGTCAAACAGCACTGTCAATATCACAGCTTCAGCAGATGACAGGATCAGTTCAGTATACAGTGTGAAATATTATAAAACACCAGCAGTAACGGCTATGACCAGACAGCAGCTTCTTGATTTAAACGATTCTTTATGGACAGAGTATCGTGCATTTTCTATAAAGCCGGATGAGATGTTTTCTGTTTATTTGAGGATAGAAGACCGATCAGGAAATATCAGCTTTATCAGTTCTGATGGAATTATTGTAGATGCAACTGCTCCAAATGAGGAAAGTATCGCACCGGAAATTACAGTTACTCCTGTGCAGCCGGTAAACAATATTTATAATACAGATGTCACAGTAGATATTACAGTAACAGACCCAATCATAAATGGTTCTTATTCTGGTTTGAAAAACATTCGTTATGAAATTCAGAATATGGGAACTGTAACACAGCAGGGAGAGTTATACGCTTTTGACTATACAGCGGGACAGACACTTCAATCGCAGCTTTTACAGCGCTGGAACGGGCAGATTACAGTAGACAGGAATTTAAATAACAGCAATGACGTCAGAATCGTTGTTTATGCGCAGGATAATTCAGATAATACGTCAAGCGCCTATACTTCTGTTCAAATTGATGTTACACAACCATCGATAGATATCAGTTATGACAATAATAACGGAGATGTTTCTTTTGGGACAGAAACTTACTTTAATGCCGACAGAACTGCAACAATCAGAATTATGGAAAGAAACTTTAATGCCGACGATGTACAGATTACGATTACAAATACCGACGGCATAATACCATCAGTATCCGGCTGGAGCTCTTTTGCAGGTACAGGAAATGGAGACGATGCAGTTCATACAGCTACGATTACATACTCGGCCGACGGAGATTATGTGTTTGCGATTTCGTATGCAGATTTGGCAGGGAATATAAATACTGCTGCAAATTACGGAAATTCACTTGCACCGGAACAGTTTACTATAGATAAAACTCTGCCGCTAATCAATGTCACCTATGATAATAATTCTGTACAGAATGATAATTATTACAATGCAGTCAGAACTGCAACCATAAGTATTACCGAGCATAATTTTGACACCGGAAGATATACTATCACTTTGGCTGCTTCGGATGATGGAGTGGAAAAAACTGCGCCTTCTATTGGAGGCTGGAGCAATAACGGGGATATACATACCGCTTCGGTGCAGTTTACAGACGACGGATATTATAGTATGAATATGTCTTATACCGATATGGCGGGCAATCAGGCAGTGCAGTTTACCCAGCAGACGTTTTATGTAGACCAGACTATGCCAAGAATAGAGGTACGGGGAATTAGGAATAATACTGCGAATAATAACGAAACAATTGGGTTTGAAATCACTTGTACAGACACAAATTTTGATGTATTTACGCCGCAGCTCAGTGTGACTAAAATGACTGACGGAAGAAATGTAACAGAAAACTGTGAGATAAATCAGAGGAAGGATATTAAAAACGGTCAGATATATACTGTGGAGAATCTGGAACAGGATGGTATTTATTCACTGACATGCACGGCAAGGGATAAGGCAGGAAATATATTTGACAAAGTAGTGTATCTAAATGATGCCGGTCAGGAAGAAAGCAGCATGGATGCCTCAGAGGGAATTTCCTTTTTGAATTTTTCCGTCAATAGACGAGGTTCTGTGTATATGTTGGATTCTTATACAGACGAAGTGGCAAAAGAGTATTATATCAAAGAGATAGACGAGGACCTTATAATTGTTGAAACCAATGTAGATACATTGGACAGTTATATTGAATTAAACGGAAAAAAACTTATTGAAGGTACGGATTATCAAATGGAAATATCCGGTGGAAATGGCGAATGGTATGTTGTGCGTTATATTATCCATAAAGAATTATTTGCAGGAGAAGGTGAATATAAGGTTGTCATTTATTCCGAAGATAATGCAGGAAATACAGCATACAGTGATATTAAAGGAACAAATATGTCGTTTATTATTGACAAAACTGCGCCGGTGGTGACAGTCGCAGGTATTGAGAATAATGGAAGATATCAGGTGGAAAGACAGACAGTAACTGTAATTCCAAAGGATGATGGCGGAAAGCTGCAGAAAATTACAATAGAAGCATTTGACCAGAACGGCGATAGGATAGATGGTTTTCCAATAGTTTATGAAGGTGAGGAACTTGTGACTCTGCTAGAGCAAAATAACGGTGAACTGAGTTTTGAGCTGCCGGAGGGGACTGGAATGAGTGTAAGGATTACCTGTGAGGATGCAGCAGGAAACGAGATGGATGTGATGTCTTTTGATAATATTGTTGTATCTACAAACAGGCTGACGATTATTCTGGCTGACAGAAGGTTTATCTATGCAGTGATTACAGGTGCTCTGACATTGACAGTGATGATTGTGCTGCTGATTGTGTGGAGAAAGCACAAAAAGAAGCAAAGCAGAGATAACAGCGGAACAGAACAGGAATAAGATGATATGTTATTGCAGTATGTGACAAACAAAGACAGAGAATATCTGTCTGTCACATATTGCAGTGACAGATTCGAGATAAAATGTAAAATATATTTTTTCAAATATAAATTACAGAAATATCAGGAGGACAAACCTTTGAAGAAACATTTATTGTGGGTATCTCTTTGCAGCATGGCTTTAGTTTTATCTGCCTGTGAGAGCAGTGATGCCAAAAAGGAAACAGAAGTAAATAAGGTATCTGAAAAACAGGAAAAAACGTCTGAAAAAATCTCTGAAACAGAGCAGGAAAATGAAAGTCAGACGGAAAAAGAAACAGAAAAAGAAATAGAGCAGATAGCGAAAATCCCTGAAATTAAAAATAATGGAAAAACTGTGGTTCAATATGGCAGTGATTTGTATTATTGGAAGTATAATAATGGAAGTTTTGAACATCAGGCTCTTTTGGCAAATTATCATCCGGTTTCTACTGCTCAGAATGAACTTATCTGCCAAAAAGAAGACGGCAGCGAGGAGGTTGTTTTAAGTGCATGTGCTATGGGAAATCTGTTTATTTTAAATGACAGGTTATACTTTGAAAGTCTTTCTTTTACAGAATATACCTACAATACGGAAGTAAAATGGATAGAACAGAAGAATGGAAAATGGGATATGTCCGTAATAAATTCTTTGGGTATTGGAAAGATAGCTGCTGTGGATAAAGAAAAAAATGTAATTCTTTTTTTGACACAGGCAGACGGCAGCCAATATAATGATTTGTATATTATTCACCCTGAAAAACCGGAGGAAAAAACGGCAGTCGACCAGAAAGTATTATATTTAGCTTATGAGAACGGTATTATTTATTATCAAAAAGAAACTGAAGATATAAAAAAGGGGCAGCGCGGAGAAATAAGCCTTTGGGCAGCAGATTTACAGTTAAATAAAACTGAATTGGTACATACAAATCCTGACCTTTATGATTTTGAAGACGGAGGAAAAGCGGAAGTACAGTGCCTGCAGGTTTTTGACGGGGATATTTATTTTTCCTACGGAAATATCGCCGGAACAGGGCATTTTTATCAGGGCGGAAATATCTGTAAAATACCTGTGGGCGGCGGAAACTGTGAAGTATTGGCAAACAGTGCAGAGGATTTGTTTTATGTATACCAGCAAAATGGTGAAGTGAAAATAGAACAGGCAAAAAAACTGGGAGAACCGTATTGGGATGAAGCAGGGAATTATTATATGTATATAGATACAGAAGGGACACTTGTTACATTAATATCATCGAATGATTATATAAATGATCAAACTGCTGCTGTCAGGATAAAAGATATCGAACAGATAGGAAATCAGGTTTTTTATAAAATTGTTTACAGTACGTATAACGCAGAGATTAGTATGGGATGGCGGGATGGATATGACTGGAATAAAACGGAGGTATATACAAGAAATATACATACAGGTGAGGTAAAGAAATTATATGAATATTAAAAAGGTAAAAAAATTATTATTTTTTCTAAATAACTATGATATTTTTGCTTGGGGCCTGCGGTAAAAATGAAGATAAAGAAAATATATTGAAAGAAGTTACTTATAATGTAGTTTATATGGGAGAAGATAGTAATCTGGAAGAAAAGATAAAAGAAGCATGGAATGGGTATTCTATAAAGCAATAGAAAAAATAGTCAAAATACAAATGAAGATTTAAAATATATTGAAAATATAAAAATTTTAGGAGGACAGATAACATGATATGTCAAAACTGCGGAACAACTAACAATGAAGATGCACAGTTTTGTGTAAATTGCGGTCAAACTCTTTATACTGGCAATGGTTATGCTGCTGGTATAAATGAACAAAACTATTCACAGGAAAATTATACCTATTCATCACAGGATATACAATCACAAGCTGCACAATCACAAAGTACATATATACCACAGGGACAAAACGGGTTTGTAAATGCAGATGAAAAGGTAATTGCAACTTTGAAAAATGGCAGAGTTATGAATATTCTTTCAAATGAGGGATTTATGAATGAAAGAGCTGTACTTACAAACAGAAGGTTGTACTATAATTGTACAGATGGATTAATTTCTACAATACATATGGAAAAGAAAGTAGATATTAGAGATATTACTGCAACAAAAATTGAAGATAGTCATCCAAGGATGCTTCTTATTTTGGCATTAGCTATGTTTGTAATAGGTGCATTGATATCTGTGGAATCAGTGGAAGCGGGTAGCTCATTTATAACTATGGCAATTTTTCCTATTATATTTTATTTTATCAGAGTGAAAAAATGTATGCGTATTGATTATGCAGGTGGATATGTTTATTTTAGTGTAAAAAATTATAGTATGGAAAATGTAAAGGAATTTCAGAGATGTATTCACGCATTAAAAGATACTATGTAGTAATGAAAGAATTTTCAAGAATGCAGAATCTGCAGATATAAAAAATTAAAATTTCAGGAGAAAAATTATTTATAAAAATCAATGTCAAATAAGGTTATTGATATTGAAGTTCAGTAGCCTTATTTCACAATAAAAAAGGAGTTATCTATGATTTGTAGAAATTGCGGACAGGAAATACCAGAAGGCAGTATGTTTTGCCAAAATTGTGGACAGGCTGCTAATGAAAACAGTACAGATATAAATAATCAGCAGTATAGTGGACAAGAATATTATCAATATAACAACGAACCGTATATGAATCAAGAGTACAGCGCGTCGAATAATAATCCAACAATAGTAGATAGGATTTTTTCAAAAATTAATCCAAACACAATATCTCTTGCGATAGTTGTTATTTTAGTAATCTTGTTTTTGAAATCCTGCGTTTTTGGTTCCAGTTATAAAACGCCTCTTGATGATATAATAAAAAAGATCGGAAG